>JBCBFT010000093.1:0-27917 GCA_038527485.1 Bacteroidota bacterium
CTACGCTATAGTATACATAACGCTTTTTTATCTGTCCACTTACTTAAGTACCTACACAAAATAAAGACGTAGAACACTGCCTTTTCTTGAGTATATATCTAGCCTCGTGTACAAACTGAAGGGGACAGTTCTGCACTTAGCAGGAGAGAGAATTTTCCATACATAAGCAATTCGAAATCATAGGGCATTGGATGCTTCTCACACCAAGAAGCCCAACTACATATCCGTAGCTGGGCTTAGTTAAGCGCGTCTACACGCACATTATATCTCATCCCGTAGTCCCACTTGGGACGGTCTCTCCTCTCGTAGCGAAGCGGTCCCTACACATAAGGCTCTCCGTGACTACTCTTCAGGTCCGTCACGATTCGCTTGATAAACTGCTCATCATCTTTTTTACAGATAAGCAGGGCATTCTCAGTGTCGACGACGATGAAGTCCTCCATGCCTTTGACCACAATCATTTTTCCCTCCTTGTCTGTTTTGATCATGTTATTGCCTCCCTCATACATGATCACATTGCCTTGTAGGGCATTTTCGTGTGCGTCTCTTTGGCTATTGGCGTGTACAGAACCCCAAGTCCCCAAGTCGCTCCAGCCAAAATCTGCTGGAATCACATAGACAATGTTGTCCTTGTCTGCCTTCTCCATGATGCCGTAGTCCATCGACTCGTTTTTGCAGACAGCATAAGTCTCTGCGATAGCGGCTCTTTCGCCTTCAGTGTAGTAAGCATCCACAATTCCGCTAAACTGTTCGGCCATGTCGGGCAGATAGTTGGTAAATGCAGTAGTGATCGTCTTGGCTGAAAAGAGGAAAATCCCTGCATTCCAGACGTAGTCTCCGCTTTCTACAAATCCTTTGGCTACTTCTAGGTTGGGCTTCTCTGTAAATGTTTTGACTTGGTAGTATCCATTATCTTTTTCATCCTCGATGAACTGGATGTATCCATAGCCCGTATCGGGGCGAGAGGGCGTGATGCCCAATGTCATGATGATGTCTTCCTTTTCGCAGGCCTCTAATCCCAGGAGGATTTTCTGCTTGAAGACTTCTTCTTTTTGGATCAGGTGGTCAGAGGGGGCGACCACGAAGGTCGCGTTAGGATTGATCTTATGGATCTTGTAAGCAGCATAAGCGACGCAGGGAGCTGTATTTCGTCCTACAGGCTCTAAGAGGATCTGATCGTCAGACATAGCGGGAATTTGCTCTTTGACCAGATCAAAGTAGCGCTCATTGGTCACTACATAGATATTTTCAGCGGGAACAAAGCTGGCAAAGCGATCGAAAGTATCCTGGATCAAGGTCTTGCCAGTACCAAGGATATCATGGAATTGCTTGGGGAATGCGGCTCGGCTCATGGGCCAGAAGCGACTGCCGATGCCGCCTGCCATGATGATCACGTAATGGTTTTGATTTTGCATTGAAGTCCGTCCTTAATTAAGCGACAAAAGTATAGAATTTGATACGTAATGTTGTCTGAATTTTTTTCGAAATAAAAGTAAGGATTGCAGAATGCGAACAAGAGTCTCTTTATTCCAATGGAAATAATCTGTGGGTGGATGGTTTGATTATGCCGAAAAACCGTAGTAAATGTCATCTTCAGTCAACTAAGACCCGTTTTGATTTTCATTCTGAATATGAATAAACCTTTCTTCTGCTCCTATCTTTCCTCGTGAAATTTTCTCTCGCTTTGTTACATCGCCCCTCTTCGCTTCCAATCTCTTGACCTCTTCCGACATTCTCCCTACGACTTCTCCCCGAATATTACATAAGCAAGCGATGACACCTTGACACTAGCCTGCCCCTACTTACATCTGACCTGTTTCATAAACAGTTAGTTCATATTTTTGGAAATGTTATTTGGTGTCTATTCCGTTAAATGAACTGAGTGGGCAGTAAAATTTGCTTAATAGGCGGGTGAAATTTATGCGAAAAATTTTACAACGAAGTTTGGGAGCTTGGGGCTCTAAACTGGGAATCGTATGGGTGCTGGCGAGTTTGATGGGTACATATGCTCAGGCTCAAGTCAATGCCAACTTCACAGCAGATGTCACATCTGGCTGTAGTCCCCTCACGGTGAGGTTCACAGATCTCTCCACTGGGAATGTCAATGAGTGGTTTTGGGATTTTGGCAACGGGAATACCTCCACATTTGACGATGTGATCGCGGTCTATTCGGTGCCAGGAACTTATACAGTCTCCTTGACAGTCAGAGATACAGTAGGAGGCTTTCTCAGTACACGTACCGAGACGGGGTATATCACAGTTTTCAACGATCCTGCGGCAGACTTTGCCGTAGATACCAGTAGCGGCTGTGCCCCACTGAGCGTAAATTTTTCCGAAAATGTCACCCTAGGAGATGTGGGTATCCAATCTTACACCTGGGACTTTGGAGATGGAAACTTGGGGGCAGGAGCTAATCCCAACCATATTTATACTGCAGCAGGAACTTTCACGGCGACTTTGGTTGTGGTAGACTCCAATGGCTGTCAAGATACCAGGATCTACAATGATCTCGTGACCGTATCAGATGTGGCCAATATCTCATTTACTGCCACACCTCAGACAGGTTGTGCCGCTCCACTAACTGTAACCTTCAATTCAACCGTCACCCCAGCAGGGACCTATTCCTATTTATGGGATTTTGGAGACGGCAACACATCGAATGCAGAAGATCCCACACATATCTATCTCGCCAATGGGGACTACGATGTGAGTCTGACCATCATAGACGGAAGTGGATGTCAAGAGACTGTGACACAAACCAACTTTGTCCTGATCAACCAGCCCACGGCTGAATTTTCTGCTTTAGATACTACCATTTGTACAGGACAAAGCATACAGTTCATCAATGAATCCATCGGAGCCGATTCCTATTTGTGGAATTTTGGAGATGGCAATACGTCTACACAGACCAATCCTTTTCATACATATGCTACACCAGGTACGTATTCTGTTTCGCTAGAAGCGATCAACTCGGCAGGTTGTAGCGACATCGAAGGAAAATCGGGATATATCACCGTCAATGTGACGCCCGCCCCAGGATTTACAGCTGATCAGAACATCAGTTGCAACAGTCCCATGTTTGTCAACTTTACTGACAACAGTACAGGGACGAATATTGCTTGGGAATGGGACTTTGGGAATGGCAGTTTCTCGCTTTCGCAAAGTCCCACCACCGTCTATCTGACACCTGGATTGTACGATGTATCGCTGACAGTCACCTCGGCTGATGGTTGCCAGGCGACAGAGACCGTACCTAACTATATCTTTTTGGGGCAGCCCGATGCGGAGTTTGCCATGAGTCGAGTCGAGGGATGTATTCCTTTGAGTGTCGAGTTTACAGATTTGAGTACCTCGCCTACCGATCCCATCGTCACTTGGTCGTGGAACTTTGGGGACGGAACGGGTTCTGCCCAGCAAAATCCTACCCACGTCTACACGGCGCCTGGTCAGTACACCGTCACTCTGACCACGATCACAGCGAGTGGATGTACCAATGTGGAGACCTTTCAGTTTATCGAGGCAGGTACCCTTCCTACGGCGGAGTTCGATGCCAACCCTTTGGTAGCCTGTGTGGGAGATGTGATCCAGTTTCAAGATTTGACGACGGGTGGAGCCACAGAGTGGGAGTGGAACTTTGGCGACGATCCACTAGGATCTGCCCAGCAGAATCCTGCATATACCTACAATGACACAGGTTCGTTTAATATCACATTGGTTGTGTCTAATCTTGGGTGCCGTGACACCCTGACCAAGTTGGATTTCATCCGAATCAATGGGCCTGTGGCAGACTTCAGTTTCACACCGACTGTAGGCTGTAATCCTCCTTTGACGGTGGCTTTCCTAGATGAGTCGAGTGTAGCAGATACTTATATCTGGGATTTTGGAGATGGCAATACATCGACTGCCCAAAATCCTACGCATACCTATACAGGCACGGGAGATTTTACCATCACGCTTACCGTCAGTAGTACGACTACAGGTTGTGTAGACAATGAGCAAGCCAATATTTCGATCACCAACCCAACCGCCAACTTTACCTCGGATGTAGACTTTGGATGTGGACCTTTGGAGGTGAACTTCACAGAGACCTCTTCCAATGCGACAGCCTTCTTCTGGGATTTTGGAGATGGGAATACCTCTACGGCGGCCAATCCCACCCATACTTATGCTGCATCGGGAGAATTTACCGTTACGTTGATTGCATCGGATGGAAACTGTGCCGATACACTTGTGCGTACCAATTACATCGACGTCATCGGTCCTGACGCGAACTTCAGCGCGGGAACGCTGACAGGTTGTGCGCCGCTGGGCGTGACATTTACGGACCTCTCGGTCGCGGACTCTGGGACCTCCTTGGTCAACTGGCAGTGGGACTTCGGAGATGGAGGCGTAGGCGCAGGCCCTAATCCTACTTATACGTTCAACACTCCAGGAGATTATGACATCACGCTGCGCGTACTGGATTCGGAAGGCTGCATCGACAGCATCACACGTACCAGCTATATTCAACCTACTTTCCCGACGGCGGAGTTCACCACGACAGATTCTACAGGTTGTCCAGGCTCCTTGATTTCCTTCATCAATCAATCGATCGGACAGGGATTGAGTTACAATTGGGATTTCGGAGACGGGACCAGTTCTTCTGCCCCCAATCCTATCCACTTATTCCCTGGTAATGGAAACTACAACATCACACTCACGGTGACAGACGCGAATGGCTGTAGCGATGCCCGTGTCAAGTCGAGCTTCATTTCGATCGCCAATCCGACAGCCAACTTTGTCGCGGATACAACTTCGGCAACTTGTCCTCCGCTCACAGTAAACTTTACAGATATCTCGAGTGCAGATGTGGTGAGTTGGTATTGGGAGTTTGGAGATGGAAGTACGTCTACGCTGGCAAATCCTTCCAAGATCTATGCAACAGCAGGGGATTTTACGGTCCGACTGATCGTCGAGTCCAATGATGGCTGTCGCGACACGATGGAGATGACGGATCTCGTCCAGATCAGTGGTCCTACAGGGACCTTTGGGTTCAACCCTGTGGCAGGATGTAATCCTTTGAACGTCACCTTCAGTGTCAATAGTCCCGATCCTTCTTATACCTATGATTGGGACTTTGGCGATGGTACAGGTGGAACAGGTACGACCATTAACCACACTTACTTCAACGATACCACGATCAATCCTACCATGCTGATCGAAGATGCTTCGGGTTGTATCGTGTCAGTCACCAGCCCCAATCCAGTAGAGATTTATCCCTTGCCCGTACCTGCCTACACAGTGACAGTGACGGAGATCTGTTTGGGCGAATCTTTGACCTTTACCAATACGACGACATCGGAGCGCGCAATTGTAGACTTCACGTGGATATTTGGAGACGGAGACAGTTCCAATTTGACGAATCCTTCGCATACGTATCTGGATACAGGAATGTACGTAGTCCAGTTGGTGGCGACGACGGTGGATGGTTGTGAAGACACAGCGGCGAGTCCCATCACGATTCGTGTAACGGCTCCTCCTACAGCCGCTTTCACCGCGGCACCTACCGCAGCTTGTGAACCTGCCAGTGTAGCGTTTTTAGAATCTTCCTCTGGTTATTTTCCAATTGTAGATTGGGCTTGGGATTTTGGAGATGGAGTAGGGGACAATGGCCAGATCATTCCCCCACACACCTACATCAATGATGGAATATACGCAGCTACCTTGACGGTGACAGATAATCGAGGCTGTACAGGCTCCTCCACGCGCAACATTACCGTGAATCCGCTACCTAATGTAGATTTCAGTGCCTTTCGATATGGCTGTGCCCCGCTTCCAGTGGCTTTTACCGATTTGACGACGGGTTCTTTTCCTGCCACGGACTGGGAATGGGATTTTGGAGATGGATTGACTTCTACCCAACAGAATCCTACACATATCTATGCCAACGATGGAAATTACACCGTTACATTGACGGTGACAGATACCAATGGATGTCGCCGTACCTTGACACGCAACAATTACATTCAGCTCGGGCGTCCCAATGCGGCTTTCAGCTCCAATGCGGGCATCACTTGTCCACCCCAAACGGTCAACTTCAACAACCTCTCTTTAGGAGATACGACCATCAGCTACGCTTGGGACTTTGGCGATGGCGTGACGTCCAATTTGGCGAACCCCACGCATACCTACACAACTTCCGATACGTTTGATGTACGCTTAGTTGTGACCAATATCTTTGGTTGTACCGATACGGCCATAGATCCACAGCATGTCATTACCTATGATTTACCGATTCCGAGCTTTACGGTTTCGGACTCTCAGGCTTGTGTACCTGAGAATATCATCTTTACGAGCACCAGTACACCTAGTCCAAGTGGGGCAGCCCTTGTCTCCTATCAATGGGACTTTGGCACAGGAACAGGTACAACTACGCCTACGACGAGTTTCCTTTACACCTCGGACGGAACGTATACGGCTAGTTTGACCGTAACCGACGCCAATGGCTGTAGCAATAGCACCACACGAACCATCCGAATCTTTCCCAATCCTGTGGTCGACTTCGTCGCAGGAGATACCGTAGGATGTGCCGTAACCAGTATTGGATTTACAGATATGACGACGGGAAGCTTTGCGCCTGTGACTTGGTTGTGGGACTTCGGCGACGGGACGACGGGAACAGGACAAAATCCTGTGCATACCTATTTCAATGACGGCAGCTATGACATCAAGCTCGTAGCGACAGATATCAATGGTTGTGTGGACTCCTTGACACGTCCCAATTACATCAATTTGGATCATCCAGATGCCGATTTTAATGTTTCGGCTGTCTTAGCTTGTCCTGGGGAGGTGATTTCATTTACAGATATCAGTACAGGACCTTTTGCCATGGTGACCTGGGATTGGGACTTTGGAGATGGAAGTATTTCGAATGCGCAGAATCCCTCACATGCTTATGCCAATCCAGGAACATACACCGTAACCTTGATCGTCAGTGACGGCATCAACTGTCGTGATACAATCGTCAAAACGGCCTTGGTCAATGTATACACAGGACCCTCAGCGGCTTATACTTATGTGCCATCTAATGGGTGTAATCCTTTGACTGTCAACTTTACCGATGGTTCATCGAGTGGATCTGTAGGTATCGTTTCTCACCTCTGGACATTTGGAGATGGCAATGGTTCTGCTCAGCAGAATCCAGTCTATACTTTTACTTCACCAGGAGTATACGATGTGCGTCTGCTAGTGACGGATGCCAATGGTTGTGTAGATACAGTGACTCAATCGGTGGAAGTGTTTGAAGTGCCTGATGTTGCTTTCACAGCAGATATTCGCCGAGGCTGTAGTCCCTTGACTGTCAATTTCTCAGATTTGACGACTTCTCCTTATGTCAAGGTAGCCTGGGAGTGGGATTTTGGTGATGGAAATACTTCGAATGCGCCTTCTCCTTCTCACACCTACACTGACAACGGAGATTACACTGTAAAGCTGGTCGTGACAGACCAAAACGGGTGTAAGGATTCGGTCATACACAATGACTTTATTCGCCTCTCCCAGCCTTTTGCCAACTTCACGCTGGACCGCGCGGAGGTATGTCCCAACGAACCCATTGGGGTACAATTTACGGACGGAACGGTACACGATACCACCCTCACGTCTTGGAGTTGGAGTTTCGGAACAGGCGATAACAGTACAGACCAGAATCCGCTCTATACGTATGCCACACCAGGTGTGTACAATGTGACGCTTGAGGTGACAGACTTGCTGGGTTGTACAGACGATACGACTTTTGCCAACATCATATCTGTCCTTACCCCTGCCACAGCTTCCTTCATGATGTCGGATACGCTGGATTGTACACCTTTGGGTATTTCCTTCACAGATACTTCGGTACCTGGTGATACGGCCCTTCAAGCATGGTTGTGGGACTTTGGGACAGGGGACAGTTCGCTTCAGCAGAATCCTTCTTACGTATGGACGACACCTGGAATATACACCGTCCGTCTGACCGTGACGGATGAAAATGGCTGTTTGACGACAGATAGCACGACGGTGCAAGCTTATGAGTTACCTACAGCCGACTTCTTCACAGCGGATACCTTGGGTTGTAGCCCTGCCGTCATCACATTTACAGAGAATAGTACGTTTGCTGCTCCTATTGCTTACAGACGTTGGGACTTTGGAGATGGGACTTTTGTGGAGAATGTGCTGAACCCTACAAAAACTTATGCAGGGGATGGAGACTATACGGTTTCGCTTTTGGTGCGGGATGTCAATGGATGTGAGGATGTGATTACAAAAGTCAACTATATCCGACTTTCTCATCCTGTAGCGCAATTCTCCTTTGATCAAGCAGAAGTATGTCCAGGGATTCCTGTAGGCGTGACTTTTATGGATCAATCTATCCCTGATCATCCGCTGGTTTCATGGGACTGGGACTTTGGAGATGGCAATTCCTCCGCTTTACAAAATCCCACCTACTCCTATGCTATACCTGGAAATTATTCGGTGATTTTGACTGTCACCAATATATATGGCTGTACCGATTCGGATACGGTGAGTGGAAGTATCACGGTTTTGAATCCGCCTACAGCTGCATTCTCCGCTATAGATACAGCCGATTGTGCGCCTTTCAGTACGGGATTCCTGGATCTTTCGACTACGGGAGATACGACACTGCAAAGCTGGACGTGGGACTTTGGTGATGGGAATGGTTCATTACAACAAAACCCTGCACATGTTTATCCCAATCCCAACACGTATACCGTCCAACTGACAGTGACCGATGCCAATGGCTGTCAGGACTCGGCCCAACTCAATGTCGAAAGCTACGAGCTTCCTGTCGCAGATTTTATGTCGGCTGATACACTTGGTTGTGCGGGACAATCCATAGACTTTGCAGACCTTTCCACAGGGCCGACAATCATTACTACTTGGTTGTGGGATTTTGGAGATGGTAATAGCTCGACCTTCAAGAATCCTAGCCACACCTATACAGCAAATGGTGTCTATACGGTAAGTCTGACGGTGACAGATTTGAATGGATGTATCCATATCGTGACCAAGCCAGATTATATTCGACTGACGTCACCTGTGGCAGATTTTGATCAGGACCGTCGTCAAGCATGTCCAGGTGGAGAAATTCGGTTTGCCGATCTTTCGGTACCTGACCATCCCTTGACGGATTGGTTGTGGGATTTTGGAGATGGCAACACCTCGACCGATCAGAATCCGACGCATACTTATGCCAATCCTGGATTCTACAATGTGAGTTTGACTGTAACCAACATCTACGGATGTACCAACACCCTCACAAGGAATAACCTCATCGAGATCTTTACGCCTCCTACGGCACAGTTCAATATCTCGGATTCTCTAGGCTGTGTACCTTTTCCTGTCACTGTTACCAATACCTCTGTCGGAAACAGCAACGCTATTGCCAGTTTCCAGTGGACATTTGGCAATGGAGACACATCTGTGAGCAATACAACCACGGCGACTTATCTCGCAGGAGGGGCCTATGACATCGTGTTAGAGGTGATAGATACCGAGGGCTGTGTAACCACTACACAGAAAACCATCAATGCGTTTGACCGACCGACAGCGGGATTCTTTACCAATGATGTGCAAGGATGTGTACCGTTGACGGCTTCCTTCAGTCAGACATCTTCGGGACCTGCGCCCATGAGCACGTTTACATGGGATTTTGGAGATGGAAATACGAGCACGCAGAGCAATCCTACCCATACCTATCAGGATAGTGGATTATTTACTGTCCAACTCATCGTGACGGACTTCAATGGCTGTGCGGATACCTTGGTACGACCAGATTATATCAAATTAACAGAGCCTGTAGCAGAATTTACGGCGAGTAGCTTGCTGCTATGCGAGGGACAGCAGGTCACCTTTACCGATGCGAGTATACCCGATACGACCATCCTCAATTACTTCTGGAACTTTGGAGATGGAACCACAGGTACGGGCAGTACGGTACAGCATGTATATGCCAGTGACGGAAACTACACGGTGCAGTTGATCATCGAGAATGTGGTGGGTTGCCGTGATACGATGGTGAAAACGAGCTTGGTGCAAGTAGCCGATAAGCCAGAGGCCCAGTTTGTTCCTTCGGACGTGTCGGGTTGTGCGCCTTTTGCTACGTCATTTACGAATACCACCATCGTCAATACCTTCCCAATCGCAAGCTATGCTTGGGACTTTGGCAATGGAGACACATCTAACTTGCCCAATCCCAATGCGAGCTATCCGACACCAGGTGTCTACACGGTGCGGCTGGTAGCCACAGACCAAAATGGATGTACCGATACGGTTTCACGTACGGTTGAAGCCTTTAGTTTGCCTCTTGCAGACTTTACCAGTGGAGATACACTGGGCTGTGCACCGTCCACGAGTATCTTTGTCAGCACCTCGACGGGGAGCTATCCGATCAGCAGCTATCTGTGGAATTTTGGCGATGGGAATACATCCAACCAGCAGTTCCCAACCCATGTGTACACAACCATCGATACTTTCGATGTCACACTTCAAATCGAAGACATCAACGGTTGCCGTGATACCCTTACAAGGCAGGACTATGTGCGCTTGAGCTTACCTGCACCTGACTTTACAGTAGATACTACTTCTGCCTGTCCTGGAACTTCGCTTACCTTCATGGATAATTCTGTACCAGACCATCCCTTGACAGGTTGGCTATGGGACTTTGGAGATGGAAATACAAGTACAAGCCAGAATCCAACGCATGTCTACAGTGCGACGGGCTTTTATGATGTGACTTTGACGGTGACCAATGTCTATGGATGTAGTGAGTCTATCACGAAGGTACAGTTTGTCGAAATCTTGAGTCCTCCTACGGCGCAGTTTACCCTCTCAGATACAGCGGGCTGTGTTCCCTTTACGCTGAATCTCCTCAATACTTCTGTAGGAAATAGTGGGGCAGTCACGGGGATTTTATGGGACTTGGGTAATGGCGATTCTTCTACTCTGAATAATCCTGTCATTACTTATCCTACTTCAGGAACCTACAACATTAGGTTGACGGTGACCGATGACAATGGCTGCATATCTACCGCAACAGAGAGCATCGCTGTGTTTGATGGACCGACCGCTTCTTTCTTCACCAATGACGTCTTGGGTTGTCCTCCGCATACAGTTGGATTTACGAACACATCTACAGGACCTGCTTCTATTGCTAGCTACGTATGGGACTTTGGGGTAAGTGGAAGCAGCAGCACGCTCCCTTCTCCTACCTTTACCTACAATGATACGGGTAGTTATCATGTCTCGCTGATGGTGGAGGATGTCAATGGCTGTCGTGATACACTGGTACGTACAGACTACATACAAGTGAGAGAGCCACAAGCGGACTTTACGACTTCGAGCACACAGCTTTGTGAGGGAGAGAGGGTCATCTTCATGGATGCCAGTATGGGAGATACCACCTTGGTGAATTGGTTCTGGGATTTTGGAGATGGAAATACCGCCATAGGTGACACGGTGCAGCATACCTATACAGCAGATGGAGCTTATACGGTGCGTTTGATCATTGAAAATGTGGTAGGATGCCGCGACACGATCGAGCGTATCAACTTCATTCAGGTGTCACGCGGGCCGAATGCCGCATTCACGCTTTCATCATCTGCTGATTGTGCCCCTTTTGCGCTTGCATTGACTAACACGTCTACAGCCACGACCTTCCCGATTGCGGGTTATGCATGGGATTTTGGAAATGGAGATACTTCTAATACGCTGAATCCATCTGTCAACTATCCTATTCCTGGCGTTTATACCGTCAGACTGATTGCAACAGATCAAAATGGATGCTCGGATACTGTATCCCAAAACGTAGAATCCTATAGCTTGCCATTTGCGGACTTCGAAAGCGCCGATACGGTAGGCTGCGCCCCTCAAAGTGTTGTCTTTGTCAATACTTCGGGTGGAAGCAATGGCTTAGCAAACTTTGCCTGGAATTTCGGTGATGGCACTACTTCTACCGATCAATTCCCAACGCACGTTTACGCAAATAATAATATCTACAATGTGTCGCTTTGGGTCGAAGATGTCAATGGATGTCAGGACTCGATTACCAAGCAGGCCTACATTCGCCTTTCTCTTCCCGTGGCTGATTTTACAGTCGATATGCCTAGTGGTTGCCCTGGAACACCGATGACATTCTCCGATAATTCTATACCCGATACCACTCTGAATAATTGGGCTTGGGACTTTGGAGATGGGACGACAGGTACAGGATCTACCGTAAGCCATATCTACGCCTTGCCTGGACAGTATACCGTGACGCTTACAGTGACCAATGTGTTGGGTTGTGAGGATACGGAGGTAAAAACGGCCTTTGTCAATATCTTGAATCCACCTACAGCCGCCTTCATCCCTGTAGACTCACAAGAGTGTACGCCGTTGATCACGATCTTCAATGATGCGTCTACAGCAGGAGATGGAACAATCATCAGCTGGAGCTGGGATCTAGGCAATGGCAATACCTCTGCCTCGACCAGCCCGACAGGTATCTATCCATTAGAAGGAACCTATGACGTATCCTTAATGGTGACCGATGCCAATGGATGTGTAGACTCAGTGACCAGACAGGTAACGGCTTTGACGCTTCCAGTAGCAGACTTCGTCGCGAGTGATACCTTGGGATGTTCACAGGACATTACCTTCACAGATCTGACGGTTTCTCCCTATAACATCACAGGATGGAAGTGGTACTTTGGCGACGGGGATAGCTCTACGCTACAAGCACCCACGCACACGTATTTCTTCTCAGGAACCTATGACGTGACCTTGATCATATTTGATGAGTTTGGATGTACGGATACCATTTCCAAGCCGAACTATATCAATCTCACACGTCCTGTAGCCTTATTTGCACAGGATCAAGATGTGGTTTGCCCTGGAACGGAAGTGGCATTTTTCGACTTCTCAATTCCTGACTTCCCGATCATTGACTGGAGTTGGGACTTTGGGGACGGTGGTTCAGGTAGTGGGCAATTTCCTACACATACTTTCACAACGCCAGGTGTTTACACGGTGACTTTGACTGTGACCAATACGCAAGGATGTACTGATACAGAGACTGCATTGATCACTGTCAATACACCTCCACAAGCAGCCTTCAACACTTCGACTAATGGTGGGTGTGTGCCCTTGGCAGTCTCTTTCGGAGATATGTCTCAAGCTTTTGGTGGGGTGAACATCATCAGTCGCCAGTGGGACTTTGGAAATGGTACAACGACGGGATCTGTCAATCCTAATTATATCTATCAGACACCTGGGGTGTACACTGTGACGCTGACCGTGACGGACGGAAATGGGTGTACACACGATACAACTGCTGTGATCAATGCACAGGGCTTGCCTACCATTGACTTCACAGTCGACCAGTCTGTCGGTTGTCCACCCGCTAATGTGACCTTTACCAACGAGACGACCACCAATGCGGGCATTCAGTCCTTTTTGTGGCACTTTGGCGATGGGGATTCTTCTGCTTTGACGAGTCCGAGCCATACCTACACTGATACAGGGGCCTTTGATGTGCAGCTGATTGCCTTTGACGTCAATGGTTGCTCTGATACGTTGCAACGCAATGCTTACATTAGACTGAGTTTCCCAGATGCAGATTTTACTTATACACCAGATGAAGGATGTCCAGGATTGACGGTGCAGTTTACAGACATCTCTACGCCTGATACGACGCTGGACACCTGGATTTGGGACTTTGGAGATGGTTCGACGGGTACGGGTAATAATCCTCAGCATACCTACAACACACCTGGATTATATACGGTATCGCTGACGGTGGTTAATGTCCTAGGTTGTAGCAATACAGAAACCAAGACGCAGATCATTGAGGTGAATACGCCTCCTTCCGTGGACTTTTCGCCATCAGATACCGCTGCCTGTGTACCGCTTAGTTTGACATTCTTCAATACTTCTACAGGCAATACAGGACTGATTCAGGGCTACGAATGGGACTTTGGGAACGGACAGACCTCTACGCTGGTCAATCCAAGTGCGACCTTTACACAGTCAGGGATTTATCAGGTGCAGCTGATTGTGACAGACAACGACGGTTGTATCGACTCGGTCACCCACCCTGTCAACGTGCGCGCGCTCCCCTCTCCCGACTTCACAGTCAATGATAGCCTTGGCTGTGCGCCGGCGACCTTCCTCTTCGTCGATCAATCACTGGCATCTGGAAACATCATTTCCCGCTTATGGGACTTCGGAGACGGAACGACCGCAACGCAGCCGTTTCCCAACCATACATATAATCAGGACACAACCTTCACGGTCAGTTTGACTATCACCGATGAGTTTGGCTGTGTGAATACCATCGTGCGTCCAGATCTAATTAAGCTGACCCCACCCGATGCAGACTTTGTCATGGATCAGGATGCCGTATGTCCTGGGACAGATATTCAGTTTACGGATGTCTCCAATGGCATCTCACCTGTGATCAGTTGGAGTTGGGACTTTGGAGATGGAGCGACCTCTACGCTTCCCAATCCTGTACATGCTTATGCGGCACCTGGAACCTATACTGTGTCCATGACGATCTTTGACGATCGTGGATGTACGGCGACAGTGACGAAGGTCGATACAATTGAGATATTTGGGAATCCCAATGCAGGATACACGCCTTCTGCCTTTAGTGGCTGTCCGCCCTTGAGTGTGAACTTTACGAATACTACAGGGTCTGGTTCATCGCCCATCCTCAACTGGCAGTGGGATTTTGACAATGGGAATAATTCCATCTTTACCGATCCTGTAGAGGTGTTTTCCAATCCTGGATCTTATGATGTGAGATTGATTGCTACAGATGACAATGGCTGTAGAGATACGGTCAACCAGACGATCACCGTCTTTACACCCCCAGTAGCGGATTTTGCTGCGCCTGATACCATCGGCTGTGCGCCTATCGACATTGCCTTCTTAGATCAGACGCAGCCAGGAAGCGGAAATCTGGCCAGTTGGTCATGGACATTTGGAGACGGAGGAACCTCCTCAGTTCAGTTTCCTACCTACACTTATACGAGTGATGGTACGTATGATGTGAGCTTGCAAGTAGTGGATGTCAATGGCTGCTCCGATGCGGTTGCTAAGTCAGATTATATCCGCTTGACGCGCCCGACGGCAAACTTCCTCCCATCGGCCACACAGATATGTCCAGGTACAAACATGTCATTCCTAGATATTTCTAATCCTGATACGACCATCGTGGGCTGGTTCTGGGACTTCGGTGATGGGACGACCTCTACAGATCCTAATCCTGTGCATGTTTACACCATTCCAGGTCAGTATACGATCTCTTTGACGATCACCAATGTCTTGGGATGTAGCCATACCTTGACGCTTACAGACTTGGTGGAAGTGCTCGAAGGTCCCAACGCATTGTACACTCCTTCAGATTTAGAGGATTGTACGCCTTTCACGGCAGAGTTTGTCGACAATTCTATTTGGACGACCTCACCGATTGTCAGTTGGGCGTGGGATTTTGGTAATGGAAATACCTCTAATGCCCAGAATCCAAACAATACCTTTATGACGCCTGGAACCTATACGGCGACGCTGACGGTGACAGATAACCAGGGATGTAGCTCTACATTTACGAGAGACCTTACGGCACTTGTATTGCCGACGGCCAACTTTATCTCCTTGGATACCTTGGGTTGTGCGCCACATTCGGCACAGTTTACAGACCTCAGCACAGGTCCTGCTCCGATTACGGGATGGGCTTGGGATTTTGGGGACAATGAGACTTCGAATGCACAATTCCCTAGTCACAACTACTTCAATGATGGAGAGTATGACGTCGAATTACAAGTGGTAGATGGCAATGGATGTCGCGATACCCTACTAAAGCCTGCGTACATCAGATTGACGAATCCTCAAGCCGACTTTGCCGTGGATACCACAGGTGGATGTCCAGGCTTGACAGTCAACTTCTCAGATACCTCCATTCCTGATACGACGATTGTCAGTTGGTTGTGGGACTTCGGAGATGGAACGACTTCCATTGTCCAGAATCCTACGCATACCTACAGCGATCCTGGATCTTACACCGTGAGTATGACGATCACCAATGTCAAAGGATGTAGCCAGACCGCTACGCAAACAGGGATTGTACAAGTGAGTGTACCACCTGTGGCAGACTTCCTTCTGGCCGATAGTATTTCGTGTGCGCCATTTGCCATTGACATCTCAGACAACACGCAGACGGTCAGCGCACCCATTACAAGCTGGAGTTGGGACTTTAGTACAGGAGATGTGTCTACGCTTCAAGAGCCCAATTATACCTATCCGACGCCTGGAAGCTATGTCATCAACTTACAGGTGGTAGATGCCAATGGGTGTGGAGATCAAGTATCGAAGATTGTCATTGCGACGGATCGTCCTATAGCGGATTTCATCAGTTCTGATACACTGGGCTGTGCGCCGACTGATGTCGCCTTCTTCGACCAGACTGTAGGTCCTTATCCTTTGACAGATTGGGAGTGGAATTTTGGTGACTTCTCCAATGGAAATGGACAAAATACGACCCACACCTATACGGCAGATGGCATATATGATGTGCAGCTAGTCGTCACAGATCAAAATGGGTGTAGGGATACAGTAAGGAAGGAAAATTATATTCGCCTATCTCATCCTAAAGCGGATTTCACGCTGGACGAAACGGTGGGTTGTCCAGGGCTGGACGTGAACTTCTCCGATTTGAGTCTTCCCGATACGACCTTGGTGGGCTGGCTCTGGGACTTTGGAGATGGTGCGATCTCTGTACAGCAGAATCCGACGCACTCCTTCGACGCAGCAGGAGAGTACGATGTGAAACTGACCGTAACGAATATTTTGGGTTGTCAGGATTCGATCCTCTTCCCCAATGCCGTCAGGATCACGACACCACCTGTGGCCAGCTTTACGGCTTCCGATACAAGCGGCTGTGTGCCCTTCTCTGTGAACTTTGTCAACTTCTCAACAGCGAGTGCGGGAGTAGCAGATCAGCAGTGGATCATCGACGGCATTGCCAAAGGTCAGTCAGCGAATTTCTCTCAATTCTTTGACCAAGTGGGCGAATATGAAGTGATCCTGATTGTCACAGATGCCAATGGCTGTTCGGATACAGCGACTCAGATGGTCTTTGTACGTCCGATCCCTGTGGCAGACTTCACCACCTCCGATGTGGAGGGTTGTAGTCCAGCAGTGATTACCTTCTTTGATTTGACAATTCATGCGCCGACACAATGGGCCTGGGAGTTCGGAGATGGTGGTACAAGCAATGAGCAAAATCCCGTCTACACCTATCAAGAAGATGGTATTTATACAGTGAAACTCACGGTGACAGACGAATATGGATGTGTAGATGAGGCAGAGAAGATCAACCTCATCAATCTGGATCATCCAGAAGTGGACTTTACAGCGGATTACACGCCGAGTTGTCCGCCGATGCTCGTAGACTTTAGCGCGCAGGCGACAGGACTGGCAGGAATCGCCAAGTGGGAGTGGGACTTCGGAAACGGGGTTCGTACCACGACATTGACGCCTGACTTCACCTACTCGTATCCGACCAATGGGGTCTTTGATGTGACCCTGACCGCGACGGATTCCAACGGCTGTGCGACGACAGTGATCATGCCCGATATGATCACCGTGCTGGGAGATGTGATCCCCGATCCGATTCAGATAAGCAAAGTCTCTGTCGTGAAGGAAAATATGGTGGAGATCACCTTCAGTCCACACAATGACGACGATTTCCAATACTACACGGTATATCGAGAGGAAGATGGCGTAGGTTTTGTCCCCATCGGTACGATCGAGTACATCAATGAGACGGTCTTCTACGATGAGACAGCTACGCCTGAGCAAGGCAATCAGTGCTACAAAGTTACGGTGACCAATTATTGTGGATCGGAATCGAATCTAGGCTTGACAGAGACACATTGTACGGTGGAAGCGAGCACGACAATTTTGACTAATCAGATTCTCGTGCGGTGGACGCCCTACATCGGATGGGCCGAGGTCGAGCAGTATGAAGTCTACAGTGTGGACAATTACAATCCTGACCGAGTCGAGTTCTTGGCTGTCCTGCCTGGCACGACGCTAGAGTTTCTCGAACCTGTCGAAAACTGCTTCACAGACAAGAGTTATCGCATCCGAGCGATCGGTACGCAGCCTGATCAGATCTCATGGAGTGATACTACTTCGGCCATTAGCCAGATCAGAAATGATGTCCCAGGTACGCGGGTGATACGCGCCACGATTCAAAATAATGATGAGATTCTCCTGGAGTGGGATGACTTCAATATACCAGGTGCTTCCATCCTATACGTGGAGAAATCAGTAGATGGGGGACCCTTCACGGTCTTTGCTACACTGCCACCAGGAGAAACGAAGTTCCAGGATCTCGATGTCAATGTCTCACTTTCTTCCTATAGCTATCGAGTCTATGCACAGGATAGTTGTGGCAGTCGTACGATAGTCTCCAATGAAGGGAAGACCATCTTGCTAGAAGCGAAAAAAGAAGGTGTGGGCGTGAGACTTAACTGGACAGTTTATAGCGCATGGAGATTTGGTGTACGACAGTATATAATAGAGGTCTACAACGAGACGACGAACCTTTGGGAGCTAGTCGACATCGTGCAAGGGACAGATAATGACTATCTGGATACGCAGACCAACTTCGAGCAAGCTTCGTACTGCTATCGCATACGTGCCTTGGAGCTGGGGGGCAATGAAGCTGTGAGTTTGTCCAATGAGGCATGCATCACACGAGAGACGCTGATTTTTGCTCCGAGTGCCTTCACCCCGAATGGCGATGGCAACAACGACTTCTTTGAAGTTAAGGGTATCTTGATCGAGTCAGCCAAGTGGCGAGTCTTCAGCCGATGGGGGATGTTGCTCTATGAGGGCAATAGCCTGCAGGACCGCTGGGATGGTACCTTTAGAGGAGACAATGTGAAAGATGGTGTCTACGTCTACGTAGTAGAAGGTGTGGGCAAGAACGGTCAGAACTTTGTCATCAAAGGAACCGTGACCATTATCAGATAAGAACTGTTTTTTCGGATGGAATTGTATAAAGTAAGGCTGCAGAGATGTATTTTTCTGCCGCCTTATTTTTTATTTAACATCATGTACAATGCTACACATATTATTACCCTTCCTCTTTTTTACACATCAACCTACAGCAGCTTCTATTGAGTCATTTGTGATCATAGATGCGCCTGCTCAAAAGGTCTGGGCAGTACTGGAAAATCTGGAGGCCTATGATCAATGGAACACATTTACACCTAAGATTGAATCGGATAAAATCGTAGGAAACGATGTCATCCTACATGTCGCATGGAAAGTAGGACAGGAACCCATGCTCCAGACAGAGCAACTGATGACATGGGCACCTGGGGAAAAATTAGAATGGGGCATTCAAGATAGAGGGTTTCTCAAGACCGTGCGTATCCAAACAGTAGAAGATCTCGGAGACGGAACGAGCAAATACTATACGCGAGATGACTTTTGGGGAGTAGGGACAGGATTCGTCATGCTCTTTTATAAGAAGAAAGTCCAAGCGGGATTTGATCGGGTAGGGGCAGACCTCAAGCGATATGTAGAAGGAAAATGAGAAGAGAATTTTTCCTGTGACGCAACCATCAGATTCATAGGGGAGTTATGTTTGTACATTCAACATTAATCATCGATTGTTCTGATCAAATCGTCCTATGAATAAGAAAATGATGCGCCTTGCGGCCATTGCCGTGAGTCTGATGGTCCTTTTTGCTTGTAAGCCTGAGCCTGTTCTTCCTACACTTCCTGCCAATAGTCAGGTGGAGGCTTTTTTGACAGCTGCTCCATGGAAGTTTCGATCATTAGTCAATGATGAGTTACGAGCAGATGATAAAGAGGTCCTGGAAGATATCTATGGGAAACTTACCTATGAGTTTTATACCAATGGGGAGTACAATTTGACCTACTCTGATACGACAGAGGATCAGCCTGGAACGTGGGTCTATGACTCTTTGAACCGACAGTTGCGCGCGCAGAATACCAACACAGAGTTCGTCGATGTATTTGATCTCATACAGGTCAATGCAGACACCCTCAAGTTCTCCTTTCCCTATGTCGAAGGGGTGAATGAACTCACATGGACGCATTGAGCACATATTGCTAAATCCACTGCGAATACTCAAAACCGAACGATTTCCAACATTTTATTTCCGAAACTTGTGGAAACAGGTAGAACATATAATCCCCAATATGTGTTGAAACCTTTTTGCATTCATAAATTAAACTATTAAACATGAACAACCTTTTTAAAACCCTCGGCCTAACGCTTTTGCTAGCCTTTACATTGACAGCCTGTAACACGACAACACCTTCAGAGTTTCTTGTTATGTCTCCTTGGGTATATGATTCTTTCGAGAATCCCGACTTGGATTCAGATACAAGAGATCTATTCGTAGCTGTTTTCAGTATTTCTACTTGGACATACAGTGAAGATGGAACGTACACGATTACTTATGCTCAGAATGCATTTGATCCTAACAACGGTACGTGGGCATTGGACGAAGATGGTACAGAGCTGACACTAGAAGAAGACGGGGATACAGATCGCTTCGAAGTCTTGACACTAGATGATGACGTATTGAGCCTTCAGTTTGTGGATTCTACAGGAACCAATATCCTGAATCTTAAGCACTAAGATTGAGTTTGATAAAATTTTTGGAGAGGCAAAGAGACGCAATTCTTTGCCTCTTCTTCTTTCTTCCTCAAGACATATCTTCCCACTCCATAGGAAGCATGAGCAAGTCCGCCAACTTTTCTCCCACCTTCTGGAAGTACGTCAGTCCCCTCTCGGAGTAGGGGCGCTCCTTGGCCAATAGATACTTTTCTGTAAAGGCGGGATCTTTGAGCTTGACCCCCAATCCCACCCAGCTGTCCTTTGTCCTTTTTTTCTGCTCAGCCACAAAAAGATAAGAGACACTGAGGGGCTTGAAAAAAACATGCTGGTCTTGAAGGATAATCCCTGCACCTAGAGCTAGCTGGTCTACCCAGATCATCAGACTTTGGGGTTCCAGTCGCGTATGTACCAGTTCCCAAAATTCAGGTCCTTTATCGTCTCTCGCGAGTGTAGGGAGTTCATCCAACAACTCGATATGCTGTAGAAGCGTGGAGTAGGTAAATTGGATCAAGGTGTCCATAGCTGCAGGATGTTTGAGTAAAGACGGGAGCATGAAAAATTTGTGCTTTCAGAACCTGGACTTCATCTATTTTGCTCGATTTAACCCCACTCAATCTCAGAAAATAGCTTTTGTCAAAATCTAAAATCTCTGCTCTGTAGCTAGATGTGCATTGTTGCAAACAGTGTCTTAGAAAATGCTAGTGAAAATGTGGAATTGGATATATATTTATTATCGTATGTTGCAATTGGATAAGGACTACTTTATGCGCTGAGAAACTCCCTCTTCTCGAAATAAAATACGAAAATTTCACCAGAAACCCTCTTCCTGTTTTATGAAAGTAGCTGTTTTCTCCACCCAATCCTATGACCGCGTCTACCTGGATGCAGCCAATCAAGGTCAACATGAGTTCCATTATTTTGAGCCGCATCTCAGCGAGGAGACCTGGGCCATCGCTAAGGGGTACGAAGGGATCTGTGTATTTGTCAACGATCGCGTCACAGCTGATGTGATAGAAAAGTTACATGCAGAAGGTCTTCGAATCATTGCTTTAAGGTGTGCCGGTTTCAACAATGTAGATCTGTCCAAAGCTAAAGAATTGGGCATTCCTGTCGTACGTGTGCCTGCCTACTCGCCTCATGCCGTAGCTGAGCACGCCGTCGCCTTGATCCTGACGCTTAATCGTAAAACCCACAAGGCTTATAACCGCGTGAGAGAAGGCAACTTTGCCTTGAATCGCTTGGAGGGCTTTGACATTTATGGGAAAACTGTAGGTGTTATAGGGACAGGGAAAATCGGACAAGTATTTTGCCGTATTATGAAAGGTTTCGGGACGAAGGTCATCGCTTATGACAAGTATCCTTCGGAAGAGATGCAGGCAGAGGGCGTGACCTATGTGGATTTACCGACCTTGTTCCAGACCGCTGAGATTATTTCCCTTCACTGTCCGCTCAATGAAGAAACGCATCACCTACTCAATGCGGGGGCTTTTGATAGGATGCAACTGGGTACGATGCTGATCAATACTAGCCGAGGAGGTTTGGTCGATACACATGCTGCCATTCAAGCACTGAAACATAAGAAACTAGGATATTTGGGCATCGATGTCTACGAGCAGGAAGAAAAGCTTTTCTTCAAAGATCTCTCAGAGACGATCATCAACGATGATACCATCGCCCGATTGATGAGCTTCCCCAATGTCCTCATTACCGCGCACCAAGCCTTTTTTACCCAACATGCGCTGCGGCAGATTGCGGAGACGACTGTGCACAATATAGCAGACTTCGAATCGGAGAAATTGCTCTCTAACGCAGTAGGATAAAAAAAGCAACGAGAAATTACTCCTCGTTGCGCAATGAAAAATCGTATGAACCTCAATTATTAGGAAACACGGAGGTCTCCATGGATCAATTATTCAAAAGACTGATTGTCGAAAAGATAAGGAGGGGAATATTATTTGAAGAAAGAATCTGGGTGGGTTGACTGTCCCTCTAGTTTTGAACGTATTCGGCAGACTCAGACTGCATTTGCAACGCTACCTGGATACTCAAAATATTGGCTTGATCATAAGCTGGAACAGACAACACCAATTTTTCCTGAGGTTGTATGATCATGTCTACAAACAAATCGGTCATTTCGCTTCCTAGATTTTGTTGTGCCTGCACGGAGACAGGAACCACAGCATCCTGATTGAAGTTTTCCTGGACCGCATCGAGTACCGCACTTTCGATTTGAATGTCTTGGGGATTGCCGCCTGGATATACGACAAACTCAAAGATCAGCTGATCTGTCTCTAGATTGCCTGGGTGGATGACCAAGTCTATGTTGGAATAAATATTTTCAATGAGGACTTTTTTGTCATGCCAGACCATTTCGGCATCGTTTTGGATATCTAATCCTTGTGTCATACCCATCTCATCCATCATGTAGACATCGTGTGCCACCTGAGACGAGTTCCAGCTGATGCTCAATTCCTCTTTGTCAGAGTCGAGTGAGCGAAGCGTCAGCCCCTGATCGGTAAATGTGTACAGGAATCCGTTGATCATTCCTTGGACGGATTGAGGACTGTGGGCAAAGGCGGTGGTACACACCAACACAAAAACGATCGCGAGAAAATGTCTGGGAGAAATCATAGGATAAGAGGCTAAGTTGTTTCAGTCGATGTAAGATTCTTTCTAGTTTTGATTTCAATTACGGAAGTTTACACCTCTTGGATGGTGAGCAGAGGCCGAGTGGTTGTCTTTGATTCGTGTTTGGAAATATGTCAGGGGGAATGGAGGGGCTTCTCACTAGAAAAAGAGAGTGTTTACCTAAAATCTTACCTATGTTAGGATTGAGTAGGAAGAGGAAATAAAATTCGATTTTGGAAATAAAAGGCTACTTGACTCCGTCAGGCAATGTCCATTTACCGAGGTAGGATTGAAAAATCTTGGTCGTATTGCGTGCGTCGTCTATCCCTCTATGATGGTGCCCTGTGAGAGAGAAGCCTTCTGCTTTGAGTGCGTGTTTGAGTCCGATGGATTGGGTGGCGCCGCGTAAGACAGGATACTGATGCTTGAGGGAGATATGTGCCCCTAGCCATTGAAGATCCATGTTGTAGCGTATAGACTGCTCGGTGAGGAGATTTTTGTCAAAAAATCCCCAAGAACACAGACAATAGGGATGTGTGTGAATGCCGATCCACGCTTGAAACTGAGGAATGGCCTCAAAGAAATAAGGGGCGTTTTCTACCATCTCTTGAGTGATGGTAGTGAGTTCTGTACAAAAATAAGAGAGGATAGGATGTACTTTGGGACGTATAAACTGCTCGTATTCGTCGAGGACTTGCCCTTTCTCGTCCAGCATCACAGCACCTATCTCGATTACTTCTTGAGGGCCGCGCATCTGCCGCTTTTTCCAGCAAGTCGCTTCCAAGTCAAATACAATGTATCGCATCCTTCCTGTAACCATACAGGCAGCATCTTGTTCTAGGAGACAACTTCAGAAGAAGGGATCATTTGAAGCTTGTCCCCTAACTTGATCTCTCCTCCGCTGATGACCTTCGCGGTGATCCCTCCATGCCCTCTCATCGCATTGTATCCGCCAGCTCCCAGGTTCTCTTCCATGCGCGAACAGGGGTGGCAAAGACCTGTCATTTCTAGCACAGCTTCGCCTATTTGAAACTGCTTGTCTTTGAGTGCGAGTAGGTTGATGCCTTTGACTACGATGTTTCGGCGGAGTAGGCCAGGGTCCAGGCTGTCGCGATGCAGCATAGAGGCTACCGAGTCAATATGCTCTGCTTGTATCAATGTTACCTGACGTTTGGTACTTTTTTTTGCTGCGAAGTGATCCCCTATCAGCCCTTCTTCTTTGCTGATCTGAGCTTCGGAGACTACATCTAGCGGAGCTTTTCGTACGGACCGAAGCCCGATCCAGGTGATCTCACCTGCTTGAGGGAGCGTGTTGAGTAGTTCGTCCATGGAGATGTTTTTGGATAGTGCCATTTGATTAAAGGTATTATTGGGGTTGAGGAGGAGGTGTTTTTTTCTTTTTTGACGCTTTGGCCAAAGGATTGTAATCCAGTGCCCACTGTACCCAGTGTTCCAGATCTTCTTCTAGGTCCACTCCTTCAGGAGCAATGAATACATAGCCCTTCATCGGACGACCCGTAAAATCCATTTCCTTGCACCCCTTTATTTGGAGTGCTTCATCGTATCTGTCGGGCCCAATTCGCGCCATGAGATGATCTTTGACAATCCCTAGACACATCTTATCATCCACCATGAAGGTGAGGCCTCCCATCATTTTCTTTTCATGGAAGGCCACCCCTCGGGTTTTGAGGCTATCATAAATACGATCAGCCAGATGTGAATCATATGCCATATTACTCTTGTGGTAATCTGTGGTTCGATTTTCTTGCCAGCATGATCTTCTTCTGATATCGGCTTTGTACAACATCAATGACGACGAGGATCGCAAGAATGAAGTAGAAGGTCGCCTTGCTCATCGGTGTGATCTCAGTCTCCATCAAGGACATATGTGCCAAGTGTCCCCCTTCAGAAATCAGCATGACTCCCACAAGGAAGAGGATAAACAACCCAAGCACTTCGTACATGCGGTTTTTCTTGAGGAAGGTAGAGATACGGTCTGAGAGCCAGATCATCAAAATACCTCCAATGACGATGGCAGTTGCCATGACCCAAAAGACTTTGGTCAGAGCCATCGCACTCAGGATAGAGTCAAAGGAGAAGACCAGATTCATCAAGACGATCATGAAAATCACCTGTCCCACAGATTTCTGCTTCTTGTCTTCTTGTTCCTCATGTTCTTCGAGGGAGATCATGTGGAGGATTTCCTTCATGGCTGTATACAGGATGAATGCTCCCCCCAAAAGGACGATGAGACTATGAATGTTGAAGTCACCGTGAATGTATTCAGGGATGTCGATCTTAAAGATGGGGTCTTGAAAGAGATCAATGACGGATACGAGTACCCCCAGCAACACAATTCTGAGCACGATGGCTAGGCCAATCCCAATTTTTCTCACATAGGGCTGCCGATCTTCAGGTGCTTTTTGGGATTCAAGCGAAATGTACAAGAGATTGTCGAAACCCAGGACTGCCTGAAGAAGAATGAGCATGGCCAGGGTGATGAAATTGTCAATAGTAAAGGTTTCCATATGGCGAGGAATGAATCGTTTGTGTAGGCAAATTACACAATTTTATAAGATTCGATACCTCAGCCTGCTTCCTTCTTCCGTTACTTTTGAACAAATCGATAGGTTCTTACCCAATCATTGACTTCTAGCTGTGCTATATATACACCCCCAGGCAGATGGTTAAATGGAAATGCGTGTGTTCCTGGATCGATTTTCTGCACAAAAAGCTCTTTTCCATATAGATTGCAAAGGCGAAGCGAAACGTCTCCTTCCTCGATGTTGTGAGAGCATATCAGCATATCGTGTGTGTCCTGCCAGTTGAGAGTTCCCAAGGCATCTGTGCCTACCAGCGACTCGATCGTCACGGAGTAGTAGGTAGATCCATCAATGTCTATTTGCTTGAGGCGGTATTGATTGACACCAGGCCCCGCTGTTGCATCCATATATTCGTAGTATTGTGCTACTTGACTGTTCCCTGCTCCATCTAGCCATCCCAGGTCTGTCCATGCTTCGCCTGCACGTCTGCGCTGTACTTGAAATCCCCAGACATTTTCTTCTCTAAGGGTTTCCCATGTAAAATGGACCCCGTTGCGCTGCGCATCAAAGCGTGCGCTGATATCGCCCCATACCACTGGATAGGAAATGTAGGTTTTCATGTTGAGATCGTCTATGCGCATGTAATTGAGGCTGCCTGTGAGCGTAAAGCTCATGGATACCAAGATTTTTCCTAGCCAAGTAGATCCCATTTGAATCAGCTCATACCCTTGTTCTGTGTTGCCACCAAGCGTGGTCTCGAAGGATTGTGTGATGGTTTTACCGTCAAAGGTTGTGCCTGTCACGATGATCTGTCCTGCATCTTGGGAGATTCCATCGTTTTCTGATGTGTACAAATAAAATTCAAATATTTCAAAGCCTGCACCTACAGTCTGTACCTCTATCCCACCAGCTTCGGGTGTGGTAGGGCCATTTTCTATCCCTGTACCCAACCAGCGATTGTCTCCATTAAATCCCACATTTTGCCCACCATATATATCAAGATCTCCTGTGAGCCCAAACTCGACTCCTGTATGAGCAAATCGACCTGTCTGTGGTATTTCTCTTGCAAAGTCTTCTACGACGATGGCGTATGTAGAACCTAAACCCATAAGCATTGTCAGGAGGAGCGTAAACGTTTTTTTCATGCTGTAGGCTAATATAGTGATTCTATTCAGTGAAATATATAATGGCAAAAATAGACGTATTTCTGAATAAAAAATGCCAAGATTTTGAAAGAATATTACATTACATGCCAAAATGCTGACCAATAAAAATGAATGGGGAGTTCATGTAGGCCTTTTTTTTCGAAATCGTATGTTTCAGGTATTTTCTGTTTGTATTTTTGCAGATAGGTATAGAGCGAGAATTCTCTTCATTTATATCATCTATACCCGTGTATTTTGAAGATTTTTAATGTTTATAAGTGCTCTTTTGCCTATTCTATAAAAACTCTTGTAGTTGCAGAGGCAAAGCTAAATCATAAGCTGCGTAGAACGGATTTATGTAGCCTTTTATACTAAGTAGTACATGCTTACAGTGGTGGGTGAAGCGATTGTGCATACAGGTAGATATGATGTGTAGTTTGGGACATCAATACCTGTCATAGGAATTACCTAGGGTAGGCAATAAGTAGTACAATAGTTTCTTTTAGTGAAGTGGAACTTTTTGAAAAATAGGGACCCATTGGCGTAGGGTTCGTAGATTACTGAGGCTTTTACTTTCGGGGAAGAAATGGGGGGAATGATCATGAATAATCGTAGATGGAGAATTCATTTCCTTTGAGGAGTTGCAGAAACATAGGATTAAAGGATTTATTAGAGTAAATAATAAAATAATTGCTTCAAGTCAGAATTCATACGCTCATATACCATATAGAGAGAATATTATGGGTACTCATGCGCAATTTGCTGCATTTAGGTATGGGTTTATGAGGAGGTGTCACGTTATGAGAAAAAAGCTCAAGAGTTGGATAAATTTTGATTAACCGTAGTATCGATTGGTCTTTAAAAGGTTGTATATCTGATGATTAGACCAGTCTAAAAAGTGTGCTTTTCAAGAGAGAC
>JBCBFT010000094.1:0-27122 GCA_038527485.1 Bacteroidota bacterium
CTTCCATCCCATCGCATAAACTCTTGCAAGAGGGTATTGCGATTGGATGGAAGCAAATGGACAGATGTAGGTGGAGGTATTCCTACAGCAAGCTTTGGAGCCGTCGCAGATCTACAAATCTATCAAGGAGACCTCTATGTAGCAGGAAACTTTGCCACTTCTACAGGGGCACCAGGGGATGCCATTGCCAGATGGGATGGGAACCAGTGGCATGAAGTAGGAGGAGGGATAGGACCAGGAATAGAAGCAAGGGCACTCGTCAGAGAAATGATGATCTATAAAGACGAGCTTTGGGTACTCGGAGTATTTGATCTCGTGGGAGGATTGCCCATCAGCCAGATCGCGCGATGGGATGGAGAAAGCTGGTGTGGCATAGGGACAAATATAGAAGGGGGACTATCCACGATGGGTCTCTATAGAGACACCCTATACATAGGAGGGAAAATATGGTCTATGGACGGAGACAGCAGCTTCTCTGATGTCGCACAGCTCCTCGATCCTACTTATTCCGATACCTGTACGGAGGCACAGACAACCGTATCCATACGAGAAAAACCCTCTCAGGATATACGTCTCTATCCCACGCCTGGATCAGATCAGTTATCTTTTGCCTATCCAAAAGAACTACGTATACAGAAGATAGAAGTCATAGATGCAAAAGGCCAATATATGGTCTCTCAGCCTATGCTATCAACCATTTATACAGCCTCTTGGCCACGAGGGATCTACCTCATAAAAATCTATTTCAACGATCACAGAACCTGGATCGATAAATGGATCAAGTATTAGGAAGCCTATAACCTGATCCTACGCTCTATCTACTGCACGAATCCTCATTTTTCCTTTTATTGAAGCATCCGCTAATGATCCTTATGATGCTAAAGACGCTTGCTCCACTCACTTTTCTATTTTTTCTTTCATTCTCCTACGCCCAAAACAACTTCTCCTACATAGGTCGAGTCCTGGAAGGAGGCAGCCAGCGACCTCTCCAAGGGGTCATAGTTTCTATCGAGGCCCTGAGGATCACAGATACTACGGATGCCGAAGGGATATTTAGATTCGACAGACTGGCAAAAGGAAGACAAGAAATCCGCTTGGAACTCGAAGGCTATCGCATCCTAACTCAAGGAATTACCATTGATGGGAGAAGTCGATACCTCCACAATTTTTTCCTTGAAATCCTGAGATTCTCTCTTCCCGAACCTGCTTTGATCGCGTCCTCTCGCAACCTTGACCTTCGATCTCCTACAATTGATGTCTATACTTATGATCAACATATATTCGAACGCGCCCCACGATCCAGCGCAGAGTCCCTAATGGGAACACATGGAGTCTTTGTGGCTAAAGCCGATCATGGAGGAGGGACTCCTGTAATCCGAGGGCTGAAAGGAAATCAAACGCTCCTGATGGTTGACGGCATCCGTATGAATCACTCGATCTACAGATCTGGTCTGATTCCTTATGCCAATACGCTAGATCCTTTTTCCATAGACAAAATCGAAGTGAGCAGAGGGTCGGGTTCTGTTGCCTATGGATCTGGTGCTTTGGGGGGCGTCATTCATTTTCACACGCAGGATCCAGAGTTTTCGGCAGAAAATTTACAGATCTCCACGCGCGCAGCTGTGAAGTATGGAGGCGCATATTGGGAGGGAGAAAGATACGATCAAGAGCGAACAGTCCGCGCAACATTTCAGATGTCCACACCCCGCGTAGCAACGATCTTGGGTGTCTCTTTCAAAAATTTTGGCGAATTGGTAGCTGGGGAAGGACTCGGCCCACAAGCTCCTTCAGCTTATCAGGAGCAGGACATTGACTTCAAAACGAAGTTCAAATTCAACAAACATCAAGTTACGTTTGCTTGGCAGCAAGTGGTCCAGGATAGCGTCGGAAGCTACGAACAAGTCAGCCAGCTTCAGCAATTCGATATCTTCCAAGCAGATCCTCGGATTCGTTTGCTGACGTATGTGCGTTATCGCTTTCAAGCAGATAGACCCTGGCTGCAATCGTTGACGGTTACACCTGCCTTTCAGAGGTCGACCGAGGAAAGGGATCAGATGCAGCGCGGCGTAAATATCATGCTCCAAGAGCGAGAGGAGGTACAAACGCAATCGCTCACACTGGAAGCAACCGCCCATCCCCATGAAAAATGGAACATCCGAAATGGGGCAGAACTCTACTATGATGTGGTATTTAGCGAGGCAGATGAAGTGAAGGCGAATGGCGACAGCACCTTGCTACCAGGACGCTATCCCGATGGGGCTTCGATGTGGAATCTGGGTCTATTCTCCCTGCATCAATATACAGCAGGCAAATGGCAATTTCATGGAGGGCTGAGGTACAACCGTGTGAGCATCGAGGCCTTTGACCCACTTTTGGGTACTCTCTCTCTCCCAGCGAATGCTTGGGTGGGCAATCTCCGCTCCAGTCTCGAACTTTCGTCCGACCAGTTTCTTTCGCTCTCTGTACATACAGGCTTTCGTACGCCCAATATTGCCGATTGGACCCGCATAAGCCCTTCTGACTTAGGGATAGCCATCCCCAACGAGCAACTCAGGCCTGAGCGGAGCACAACAGCCGAGTTGGGCTATCACGTGCAGAAAGAAAAGCTAAAGGTCAGCTTGAGCGCCTACTATACGGAGCTTGTGGATCTGATGGATCGTTTACCTACAACCTTTCAGGGAAGCGATAGCCTCATGGGGCAGCCTGTCTTTACGCAGTCCAATGTAGGCCAAGCATGGGTTGCAGGAATCGAAGCGCAGGTGCAAGCCATCCTGAGTCCTCAACTCTCCCTTCGCACGCAATGGACTTATACATATGGGCAAACCGTAGAATATCAGCCGCAGCCCTTGCGTAGGATTCCCCCTCTTTTTGGGAAGGTGAACCTGAGGTACCAGCTTCAAGCCTTTTATTTTGTAGGGGAGGTGATGGCGGCGGGCGCGCAAACTCAGCTCTCGGAGAGGGACATTCGTGACCCTCGCATACCTGACGGAGGCACCCCTGCATGGACCATTCTCAATGCTTATCTGGGTTACGAATTCGAGCCATTTACACTGGCACTCCGTACCGAAAACATCACCAATCAAGCCTATCGCTATCACGGATCAAGCGTGGATGGATACGGCCGTAGTGTCTGGTTGACGGTTCAATTTGACCTGTAGCCCCACGCTAAGGCGTGGGCAAAACTTACGGCAAGACTTAAGCTAAGGCGTTGGCAAAGCCCACGGCTCAAGCAAAACATCATCCACCCAATACTTCCCAAACTTTTACCCGAATCGCAGGTACTACTTCAGATTCAAACCAGGGATTTTTTCGTTGCCACATGATGTTGCGTGGGGAGGGATGAACAAGGGGAATGAAACCTTTCTCGACATAGGTATGCCAATGTTTGACTGTCTCTGCGAGGGTTTTCTTGCGGGTTTTTCCTAGGTGGTATTTGATGGCGTACTGGCCGATGGTGAGGGTAAGTTTAATATGAGGGAGTCGGGATAATAGTTTTTCTTGCCAAAGTTCGGCACACTCGGGACGTGGTGGTAGATCTCCTCTTTCTCCTTTACCTGGATAGCAAAACCCCATCGGAATGATTGCAATCTGACTGTCGTCATAGAAGGTATCTTTGTCCATATCTAGCCAACTGCGTAAGCGTTCCCCACTTGGATCATTCCATGGAACACCTGTTGCGTGTACGCGAGTCCCAGGTGCCTGCCCTGCAATGATGATACGTGCCGAGGCCTGAGCAGCCAATACAGGTCGTGGGCCTAGCGGCAAATGCGCTTCACAATATCTACATGCATGAATTTCCTTGAGAAGGGAAGGAAGGTCATTTTTCATTTTTCATTTTTCATTTTTCATTTTTCATTTTTCATTTTTCAAGGTGTACCTGACTCACCAGCATAAGTTTCATGAAGAATGTTCCATGAAATATGATTCTGGTTTCATGAAGAATGTTCCATGAAATATGATTCTGGTTTCATGAAAAATGTTCCATGAAATATGATCCTGATTTCTGATCCATGAACAATGTCTAAGGTATATCTGATCTTCGCTTGGGCCAGTAGCTGTCGCCTTCATCTTCGCGTAAAAACATATCTTTCATCCTGCCTGTGATATGCACGGCGACTCCTTTCTCTAGATCTTTCACGACAAAGGTAACTTCCCCATCCATGATCTGCTCCTGATTTACCCTTCTCACGATCTTGTGACCGAGGGTAATACTCTTTTCGCCGATTCGGGTAATACGTGTCGTGATATCTAGCAAGTCGCCCAAATTGGCGGGGGCGCTGTAGTTGAGGTTGACATTTACCAAGACAAAAGCCAAACCCAGATCCATAAACATACCTGATTCGAAGAATCCCTCGAAGTGGTTCCACCTAGCTTCCTCCAGAAATTCCAAAAACTTGGCATTGCTTACTTGCCCATAAAGGTCTAGCGTCCAGCTGCGGACTGTAATTTCAGTGTAGGATACCCTTGTACTCAGGTCTGACATTCTCCAGCTTGGTTTAATGGTGAAAAAGCAATATATACTGCTCTTGGAATGTGTCTCGGAAGGTAAAAACCAGGCCTATATTGACACAATCGCACCCCTGAGGGTGCGACAACATATTCAAATAAATGAATTTCTTTGTAAAGTGGAAAGATTCTTACTGCTTACTCCTCATTCAATCGCTTGATACGGTCGCGAATCCTTGCCGCCTCTTCGTAATCTTCTGAACTTAAAGCCTCATCCAGCTTTTTCTTCAACTGATTCAAGGTAGCCTTATCCGTTCCAGAACTTAGAGAGGCAGGCTTAGGATCTTCCTCTTCTAGCGGATCGCTACGCTCGATTTCTGCCAGGGAGAAATCAGAATCTGTTTGATCATACTCATCTCCTGCTGCTTCCTCATCGTCTTCGATCACGATTCCCGCCTCTGCCAATACGCTTTCGTAACTGTAGATCGGTGCTTTGAACCGCACCCCCAAAGCTACAGCGTCACTTGGACGGCTATCTATCTCATGGATTTCACCATCGACTTCGAGAATGAGGCGCGCATAGAAAATCCCCTCATTGAGGTCATTGATGATGACTTCTAGAAGGTTAATCTGAAAATGGCGGGCCAAATTGTAGATCAAATCGTGGGTCATCGGACGGTTGGTCTTGATGTTTTCAAGCTCCAGTGCGATTGCCTGCGCCTCTGCACCACCGATGATGATAGGCAATCTCCTTTTCCCTTCAATCTCTCGCAAGACAAGCGCGTAGTGGCCGATCTGCGAATGGCTGGAAGACAGCCCAATTATATCTAAACGAATCTTCTGCTGTTGCACCTCTAAGGTATTTATCTGCTACTCAAGCCCAGAAATCAAGTGAATACATCTAATCAAAAATCAAGCCTCATTGTTTGCAACATATGCTGAAAATGAGCGAATTCAGACGAGATTCATTCTCCTTTTTTTATTTCCTCTAATGATACCATTCAAAAATAACAGAAAATCGCAGATTACACAAAGACGTGTGCAAAATGCGATTTTCCTGATGGTTTATCTTATATGCTTAGGCTGCTGCCTTCGCTTTTTTGATCTCTTCAAGCAACTGAGGCACGACATCAAAAAGGTCTCCGACGATACCGAAATCGGCGATTTTGAAGAAGGGCGCTTCAGGATCTTTGTTGATCACGATGATATTTTTGGATGAACTCACACCAGCCAAGTGCTGGATCGCACCTGAGATGCCGATGGCGATGTATAGATTAGGTGCAATCTGAATCCCCGTTTGGCCTACGTGCTCATGGTGAGGTCTCCATCCCATGTCTGAGACAGGCTTAGAAGATGCTGTCGCTGCACCGAGCAGTCCTGCCAACTCTTCTACCATCCCCCAGTTTTCAGGTCCTTTCATGCCACGACCTGCAGATACGACTGTCTCTGCTTCCGTAAGCGAAATACCAGAAGAAGCTTTGATGATTTCTTTGGCTACGACACCTAAGTCTTGGTTGACTGCTGCATCAAAAGCCACGATCTCTGCCGATGCAGGGTGCTCTTCGATTTTGTAGGCATTGGTCTTTACTGTCACGACGATGCGATCCTTAGGCGCTTTCACGTCTTGGACCCCCTTACCAGAGTAGGCCATGCGCTTGCCTGAAAAGTGATCCTCAGGATTAGGCAATGTCACCATCCCTGAAAGCGGAGAAGCATCTAACTTCACAGCTACACGGGGAGAGATCGCACGGCCATTGTAGGTCTGTGCCATCACAACAGCCTTTGCATCTACTTCTTGAGCGACCTTAGATACAGCCTGTGCAAAAGCAGCATTGATAAAAGAAGATCCAGAAACATTGAATACTTTGGACACACCGTAGGTACCTAGCTTCTGAAGCTCATCGTCACTCACGTCGCCCACAGATACGGCAAATAATTCAGTTCCTAGAGATTGTGCCAAGTCATAGGCATAAGTAGCTGCTTCAAATACAGCCTTTTTAAACACACCTTGGCTATTTTCAGCAAATAAGAGGACTGACATATATGTATTAAATTTTTATGCGTGTGAAATCTAGATGTAAAGAAAAGAGACATCGTACACACATAGAACAAAATCTATGCGTTCTTGTTTAGACTAGCCCTTTTTCGACTAGCGCGTTCACTAAGGCAGATGCCTGATCGGGCTCAAAGTACTGGCAATCTCCTTTGGCAGGAGGATAAGAAAGCTGTGTAGTCTCTACATAATGCGATCCTTCCGTAGGCTCTAGCGTAGACATCGGCTTCTTACGTGCAGCCATAATGCCACGCATATTAGGAATACGCCACTCAGCGATACCCTTCTGGCAAGAAATCACGACAGGGAAAGTCACATCCATGACTTCGTTTCCTCCATCGATCTCACGTTTTACTTCTGCGGTGTCGTCTCCCGTAAGATCCATCGCGGTAGCGAATGAAACAAAGCCCATATTGAGATGCTCAGCGATCATGCCAGGAACCATTGAACCGTTGAAGTCGATAGACTCCTTACCTGTGAAAATGATGTCAAATTCTTTCTCGCGGGCGTAGTTGGCAATCTGCGTAGCGACGAAGGCAGAATCCGAAGGATGGGCATTGATACGTACGGCATCATCCGCTCCGATCGCCAAAGCCTTGCGAAGGGTAGGTTCGACCTCTGATCCTCCTACTGAAAGTGCAGTGATACTGACTTGCTTTCCCTCTTCACGGAAGCCAATGGCACGTGAGAGACCGTATTCACAATAAGGATTGATCACAAACGTGACGCCCGTCTTATTCAATTCTGATCCATCAGCTTCAAACTGAATCTTTGTCGTTGTGTCTGGGACGTGGCTTATGCAAACGAGTATTTTCATCCGATTTCGATTTATTTATCTTATACACGCAAGTTAAAAAATAGTATGCATACATAACAAATAATATGGCAGATCGACTTATACAATTGTTGAAATTCTTGGATGAAGCCCCAGAGGACTCGTTTAACCTGTATTCGGTAGCTTATGAATATCTCAATCGGGGAGAGATCGACAAAGCGATGGAGTACTTTTTGACATTACGGAAGCTCCACCCTGATTATGTAGGGCTGTATTATCACTTGGGCAAAACTTATGAGCGACAGGAAAAGTATCCCGAAGCACAAAAAGCCTATGAGGAAGGGCTCATGGTGTCTAGAAAACTGAAGGATCGACATGCAGAGGGAGAATTACTGAGAGCACAGACCCAACTGAGGGATGAATTGGAAGATTGGTAGGCACTTTTTCATTTTTCATTTTTCATTTTTCATTTTTCATTTTTCATTTTTCAGGAAGCAGCAAAAACGATCACAGCCCTGCAAACGAGATTTGCTAGGGCTGTGATCTTTGGTTTTTCGTAGGGCTTCTAGGGCCTTACCTTATCGTGTATTTTGTCAGCAGATTTACGTCGATTGACAGTGGTCTCTCTCATTCCCCCTTTGACCTTCTTCAGCGTCTCAGGTTTAAGAACCGTGAATTTTGATTGCTTTTTCATAAAGATAAGTTATCGATGATGAAAAGGTGAGCATAGGGTCTAAGAAGAAATGTATTGCGTAATGGCGTTCATCGCCTTATCTGCCATTTTGGCTTTGTTTGTAGTAGTTTTCGTGCCTCCTTTTACCTGCTTGAGGGCTTCCTGGCTCAATGGCTGAAATTTAGATGACTTTTTCATTTGGAATTGTGGTTAATGTTTGAAAATAAGATACAGAATTCCTTCCAATTTTCTCTTCATTTATCCTTAATAGAAGAAGCCTTTCACAAGCATTTAGAATCCCTGCAATTTGCTTATCTTTGCGGCCTAAACTTTCAGTATATAGAATCGTTTAAATGTAATTAGACTTGATATAGGAAGAATGCTATATATGGAATACCATAAGATCCATTCATTACTTCCTATATCTCCTGATCATAAAAGACTATGACCACGCGAACAGTAGTATTACATAATGAAGGGGTTCCCAATCCAAATGCCATGAAAATCGTCCTCGAAAATGGCGTCATGACGGATGAACCCTACGAATACACCTCTTGGACAGAGGCCGAAGATGCGCCCCTAGCACGCAAGCTCCTCATGCTCCGCTATGTAGACCGCGTCATGCTCAATGTCAACTATGTGACGATCGTCAAAAAGGCCAACACCTCACACTGGGATGAACTGCTCCCCGAATTGCGACGTATGGTACGCACACATCTAGAAGAAAATGAACCCATCATCTACGTCGGTGCCGAAAAACTGAAGCATCAAAAAACAGATGACGCGGTAATTAAGATGGTCAACCAGCTCCTGGATAAGAAGATTCGGCCTGCCGCACAAGTAGATGGAGGCGATATTGTATTTGAATCCTACGAAAATGGCATTCTCAACCTCTCCATGCACGGTGCTTGTAGTGGCTGTCCCTACGCCATCAATACGTTGAAACAAGGAGTCGAACCGCTACTTTCTCAGATGGTCCCCGAAATCAAGTCGGTCGTAGCCAAGGACAACAACGTACCTATGTAAGGTACAGGTGGGATCTAAGCGGATCTGTTTCATTATGGAATGTCATGACTGAGTATTCCGTTTCATATGAGGCTATCTGTACCCATCCTTCCAGCTTTTATGTGAGTGTATAGGGTACGTATTTCTTCCTAACTTCCTTCTAAATGGAACAAATTCATTATCAAGATAAAGGTCACATCTCCTACAAGGCAGCTTGGGATTACCAAGAATCCCTTCTCAAAAAGAATGTAGACCTCAAACTCGCCGCAGGACGAGGAGCTGATCCCTTGCACATCCCGACGGTACATCACTTGTTGTTTTGCGAACACAATCCCGTCTACACACTGGGCAAGAGCGGGGAAGAAAGCAATGTCTTGATCGATGAGGCTACCCGTGCAGACAAAGGCATCGAATACTTCAAGATCAACCGTGGCGGAGACATCACCTATCACGGGCCTGGCCAGATCACGGGCTATCCCATTTTGGACTTAGAGAAATTTCGTCGTGACATCGGCTGGTACCTCCGTACGATGGAGCAAGTCATGATCGATTATATCGCGGAGTACGGACTCAAAGGAGCCCGTATTGATGGAGCGACAGGCGTATGGGTGGATAGCGATACGGATAATCCACGTAAGATCTGCGCGATGGGCGTACGCTGTAGCCGCTGGATCACGATGCATGGCTTCGCTTTCAATGTAAATACAGACCTCAATTACTTCAATTACATCGTGCCCTGTGGCATTGACGACAAGGGGGTGACTTCTCTGCAAGCCGAACTGGGAAGGGAGATTCCGATGGAAGAAGCTAAAGAAGGGATCAAACGCCATTTTGCTCGGCTATTTGAGGCAGAGATTGTGGGAAAGCGAGAAAATGTATAAAAGATAGAGAGTAGACCTTGTGGGATAAGCTCCTTTACAAACAAAACATATAGGTCGTCGATTAGAAATGCATGAATCGAAACACGCGCCGTATACTTATTGGGGGTCTTATCTGTGGGGTGATAGGTGTGATTACATACTTTGGCGTTACCTTCATTGCTCCATATAGTTTGATCGTCCCTCTCCGTGTGGATCCTAAAGAAAAAACATCGATCTACCATCCTTCTCAGCTTTCTCTTCCCTACGACACCCTCAACATTCACGTAGACGATTCTACCCGCCTTTCGGGGTACTGGATTCAGGCAGCAGACAGTCCGCGTGCCATCATCATCTGCTTGCATGGGATCAGCGCCGTAAAAGAAGTCAATCTCAAGCTAGCAGCATGGCTTCACGAACAGCAGATCGCTTCTATCCTTTTAGACCTACGTGCGCATGGGACGAGCGGAGGCACATTCAATACCTATGGTTTCAGAGAAAAACAGGATATATCCGCTGTGGTTCAATACATCAAACATCAACAGCCAGATGTAGCCATCGGTATTTGGGGTACTTCCTTAGGAGGGGCCATCGGATTGCAGACATTGGCTATAGAACCTGATCTCGATTTTGGTGTCATCAATAGCACCTTTTCTCACCTTCCTCAGATCATTTCGGATTATCAAAAGGGATATTTCGGAGGCATTCGCGTACCTGCCCTGACACGATACGCGATGAAGAAAGCAGGAAAAATAGCCGATTTCGATCTCTACAGCGTGCATCCTGTGAAGGCTGCCAAGCAAATCTCCCAACCTATCATGATGGTTCATGGGACAGCAGATGATAACATTGACATCCGATATGGACAGGAGAATTTTGAGCAATTAGGATCGAAGGATAAAGTATTTGTGCCCATAGAAGGAGCCAATCACTACAACGTACCTCAAGTAGGAGGAGATAGCCTGAAGGCTGTGTATAAGGCATTTTTGGATAGGATATTGGAATAAGAGAATCAGATGTTGAGACAGGATCCCGTGAGGGATTTCGCAACGTTCAAGACAAGAGATTTAAAGTATTGCTGTGGTGTTTGGTGGACCACGCCATGGCGGTGGTCCTACTCTTCGTCGCGGTAGCGCTCGCGGAGCTGGACGGGGTCACCTTCTTTGGAGCCGCGGATGCGGTTGTTGAGCACCTCCACCCCAAAGGCGAAGGCCATCGCAAAGTAAATGTATCCCTTGTCGACATGCTGCTCGAAGCCTTCTGCTATCAGCATGAAGCCAATCAACAGCAAGAAGGACAATGCCAGCATCTTCATGGTAGGACGCTCATTGATGAAGCGGCTGATCGGACCTGCAGCTGCCAACATGATGACCAGTGAGATGACCACCGCAGCAATCATGATAGAAACATCACGCGAAAGCCCTACAGCCGTCAAAATGGAGTCGAAGGAAAAGACAATATCCAATACGATGATCTGCGCAATGACTGACCAGAAGTTATTCCCTTGAATGTTATTCTCACTAGAGGAATCCTCCCCCTCCAACTTATGGTGCATCTCCAAAATCGTTTTGACCATCAAGAATGCACCTCCCGCTATCAAAATCAGATCTCGCCAACTCAAGTCCATGGTCTCATACAGATGCCCCTCCAGAGGGATCCCTACCAAATCTGCGGCATTGAACACAGGTGCTTTCAGGCTGACGATCCAATTGATAGAAAGTAGTAAGGCAATACGAAAACCCAAAGCGAGCATAAGCCCTAGATTACGTGCCCTTGCTTGCTGATCTTCAGGAAGTTTACCCGCAACAATAGAGATGAATACGATATTGTCAATCCCTAAAATGATCTCCATTAAGGTGAGTGTCAAGAGACTGATCAAACCCGAAGTAGTCAGAAATACACTAAAATCTATCATATCACTGGAAGCTGAATGGCCTGCATGAAACGCCTAGCCGAATCTTACACAAATAAGAAAAACTTATGTCAATGCGCAATTTCTGAATCTAACGCCCACAAGATCTAGCGGCGATCTTGCGATTTTCTATTGCCACTTCATTTCCTTCTGCAATTCAATCTAAATACCTATTCTTTTAATTATCAATATATTATCCTAATTTTTCCTACTCATTCTTCTCTTGAAACTTTCCATATATATCCAAATGCTTGTGGTAGAAAAATGGGGTATTCGATATCTTATGGAAAAAGTCTGATTCCCATTTGCCCAACCATTCATGTTCATCCAAAAGTCTATCCCATGCGATACCTCATGTTTCCTGCCCTGTGTATGACTTGTCTATTGATTGGTAGCCTAGTAGGTTTTGATACACCTGATCATGCACGCTTTGCTTCTCCCTACCAAGCCTGTCAAAAATACATGACAGGGGAAACCTATCTCTCCACACAGATCGTGGACTACCAGTTGCAGCGACAGGAAGCCCAAATCCAGATCTCCTGGGATGGATCTTTCAGAGATGACATCAATTGGGATGCTGCATGGATCTTCTTCAAGGGGCAGGACGCCCAAGGTCACTGGCATCACATCAACATACAAGCGGTCGCCACAGACGACGAAGCAAGCCTAGACATTCCCGATGATCGCGTAGGCTTCTTTGCCTATAATCGAGAAAGAGGAGAAGGAACCAACAACTGGCGTATGAAAGTAAAGTTTATGCCGCAAGAAGGGATACGGGAAGTACGCGTGTACGGACTAGAGATGGTCTATGTACCGACAGGACCTTTCTGGCTGGGGACCAATGCAACCTTCTCTGAGCGTGACAAAGTCATCACCCTAGGATCAGGTGGCGCTCCGCTCAATGCCTTTTTTACGTACAGTGAAACAGCCAAAGACAATCACGCAGGTCCCTACAAGGTAGAAAGTGAGCGGCCTATTGCCATCGGAGAAAGCCAAGACAACCTCATCTATCGCGATGCCATCATCCGAGGAGTCAATACTTACTCAGGCGATAAAACAGGCACGCTCACGGCAGATTTCCCCAAAGGATATGAGGGCTTCTATGCGATGAAGTATGAATTGACAGAACAAAATTATTGTGACTTCCTCAATACACTCACACCCAGGCAACAAGTGCATCACGAAACCCAAAAAACGATTGAGTATAAGCGATCGACACGGGACTTCCGTCATCAGATCTATATGACAGACGGCCTGTATCAGACGCGCCGACCGCTGCGTGCCTGCAACTTTATCTCGTGGAGAGACGGATTGGCGTATGCAGACTGGGCGGGAATCCGACATATGACAGAGTTGGAGTTTGAAAAAGCAGCCAGAGGTCCTGAAGAGGTGGTATTTAGAGAGTTTGTCTGGGGGGTCAATGATCATCAGAACAAAAACTTCTTCCAAGTCAGTAAAAAGCTGTTTGACTACCAAGGAAAAAAGGTGATCGCGGAAAATGGTGCGGAACTCACGGATGGCAATGTTAATGTAGACATCCTTCACTACAAAGACGCAGACGATGTATGTGAGCCTTCGGGACGATTTTATGATCCAGGCTATCGCTCCTGTCGCAAATTTCACGGAGGAGATGGCTTGATGGGACCATTGAGAGTGGGGATTTTTGGTGCCAATAGTCAAGGGGATCGTATCAGGGCAGGTGCTTCCTATTATGGATTGATGGAGTTGGGAGGAAACTTGCAGGAACCTGTCGTCACCGTAGGCCATCCGCATGGTCGAAAATTTAGTGGCAGCCACGGAGACGGACAGCTTGATGAGGAGGGGCAGGCGACCAATCGCGATTGGCTGGCTGAGGATGGTCAGTACGTCTTTGGCTACCGAGGTGGATGCTGGCGCTTTCACAACAACCACGCGCGAACAGCCGATCGCTTCATGGGGCTCCGCACTAAGTTTGACCGACGCTGGGCGCATGTGGGATTTAGAGGTGTGCGGTCACGCTAGGCCATCTCGTATGAGATGGATTATGGGAACAGGCAAATGCCCATTATATTGCTGGTTGGAGGACTCAATGCGTCTTCCTCTTTATTCACATTTGCTTGATCCAAACACACGATGATGAACAAAATTTTATGCATTCTATGCCCTTTGGCATTTTTATTTGCCTGCAATGCCCCCCAACCAGAGAGTACGGCAACGCTGGCAAAGGCAGATTCGTTGGCCCATGCGTTTATCATGACAGATGGCCATGTAGACCTCCCCTATCGCATGAAGGTGCGCAATTTTCGCATCACCCGAGAGTACCTCGACTTTACGGAGATGACTGAGCAGGGAAACTTTGACTTTGAGCGTGCGCGCAAAGGCGGGTTGGATGCGCCCTTTATGTCAATCTACATTCCTGCAGCTTTGCAAAAGAAACCAGGTGCCTCCAAACAGCTTGCTGACAGCTTGATCGACATGGTGGAGGCGCTCGCCGAGAACTATCCTGATAAGTTCATCGTAGCCAAAAGTCCCCATGATGTAGAGGCAGCATTTGCAGCAAATAAAGTGGCATTGCCTATGGGCATGGAAAATGGTTCGCCCATCGAAGAGGACATCGCCAATGTGCAGCACTTCTATGATCGTGGCGTCCGCTACATCACCTTGACACACTCCAAGGTCAACAATATCTGCGACTCCTCTTACGATACCACCCGCACATGGAATGGCCTGAGTCCTTTTGGCGAGCAAGTCGTCAAAGAAATGAACCGCGTGGGCATCATGGTAGATGTCTCTCACATCTCCGACTCTGCTTTTTATGATGTCATGGCCTTGACGGATGTACCTGTGATCGCCTCTCATTCTTCTTGTCGCTTCTACACACCTGGCTTTGAGCGCAACATGAACGATGACATGCTCCAAGTGCTCAAGGAAAATGGAGGGGTGATTCAGATTAACTTTGGTTCTACTTTCATTGATAGCACTTCGCAAATAGAACGGACAAAAGCGAGACGCGCCTTTAATACATATATGGAAGAAAATGAGTTGGAGGCTACAGATTCGCTTCGTACCGCCTTTTTTGAGACCTACTATAAGACACATCCTGACTTTTTCTCGGATGTATCTGTCGTCGCGGACCACATAGACCACGTGGCACAACTCATCGGGGTAGACCATGTAGGGTTCGGATCGGACTTTGATGGCGTAGGCGATAGTTTACCTAGAGACCTAAAAGATGTGTCCCAATATCCCAACCTCATCCTAGAGCTGCTCGAGAGAGGATATTCAGAGGAGGACATAGAGAAAATCTGCTACAAAAATGTGTGGAGGGTATGGAGAGGGGTGGAGAAAGCAGCGGAAAGTTAATTTCATCTCACAGATTCTTTTACCCCAACCCTAGGTCCTGTATTTATACGATGCATGTCGTTGATACAGGACTTATCCACAAGAAAATCCTCCTTTCTTTGCGTATTTCGCCTACCAAAAGCATGGATTTCCAAGTATATCGCTCGCTTTCTCCTGATATTTTACGCACACCTTTCTTAAATTGAATATTTTTCATACATTAAGACTTCACTCCCCCGAACTATTTTTTTACACAAAATACCTATAGGATACTGTGTCCATTCGAATGGCCTGTTCTTGGTTTCATCTCCATGAAACCCTCACATACATTGATCTTATTTATGTAACAAACCCTAACTCTATTTAAAAATGAGCAAGCATATCTTTTGGTGCATGGCAATGATTTGCTGTGTAGTTAACCTCTCATGGGGACAATCCTCAGATGAATACTATGTAGAATCTTCTGGAGGAGATATTTTCGCTACCCATTCCACTTGGGACAATCATTCTGTAGTCCTAGCAGATAACGGAAATGTCGCTATATGGGGCACCACGCTCATAGACGGCGGAGGTAATGAGCGCGTATTCCTACAAGGTATACAGTATCCATTCACCAATCCTCCAGGTCTCGTATTTGATGGTATCTATGATAATAGCACCTGTGGCTCAGGTCCTTTCAGCGGACAGTCACGTTTTCATGGCATGGTAGATGACAAAATAACAGGAATCAATCAAGTCGTGATAGCTTCAACCTTCTACCTTCCTTACCCAGGTGGCGCTCAGTCGGGTGCGCTCGTCATCTTCAGTATAGACCCTGCCAGCGGTGCTGTAATCTGGGTGCGACATCTCTTTGTATACGGAGACATCACACAGATCAAAGAAGTCAGTATCATGCAAGACAACAATGGAGATTTTGTCATTGCCTATGACTTCCGCGAAGCTTATCCTACGTATCCTACGCCATTTTATGGACTAGGTATGACGCGACTAGATCCAGTGGGCAACGTCGTATGGCTCACGGATTACATCTTAGGAACTGTGGACACAGATAATCCTTTTACGCTCCACCACGTCATCCACGACCAGAGCAATGGACTATATGTAATGGCAGGTGAGTATGACTTGACGCCAGTGGGCGGAGCTGTAGAGCCTTTTATTTTGCAGGTAGATGAAAATAGTGGTGGTTTAGTTAATCCTTTGTTCCACTATGACTTTCCTGCACCCATAGGAGGGATCACAGAGGTCAATGGACTGTACTATATTTCCTTCACCACACCAGGCGGCTTACTGGCGATGGGAGAAATAGACCCATCGGGTGTCCTCACCAATGTATTTGAGTACGATCTCCCTACGGCGCTCCTCAATGGAGGTACATCTGAGGTGTATTCTCATGACCTGATTTACAACCCTAACTCTAATTATTTTGACTTGCTACTCAACTATACAGATGGTGTCAGCAATTCATATGGTATGGGTTTCGTAGATTACTCCAATCCAATGGTGATTGAGTATACAGAGTATGAGTATGATCCTGGCAATTTTGAAGGTACGCCTGTCTCGTTTACAGATCTACAGCCTTCTCTCACCTTTGCCTTTGACGACCGGCTCGCCTTGATACATCCAGACGGGGCACTTGCACCTGGCGCAAGCGCGCAAGAGGTCGTGAAACTCGAACTTTTCCAGCTGGGATGTATCTCCCAAAACGGAGAATCGCAGCCTATGAATCCCAATATATACAACACGAATGCGGTTACTTTGAACGACCTCGTGCAAGGTTGGAGCTGTAACTCAAAGGTCAATCCTGTTCCGTACACGGGCAACATATACGACTGCGGCGGAGGCTTCATCACGAACTATCGTCAAGCGAATGTCGCGCCAACGGATGTCAAGCAAGAACTCACACTTCAGGTCTATCCTAACCCTGTGCAAGAAGCACTCATACTAGATGTGGACTTCACAGAGAGCCTACAGACCAAGCTCATAGATCCTATGGGTAAGATTGTCATGGAGACTACTGAGCAGACCAAACTGGACGTACGTGCCTTGCCTCCAGGTGTCTACATACTAGAAGTCATCGCTGACCAGCAACGATTTGTAGAGTCAATCCTCATCGAACGCTAGATTTTTCGCACCTAACACAACTACTCCATATTCCATTCATGCCCCTGTCCTTCGGGATAGGGGCTTTTATAAGTATGCTAAGGTTCAATGATTAGTTTCTGCATCACCTGTTTCCCTTCCGAAGTCCATGTCACCCAATAGATTCCTGGATTCAAATGCTGAGATACCGCTACTATTCTTTCATGAATATCCACTTTCCTTTCGTACAAATACCTGCCTTTCGTATCTATTATATGGATGATTCCCATACGATGGGGTGAAGGTAGTCGTATCTGCCAGTTGTGCGGCTTCGCAGGTTGAGGGTAAATGACCATTGAGCTGTGGAATACTTCTTCTAGGTCCGTAGACACATCTTCTACTATATAAGGCTCTGACACACCTGACCAGCAAGAGCCTTGACGAACCCTCACAGTATAGGAACCTTCATCTTCTATTCTCAAGGTCTGCGAAGTATCCACCACCATTTGCCCATCCTTGATCCATTCATATGCTTCTCCACTGATATCGACTGCCAAGACAAGATCATCTACTGAGTCAATGATAGGTTGAGGAATATCTGGATGCTTATTTATCTGCACAGGACGCATCACCAATCGTTGGTCACAGACGAGATGTTCGACCTCGACATGATAATGCCCTGCCTCATATATCTGCACTTCAAAAGCGGAAGTCTCCTGCCATAAGATATCATCTTTATACCAGCGGAACTTATAATCTCCTTGTTCTACATCAACCTCGGTAGCCAGCGTCAATGAATCACATATCGTATAGGTGCTGCTATTCCAAGTCGAGACAGGCATAAGACAAGCTCCATAATGAAGCATCAAGCCATCGGTACGACTGGGCATCGCTCCATCTTTTCCCTCCAATAGCCCTGAACCTGTATCCAAGCTTCCTGATAGTTCTCCTGCCAGAAAAAAATCTTCTCCATTGACCGAAAAATCCTTCAGAAAAACACGACTGCCATATTTTCCTATAGTAAGCGATCGATCAAAGGCTCCCTCCTCTGTCAAGTGGATCAAAAAGCCGTCAGATGTGCCTGCGCTAGAAAAAGAAGTAGCTCCGTATTGCCAGTTTTCGATAAATTGTCCTACCATCCAGACACCTTCTGCTTCTCCCTGGATCATGCGCTCCACTTGGTAGCAAGGCCCACTGGCGATTCCTGGAAACTTGACATCATGCCGTTCGGGCTGTCGAATCCATTTTACATGTGCCATGCTATCCAGCCGGATGAAAAAGAAGGAGATGACAGATAAAGGATTGACAGCCTCTAGATGAAAATCCTCCCACTGTAAATTACCTGCATAGATTCCAACTCCGTAAAGATCTCCATTACGAGCTACGGCCATTCGACTCAAGATATAGGGTGTATTGCCTTGGTCTAGAACCCAAAGTTTTGTCCCTGTGCGTGTGTCTACCTGCGAGAGCTTGGCCGCATAGAAGTTATTCCCCGACTGGCTTATATATAGATGATGAAAGGCATCCACTTCTATCATCCCGATGGGATCGAATGTCTCTAAGATCCACGCTCTCGCATAGGCTGGATTGAACTTCAGGACGAAGCCTCGATTGCTAGAGCTGAGGGTCGTATCAGACAAATAAAGGGGTTGAAACCGCCTACCTGCTATGTACACATTCCCCGCTCGATCTGCCTTCATGGCCATGATGTCGTACACACCCGTGGTCAGCTGCATCAGCGTATCCAAGCTCCCGTCTGAACGCAGCGCACCCAATGCCAGTCCTTGCCCTCCCAGTTGAAAGACCTTTTCTCCAATGCACAACGAATCATGATAGTCGATGACAAACCAAGAGGTTCCCTGATCGCTGATGGCAAACCTTGTCCTATAATTTACCCCAAAATTATCGATTTTCTTTGCCCACAGCTTATTCCCTCTCCTATCTACTTCTCCTACAAAACTAAAACCCGTCCCTCCATATGGCTTCTTTAGTGTATCGTCTCCCCAGATCAGCGGTTGCTGGTTTCCCATTCCTCCTGCTACAAGTATGCGTTGATCCGTCGTTATATGGACATCTTGGATCGCGTCTCGGACGCCAGCCTCTGCCAATAGGCCCCAGTTCATGTGCTGGGCATGGATAGACCATATTCCTATGAAAAAGCTGAAACCTATGCAGATGATTTTCATGACAAGGATTTATGAATGAAAGAAATAAGATCTTCAAATTTCACTTATGATCCCACATCTCACCCCATTTCCCATAAATATTCAGTTTTTTTCATTTTTCTACTTCATGTTTATTCCTGCCTCTCGTCTATAGATAATCAGAAGCACTTCCATACTTCAGTCTCCATTCGAATGGCTGCTCTGTGATCTCTTTGGAGAAATCCCCTCACATTTTCCCACACTGTATGTAACACATTAACTCATCCAAAATGAAAAAGCATTTACTATGCCTTGTTGCCATCTTATGGGGCTGGGCACACCTGACTATCGGTCAAACTTCTACCAACGAATATTATATCGAGTCTTCAGGAGGCGATGCCTTTGCCACGCATGCTCCTTGGGACAACCACTCGCTTGTATTGACAAACAATAGAAGTAGCATGATGTGGGGCACCACCGTCATCAATCCTGCGGGGCAGGAGCAGGTATTCCTTCAAGGCCTACGCCTTCCCTTTTCCAACTCTCCTGCCGTCTTATTTGATGGAATTTACGACAACAGTGTCTGCGGCTATAATTTACCCAACCCTAAATCGCGCTTCCACGGAATGGTAAACGACGAAATATCAGGTATCAATCAAGTCGTAGTGGCCACTTACTTTGTGTCAGAAGTAGGAACGAACAATGTCGAGTATGGTTCCATGGTTATCTTTAGTATCGATCCTGTCTCAGGTAATGTCAATTGGACACGCCATTTCACACCATTTGGAGATATGACGGAGGTTACGGGGGCGAGTATCATTCAGGACCAAAATGGAGACTTTGTAATCGCCTATGATTATAGAGAAACCTATCCCAACTATCTGACAGACTCTTATGGAATAGGTGCAGCCAAGATTGACCCCATGGGAAATCTGCTTTGGATCGTAGACCATCCCATTCAAATGGCTCCCGTCCTTCCTGACAATCCTTTTACCCTGCACCATGTATTTCACGACGCACAAAATGGACTTTATGTCCTCGCGGGAGAGTCCGATCTAGGAGGCGTAGTGGAAACTTTCACCTTGAGTGTCGATGAAGGATCAGGTTTGGTAGTCAATGGGATGTTCCAGTACAATATTCCCCCTCTGCTAGGAGGTATTACTATGCACAATGGAAACTACTATGTAACCTATCACTCATTCGGGGGATTGCTAGGACTTGCTGAGATCGATCCTTTCTCAGGTATCGTGACAAATGCATGGGAGTACGATCCACCTGTCAATCTGAATATTCAGGGTGCTGTTACTGCCTTTCCTAGAGATCTAGACCTCAATCCCAACACCCAAATGTTTGAATTGCTCACACACTATACCGATGGGGTAGAAAATGCCTATGGGATATCGACAATTGATGCCAACAATCCTACCATGATTCAATACATAGAATATGAATATGTCCCTGGAGCCCTTGGAGGAAAACCTGTGTCATTTGTCGACCTACAACCCAATGCAGCCACCTTTACCGATGATCGACTCGCCCTGATCCATCCTGATGGCAATGCGCTTTTCAATCCCAATTCACAGGAGCTCGTCAAGTTGGAACTATTCCAATTTAACTGTATCAACGCTTCGGATGATATCCAAGGTTTTATGCCCAATGGCTATTTTACGAATTTTCTCCCTATGGATGATCTTGATATAAAATGGAGCTGCAAGATGAAGGTGGTTAAGCTTCCATATGGTGGCCGAATCTATGACTGTGGAGGAGGACAAATTGGGACTTATCGTCAAGCCCCATCTGTCACAGTCGATGATGCTATACAAGCCCCCACGCTCAAGCTTTTACCTAATCCAGCTCATGCCTACATATTATTGGACATTGACTATCGAGATGCTTTAGAGGTACGGATGGTTGATCCTATGGGAAAAGTTGTACTTGAAACTACCTCCCAAACCAAGCTTGATGTCAGCTTACTTGCTTCAGGTATGTATATCCTCGAAGTGAAAGCAGATGGCCACCGAATGACAGAATCTGTATTGATCCAACACTAATACCCCCTGGTACGCCCTTTTCATTTGTCCCGATCCGAGAGGATCGGGCTTTTTTATTTCAAAATCTAGCAAAATGAAACCATAAAATACATACTCCCAATCAACACGCCCACTTGGATCAGAAACCTAAGCATGCCATCTTCTATACGCTTCATCTGTCTTTCCTTTGGTTGGCATGAAAGGTGCGGATCTGCCTGGAGCAATATAAGAAAGACAAGATAAAGGTTGTATATGCGGCAAGATGGCATGCTCTGGCTCCATATATGGGCGCAGATTGGGAGCTGGAACTTGACCTGGCTCGCCTTCTGTTTACAAACGCGAGCGCAGGTTCACGGGCTTTCTACTTCAGTAACTTCCCTTGACCGATGGACTGCCCATTTTGTATCACCTGATACAGGTATATGCCTTTAGGAATATCTGAAGTGCTCATATTTATTTCTTGAGTGTGCTGGACTTTTTCTCTTAGGATCATCCTCCCTTGCATGTCCATGATCCTTACTTCTAACTCACGTGCAGGCTGCGCTAGATAAAAGTGAACTTCCTGTTCAAAGGGGTTGGGCCAGACGCGTAGTCCTAGAGACTCTGTAAGCGGATCTGTGTGAGAAATGACCCTAAGCGGAATGAAGTCTTCTCCTATGGTATGGAAAATCTCAGGCGTCATCACAGGAGCCGCAAAGTCGAAGTAGATTCCTGCACGGTTGGGGATCACAGTCTCTAAAGGAACATCCTGCTTAGGCGAAATCCTGAAGCTCACTTGGCCGATTGAAGCCAACTCATTGGTATTGGAATCAACAAGTACAATGGGCTGGAAGAGGAATCTCAAGGTTCTTTCTCCGACGATCTTGGCGCTGTAGGGATGACTCGATGCCCCTAGTTCTAGGGTCGCAAGGTCTAGATATTCGGACAGTGTATCTAATAAAATGACGCGTCGGGCTGTATCATTACCTGTATTTTGGAAGCGAATTGTATACTGAATAGGTGTTCCAGGCTCGATGTAATGGGGTTCTCCGTAGCCTTTGGGCAAGGCAAGCTTATCGTTAGGATCGTATGCGGCGATATTTTCCTGACATAAAATCGCTTTCGAAGGGGCAATATTTCCCAAATAATATTGTGTAATAAAGCCTGTATTGTAAGTTCCATCTGCATAAGGGACACAACCTTCTTCAAAAGCAATCACAGTAGAATCACCCAGATAAAAGGGATAGCCTGGTTCTTGGGGAGCCTGAATCAGATAAGTGGCCCCGCTATCCGCTAACTCTACAAAGGAGACAGATTCCTGATTATCTAATTGAAAGGGGGCGGTCTTGAATATCACATCGTCAATGTAAACAGTCGTAGTCTGCGCAGCGATCATATCCATCCCCTTATTGGTCAGCGTAAAGGTAATGCTGTCATCCTCACACGAAGCGGAAGCGGTGATGCTTGCCCCTGTCCATGTCGGTATTACACATACAGTATCTGGAGAGATTTGGGCTTCGATGCAATGCGTAGCTCCAGGCAGTGTGAGCGTATCCAACTGCGTTTGTATGTGAATATCCACGCATTCGTTGGCTGCCAGTGTATCTAAATCAAAGATGAGCGTTTGGCCCATGATCTGGCTAGTAGGAATATTTGAACTGACAAAACTCAAAGCTGAATCCAATTCTACTTCTACACGCGTAGGATAAGAGTCAATCGTTCCATAATTACAAGCCTTGACAGTGATGGGGCTAAGACCATTGAACCTGATAAAGGGGGCGCTGACGGAGACAGAATTATAGGTACAATAATCTGTGATGGTGAGTGGAAAATCAACGGTATCTTGGTCGTATGAGGTTAAGAATAAGGTATCTGGTGGTAAGCAGTTTAAGTCATAATACACAGAAGGTGTCGCCATTTCTACTTGATAGGCACCGTAGGGTAGCGCGATCTCATAATGTCCATTGCCATCTGTAAGGGCGAAATACTCAAAGCCTGACTGGCCTTGCTTAAACCGTACCATGAGTTGTTGGAGTCCTATCTCTAGGCTATCCTTGACACAATCTAAGCTCGTATCTAAGAAGATATTTCCCGATACCGTATTGGTTTTGAGTGTACCTGTGCTGTCCACAACCACAAGCCCAGGGAATCCTAAAGACCAATTCATCACCCCCATATAATAGCCTCCTACAGAATTCCGCGCCAAAGTCATGACGTCTAAATCAATATTGTAGGGCGAAGGACGAAGCTTTTTCTCCCACTGTAGATCGTACTGCGCATCTAGCTTGACTAAGAATAGAGAATCTATAGGAGTCAAAGAACCACCTGCTATCAGCAATCCATTATCTGCTGTCTGCATGATCTCGTGAAACTCGCCATTGGTACCATCTGAGTCTGCACTAAATCGGAAGTTCTGGATACGATGGCCCAGAGAGTCATAGATAGCCAAACTCGCATAGAGTGAGTAAGGAGGACCCATAGAATCTACGTCCATTCCTACAACGGCATAATTCCCATTATGCATACGGATCATGTCGTGCGGGCTGATAAATTCAGAGCCTGCATCATATATTCGGCTCCATACCAGCGTACCCATGCTGTCTACATGACTGATGACTGTCCTATCGACCCCACGCCCCGCACTTGTAGAGTCACGCTCTGAGCTACAAAGTGTGAATCCTCCATCGGCAGTCTCTACAATGGCCTTAGGATTGGTTCCGATGAGACTTGTAGATAGTCTCTGGGTCCAAGTTGTATCTGCCAATGTATCAAGTCTAACAATCGTTCCATAGTTGATTGTTGGACCAAGTAAATTGGATCTAAAAAAGGCAGCATATCCTCCGTCGCTTGTTTCAATGACATCACAAAAATCATTAACAGTGGCGTCAGTGGTATATTCTTTCTTCCAAAGGATATTTCCCCAGGCATCTGTTCTAAAGGCTAAAAAAGCACCTGGTCGACTGGGAATAAAACCACTTCCAATTCCAAATACGAGATACCCTCCATCGTCAAGGGGAAATATTCGTCCCCCTTCATACAGAGTTGCCTCAAGATCTGTTCTTTGATAGACGCGTGTCCATTCTACTTCTCCCCATGGATCGGTTTTGGTGAGATATAGATTGTACTCGTGGATAGTAGGAAATGTAAAATTTAACCATTCTCCCAGCATGATGTACCCTCCATCTAGTGTCTGCTTGACGTCTCGAACAGATTCGAAATCTTTATCATACTCGTAGTGAGCAGCGAATTGTCCCTGTAGCTGTAGGCATAATAGGGGAAAACATATCAGATAAATGAGTGCAATTTTTCTTTGGATCATGTCGGCGTAGGTTATTGACTTATCTAAACATATTCCATTTCCTTATGATGATCCACAACAGTTTTTTCTGTATGTTAGAAAATAACTGTCACTTTTTCCTAAAACTATGCGACAAAGCAAACTCGTCAAACTCTTTTTAACGCTGGATAAAATAGAACTTAGGCACTTCAAAAAATATCTTCAATCTTCTCTCCACCATTCTCATAAAGAATCCACACAATTATTTGATTTTCTGCTTCATAAAAGAAGTCTTACAGATATCTCTCTTCAAAAAACGAGAGCTTGGCATCATGTCTTTGGGAACAAAAGTTATGAAGACCATAAGATGAGAAGTCTAATGAATACCTCTTTTGAAACACTAAAAAACTTTGTTGGAATTTTTCATACACTTTCAGATGAGTTTAGTCAACGTCATACACTGATCAAAGCACTCATTCAAAAGAATCAGCTCAGTATCGCACAAAAAGAGTGGGGATCGCTTCGCGCGCAAGTAGAGGAGGAAACCGTACACTCGGCAGTGCATTTTCATAGACAATTTCAGTTGGAGAGCCTTCAGTTTGAGCTTGCAGGTACGCAAGAGCGAACTGCCAGTAATAATCTTTCGCAGATCTTCGATCATTCGGCCAATTACTTCATGATCCAAACGCTGCGATATGCTTGCATTGGACTGTCTCACTCTAATGTATCTTCCATCACGTATGAGGTCCCGCTTCTTCAAGCCATCTTGGATCATTTGAGCCAGCAGGAAGCACATGCTCCTCCTTCAATTCAGTTATTTTACTTTACCTATTTGGCTTTAGCTCATCAGGATGTGGAGGCTTTCTCCAAGTTGAAGCAGAGTTTCTCGATCCACCGAGATCGATTGCCTGTTAAGCAGCAGCATGAGCTATTGATCATGGCCATCAACTTTTGTATCAAGCGCCTCAATACAGGTGATCGTGTATATGCACAGGAAGCATTTGCCTTGTACAAAGAGGGGCTACAGAATCATATTCTACTGGAGAATGGAATCATCAGTAGGTTTAATTTCAAAAATGTAGTTTCTATTGGGTTGATGCTTCGAGCATTTGATTGGGTTGAATCCTTTATTGAACAATATAGTAAAGCGTTAAAATCCGATTATCGTCAGAGCTATCACGACTTCAATCTAGCGCGGTTGCGTTTTGTTCAAGGGGACTACAGGCAGGCCAAGCGTATGCTGACAGTTTTGGAATACGATGATGTTTTTTTCAATCTCAGCGCACGAATGATGATGGTCAAAATGCATTATGAAGAGCAGGAGTGGGATGCACTCGATGCATTACTCTTGAACTTTTCTCGCTATCTCCAACGTCGATCTGTCATTGGATACCATAAGCAGGTCTACCAAAATTTTTTAAAGCTTGTTCGGCAGTTGATTCAGCTTCCCCCGAATGATGAAGAGGCGGCCATACAGTTGAAGGAGCAGATGCTAGAGACACAACCACTTGCGGAGCGAGATTGGCTTTTGAAGCAGGTGAAATATGAAGAAGGGATTTAGTCAGGAGGCTTTGCTTACATATGGACTTACCGCTCTTCGAGCCATCCCTTCGCATACATAGATCGGAGTCTCGTATAGCGGGGGCAGCTTACCGCTCTGCGTAGCCATCCAGCTACGCAGCACTTAGATCTATTAGACTCCCGTCTAACCCTACTTACATCCGAAGCATAATACCGCTCTGCGTAGCCATCCAGCTACGCAGCCCCTGGATCTATTAGACTCCCGTCTAACCCTACTTACATGCGAAGCATACTACCGTTCTGCGTAGCCATCCCCTTTCGCATACGTAGCGGAGGCTACGTATAGCGGGGGCAGTTTACCGCTCTGCGTAGCCATCTAGCTACGCAGCCCCTAGATCTATTAGACTCCTGTCTAACCCTATCACATGCGAAGCATACTACCGCTCTGCGTAGCCATCCCCCTCGCATACGTAGATCGGAGTCTACGTCTATCGGAGTGGTTGTCTGCACGGTTACTCCCAATTACCCAATAAAAAAAGAGGCTGTCTCAAATCGAGGCAGCCTTTTTGGGTTTATAATGAGGTTGTATGGTCAAGATTTACTTTCTCTAGGGCCTCATGCGACTTTTAAAAGTTGATTGGTGTTATGAAGCTCTCTTTTAGGCTCCTGGAATGGGAATAGTGGGTCTTTTCCCTTCTTTTGGGTCATTTTAGCCGCAAGTTTCCTAAAGTTGTGCGCCACGGCATGGAGGCCGACTTCAATTTCGACCTTCTCTAACCCTCTTAAGCTCAATCTTCTAAAGTTTCGGTTTTGCTTGAGTATCCCAAAGACCGCTTCTATCTCACATGGCCTCTTTTTCCTCCTCTTGATCCCTTCTTCAGAGTTAAGTTTCTCCTTGGCTTTTTGTCGATAATGATTGAGCTGATGGTTGATCGTTATGATTCGGTTATGCTTGGATTTATGACAAGCCGCTCTCAAGGGACATCCCTCACAGTTTTGAGCTTGATAACGGTCTAGATGTTGGATAAATCCTGAAGCTGTTTTCTTTGT
>JBCBFT010000095.1:0-26987 GCA_038527485.1 Bacteroidota bacterium
AGATTGAAGACCATGTGACAGCCATAGAAAATATTGTTTCTCTCACAGGTCTACAATCTGGGTTAGATAGTACCACCTATACAGGCTCTTAATCGTCAGCCTGTCAGCGTATAGATGCTCTTTAGGGCGGCTCCTGTCTCGATCCAAGGTACAAAGGCCAAAGCCTGAGAAATCCAGTAAGGAGAAGCGCTCTCTTCTTGATCGCTGCTTGTCTCCTGTGACGGGCACAAACTCAAACCAGTTCTTTAAATGAAATTGGTAGATGGAAGAGAGGTAAGCAGGATCTTCAAAGCGTTGCCAATCAAGGTCTTTAATCTTGTCTAGTGCCTTTTTCTTTAGCTTGAGTTCCACACGGATCACAGGGTCTTCAAGTGTTCCCTGAATCCCATTAATACCGTGAAAGTCAGATATATAAACCTTGCTCTCGTGATCCTGTAGATAGGCGGTTTTATCGTAACATGTGAGACGCTTATCTGACTTCTTGGACCCCCAATCGAAAGCCTTTACGCTGTGATCATGAGAATCAAAGTGAAGGTGAAATTTACCTCTCTTTGTACCGCTGCGGCCTAACGCCTCGTGATGCTTGGCGCGGCTAAAGTGCCAGTTCTCTATAAACTCGATAACTGACTGATTACTAACGGAATCATGTGCTAGGTGAATTTCTGAAACACTCTCGACTGTTGCGCCCAATCCCTCGATGATGCGAGAAAGGCACTTTGTCCAATCTTGGGTATAAAACAGGAAGTTATCTAACTGGAACTGAGCTTGTTTTTCATCTTGGAACTTGCGCGGAAATCCTGTGAGTACGCCTACGATGTGACCGTCTAGGACGACGTGAAATCGGTGCTTGTGGTTCTTTGTCCCTGATCCGCTATGCACAAGCTCCACAGACGCACCATGAGAAAGCGCGAAAACTTCCCCTTCTTCATAGGTCATCTCTCCTTTAAGGGGCAATTGTACACCATCTGAGATGCGCCAGAAATCGCCCCAGTTTACGGAGAGGTTCAGGCGCAACCAGTCCAGAACCAAAGTCTTGTTAGATCGGTCGGGTAGGGGAGATTTTGGGGAAATGGTAAGTTGACCCCTGTTATACTCTAGGGGGTCAAGATCCCAAGGCCGCGTAAGTCCGTTTTGCTGGAAGGCTGGCAGCCTCTCAGTTGCTTTTAAAACTTCGTTTCCTTGATTATGATAAATAGTGAGTTGCGTGGGATCAGCTAGTGACAGTTTAACAGGTAAAGTGCCTGTGTGCTGATCTTGAGACGGATGTAACGTATTAGCTTCTACCCCCGTATCGGAAGTATCGCAAATCGTCCCATAATTAATATTATGTTAAATAGAAATAAGATGTAGCCTGAACTCTAAATCTCTATCGCCAGGCTTTAATCATTCATCTTACACATTCATCCTGCAAAAGTAGCTACTCAATAGGTGGACAGTTACCCACATGCAATCTTCCCGTTTATCAAAATGAATACTATACAATAATGTATTTTGTCTCTACAGCTCACACAACCTATTTAGGCTTGTCTCTGGATATTGTCTGAATACACACTTGCCCACCTTATCTATAACCTGTCTTTAAAACCAGTTATTCCGATTCCTATTAGGGATACTGGCTGGTCTTTTTAATTTTCATCAACTATACAATTAATTATTTTGTCTCTCCCCTACTTTACTTCCGCGAGTCCGTACATTCAGCTTGAAGAGATTGCAGCTATATGACGTTTATCTGGCTTTTATTATCATTTTTTTCTTAATCCGCTCATTATCAGTAATTCTCTAGCAAAAGTGTGTCCTTCCAAGAATGAAGAGATTTAGACACCAATTCATATTCCTCTTGGATCTGTTGATGGATTCGCTGAATCGCCTGTGGATACATTTGCTGGGAAGCTGTAGCCATAGCCTCACAGAGATTAGAAAAAAGAATCGCTCCAACCTGACAGTAATTGGACTTCAAGGCAAATACCGCCTCAGCAATATCCGAACGGTTGGCCTGATTCACGCCCTCTTCTAATAATTTCATATATCTAGGTCCACTTGAGATGATGGTCTCTATCATGTCAATCACCATGTCCAGCTCTCCCTCCATGAGCATGACCATAGATTGCCGCATATCTGGGGCCAGGTAGCCCGCCAAATTGATCGTATCTTCTTTCACGCCTCCATCCATCAAATTGCTCACAATTTATCGCTCTCGTTGTACTCGTGATATTCTAACAAAAGCCCTTGAAACAAAAAATATATTTTCCTCCCTTTTCTATCACCGTATGTATTCACCTTAAATGATCTCTTTATTTGAGAAATAATCTCCTATTTTTGAGCCTCAATTATCTATCAACATTTCATGAGGTGTACCGTTATTAGAAGTATGACTGAAAATCCTATAGATAAAGATAAGATAGCAGAGAAACCCTCTACCCTCCCCTATGCCCACTCTGTAGGGGGAGCTGTGATCAAGCCTATAGACAAAGGGAAAGTGAAGGGACGTGCGATGCTCGCCATGGAGGAGCAGACGCATATGCAGATGGACCAGATCAAGGAGCAAATTGAACTGCTTGCACAACAAGCCTCTAAGCTGCAGAGAAGGGTAGAAATTTCTGCGAAGATATATCAAGCAGAGATGAATTTTGAACCTGTCATGAATAAGGTGTACCATCTCTACGAACGGAAAAATGGAACATGGACGCTTTCTTTAGTTTCTCCTGAAGAATGGGGTCCTACCCTACCCTATGCAGGTCATCTGGCATCGGTCAGGCTCATGGCAGACCACACATGGGAATTGCTGGACCGAGAGGACATTGATATCCCTGAGGCGTAGACATTCAAAACCTATTCTATCCAAACAAAAAATAATAAAAAAGCCCCCTGAGTCTCAGAGGGCTTTTTTATTGCACGGCATGAAGCCGACAGGTAACAAACTACCTATCAACTCACGCTATTCTTTGATCAATTTCTGATGCAGGGTGTAAGGACCTTGCTTCCACTCTAGCATGTAAATGCCTTGAGCATATCCGCTGAGGTCAAGCTTAGCCTTTCCTTGAATCATTTCTACATTCAGGTTGAGTGCTTTCCCACTGAGATCAAATACCTGAATGGCAGCCTCTCCTACAGGCATGTTGAGTGCTTCTACCCAGAAGATATCCTTAGATGGATTAGGATAAATACTCAAATCAGCCGACAAAGTAGGATCGTTTGAGACAAAGTAAGCCCCCACCTCACGTGAGAATGTATCTGCAGGACATCCATTGGTTGGCGTCACGATATGCGTGATGGTATACAGTCCAGGAGAGGTGTACACATAGTTAGGACTTACGTCCGTACTGGTACTACCGTCACCAAAGTCCCAAACGTGCGTAGCGTTGGTTGCTTGAGAAGTAAACTGACCGTCTAGCCCCGTCATCTGAACAGTGAAGAAAGGATCCACTCCTGTCTCGATCTCGATAGCCTTTGTGACCGTATTGGTAGAAGTTCCATCACCTACTGTCAAAGTCACAAACTTGGTTCCACCTGTGGTGTACGTCACACTGAATGGACCTGCGGTATTTGCTGTCGCGGGAGAAGCGTCCACCCCAAAGTCCCAGCTGTACGTTGTCGCTGCGGGTCCTGTAGAAGCATCCTCAAAGCTGATCGTTTCTCCTTTACAGATGATGAATGGATTCGCATTGAAACCAGCTACAGGTGCTGCTGATCCACGCTCGCTCACCCCAATGTTGTCCAAGAAGAGGTTGTTACCAATCAAGGTCTTAGAGACAAACTTGACAATGATGCGCTGACCGTTGTAGGCCGACAGATCGATAGCTTCGCTTCTCCACTCAGCAGAACTAGCAGGGAAGAAGGCCAAAGGATTGTCTACCGAAGTTGACATCGTAAGTCCTCCGTTTGCATAGACACGCTCTGTGAAACTCTGACCGCAATCGGTAGAGATCAGGATGTTGAGTGAGTCAAGAGATCCCGCTGACTTACGTGCATACGCCATGTCGAAGGTCAACTCAGGACTAGCAGAGTTCTCTAGGTTCACCACCCAACTGATGAGTTCATCTTCTGCAAATACGCCATTGTACTGGAAGTTGTCCATAAAGATGGCTTCTGTAGACTGTCCCGTAATCCCGTTCACTGTCACAGGCTGCCAGCTAAACGAATTATCAGGGTTGAGGATCGTCCAGTCCTGCTGGAAGGTCGCAATATTTTCAAAGTCTTCTATCAGATTTGGCGCTTCACCGTTTGTCACCTCGATGTAAGCATCACGTACCAATGAGTCCGCTCCTGCACTATTGCTCACGCGTAGCTGGACGCGGTACCATCCTTCCTGCTGGAAGCTCACGACTGGCTCTGCATCTGTAGCAGCTGTATTATTTTCATATGTCACCAAGTTGGGCGTGAAGCTCCAATCGTAGATTTGTGGGAAGTTGAAAGAAAGATCTTCTAGCTGGATCTTCTCCCCTACACAAAGCTTGCTGCGGTTGGTGATGAAATCTGCGCGTGGTGGACGGTTAGGATCTGTGAAGGAAATATTGTCAATGGCAATGTCGCCCAACTCTCCTGATCCCATCGTCGCACGGAAGCGAACCAGAACCACTGCATTTCTATAAGGAGTCAAATCAATCTGACGGCTGTTCCACTCGAAGCCCTGGTTACCTGAAATCGGGAAGGTCATGACATCATTGGTCCAGAATCCTAGACGGTAAACATCCACGTGTAGCTGACCTATGCCTGTGCCACGCATATGATACCAAAACTCCATTTGAGGTGTAGCCACACCTACCAAATCAACACAAGGCGTAATTAAACCACTTAATGCCTGATCACAAGCACCATCGGCCTCCAAGTAGAGATACTTACCTCCAGGTGTGCCAGGGAATTGATCTTGTACAGGACCTGTACCGATCGTAGGTGTAGGACCACTATTCACACGCCAGTCGATTTGGTCATGACGACCATTGACCAAGTTGGTCCAGCTGTCGGGCAGTGCGCAGTTTACCTGTCCACAGTCAGCTGTTGTATTACAGTTGGTAAATGTCTCGAAGCTCTCACGATAAGGAAGCTCTATGGGTTGTCCATCTACAACGAGCACTTTAGAATAAATCGTATCATTCACACCTACACTGTCGCCAGGATATTCGACCCACGTTCTCAAATCCAAATCGCCTGCTGTAGCGAACTGGAAGTTGCTGGTGAAAATATAGTCGGTGTTCGAACCAGGTGCCAAGAATCCTTGGAAGGTATCTCTTACGACAGGCTCATTTCCTAGCTGGTATGCGAGAGGTATGGTAAAGAATCCGAGGTCAGACTCATTTTTGATGTTGACTTTGACACGAGAAAGGTTGGTCACACAGGTGTAGAATGGTCCCTCCTCTGTAAAGGTAGACTGTCTCATGGCTACATCATTCTCAATCGGACAGTTGTTACGACCACCTGGACGTAGCAAGGCGATGGCTCTTCTACCTAGCACTTCTGTCTTTTTTCTGGCACGTACAGAGATCCAGAAATCGCCATTTGTGGGGATACCTGGAACCTGATATTCTTGTGTCGAATTTGTGACAACGGTTCCAACAGAGTCCATGAATTTGTCTGCCAGCATGTACACATCATAGTGCGTAGCACCTGGGACATTCGTCCAGCTCATGCGTGTGATGTCCCCAGGACATACACCCAGTACTTGAATGCTGCTGGGAATGCCGATGATATTGAAAGGATTTTCGGATACACCTGTGAGGCTACCACGTGTGATACGGACCAATGCTTCTCCTGTTACGTCGTTGGGTACGGTGAAGTCATAGTAACGGCGATCAGCAGCAATGTTGTTATTCACGACAGCCCAAGTATTTCCATTGTCACTAGAGTACTCCATGGTGAAGTTTCCTGTGTTGCCATAAGCGTCCCAGCGTACACGCTGTACGTCAGCGGGAGCGAAGTGCTCTCCTCCATTGGGATAGGTGACGTTGACCTCGTCATAAATGAAATCGTAGGTCATGTAATACTTGGCAGGCCCCATTGGGACGGAGCTACCTGCAACATCTATGACAATACTTGAACCAGGATTGACAATACGCACCTGCTCCATATTATTCAATGTGTCCACTCCCTGTACAGCTGGCGAGTTGAGCGCAGCTACTGTAGGTGTAGGATCGAGTATCAGCGGGTTGTAAGTAGTCGCTCCATCTACAGCTGTCATATCCAAATCATTGACCAAGGCTTTCGCTGCCAAGGTAGAAGCTTCGGGATCGGCCCAGTAGATCATGACACGAACCTCTGCTACACCCACAGGAACAGAAATCGTATGTGAGTTCGTCTCACCTGTGGATAAGGTATCGGCTAGGTATTGTACATTCTCTAGTACTTCGGCTGATCTAAGCGCATTGACACGTCCCCAACCAAATCGGAAGTCTGGACCTGCATTACCCAAATCGTCAGCCGTATTCAACATAACAGCTTTGATAAGGGCCGCATCAGGATCTTGGTTGTTGTTCAAGTCGCGATACGCATGGTAGAGCTGAGCAGAGATACCCGCCATACCAGGAGCAGAGAAAGATGTACCACTAGAGTTTACGTATGTATTGTTTTGATTGGTCATACGCACACCCTGTCCAAATGCAGAAATGTCTGGCTTGATACGTCCATCTGTGGCTGGTCCGATACTGGAGAAGCCTGCCAGACCATCTGTACTATTGAGGGCCGCAGTCGCGATGACATTCTTACCGAGTTTGTGTCCACCTGTGACATTCCCCCATCCTGCTCCTGCACCATAGTTACAGTTAGATGTTCCACTGTTTCCTGCGGAGAAGACGTGAAGGAGGCTTGGATTGTCATACGCTTGCTCATCTACCAGACGCGTCGTGTTGGTATAACCAGCGTTACAGCCATTACTGTAAGAGGAGTTTGTCACTACCAAACGCTGTGTTTTGTGTAGCGTAACCGTCGCATCCTGGAAGGTAGAGGTATAGTCCATCTGATAGACAAATGCCTTGGGAGCCATACCTATGACAGAAGGGTCAAGGTTACCTGCACCTGCTACAACCCCTGTCACCTGCGTACCATGTGTACCATTGGCAAAGACATTGTATACCGTATCGTTTCGGTTGATCCAGTCTATATGGGTGTTGCTGAAGTTGTCACGTACAGATACCGTCACACCTTCTCCATCGTATTCACGGCCAGGAGCGTGGAGAATATTGGATCTGTGCTGAGACAAGCCTCTGACATCCTCTGGCTGACCTGGATCATCTCCTGGCTCGATGAATAGGACTTGAGGGTAAGCAGCTAGATCCCAAATTTTCTCGAGTGGCAAAACAATTTCCGTAAACTTTGCTCCATTCATCTTGGGATTACCTAGGCGGCCTTCTGCAGCTTGCACGATCTGACTTTGAAGAATCGGATCAACCGCACGCAGCCACTGAACCGTCATTCTCACTTCTTGTCCTTCCCAAGCATAGTCAGGAATATCCCCTCTGACGAGACGAGGATCAAGTTTGAATTCAGGTGCTACAGGATAAATGCTGTGAATGTTTTTCCCTTGCCAAACACTTGTTGCTAGCTGGACTGGAATTTCCACCAAATAAGCATTATCAGGCAAATAGGATGTAAACTGAAGTCCCAATCTCTCCAACTGCTGCTTTTGTGCATCGGTGGGAAGTTGGGTAAATTGAATAATGCGAGTGTAGGAGTCGTTGTGGATCTCTTGGGGCTGTACTTGGGCAAGATGCGCGGCTGGATCTTGCATGAAAGGCAGCTGAAAGGTTCCACTTTTCAACTTGAGACTGTGTTGGGCCGAGGCTTGAAAACCTCCTATTCCCATCAAAAGGAATAGCACCCACACGGATGGTAGTAGTTTTTTCATTTCCAAAATTTAAAATCTCCCTAATCTTGTAAACGTAATTTAGCAAGATTAGGGAGATTAAAAACCTCAAGGATATAGGATTTTTCCTATCCGCCGAAAATTTCTTTCAATTTTGCCTCTAAACTGGGTCCGCGGAGACGTTCTGCCAGAATTTTTCCATCAGGATCCACCAAAACGGTGTATGGTATCGAGCTTACTTTATATGTTTGTGCAGCTGCACTATTCCAAAATCGAAGGTCACTTACATGCAACCAACCCAGTCCATCTTGGTCGATGGCTTTTACCCAAGCGTCTTTTGTCCGATCTAGGCTGACGCCTAGGATTTCAAATCCTTTGTCCTTATAGGTATTGTATACTCTGACCACATTGGGATTTTCCATACGACAAGGTTTGCACCAGCTCGCCCAAAAATCGATCAATACGTATTTTCCCTTGAGGCCACTCAAACTTACCAAGTTGCCGTCGGGATCGGGCAGAGAAATTTCAGGAGCAGCCATCCCTGGCGCAAAGTTTCCTCTTTGCTGAGCGGCCATCTGCTTGGACCGCATCTCATTTTGAAAGGCGACCAGCAACGCCTTTACATCCGCCTCTGACATTTCCAACTCTCCTCCATTCATGGCTTGCGCCATCCCTTCCCTAAACGATTCGGGATCAAAATCGGCTTGTTGTTTCATCAACTGACTCCCCAGATTCTGACCATAAGCATAGGAAATGCTGTCATTTATATTATTCATCTCTCCATTCGTACTAGCTGTCTCTTCTGATTGGGCTGTCTTGGATGAATTACAGCTTGCGAATAAAAAGATGGCAGCGAGGCAGATAATAGATGTATACTTAATATGTCTCATACTGATATTGCGTAATAAATCTTATTCTATGCACGAAGATAAGGAACTCCCTGAAATAGAACAGAGGAAATTCTCAGTCTCTTAAACCTAACCAACTCAAAAGGGTCCACCAGATGTTTTGCCACCATGTGAGGGGGGCTTCCCCCATTTCAATGGGCTCTATTCCCTCCATTTCTGAAACGACCTCTATTTTTCTCCCTAGCAATCTTTGGATTTGTGGAATGGCGCCTATTCCTGCTTCGTATCCCTTCCTATAAATGGCGTCGACCTTTTTTAAATCAAAAAATCTAAAGTCATCTGCTCCAGGCTCAATCTGGACATCGCATTGTGCCAGCCGACTTTCTACATTGGACCACATGATCAAATCCAACGAACGATAAGCGATTTCCAGCAAATTGTTTACATCCTCCTGAGGCTTGATAGGCGTTACATTGACTCCTATCAGGATATGATTGTCTTTTTGTAAGGGTTCGATGGGTAAATTATTCAATAAACCTCCATCCACATATAGCTCCTCTCCTACCCTCTGGGCTTTGAATAAGATGGGAATCGAAGAAGAAGCAATGACAGCTTGAATGGCAGATCCACTATTGATGATCTCAAATCGCCCCTGATTCAGGTTCGTGACAGAGACATAAAAAGGTTTCTTTAAAGCAGCAAAATCATCTGTCGGGAGAAGATCTTCTAGCTTTTTCTCAATGTAGCTAAGATCAGTCAGGCCTACGACAGGAATGGAGAGTCGGAATAATTTGAGCACCGAAGCATCATCAAATACTTCCAGAATCTCTTTGGGACTGTAACCTTGAGCATACAATACACCAATTAAGCTTCCCATACTGGCGCCAGAAATGACATCTGGATAAATATCATTGTCGTGAAAAGCCTGCAAAACTCCAATGTGTGCCACACCACGTATAGCACCTCCTGATAAAGATATGGCGATGGATTGGGACATATTTTCTTATAAATGAAAGTAGGGGTAGCATATACCACCCCCACTTTATTTAGCTTTCCTATCTCAATGATAGAGACTGATTTATTTTACCAAAGTCACTGTCCCAGCTTGCTGAACATTTACTTGTAGGCCTCCCGATTGCAAGGTGAAGTTGTAACGCCACACATAAACACCTTCTCTACATATTCGGCCATTGGGATCTGTACCGTCCCAGCGATCTTCTGGAGATACCGTTTCAAATACCTTTTGTCCAAGGCGATTGAAGACAGCCAAACTTCCATCTACGATCTGACAAGAGGTCGCAGGCAAGGCAAAGAAAGCATCATTGGCAATGTCTCCATTGGGCGTAAAGGCCGTAGGTACGTAAATTTCACAGTTACAAGAGCGTGCAACGACTAGCAGCGAGTCAGAATCACTTCCGCAGACATTTTCAATATTCACTGTATACAATCCAGGTTCTTCTACATCTACTGTAGGTGTGGAGACGCCATTTTGCCAGCGATACTCCGCATCAAAAGAAAGACCTGCATCGAGTGTGATCAGTTCGGCCCCATCAATGCATAGGATGGAGTCACCTCTAATAGAGGCAAAGGGCGCAGGAACAAATTCCAGATTAACATCTGATTGGGTTTCCCCACACTCATTCGATACGACTACAGAATAATACCCCGTTTGGAAGGCGGGATAAGTGGGTTCTGTAGTTCCATCCTGCCAGCGATACACCACTGGTGGGAAGGTCGCTTGCGTGGCATCCAATTCCAAGGTATCGCCTTCACAAACCGAGCGGTCGTCTCCAAGATCCAGCCCTGTAGGCGCCTCAACAAAGGTCACTGTGTAGGCATCCTCTGTCGCTCCACATTCGTTGGTTACAATCACGCTATAAAGGCCACTCTCCGTAATGTCACGTGTAGGCAAGGCATATCCATCTTGCCAAGCATAAGTTGCTCCAGGGAACGTAATGTCTGCAAAGACAGGATCTCCTTCACAAGCTGTTACGTCATCTCCAAAGTCTACAGTAGGAGAAACACCTGTTCTCACAAGGGTAGTATCCGTAGCCGATCCACAGTCGTTGGTCACAGTTACGAAGTATGTTCCCTCTTGCGTAGCCACAAATTGCGTATCGGTAGAGAAATCTTGCCAGAGATGCTCAAACTCGCCAAAAGGTGTAGTCAACGTAACCGAAAGGCCATCACAAAGCAAGGTACTGTCTTCAAAGAAAGGACCCAGTGGAGCTTCTTCTACGGTCACCGTTTTCGTATCGCGATCGAGTCCACATCCATTGGTCACGATGACTTCGTAGATATTAGAAACGGTAATGGTCTTAGTGGCTGCGCTGTCTCCATCCTGCCACACATAGGTGGAGGTAGGTGTCCAGGTAGCATCCAGGACCAGGAATCCGCCCTCACAGAAAGTCGTGTCGGGTCCCAGATCGATATCGGGTCGTTGGTCGTACAAGATGTTCACCGTATCGTTGACTGTTCCACAGACGTTGCTGACTTCTACAAAGTACTCTCCACTTTCTATAACGAGGAAGGTGGGATTAGCCGAATTATCCTGCCAAGTGTAGGTTGCTGCAAAGGAAGTCGCCGTCAGTAAATACCCGCTTCCATCACAGATGGTCGTATCATTGCCTAACTCGACAGAAGGCGCCTCTCCAAAGGTGATCGTTACCGTATCACGTGTAGTCCCACATCCATTGGTCACCGCTACAAAGTATAATCCAGATGTCGTCACGAGGAAAGTCGAATCTGCACTCCCGTCTTGCCACTCGAACGTTGCATCTGCCACGGGAACATCTAATAGTACAGGCCCTGGTCCACAAATGGTATCATTGGGTCCGAGATCAACTACAGGTGGCGTCACTGTTTGCACAATGACGGAGTCTCTTTGAGAACCACAAGCATTGGTCAGTTCTACCCAATAAATGCCCCCACTAGAGATGGTGAAAGCAGAGTCTGAACTTCCATCCTGCCAAGTGTAGGTTACCCCTGGACGGAAAACATCTATCGTCGTATCAGAACCTGTACATAATTGAAAATCTGCCCCCAGGTCAATATCGAGTGCGTTAGAATCCGCTACGACAATATTGACTGTATCTCTGCCGATCCCACATTGGTTGGTCACTTCTACAAAGTATTGTCCCCCCAGTGTCACGTCAAAGGTAGAGTCGGTGCTATTGTCTTGCCATACAAAAGTGGCATTAGGTATTGGGACATCTAGACTTACGGTATCTCCCTCACAGACGGCATCATCAGGTCCCAGATTGACTACAGGTGCAAAAATGGGATCGATGGTTAACGAATCTCTTTGTGTCCCACAAACATTGCTGTATTCTAACCAATAAAGGCCAGGAGTCGTTGCGAGGAAAGTGGGATTATTGGAATTGTCTTGCCAGAGGTAGGCCACTTCAGGGCTGGTTCCATCCAGCAGGGAATCTTCTCCAGGACATAGGCTAAAATCATCTCCTAAATCTACATTGAGCGTGGCGGGATCTGTCACATCTACCAGGAAGTAATAAACAGTAGGAATGCCACAACTGTCTCGGATGATGACTTGATAAGTGGTATCTACCACGGGGTATACATCGGCTATCTGGTTGGTGGGACCATCCAAATTATAGTTTGTCGTCCACTCATAGGTGTCTGTGGGGACGCCTGTTCCAGCATCAAGGGGGATCGTATCGCCCAGACACATATTTACAGTATCGTAGAGCGTAGCGAAATCCTTGAGGCAAAACTGATGGGCATTGGTTGCACCACCCGTTGAGGCAGTAGCCCCCCAGAATACGAGTGGATTGCCACCAAAAACGAGATTGATGAAATCGTACTCTACCCCTAGCCTGAATTCACAGTCTACATATACTTTTAAACTATCGGTAAAAGGGTCCCATTGTACCCGCAGATCGTGAAACTGGCAATCCTCCAAATCGGCTACACCATTAAGGATTTGGGTGGGACCTGCTAAATTTTGAGGAGACGCATGGTTCACGTTTCCATTGATACTGATAGCGATATGGTCATCTGCTGGGTCAAAGGCAGGGCCTGTTTGGAAATTGTCTAGTTCGATGCCGATGGAAGGGGTAATCCCTTCGTATCCTAGGCCTGCACCGATATTACCCAGGGCTGTGGGGCCTTGCTGCTGAAAGACAAAGGCCATACCGTCAGCTCCATTGTTGTTACAACCCAAATTGAATTCAAGTACCAGGTCAAAACCCTGAGAAAAATCTATAGGAACAGAGGTCCATACCGCACCGAGTTGATTGTTGTTGTTGGGTGTCAGCTGAAAACAGCCCAATCCAATCAAGGATGCATCCCCCACCAAATTAAACTGGGCGGAAAGGGGACTCAGGCACAGGACCAATAATACAGCAAGTAAGGATCTACGCATAAGGTTTGTGGTAAGGAAATTGGCTTTGGTTTAGACGGTTGTTCTCTCCAATAGATACATGTAAACAGTTCGAATACCCTAACGTTTAGGCCAGGATATATCTTATTTTTTTTTGAAGAAGAGAAGTTTCCCCTGAGTGGACAATGCTCATTCGTTTCCAACTTTGAAAATAAGATTTATGCCTCAATAGGCAAAGATAAAGACAGATTTCGGTTCGAGTAGTGGCTTGAACCGTTGATCCAGTTTATCTATCCGTCAACATCCCATTCCATTATCGTATTTTTTCCACGTTTATATTGCCACCTTCTGAAAATATATATGTCAATTGGAGTACTTTTTACGTTTTTATTATGACACAAGGACTATTTCGCAGAAAGATATTCTCCCAATGCACCTGTTCTTTCAAACCTTTATACATCCCTAACTCATCAAATACATGAACCGGAACTTAGTCCTCTTTTCACTTGCTCTACTCCTGGGGCTCAGTAGTTGTGCCCTTTTTGACAATGGATCTGTACTGACCATGGGGGAGGAAGAACTTGCCTGGTCTACGATCTATGGCGTCTTCAATCCCAATCATAGCGATTACGAAGGCCCCGCTCCCAATCAAGGATTCAATCAGATTTCAGATGATTTCGTGACGACGACTCAGTTTGCCAATGGCAAGGGTGAAATACGATTCAAGGCTTACGACGAATCTGATCCTAAATCCTTTCCTTTCCAAGATCTGGGCGTTGCTACCTTCGCACTGGCGATGGCAGACTCTGGCCAGCTCAATGGTCAAGTAAACAAACGTGCGGAGATTCAGCACAAATTCAATGACGACTGGACCTTTACCAAACCAGCACCTGGCGAACGTATCTACAGCTACTATATGCAGATAGAGCCAGGAACGAACTATACCACAGATACCTACGGAGGGCCTGGCTCGCTAGAAGAAGAGGGCCCTTTTATCGGGATCTTCCAGTTGCACGACCAGCGTGCAGATGCAGGCGCTCCTGCGGTGGAGTTTGTCTTGCAAGGCACACGCGTACGGGTCTATCCCAAAGGCTTGGATGTCACAGACGCAGAGAAACTGGACGTGGAGGCCACTACCCTAGCGAAGGATGTGGATGTAAAATTTAATGAGGGACAATGGCTGCATCTCGTGGTACATTGTAGAGCCAGTCGATACAGCGATGGCTTTTGTCATGTGTACACCGCTTGGGCCGATCCCAATCGTGGCAAGCGCGACAGGCTGCGTCTCAAATATGAGTACAATGGCGCCACCATTCGTTCAGATTCACCCAATGATGAATTCTTCTACAGGCTGGGCATCTACGGATGGAACAATACCTTTGAGTTTACATCAGATTGGTGGGCAGTACGTGACTTTGGGTTCAAAGACAGTACAGACCAACGATGGATTCGCCTCAACATTACCGGTTTTCAGGCAGTGGACCTGCTGACAGATGATCGCTTCATCGAGAATCAAGGTGCCAATATCAAGCCTTTGGTCAAGCGATTTGATGACCTGAGAGTACGGAAGGTCATAGAATAAACAAAATTTTCTGTTTCCCTAATCTAAATGAGCCATCCTCCGAGGAGGATGGCTTTTTTTCTTCTTAAGAAGGAAATCCCTAGCTCGATCGCAATTCGCAAATCAAAAATGACTTCTTGTTTTCGCTATTTTATCCCGCTGTTCACTGGAAGCTTTGTGAATCAAGACCTGACGGGTTATCCTACGTAGCATGAAAGGTTTAAAGGTCTTTGAGTTAATGACCAAATATTCTTTAAGACTGATCGTGAAGGTATTCTTGTAAAGTGTCTTTTAGCTCGGCCATCTTAAAGGGTTTACTCATGTATCCGTCCATACCTGCCGCTAGGCATCGCTCCTTGTCGCCCTGCATGGCGTTGGCGGTGAGGGCGATGATGACCGGTTGTTGATCAGCATTGAATTCTGCGCGAATGCGTCGCGTAGTTGAGAGTCCATCCAACTCAGGCATCTGCACATCCATCAGGACTAAATCATACCTCTCCTTCTGTAATTTCTCCAAGACCTCTAATCCATTGTTGGCAATTTCGGCTTGGTAGCCTACACGCTGCAGCATACGCGTGGCCAGTTTCTGGTTGACCAAGTTATCTTCTGCCAGGATGATGCGTGCCTCCGAAAGGTAAGTTCCACCTGCAGGTTTGAGAGATTCTATTTTTAATGACTGGCTAGGTGTAGGTGTGAGATCTACCTCCTTTAGTGCCCGCTCGATCGCCTTCAGCAAAGCACTATCGGTCAGGGGCTGGGGCAGTGTTTCCTTAAAAAGACTGGTAGCCTTCATCCTCTTGCTTATATGCAACGGACAAGATAAAAGGATCGGCAGATGGGGGTATTTCCATTTCAACTGTTCACCAACCTGCTCATACGTCCTAAAAGCTTCATTGCAACTAATCAAAACCAAGTCTACAGTTTGGGCATGCTGGGCGAGATGATAAGTCAAATGTTCGTTGTCATGAGCGACATGGGTTTGGAACCCGATCTGTGTGAGCTTCCTCTTTAAGATGGCCCTGTGTACTTCATTTTTCTCCAGAATCAGAATAGATTTCTCCTGTAAGTCTTGCTTTAATGTAGCGCTCAGAGATGGAGGGTGTGGTGCATGACAAGTTTGGGCAAGAATATGAAAGAAAAAGGTCGAGCCTTCTCCTAAGGTGCTACTGACCCCCATTTTCCCTCCCATCATTTTGACCAGTTGGGAAGAAATGGCCAAACCCAGGCCTGTCCCACCAAACTTGCGCGTAGTGGAGGCATCCACCTGGGTAAATGCCTCAAATAAAGACGCTTGTCGCTCTTGAGGTATCCCTATACCTGAATCCTGAACGGCAAACTTGATTTCCTGTAGGGGATTGCTTGCGCTGGTAGATTTTTGAAGGCTTACTGCAATCACAATTTCACCTTCAGAAGTGAACTTAAGCGCATTCCCCACCAAATTAATTAAGATCTGCCGCAACCTGAGGCTGTCTCCCATTAAATGTGAGGGAACATCTGGTGCAATTTCATAGTAGAGGGGAACATTCTTCTCTACGATTTTATTTCCAAACAAGCTCACAACCCCTTCAATCAATTGAGGAACCGAAAAGGAGGCTGTTTCTAATTCGAGTTTGCCCGACTCAATTTTGGAGAAGTCCAAAATGTCATTGATAATGGCCATCAGGTCTTTTCCACTCTTGAGAATGATTTGAATGTACTCTCGTTGCTCATGGTTGAGATTGTCATCGTCTAGAAGTTCTGCCATTCCCAGCACACCATTCATGGGGGTTCGGATCTCGTGGGACATATTGGCAAGAAAACTGCTCTTGGCAATAGAGGCTTCCTCTGCCTGTAGCTTAGCTGCTTCGAGTTCTTTGGTGCGCTCTGCTACTTTTCTTTGCAACAGAATATTTTGGAGATTAATCTGCCGCACCCTATACCAATAGATAGTGAAAATAATCAATAGGCTTAGCATCACCATCCCCACTCTAAAATACCATGTTTGCCAAAAAGGAGGCAGCACTATAATCTTGAGTTCTTGCGGTATGTCATTCCAAACCCCTTCATGATTTGCCGCTTTGACTTTGAACGTATAAGAACCTGGCTTCAGATTGGTGTAGGTGGCAAAACGCTGAAACACGCCGTAGTTCCAGTGCTCCTCCAAGCCTTCTAGCTTATAAGCGACCTGACTATTTTTAGGAAACTGATAATTGAGTACAGAAAATCCAATTCGAAGGAACTTTCGATGGTGAGAAATCTTAATGGTTTCCACCTGATTCAAGGATTTTGCCAGAATAGGCTTATTGAGATAAGGGTCAATTTCTCCAACAGAAAGCTGTTTGTCTCCAAAATAAATGGCATCAAAGAATATCTTAGGTGGCTGAAACTGCCTGTCAATGTCCTTAGGCTGAAAATAGGTAACCCCATTATTTCCCCCAAAATAAAGGGTACCGTCAGGTGCCGCATAGCTTGTCCCATCTGCTTGATTGCTACTCTTGATCCCGTGGGATTTGCCGAAGACGGTAAAACGATTGAGTTTGGGATTGTAACAAGAGATACCAGGATTGGTAGCAACCCATATATAGCCTTCCTCGTCGATCTGTAAACCTTGTGCATTTGTGCTTGGTAGCCCTTCTTTCAAACCATAATGGGTCATTTTCCCATCTTCTGGATTAAGGGAAAATAAACCTTGATAAGACCCTGCCCATACTTTTCCTTTGTCAAGGATAATAGATAAGAAGTTTTTATTCGTTAAACTTAGAGGATCATAAGGGGCATTTAGGTAAGTATCACAATATATCCGTCCACTATCGCTCAAGGAAATGTGTAGAATCCCACTATTTTCAGTACCTGCCCAAATGGTGCTGTCTGAATCAATTTCTATATCATTTAACTGGTTGTCAATCAAAGCATGTGGATCATCTACTTGCTCAATGTGAAAATGATACTTCATCGTTTGAGGATCGATACTCACAAGTCCGTCATAAGTAGCAGCAAACATCAATCCTTCAGGGTGATACGCTAAATCGTAAATACTTGATTTTCGACTATTTCCTGGTTTAATGAGCGGATAATTTTTTGCTTGAAATGTATGAATATTTAAGATACTCAGCCCTTCAGTTGTTCCAATCCACAATTGATCCTTATAAGATTTGAGTGCTTTGATATCTCCTCCCAAAATGGTGTTAGGATCATTCGGATCATGGATAAATTTCTTTTGTTTCTTATGCTTTTCATCGTAGCAAATCAATTCATCGGCCCAGGTTCCTATCCAAAGGTACCCGTTGGTATCGTGGCAAATCGCGCAAATTCCTTTCGCTCCTCCTGTATGGGGGTCTAGGGGAAGAGAAGCAAACTGGGATATTTTGGGATCAAATTTGGAAAGCCCTCCTTCAAATGCAATCCAAATCATACCTTCCCTTGTTTGAAAAATTTTCCTTAGTTGATTGGAAGCCATTCCATTGTCAATATTGGGCAGCTTAAGGATTAAATGCACCTTGGCTACTTGCAACTGTTCTGTCAACGGCCTTCCATCGTTGGGCATTTCGATGATACTCAAACCTTCTCCTGTGCAGACCCAAATTCGCCCTTCTTGATCCTCCAAAAGATCAAATACATTTGACCCTATCTTTTTCTGAAGGTGAGGGGGAAATCTAAAAACTGGGGATTGAGGGTCTTTGTCAGCTTTTACAATTAAGCCTTTGCCAAAAGTTCCTAGCCAAATCCTTCCTTTATGATCAACACAATTGCCCCAAATTCCTTCATCAAATGGGGTGTTGGCTTCCATATTTTTATGAGGGAATCGTTCAAATATAAAATCAGAAGGATCTTGATAAGCAGGCGGTTTGATGGCTCGATGGAGTAAACCTGACCATGTCGAGAGCCAGATGTCGCCGTCTTCATCCTTTTTTAGGGAAAGTACAGCAGAAGAATAGAGTTTTGAAGTGTCATTTTTGTCAGCATAATGGTTGTGGATTTTTCCCGTATGCTTCTCGTAAATACTCAATCCTTTCTCTGTACCGATCCAGATATTGCCTATCGAATCTTCCAATAAGCAGAGTATTTCATTGTGACCGAGACTAAATCTATGTCGAGATTCATGCTTAAAATAGGTAATTTTACTCGTATGTGGATCTATTTTGTTTAAGCCTCCTCCTTGTGTGCCTACCCATTTATTTCCCTCTTTATCAATAAGTAATGCTTTGATCAAATTACTCGATAATGTAGTTCCAGGTGCTGCGGTCGAGTCGACATCGTACATCAGTTTAAAGACAGAACCGTCAAATCGATTCAGTCCATTGGCTGACGCAAACCACATAAATCCTTCTGAATCTTGGGCTATATCATATACCATATTGGCCGCAAGCCCATCCTCCTGAAAATAGGGCTCAAATTGAATTTGCTCTATTTGCGCATAAAGAAGCCATGGGGTAAAAAAGAATAAGACGCCGAATAATAAGCGAATACGTACCATATGCAACTGTTACTAAGTCAATATGGCAATTTTTCAAAATATGAAGTACTTTATTTCATTCCGAAACTTTCTTCCTTTTGTCTGAATTTTGGTCACTATGGGGCATCATCTTTACAGGGTGAATATATGGTCTTCTCTCATAATGATCTCATTCATACAACAAGAGACATCGAAGTAGATGCCTCCTTTTTTCTTTTCTGTCTTTCCGTCTGACAATAGCTACCCTATTTTTCGTTGCTACACAGCACCTTAAAGACTTGCTTCGAATTCTCTGATGTAACACTCAGATAGTAAATCCCTCTGGCCCAGTCTCGTGTGGGAACTTCATATGCTTGTCGCGTGTGATGAGACTGTGCTTGCCATACGGTCTGTCCAGTTGTACTGGTAATGGCAAAATCTACACGCTGCTCCCCTACCCCAAGGAACTCAATGTTGAGTCGATCCTGGAAAGTATTGGGATAGACATAGACCTCCATGTTCGCTTGATCATCTATGGCTACCTCCAATATCCTACTATAGCTAAAACTCCCGTCCAAGTCTACCTGGCGTAGGCGGTACTGTAGTTTTTCTGCTCCAAACTGCCTGATGGTTGGATCTCGAAACTGATATCGAGACGTTTGACTCGTCGTCCCTACCGCATTTATTTGCCCAACGACCTGAAAATCTTCCTGCGGCAAGGCGCGTTCCACATCAAAGTAGTCGTTGTTGAGCTCTGAACCTGTGGCCCACTGCAGGAGTGCGTCCCCCTCCTGCAAAGTCGCTGTAAATGACAGCCACTCTACGGGAAAAATGGATTGCGCATAGTCCGTCAATATCCCAGGAGCCAATGAAGTGGGCGGATTCCCCAAGGCATTGTCATCAAAGACCACTGTGGCTGCATTGGCATTGACTTGCCATTCTAGTTCCACCAACTGATTGGCATCTACCACATCAAAGCATACCCGCGCAATCGCCAGCGGTGTCGTCCCGATGTCCTGCCCAAAGCCTGACCCTGTTGCATTTAGGACGATGTTGATAGAAGCGCGCCCTGTAGCGGGCGTGGAAACACCTACGGGACGATAGACAAGTGGCGAAGACAAAATGCTAGATTCGACCTGCGGCTTATGAATCACGTTTTCATCGAAGGTGAAGACCAAGTTACTTGAACCCAATTTCCCTGCTGCATCAAAACTTACGGCTACATCCACACAGTATTGGCTACCCGTTCTGACTCCATTAGCAAAAGACAGGTTAAAGGCTGTTTGTGCCCATGCGGTGGGACTTATAAACAAGAAACATATGATCAGTGAAAAGATATTTTTCATAAGAAGCGCGATTAGGGAATTTGTTGGATGCGTGAGTTGTTGATGAGCCAAAAAAGGTTGAGGTCAGCGGAATTGACCGCTCCATCGAGGTTGAAATCTGCTTTTTGGGTACCGTACAAGAAGGGCTGCCCATTTTCATTGAGCCAGAAGCTGACATTGTCTACCGCATTGATGGTGCCGTCCCCATTCGCGTCTCCCGCCCAAAGCAGCATCTTGCCATTGTCATTTTTCATGGCTGCTCCCCCGTTCGAGTACACAGGTGTAGCGGGATCTGTAAAGTCAATGAGGGTTCCGCGATGGTCCAGCATGACCTTATCGGCAGTCATGACGCCCAGGTGATTGCTATGCTTGATTGCCAGGAAATAGACACCTTCTGCTGCCTGATCGAAGGCAATCTTGCTCCCTCCTTTGGGAGAGATGATCGAACCATCAGATTGGATCAATCCTACAGCTCGGTCTACTATGATGGTAGAATCAGCCGCATCTCTTAGTTCCAGGAGCATCCAATCAGTAGGCTTTAACGTGCCCTCTTGGTCTAGTACCGACGCATCAGCCGTCACGCCTATACCGAAAGGATCACTCAAAGGAAGCTTTCCTGCTACCTCGTAACTCGTATTCATACTTCCAACTCCTACATATGGACCTTCAAGAAAAGCTTTAAGCTGGACAGCGGGCATCCGATGTTGGAAGATGCTATCAGCAAATGCAAAGGCATTCACCCCAATGTATTTCCCCATTTTTCTTCCAGGTATGTCGTCTGCTGGTGGGTGAATGCCACCCCAAATACGCGAAAGGCTACATTCATCAGAGGCGTCACGATAGGTCGCCCACTGCAAGGTCACATCCACACTTGGACCATTTTCAAATACCAGAAATTCATTTTGCTTACAGTAAAACTCTCCCATTCCCCCAGGAAAATATTCATCCCCCGTCATATAGGTCATCAACTCGGCAGCTGCACGTGAATAGGTAGAGTGTCCACTGACATAACCCGCAAAGGGGGGCGTCACAAAAGAGGGGCGTTGATAGGGCCACCATTCCTCCGCACGAATCCATCCTACACCTGCTACATCTTCATTGGGATCTATGATGACATTGGGTCCCCTCCATCCGTAGATCTTGATTTTGCCTACATGGATGTTGCCAGGACCTGCCAAGGCGTCACCTGCAGAAATCAATTCAATGCGCCCAGGCACCAGCGGAATCCCTCCAGGATCGAAAGAAGGTTGTCCAGGATCGGAGCTTTGGCCTCGTTTAGCCATATATCGCAGAGCAGAAACAGGACGAATGTAGTCATACCACCCTTTTACACTCCAAGCGGCAATGGCGGCATCGTGCATGGTTCCTCCCAAGGAAAAATACGTTTTGATGTCCCACTCAAGGTCCGAAAGGGTGCGCCCAGCTCCACGCCACTTTTTCACCAAATCGGGATGGTCACTGACATAGTTCAGGATGGTGAACCAGTGTCCAGGTGGCGTCTCCGAGTCAGGACCATCCGCCCAAAACTCAGCCAATACGCGGGCATAATCTCCACGAGGTACCATTTGAGGCGCATAGGGAAGGCTTGTTTTAGGATTGACCGTTCGGCCAGAACCGATTGCTCCGCCATTCTGATAGTCGTAAAAGGAAGCGTAGTCATTCCATGCATCAGGAAAGGCACTGGCGCGAAGGTTGCCAATGGAGGCAGGAGAAATGTCCCACATTACCCCATCTGAAGGATCAAGGTGTGCACTCCATGTCACCACCATACTGAACCCCCACTTATAGGCATCAGAAGTTCCTGCCCCTACCGTCATGGTATCGAGATAGGGAGGCGCGCCAGGGTCTTGATAAACAAAATAGTTCTCACCATCTCGATTGAAAGTAGTCTTCTTGTTGGGGTCCATAGCAAAAGGAGGCACCTCCCCCCACTCGGGACTCAAGAAGTCGGGCACATTGGATGAGGTGATGTTGCCACTTTGGTCAATGAAGACATCAAAGGCCAAGGGCTGCCAACGATTGGGGTCGGTGAGATAGGGATTTCCTGGAACAGCTATTTCCAAGAAGTTGTTTTCAGGATTGTAATGACTGTTGCTATAATCGGTGGCTTCGTTGGATTGATCTTGCAGACCGTAGGCAATGATGCGATCGGCGATGTAATTTCCTAGTGCCGCAGGGCCTTCACTCTGATAGTCTGTACTTGTCACGGTGGTAGGATAGCCCAGATCATCCATGACGAGTTCAGCTAGGAAGAGGGTTCTATTTTTTCCAGGAGAATTGGCAAAGCGGTGGCGGATCAAGCGATAAGCTGCGTAGCTGATGGCTTCTTTTTGAGCGGCGACTGAATCCGCGACGACAGGAAGACTCGCAAAAGGAATGTTGAACCCATGCTGCGTATTGCCCAAGAAGTACAACAAAGCCTCATCTTCATAAGCAGACCACGCATCGTACATGGCAGCAGAAATATGAAATAGGTTGCGTGCATGTACCGTCGGGCGGGCAAAATCGCCTCTAATGGCCTCCAATAACACTTCATTCCACATACGGGCGACACTATGCCCTGCGACAAATACGTGTTCCCCAATTTTTCCAGAGCCCTTCTTCTTGAGATTGCCATCCAAGAGATCATCCAAGCCATCCATGTCATTGTCTACCCCTCCATCTGTATCAGCTGCAGATATGGTTCCGTCATTGTTGGTGTCAAAATAGCCATAGGAAGTCGCCGCCATGTCCCAAGTACCTGTTCCGTCATTGGCTGGATTGTTGCTTTCGAGGTCTGCAAAGTCATACAAGAAATCCCCATCTGTGTTGGGCGGTGTGCTGAGTGTGCCCTGATCATCGGGATTGTCGATGAAGGCATCTTCGTCTGTATCTGTTCCTCCAGCTTCGACCACATCCCATATGCCGTCATTGTCACTGTCGAGGTCTTGATAGTTGGGAATGCCATCGCCGTCTACGTCCAGCATGGCTTTTGTACCTGCATCAAATCGAAAATCGATTCCATTGGAGCAACCCGCCAAATCGTCTACTTCTGCACTGGATGTGCCGATGACTTTTAGCCCAGGTACACCACTTCCGATATCGATCAAGGAGAGTTCTACGTCTAGTTCGGTCGTCACAGGCTGCAAGCCTGTACATTGGACGCCTGTTTGTAGACTCGGTGTGACATGGGCACCATCATTGAAGTTGAGGGTGAAGGTTTCATCTCCCCCATTCAAGTCACCATTTGCCACTAGATGAGACAAGGAAACCTGCTCTCCAATCCCGAGTCCTAATGCCGAAAGGTCCACCCAAGCGGTATCACTCAGACCATCAGGACGGATCAGCAAGGTATTGCTGGTGATGCTTTGGAAACCCACTTTATTTTCTACCGAATCAGGAATCCCGTCATTGTCAGCATCTATATCTAGATCAGGGAAGTCATCTATGCTACTCCCTATGAAGATCCAAAGTGAATCCTTGTCTATCTTTCCCCCCAAACTCTCGGTCAGGGTCAATACCACCAAGAAGCTGTCCGCACTCGTGTAGGTATGACTGATTTTTCTTCCACTCTGAATGGTCCCATCTCCCAAATCCCAATCATAGGTAAGTGCACCACTCCCCTTTAAGTAACTGGTACTTGCATCAAAGGAAATATCCGCAGGTGGAGGATACGCACTCGTACGAGAGGCGGTAAAATTGGCGTGGAGGGAATCGCTTTGCTCGGTCAGGTGGATGAACTGGTCGATGTCTAGCGAGTCGTATCTATTCACAATGCCACTGGGCCAACGAATAATCAGGGAATCCATTTGGGTAGCACTCCCCAAACCAAAATGCTGGGTAAAGGTATTCATGATGCCATAACCCTCTCCCGATCTTACTTCTCGGATCTGCTTTCCCCAAGCCCCATACAATTCCAGACGTGCGCCAATGGCGTTGATGTTACTTTCTTCGCCCGTCAGTTGAATGGCGACGAAGTGATGGGCGTTTCCTTGATTGAGGAAAAGTTGGTCTTGCACTGAACCGAGGGCATTGAAACCTGAACCATGGGAGGCATAAATGTCCAAGAAACCATCGTGGTTCATATCTCCAATCGCAAAGGAATGGATGTCTACGGTTCCCAAAGGTGAGGAAGGATTGGCGGCCAATGTAAAGGTGCCATCCCCGTCATTGTAGAAGAGGTAATGGGAGGAACCTGAGAACAAGAGATCGACAAAACCATCGTTGTCAAAGTCGCGGAAAATCGCCTGAATCCCAATCAGACTCCCGCTCCCCGCCAAAGTAGGCAAAAGCCCCGATCCTGCGGTAGCGTCAGCATACGTTCCATCTCCATTGTTAATCAGCAGGAGGCAATCCGTTTCGTGATTGTTGACAAAAGCGTCAAGGTCTCCGTCATTGTCTATATCGGCGAAGTCTGTACCCCATGTCTGGTCTCCCATTCGCAGACCTGCTCCTGCGGCCACCTCTGTATAGGTGTTGCTGCCATCATTTTGAAAGAGCATGTTGACCCTGCGGAGGTCTGTGGGGTCGGTCACGCCTTGCCTACACTTAGAAAGGTACATGTCGATGTCCCCATCGTTGTCATAATCTGTCCAGATCGAGGCATAATTTCCCGAGTGATCAGAAGGAGGCGCTTCTGTATTGAGCAGCGAATGATCAAAGGTCAGGTTTCCTGCCCCGTCGTTGTGATACTTTCGGCTATCTCCCACATCGTGGCAGGCAAATACATCCAGCCAGCCGTCATTGTCTATGTCCACAAAGTTGCTCCCTTGGAGGAAGATGTCTGAGTTCGCCAGGACCGAACCTGTGTAGGGCGTTCCGCTCACATTTCCATTGTACAATCGGATGTTGGTAAAAGCTCCGCCAGTGAGGATGTCGTTCCGACCATTTTGATCAAAATCTCCTACGCAGACGCTCCACATGGTAGAGCCGATGCTTTGCTGGTCGTACACACTAAATCCTTGACTATTGGCGTCTTGTGTTTGGACCACCAGTGTATTGCGGTTGCGGATAAATACCAGATCGTCCTTTTTATCGCCATTCATATCGGCGATGCCTATGGGCGCACCTGAGAAGCCTCTGATTGGCAGCCAGGAACTTTGATCGGTAAAGGAGGTGGAAAGCGTTTGGGAGAAATGCAGGTGAGGGAAAAGGAGGAGCACCGAAAAGAGGAGGTGCCAAGTGAAAGGAACATACCTTTTGAAGGGTATCAACATGGGGGACTGTGTTAGATGACGAAACATGCATGTGCATTGGCGCATGAAGTAGCGGAGCTTATCAACTCATTCTTCTTTTGCCAATACTTGAAATATCTTCTAAATCTAATAATATCTTACATGGCCTTTCTTTTAGATAAACAATCAATAGGTAATTGCTTCAAGAGCTGTCAATATTCCTGCGTTTTTGGTAAAAGGGGGATTGAAAAATCACTATTCCTCTCTGCGACTTATGCTTATATTGTCATCGTTCATTCAATGCTTTATACTAGGGCTATATGCTGTTGGTAAAAAAGGCTGAGTGTCCCCGTAGCATTTCCATCACCTTCACACAGTAAAAATGAAAACCTATCTATTCGGACTTTCCATCTTGCTCCTTCTAGGCTGTAACAGCTTACCAGATGACGCTGTAGGCACACTCCCACAAGTAGAGATAGAATCCGTCACCACAATTGACAATGAGAATTTCGAAATAGCCATTGAGTTGGTTGATCCTGGTTCAGAACCCGTCGAACGGATAGGATATGTATTCCAGAAGGATACCTTCCCCACAATAGATGCACAAAGATTTCCTACTTATTGGGCTTCATCCATACGCCCAGATGTGTATACAGAAGAAAAAAGCAACAACGAGCGAGGATTTGCGTACGGTGACACCTACTACTTTCGTGCGTATGCTGAAAGCAGTGTGGGCGAAGTGCTATCCGAACCTTTCGAATATACCGTACCCCCCCCAAACAATGTCTCCCCTCCTTGTAGCACTTCACTCACAGACAATCAGGTAGTCATCTTAGGAACTCCTTACGAGGTAGGAAATGTAGAAGTGACAAACCCTGATCTCTTTGAGATTGAAGTCTTCCCCACAGATCCTCAGGCACCTTCGCTCAGACTGCGATTCAATGCGTTTCCACTCCGTGGGGTATTTCGTACTGCCTTCATGGACAACCTGGCTTCGAGCGACCGCTTCGTCAACGTCCAACTCAGAGACATCGGTTCAGAACGTGAGACCGTTTCCCTCTACCGCTCGCAGTTTGTCTATGTAGAAGAAGAGGATGGGCTGTATACCATTTCTTTCTGTCGATTAGATTATAAGAAATTGAATGATAGTTATTTGGTGGGTAGTTTTTCCTTTAGGTTGTAGAAGAACCTCTCTGCGAATGGTTCCTACTTAGCTTAGGGATTTGACAGCAACTGCTTGACTTTCTCTACATCGACCTTATAAGCCTCAGGGATAATCCCTGCTCTTTCAAAGGCTTTCATGTCGTCTAAGAACGCGTCAGCATAGGTCTTATAAGAACCTACTTCAAAGGGTTGGTCCCTGTAGGATGTATAGACCTTGAGGGCCTCCTTTTTCTTGCCTTGGAAGAGCAAGGCAGGCGCCAGATTGGTGGGGAGGTAGCCATTTTCATAAGGAAGGGCCATAGCTTCCTGGATGAGGGCTTCCGCCTGTGCAAACTCTCCTAAAAACAGACCATACCGTGCCTGGCTATTCAAGGACTGGGAAAGATCTTCT
>JBCBFT010000096.1:0-26631 GCA_038527485.1 Bacteroidota bacterium
TAGGTCTCCAATTTGCTGCCTAATCTTTAGGCTTTTCTCTAAGTAATCCAGTGCGGTATCGTAATCCCCTTTGGCATAAGCAGTAGTGGCTAAATTGTTCAAGGTATTGCCTTCTCCCTGACGGTCTCCAATTTGCTGCCTAATCTTTAGGCTTTTCTCTAAGTAATCCAGTGCGGTATCGTAATCCCCTTTGGCACTATAGATCTGGGAAATGTTGTTCAAGGTATTGCCTTCTCCCTGACGGTCTCCAATTTGCTGCTGTATCTTTAGGCTTTTCTCTAAGTAATCCAGTGCGGTATCGTAATCCCCTTTTACCTTATGTATTTGGGAAATATTGTTCAAGCTTGCGCCTTCTCCCTTTAGGTCTCCAATTTGCTGCCTAATCTTTAGGCTTTTCTCTAAGTAATCCAGTGCGGTATCGTAATCCCCTTTGGCATCATAGATCTGGGAAATATTGTTCAAGCTTGCGCCTTCTCCCTGACGGTCTTTTAATTCTTGATCAATGACAATAGATTTTTCTAAGTACGATAAAGCCTTATCATAATCCCCTTTGGCACTATAGATCTGGGAAATGTTGTTCAAAGCAATCCCTTCCCATTTTCGATCCTTGATAATTAAACTGCGTTCAAGCAAGGATTGAAAATACACCATTGCCTGATCTAATTGCCCATATAGCTGTAAGATTTGTCCTAGGCGATTGAAAATTTTGATACCTGTCTCTTCACCGCAAAGCCCTTCTACTTGCCGCCCAATCAAAAAAGCCTGTTGAAATAATTGCTGATCATAGTAGTAAGCAACTAACTGTTCCCCGATCTCATTCACCTTCGCCTTATCCGAGATCTGCAAGTAGTGAAAGAGGGCTTCCTTATGATCTACTAGGGTAAGCGCTTTTACCTCTTCTTCATCTAGCTCATGATACGCCCCTGCCTGCGCATGGTCAAGTCTGGCCTTCACACCCACTGCCTCTAAGTAGTTCCTCGTCAGAGGGGGCATATAAAAATATTCTTGGGATTCCCCTGCTTGCTGCTGTCGCTCGATAAGGGTGAGATGGTGGAGACGCTGCAAGATGGTCTCCAGATGCTGATTCACACCTTGCATCTCTAGGGCCAGTGGCAAGACAGGGATACGAAAGCCCTTGAGGAGTTGTAAGACATGTACCTCTTCAGGTGTCAGGATGTCCAGCAAGGCACGAAAGATCAAGTCCCTCGCCCCACTTTGTAGCCTGGCCTCCACCTGCCCCCGCATCTCTCCTTGAAACTTCATCCTGAAGTCTTCCAGTTTTTCCAGCGTAGGCTGTATCTCCGCTTTTTTCTCGCTGTACAGCTCATCGAAAAACTCTAGTGCCCGATAGTTGCCGCCCAGCGTTTCGTGCAGCAAGTCGACCAAGTGATCGAAGGTGAGGGAAGGGATATCTGCTTTCTTGGGAAGTTTCTGAGGTTCTCGTGTAAGCTCCGCAATACGCAGTTGCAGACATTTTTTGTAAAAGTCTGCGTACTTGACGGAGTTGAGGTCTACCGTTGGGATGTCGGATACTTCCTGCAAGGGATAGCGCCCTGTGAGAATCAGAGGAAATCGTTGGAGCTTCCAGAGACGTGCCAGCAGGAGCTGGATGTCCTCATGTGTAGGCTTGATCGGTCCCTCAGGTCCCTCCTGAAAAAACTCCATATTGTCCATCAGGAAGACGGGATGGCAGACTTTACTGACTTCCCCTAATAAGAAGTTGAACTGATCGATGGCTTTGGTATGGCGCGCTGCCTCCGAGTAGATATTGAACCTGTCATGATACTTCTCCAGATAGTCCTTCATCTGTGTCATCAAAGCATCCAGCGTCTTTTGCTCTTCTTCATTGATGATGAAGGGTTGCACCTTTGGGTTCTTGGCGATCATGCGCGCCAGCAGATGCTCCGCCAGTGCTGTCTTCCCGATTCCTCCCATGCCACGGAGCATGACGCCTTGTTGTTCGGATTGCAGATAAGCTTGGGCATCGCGCCGCTCCCTCCGTCGCCCGATGAAGAGATAGCCCTTGCGCTCCTTGAGGAGGAGCCGCTGCTCCCCTGTGGCTAGCTTGAAGGAAGCAAAGCGAAGTGCCTGAAAGGGCGCCTTCCAGTCGATCAAGTCCTGCACATCCTGATTGAGCGAAAGCTGGGGGATGAGCCACTGCGAGTCTAGCAAGTCTGTATGTCCTGTGAAGCGCCACTCCTCCGCCCGCATGTAGGCCAGCGCATACTGGAAGCTGGGAATCAGTTTCTCCTGAGTCGCCAATTGTCGATACAGCTCGGCAGCAAAGTCGGTCGCGAAGCTATCCAAAACAGAAAAGCCCATAGAAACTACCGCAGGGATGCCGACATCCAGCAGCTTATTGGCCAAGCCACGAAATCCTCCTTCTTCTGCTGTGACTGTCTGACCCTGTCCTGTCTGGCAGGAAGAAAGCAAGACCAGATAAGGGCGATTTTCTTCTCGTATATTGATCGCATGGGCAAAGGCGCGGGCACTGACCAGCTTCTTTTTCAGTGTATCCTCATCTTCCAGCAGTAAGTAGCCTGTATTCGGTACTTTTTCTCCCCTCCGCCCCTCTTTGTCATACACCCCATGTCCACTAAAATGCAGGATGTGGTAGTGGTTTTCCTTGAGTTTATCCTCCAGACGCTCCAGTGAACCATCGTTGGTAAAGTCTATCTCTACTTTGCCTTCCTTTAGCAAGGGTTCAAATGCCTGTATGATGAGCTTTTCCTCTTGCTCATAGTTAAGTCTCCCCTCCTTTTCCAAATCCTCAGGAGAAGCCACCATGATCAGAATTTTGAGGGGCAGAGGATTGGTGGGAACAAAAACAGCCTCAGATTTCGTTTTCTGCACATTCACCATAAGGTACAATCGCTGCTTGTCTTTGATCGCCTCTCGCCAAGGAAGGTTGAGGATCCGATTGTCGGGATGTATCAATTGGACAGCGATGTGCTTTGGATCGGCTTCATGGTATAGCCTGGAAAATTTAGAATCGGCCAGTAAGATGTCTCGTAGTTCGGCTGCGAGTGGGGGCAGTGTCTCACCATTGAGGAAATATCGTCCTTCAAACTGCGCCCTGATTTTTTCGTGCTGCTGTAGAAGAGAGGCGATTTGAGAATCAGAGAGGTGCAAATGGACAGGATGCAGTTTCATGTAGCAATGGATAAAATGGCTTTTTGGGGTATGCGCGCAGGTTGCTTCCCAAGAATCGGGCTTTTGATAAGCTTGCATATGATAAATCCTCCTCTGACTGTTTGAAAGTCGAGGGATCAGATTGAATCGTATGGTGGGAAGGCGGTGAACCAGGAGAAGGATAGGATATATTTATGGAAGCATGTCCTTTTCTGTTTCTCCTGGCTTCTCTAAATATACGTGATAATGAATCATTTTGTGATAATGAAGCAAGTATTTTTTTCATGGTTTGTGTGTATGCCATGTCGATGTGCCTACGAAGAATTCAATTCTGTTTCCTAACTTGCGGTTCATTAGGGATCAAAGAATATGGCTGAAAAGGACTGGAAAAATCAACTGCATCAGATCATCGACCGACTGAGCAAACTGGATGAGAAATACGCGGGAATGGGACAAGATATGCTCTCTTATCTCGATGGTCTCTATTACTCCAACGGACTCACCTACTGGGAGTACATCCACCTCGACAGCTTGCTGGGCCTACAGATGCCCCGCACCCCCTTCAATGATGAAATCATCTTCATCACCTATCACCAGATGACGGAGTTGATGTTCAAACTGGTGAAGCAGGAGATTGACCTCCTGACCGAAGACAAGGGAGCGGAAAGCGAGTTTCACGCCGTCGCCAACTGGCACAAGCGACTGGCTCGCATCCAGAATTACTTCAAGCATCTGAGCAACAGCTTTGACATTATGCTCAGCGGCTTGGACAAGGAGGAGCTGCGCAAATTCCGCATGGCCCTTCTACCTGCGAGCGGATTCCAGTCGATACAGTTTCGCGAGATTGAGATCATGAGCACGGGACTAGACAATCTCGTCAAGGGCACCCTGCCCGAAGAGCAAGCCGCAGGCATAGACGACATGTTTCCCTACATCTATTGGAAGCGAGGGGGCATCGACCTGGACACAGGGAAGAAGACCATTACCTTGCGGGCTTTTGAGGAGAAGTTTGATGAGTCCTTGCTGCAATTGATCCAAAAGTATCGCCAGCGCAATCTCTACTTCCTCTTCCAGCAAGCCCCTGCCGAGATCCAGTCAGACGAGAAAGTCTGCGAACTCCTGCGCAATTATGATCTCTATGTGAATGTATTCTGGAAACTCAGCCACCTAGCCGCCGCCTCCAAGCACCTCGTCCACGAGCAGCATGCAACCGAGGCGACAGGAGGCACCAACTGGCGACAGTTTCTCCCGCCCCGCTTCCAGCAGATCATCTTCTTCCCCAATATCTGGACCACCGAAGAAAAAGATGCCTGGGGCAAAGCCGCCGTCCTCAAATATTTCCAAGAACACATCACCAAGGATTGGATGACGTAGGATCACGCTATGGCGTGATCATCTCAACCTGGCATGCCCTCATTCGGAAACCTTCTGCCCCAGAATCCGTTTCCTGATTTTCGACACTCCATCCTGTATGAACAATTCTTCTCCCCAAACCCTCTACATGGCCCACGGTGCGCTTTTAGCTGTGGCCTTGATTTACGCGCTCAACTACTTTATCGCCAAATTTGTCATGGATGGGTTCATCGGTCCCTTTGGGATGGTGGCCATTCGCAGCATCTTTGCGACTTCATTCTTCATCCTCGTGAGTAAGTTGTGGATCAAGGAGAAGATTCAATCACGTGCAGATTACTATCGACTGGCACTTTGCGGCTTGTTTGGTTCGGCCCTGAATCAGCTCCTTTTTTTCAAGGGCTTGTCCATGACTGTCGAGATCAATGCCTCTGTATTGATGATTACCTCCCCTGTTTTTGTTTTCATCATCGCCTCCTTGCTGCGTACCGAGCACATTACCCCCATTAAGATTGTCGGACTGATCGTCTCGTTTGGGGGCGCACTCATGCTTATTTTGGGTGGACGTTCCTTATCATTCGGATCAGAGACGCTGGCGGGGGACCTGATGGTTGTTATGAATGCATCGGCTTATGGCGTCTACTTAGTATTGGTCAAGCCGCTGATGCATAAATATCATCCTATGACCATTGTGAAATGGGTGTTTATTTTCGGAGCGATCATCATCATCCCTGTGGGAACACCTGAATTGCTAGAGGTAGACTGGGCCAATCTATCTCAAGATTCGATCTTGGGGGCAGGGTATATTGTGTTATTTACGACGATATCGGCGTATTCACTCAATGCATTTGCCCTAAAACAAGTTTCGCCCTCTGCCGTAGGAATCTATATCTACTTGCAGCCTGTGCTAGTAGCAATCTTGTCTGTCTTCTGGGCTGCGAATGATTTGACGTTGGAGAAAGTCCTGTATATGCTGGTGGTTTTCTCGGGAGTTTTCTTAGTAACATACCGAAAAAAGACCTTACAAACAACTAGCGATAAAAGGGGATAACTCTTAATTTTAGTGTAATGAAGAACGGAACGTGTCCGTGTTTGAGGGAGAAGTAACTGCTTGTTTCCTACTACTTTCTACTCTCTCAAACCTCGATGATACGTATGGAAAGGAGGATCTATGCCAGATGCATTCAATCATAATGATTACGAAAATCATCGGTTAAAGAAAATTGCGGAGGAATTTGAGGACCGGCTGGAAAAAGAGGAGTTATTCTTTATCGATCTGGTTCAGGTAGATGAATTGTACCAGTACTATTCGACAAATGGAGAGTGGAACCGTGCCCGTGGCCTGATTCGCTTTGCCATCCATACATATCCGACCAATAGCGGGCTTTATCTAAAGTCTGCACAAATCGATTTTGAACAGAAGAAACACGAAGAAGCCTTAGACGGAGTAGAGCATGCATTGTCTCTCAGTCCGACTTCCCCTGATGCCCTTTTTCTCCAATCGGAGATTCTTTCCCGTTTGGATCGATATGAAGAAGCCATTGCATCGCTTGCGCGTCTCCGCATCTTTGCGGAGGACCCTGTAGAAGTCCTGCTTCAAATGGGAAATGTTGCACAGATTTGTCGTCGTCCCAAAGAGAGTGAGGCCTACTACCGTGAAGCGCTCAAACTCAATCCCAGGTACGAAGAAGCCCTTTTTGAACTAGCGTTTCTTCTCGAATCAGAAGATAAAACAGAGGCGTCTGTACAAGTCTATGAAGGGTATCTAGAAGAATATCCCTATGCATCTAAAGTTTGGTACAATCTGGGCAATCTCTATCGTAAGATCGGGAAGTATGAAAAATCATTGGATGCCTACGATTTTGCCATTGTCATCAAGGAAGACTTCCATAGTGCCCATCACAACAAAGGGCTCCTGCTCCTCGATATAGAGAAATACGAAGAAGCCTTGCAAGCCTTTTTGCACGCGCATGGGCTCAACAAGGATGATGTCCATACCCTTTACTACATTGCGGAGAGCTATGAGCAGTTGGAAAGCTATCATGATGCCATCCGATATTATATAAAGGTCAGTAAGCTAGATCCTGATTATATAGACGTATGGATTGGGATAGGCTTTTGTCTAGAAAAAAGAGAAAAGTATCTGGAAGCCATTCACTATTATAAAAAGGCGCTCAATCTGGATAGTGATAGCTCTGACATTCACCTCGCGTTGGCTATTTGTGAGTTTAAACTGGGGCACCGATTCAATGCATATGAGCATTTAGAAAGAGCCATCAGCTTGAAGCCCTTTGAGGTTTCTATTTGGCAAGATTGGGCACAACTGCTTTTCGACTATGACAATTATACGGGTGCCATTACTTATCTGGAAGAGGGAATCAAGCGCAATCCTACTGCCTCTGAACTATACTATCATTGTGCAGCCTATTGTTATGAAGCAGGTTTAGACGAGAAAGGATTGACGTATCTCGAAAATGCACTCCTCATCGACTACCACAATCACTACATGCTGTTTCACCATGCACCAGGGCTCAGACAAGATCCCGATGTGATGGAGTTGATCGAACAATACCGTTGAAGCACCTATGGCTCAACTGACTATACCCTAGCCTGAAAGCAGAAATTTTACTGCCTTTAGGCTATTTTTTGTCTTAGACTCTGTTGGGAATAATCAAAATCTAGCGAAAAAGCAGCGATTTTGGGTTCTGACAAGGTTTTAACCTCCCCTGTATTCCTTTCTCTTACCTAAATTCTAACAGATCTTATTTTTCACACGGTTTATTCCTCGGGAATGGAATAAATTTCCCTTAATTGATTCTTAGATTCTGTACCTGTAGATTCTCAACCAAAGAATAGAAGGGGCACCACATCCGATAAGATATTGTCTAACATATGAAAAGACTGTTGATGCTTGTATGGGCGGGCATATGTCTCACCCACATCCTACCAGGACAAATAAATCAAAAAGAGAGAGCACCCATTGAGCGTTGTGGTACGGAGGTATGGGAGAATGAAAGACAGACACTCAATCCCTTACTCGAAACCAGAGAAGAGTTTGAGCAATGGTTAATGGTCAAGAAAAAAGAGCAGCAGGAGGCAAATCGAGCAACTTCCTCCATTTATACGATTCCAGTGATCATCCATGTGGTGCATGATGGAGAGCCCATCGGGACAGGGTTCAACATTTCTTATGAGCAGATCCAGTCGCAAATCGACGTGTTGAACGAAGACTTTCGACGGAAGGCAGGTACGCCAGGGAGTAACACAAATCCTGCAGGGGCAGATATAGAGATCGAGTTTTGTATGGTGACCACGGACCCTGATGGTGGGACACTGGCAGAGCCTGGAGTAGATCGAATCAATAGAAATGATGCAGGTTTTACGGCTCCTCCTTACCTGACAGGCTATGCAAGCTCTACGATACAGACTGCTACCTTTTGGAATCCTGAAGAATATATGAATATATGGGTTTTGCCCTTGGCCAATGATTTTCTGGGTTATGCCCAGCTACCCAATTCCTCTACCCTTACAGGCCTCCCTTCCAACAACGGCGGCGCAGCCACAGATGGTGTCGTCATCAATACGCAATCTTTTGGACGTCAAGGCAACGTCTCTCCACCCTATGACCAGGGCCGCACGACGACACATGAGGTCGGACACTGGATGGGGCTGGTGCATATCTGGGGAGATGACAGCTGTGGCAATGACTTTTGTGGTGATACACCTGCGGCTTCAGGCCCTCATTATGGTTGTCCTTCCAATGACTTCTCTTGTGGAAGCACCGACATGATTGAGAACTACATGGACTATACGGACGATGTGTGCATGAATATTTTCACGCAGAATCAGAAGGACCGCATGCGTATAGTTATGGAAAATGCCGCACGTAGGGTCAATCTCCTCAATTCCAGCAGATGTAGCCAGTCGGGTCTTGCACCTGTAGCCGATTTTTCTGTCTCGCATGAACAAGTCTGTGTTGGGAGTGCGATACAGTTTACGGATCTATCGGCTTTCAATCCTACGAGTCGCAGCTGGACCTTCGAGGGCGGAAGCCCTGGCACATCGACTGCCGTGAATCCATCGGTGGAATACAATCAACCAGGTATATACAAAGTGACCCTAACTGTCGCCAATGGAGCAGGGAGCAATACCTTAGAGCGCATCAACTACATCGAAGTCATCGAACCCGTCGCCACGACTTTCTATATAGAAGACTTTGAAAATGGGTTTGGAGATTGGACTATTGACAATCCAGAGTTAGACAGGACATGGACTTTGGTAGAAGTAGGAGGAAATACACCCGGCAATCGCGCCATGTACGTCAACCATTATCTCTATACCAACATCGGAAGGCGAGATGGTCTGATCTCCCGTAAGTTTGACCTCAGCGCATATGATGGCGCTACACTTTCATTTGAGCATGCGCATCGTCGCTTTTCCAACAATGAACAGGATTCGCTGATCGTCTACCTTTCCACGGATGATGGACAGACATTCCCGCATAGGCTGTTTGCAGGAGCTGAGGACGGTTCTCAGGACTTTGCTACAGGTCCTTTGAGCAACACCAATTTTGTGCCTGCTACGGCTTCTGACTGGTGTTTTAGTGGTAGTGGCTGGGCCGATTGTATAGAAATCGACCTCAACAATTTCCAGAATGAGCAGAATGTGCGCATCAAGTTTGAGACTGTCAATGATTATGGCAACAACATCTTCATCGACAACATCCAACTATTTGGTACGTGTCGTCCTGTAAGAGTGGGGATCGACTCAGAGGCTAGTAGTGAGTATGTCACACTTTATCCCAATCCTACACAAGGTCAATTGGAGATCCAACTTGCCGACCTTCAGGGATCAGTGGAGGTGAGCCTATGGAATGGTCTGGGCCAGCAACTGAGAGCGGAAAGCTGGGATATGAAGGGTTCCTCCTTCTTGCAGACATGGAACCTTGAAACGCTCAATCCAGGAATTTACATTTTCAGGGTCGAGAGTCAGCAGGGTACTTTTACGGAGAAAATCATGGTCCAGCGCTAATCTGAATCAGGGCCCAAATCTTGGGAAGGAAAATAAGGCTCCAGGCTACACCACAAAAAATAACAGACAGGAGGACGGCCCCCGCGGCTAGATCCTTAGCTTTACCTGCGAGTTCGTGATAATCAGGAGAGACAAGATCTACAATGGATTCAATGGCGGTATTGGTCGCTTCTGCAGCTAAGACCATCCCCATGCATATAGCGATGATGGCCCACTCTATCATCGAAAGCTCCAGGTATACGCCCAGTGCCACAATGACGATGACAGCCAGTGCGTGGATACGTGCATTGACCTGCGTCCTGAACAGAATGCCAATCCCCTTAAATGCGTACCCAAAGCTTTTCGTTCTTGATCGAATAAAGGCAATCCATGTTTTCATTCCCCCTAGCAATCTTTCAGAACCTATAAAGGCTCCTTCTTTTTATCATTTGATGTTTATCTATCTTCTCAAATATGTGCCATAAGTCCAACTCTATCCCATGATATGTGTTAAGCGTTTATGGACAGGCGCGTAAAAGTAAGCATACGATCGGGAGAATCCATAAAAGATATCTGGGTTCCTATCGGGAGTAATCTCAGGGAGGTGTTACTCCAGCACGACCTTTCTCCCTACGGGATATGGTTCCCGCGTACGCACTGCGGGGGACGCGGTCTTTGCGCGACTTGTGGCGTTTGGCTCCAGCCAGCACCTAAGCCACGCCATTGGCACGATCGACTGGCAGCGCAGTTTGGTTATCCCCGTCTCTCCTGTCAGATTACAGTAGCCTCTGATCTGGTGGTAGAGCGTATCATGGACAAAAAAATATGGGGTCAAAGAAGACCCCATGTATAATCGATATCTTTTGCTGTCTTCTTAGAATCCACCAGGGATGAAGCTCGCTTCATAAAAGCGATCCAATTTGGGATGCTGACGAATGAAAGCTTTATGCTCTGCACGCCAACCGATCAACTCTGGAAGTTGGCTTGTCGCATATCTATTATTGTATAGCTGACTCGCTTCTGACGGGTTGGCGGCCATCCACCGCAGATTGCGATGCAAGGCAAGAATAGCCTCAGGGTTTGAGGAGATCCATCGACGGTCTTTATAGATTTTTTCTGCTATGGGGGCATTCTCAGATAGCCACAATAGGTTGGTAAATAGTGTCTTTACCAAGGCGGGATATTTTTTGAGGTAGCGCTCATCTGCTTGTGCAAGATAAGGGTGTTGTTGAGCCATCTCACGAATCTGTCTTCTTTCGAGCTGGTAGCGAAAAATATTCTCTGACTTACGCTTGGCGTGAAGCTCATTGAAACTCAAGAACCCGTCTTTATTGATATCAGCGATCTGGAAATGTCGTCCTGCGAGAAAGTAGACAAACTCCTGAGGGAATACTTGCATTTCGGTGCGAGCAAGTAGGGCATCCTCATTTTGATCAGCAATGATGAATCGTTCCTCTTGGAACCAAGCTGTGATTTCCTGGCAGACAGGATCAGATTGTGCGAAAAGTGAGGATGTAGAAAGTAGAAGAATCAAAAGCAAGAAGAGAGGTTGTCTTTGATGGGATGGTATCATGTTGTATGAGAATGAAAAGGATCAAGGAAATGTGAACAGCAAAGAACAATCGCATCCTATTCGCAATATGCAACTAATATGCCCAATCCAAAGAAAAATATGGATAGATTACCTGTTTACACGATTGATAGAGGCTTTTTGGGGCGCTGAACAGTTCCTTTTGAATAAAATGTATCTCCACATTTCGCTCATTCTTATGAGCCAACGTATGCAATTATCCTAAAAAGCTGTCCCAATTAATAGACAATCTTTTCTAAGATCTTAAGCAGTTCATGCAGAAACAGGAAGCTTATCTATATGGAGCTTTCGGAAAATTTAGATGTCAGAAGTAGGAAAAAGTTACATGTCTAAAATCTGTGAGACGGGGGGAGTGGGAGGGGAAATAAAATGAAAGGGGAGAAAGTTCACAAGATGAAAGGAAAATAAAAACGGGGGATTTATTTCCCCCGTTCGAAATGTATGTATGTCTTAAAAAAATGATTGCTTAAATAAGATGCGTAACATCTGTTAATAATTAATCACGTAGTCGTTGTATTTTGTAGGATTCTGTGACCAAATCTGTTGGCCTACGCGACATATCATATCTACTCCTTCTAAAATCTCATCTTTACTAGCAGGAATGTTTGTTGAGCTTTCAATGGTTGAATGACGTCCAACAGTCTCTTCGTAATTCTCACATTTGTGTGCGAGGGCTACAATAAAGCTTGCATTAATGCCATTGTTCGTAAATTCTGCGAGGTCACGCGCAGCACACACCATTTTCTCGTTACAGAGTCTAATCAGCTCCTGCGGATTAAATCTGTTCAACAAAGATTTTGCTTCCATATATCCCAATTATTTGAACATTACTTTAACAGAGGACGTAAGACCCCTGCAAAAATTTCATCAGAACCAAAGAACGGAGGAGTTGAAGTGTTCACTTTATCAAAAGAGTAGTGATAAGCAAAATGGATATGCGTTATCATATGTGCACATTTTGCTTGCTATCTAATATAGGATTTTTTTCTGTCTATGTAAAAAATATTCTGTAAGAATTATCGTTGTTACTGGCTGATTTTCCGCAATATCCAGGATAGAAAAGTATATCATCGGGCGTAAAAGGTTGGTCTGATAATTGACTTTTTTGAAAAAATCTTACATGTCCATTTTTATATATCTGCGAATGAGATTATATGAGAGGGAAAAATCGCCATAAAGGATTGTCGAAAAAAAACACATTTGGTAGAGACAACTTTTCTTGACAGCAAGAGGTCTTTTCTATTCAGCCGTAAGAATAATTTTTCTTTATTGATACCATAACACGACCCACCAGATCAAATATCTGATGGGTGAGGCTTCCCAAGGGTATGAAAACATGTGGGGATGAGATGTCACTTAAGCTCCTATGTGGAGACTAAACAGGACTGACTGTGTTTGATCTTATGATGCGATACTTGAGATGTGTATGGTTGATGCTGTCGGGATGCGTGTGATGAAATTTTCCCCAAGTTAAGCTTACCCCAAATACCTAGGTAGCGTATGAATACGATATGGAAATAGGTGTTTCTACGCATTCTCGCCTCACCTGTACTTATACACATTTTTTCATATCCTCTTGTCATATCTTTGGAACTCTCCTCTAATTTTATTTCTTATGTGAAAGTAATACATGAATAAGGTGTGGATAATAAAATCATTATCAGGCTTTAACAAGAGTAAAAATATTTGTATAATTGAGAAAATATTTGATTTAGTAAAATGAACTATTTTTGGAAAACTTTCAGCTTGGCCATGTTACTCGCCCTCATCGGTCAAGTGACTCAGGCTCAGCCTGTATATATTGATCATAGAGATCAAGAAAAAGGCATGACAGTAGTCTGTGTGGCACCCTCTGCGACTTTGAGAGAGCTACCAGGAGAAAAGAACATCGCACTAGGTCAGACCTTTTTTGGAGAAGAGGTTACGCACGAAGGTCAAGAGGCCCTTGTCAAGGGAGAAAATCACAATTATATCCTTGTGCGTACACAAACAGGGAAAATTGGCTGGGTAGATGATCGCTTCCTCGTCAAAGACGCAGGGGTTGTTGTCCTGACGGATGATGCACGGCTATATGAAAGCCCTGGAAATTATACCACAGCGCTCGGCCAGTTTTTTTATGCAGGGGAGATTGCGATTCTTAGCTCCTATGAGAATAACTGGATTAAGCTCATCGGAAGGAATAAAAATAAAATCGGCTGGATCAAGGGATATGAAATCCTGAGTGTAGAGCCTACAGATCTAGAAATTGCGAAGTTGCTTTCGGACGCATTGGATATCGCAGATCCTGCACAGCGCCGCTTAGCACTTGAAAATATCGGAGATACCCCTGGATTCAATGGCTCTCCGCTAGCAGGTGTCGTGAAGGAAGAGGTATTGCTCACGGCTATGCCTTCTGATGACCAGCTTTCTCCAGGTAAGAAATACCTACAGGAAGGAGTAGATGACTTTTTCCCCAATGGTGAAGACGATATAGCAGATGATATTTTTGGTGGGATAGATGATTTAGGAACCATTCCAGAAGATGGAAACAACAACCGTCCTGGATATGAGGTGCAAGATGTGATAGATAGAGAGACTGGAAAGATGATTCAGCGTGTGAGAGAGACAGGAACCATCCAGCCAGTCAAAGCCAAAAATCCCAAGACAGAGCTATATGCCTATCACAAAACGGCACCTGTCGGTTCAAAGATTCTCTTAGAGGTACCTGGGACGACGGATTATGTGCCGCTGACTGTCGTAGCCAAGCTGCGCAATGACAATCCGCACATCGTAGGTCTAGGATCAGAAGTCATCCAAAAGGTATTTGGAGAATCGCAAGCGAAAAATGTGACGTCAGCTACGATACTATATTTCCCCTAGCGATCAGTAGGATTTAGATATCTAAATCACTAGAAAAATCGCCTGCGTTTCCTTGAGATCCGCAGGCGATACTTATATCTGAGGCTTTTGCTCTTGTTGATGTCTGAGTCGCGCATAAGCCCAGACGGTTCCAATGTAGACATTCGCCATATCGATTAATCTTGGAGAGGTCTTTACGCCATGCACTTCAAAATCCTGTCGGTTCAATTCGTAAACCTCGCTTCGGCTGTCTTGACATAGGCTCTCCCCATAGATCAAGGGTCCCCAAATCTTGCGTGTCAAAGAGAGATTACGTGCATACACGCCAGGGGCACCTGTGTAGATACTGAATACATCGAGATAAGGGAGCCTACTGTTTTGGCCGACGATGGGTACACCTGTTACTTTCTCCGTCTGATAGATATAGCTTTTGGCCATCGTGTAGGAGTGGGCAATATCGTCTGTCACCAACATTCGCAGCAAGGCGAGTCTGTCTTCTGGCTGGGCCAGCTCATTTCGGATAAATCCACCAGGAATGAATACCATGGCATAATTCGTGTCAGCAGGGCGGAAAAAGCCCATAGCATCCCGAATGTCCCAGTTGGGAGAGTGAATGTTGTAATGGATGATTAAGGTGAGATCTGGCTTGTAGGCATTGATTTTCTCTGCACGGGCGCGAAGATCATCCGCATTATAAAAAAACTTGAACAACTCTTTGTCTCCTGCTTTCTTCAGCCAGTAATTTAAATCTTTTGCCGGCCAATCATTTTCTAAGGCGACGGCTCTCAGCGTGGAATCTTTGGCCTCTTTTTTCCATTCTTCAAATGTCCTCCCTCTCACACCCACTCCAGGTACTTCACGTGTCATCAACACTTCTGCTCCCAGCTTTTCCAGGCTATCTCGGATCAGCCAAGCAGTAGCCAATGTCAGGCGAGGCTCGAAAAAAGCAACAGGAGGTTTCCCCTTTTTCCGATTTCCTCTCATCTTCATATACTTCCCCTCTAGTTCAGCATCTGCAAGCGTATTGGATACGTGGCCAGGGTCCAGGGCAATCTTCAGTCCCTTCATGGGCTGAGTAGCCTCTGGAGCAAAGGAGAATGGAGGGAGGGAATCTACTTGAACATCTGTCCCCAGAATTTGTGTCCACTTCTTTAAGCCTTTTGCTTGATACAAACTCAACAATGAGTCGGGAGCGAGTTGCTGAAAAAGCTGAGCGGTAAAGGCATACTCCTGCGGATAAATGCGACACTCAACCAAGCCGGCTTCCCGATCCTTGGCAGAAGCATACAAGGCAATTCCTGTTTCGTTGATTTCCACATGACGGTGTAGGGAGTCGTCTTTGAGCAACCAATCGAGTGGTTGAATCTTTTTGGTTGTCTCAAGCGACTTTTCTTGGCTTGGCTGCGTGCAAGCACTGAGTAAAAACGCGCCTATCGCGATGTAGAACAAGTATCGATGCATAAAACGAAAATAGGGAAATTGTAGACTTACCCACCATGTTTTGAGAATTTGCTCCTTTATACAAAGGATTGGAGAGGACTGAGACTAGGTTTGGGACAATGAAAATCTAGCCAAAGTACAAACTCGTAGCAGATTTGAAATTCCAAATATGGTCTTACCCATCGATGGTCGCCATGACCTTCAGCTCGATCGCAATGGGAGTAGGCAGGGCTGTGATTCCTACTGTCGTACGACAGGGCCTGTTGTCTTTGAAATATTCTGCATATACCGCATTATACTTCGCGAAGTCATCCTTCATATTGGTGAGGAATACAGTCACATCTACAATTTGATCCCAGGAAGATCCTGAAGCTTCTACAATCAGACGTACATTTTCAAATACAGAATGGCATTGGGCTTCGATATCGTAAGACGTGATATTGCCCTCTCCATCGAGCGTCACACCTGGAATGTCGGTAGTACCTGCTTTGCGGGGACCGACCCCTGATAGGAAGAGAAGGTTGCCGACACGTTTGGCGTGGGGATAGAGTCCTACAGGCTTGGGTGCGTTTTCTGCGTTGATTTCAGACATGTTTGAGTAGTTAGTTTGATAGAAATGAACAAATGTAACGAGACTTTGGGAGAAAAATGAGGCCTGAGTAGCGTGTACTCAAGATGAAAAAATAAATTGATGGACCCTTTCTTCCTTGGCACCTAGTCTTTGATAAAACGCTATGGCGTGTAGATCCTCCGCATGTGCATCTAAAAATAAGTCGCTTACTCCTCGTTTTTGAGCTTCGAGTTGCAGATGTTGGAGCAACTCTCTCCCTATGCCCCGACGTTGAAAATCTTGGTGAACAGCCACATCATAAATTAGCCATTCTGATTGGCGGTGGGTATACAGGGGGAGTTCGTAAGCTGTAGCACCACCGATGATCTGTCCATCTTGCCTAGCGACTAGGACGATGAATCGCGGATCTGAAAGTCTTTGCGAAAGGAAGTCGTCTGTCAACTCACCATTTGCTGGCTCATCAAATACCTGCTGGAAGAGTTGAATCAGTTGGCGGAAGCTGACGAGATCTTCTGAAGAGAGAAAATCATAGGAAGGCATATCGTCGAGTTTGATTGCTAGGAGCAGGGGGAAACAAGTATCAGTCAGTAAGCTTATATACGCTATTTTTTATACATCACAATCGTTAATTCCATATCGTTAATTTCCTCCTCTATGATGGGCTGTATGCGTTTCCAGTCCCCACCTGCCAATCCAGCGCCGATCATGGGCAATCCCAATCTTTTCCCTGGAAAATATAGGTTCATGCCTTGCATACAATAGCGCAAGAATTTGTAGCGATTTTCTTGGGTATCAAAGAAGGGTTTTTGGTACCCGTCGATGGGTGATAGGGCGGCGGCTAATCCTTGGGGGATTCCTGGGAGGATTTGGGTATATGCATTTACGACGGTCAGGCCATCTGGATGAACAATGCCTCGGATTTCGCCTGGAAGTGCGTCGGGTGTATCCAGCTTTTGGGCGAGAGGAAACTGCCGTGTGACTTGTTGGGCGAGACCTTTACCCATGTTTCCTTGGCAGTTGCATCCATGCGCGATGACGTCAAACTCTCCTTCTTTGGCTAGCAGGATAAGGTCTCCTTTGATAACATTCATGGGGGATGATTGCGTGAATTTATTTGTAGGAAAGATAAGTCCTAATGAGGGAACTCGTGGCGATTTAAAGTACCCGTACAAAAGAAATCGAGAAATATACAAAACGAACAAGGGCTATCGCGTAGAAAGGCATATGATCATACTTAAAAATTTGAAGGGCTAAGGTAAGCCTAACTGTAAAATTTCCAAGTCCATCCCCAGGCTTCCTCTGAATATATACGAAAAACTAGCCCTGCGATAGTCAGTAGGATAAGCCCTGCAATCCTGACGGATTTAGGATCTCGTTCGAAGTCGTCCTTATATCCCCAGATTACAAACAGTGTCAAAATGAGTAGCCCTATACCGATGAGGATTGAGTAGATAAGATTCATGGTCATTTAATATAAAAGCATCTTTGGCTTATTTCGAATATAGATGTTCCTACTCATTCAAAAGTTGGAACCTATATTGAGCATTCTCTAAAAAATATGAGCAGCGCTTTCACACTGCTCATACATATATTCTCAGAAAATAAATTCTCTATCTCAGCATTACCTATAGCCAATCCATTTAAAGACTTCCTTGAATGAAGGCTTTTTACCATACATCAGTACACCTGTACGGTAAATACGCCCTGCCAGCCATATCGTCCCCAGGAAGCTACCGATAAGTAGTCCTATCGACAGCACAATCTGATACCATGGGACCTGCGTCAGTGACATACGCACAAGCATGGACATCGGAGAGAAGAAGGGGAAGAGAGAGGCGAAAACAGCCAGGAAGCTGTTGGGGTTTTGGATAATGTTTTGTAAGAAAAGGATGGGTAAAATCAGCAACATGGTCACAGGCAATGTAAACTGCTGTGCATCTTGGATATTGTCTACAGTAGAACCTGCCGCCGCTAGCAGAGAACCATACAGGAAGAATCCTCCCAAAAAGAAGATGGGCAGATACCAGAGAACGGTCCAATCAAATGTATAAATCTCACCAAGAATCGCCTGCGCCTGCGCCATTTGTGCATCCACATCTACGCCAGGCTGTGACATCATCTCAGGATCTACAGGTCCGATCATAAGGGAGGTCCCAAGGAGTAGCAAGCCTGAGAAGACCACCCAAATCAAAAATTGTGTAACCCCCACGAGTGCGATCGCCAGCGTCTTACCCAGCAAGAGTTGAAAAGGCTCTGCTGAAGCCACAATTACCTCTACGATTTTGTTGCTTTTTTCCTCTACGACAGACTGCATGAGGATCGATCCATAAATTCCGATCAACATATAAACAAGGAATCCAATGCCGAATCCAAGTACCAATGCAATGTTTTCATTGCGCTTCACTTCTTTCCCATCCTTGATTTGGGCCTGTTGCATCGCCAGCTTGAACTGCGTCTGTTGAAACTCTTCTACAGAGATCCCTGCAAGGTCTCGCTTGTATCCTTCCAGCACTTTGCGCACCTTTTTCTCAATTTCTTTGGTCGTCACTTGGCTAGGATTCTTTTTTCCGTAGAGGAGTCGGAGCGTCACATCGGGGCTATTGGGCTTGCCGATGAAATCTAGACCAGGCAAAGTCATCACCAAAGAATCGCGAGCAGACTCGATGATTTCCAAAAGCTGTGCTTGCGTTTTGTCTGTCTGAACGAAAGTCACTTCATCCGTAGAAGTCAATTGCTTGAAGATGACCTCTTGCTCACCCGCAGGCATCAATACCGTAAACTGGTCTTTTTCGACGACCTTAATGGCCAGAATCTGAATACCGAAGATGGCAGCTAGCCCCAAGGGAACTAGGAAAGTCGACAATAAAAAGGTAGGCTTGCGCACGATGTTGAGATACTCGCGCTTGAGGATAATCCAGGTTTTACTATTCATGGCTAATTGAGGTCAGGAGTGGATGAAGAAGCAGCAGTACGTTCGGCCAATGTCTGAGGCGCATGTCCTGAGACAGACTTAATGAAAATCTCTTGTAAACGTGGCAAGTGAAGTTCAAAAGTGATAATCTCCAAGGGACTATCAATAAGCTGGCGAAGGACATCTTTGGAATCGTATCCATCGTCTAGTCGAAGCATAGCAGATTTCTCTGTTTGCTTTTCGATGGTTACTCCTTTGAGGCTCTGAACAGCGCTTTGTTCTCCTACAAAATCTAGCCTATATACAGGCTCCTGAAAATCACGACGCACTTGTGTGATTTCATCTTCGAGCATCAATTTTCCTCTATTGATCAGCCCGATGTAATCACACAGTTCTTCTACCTGCTCCATACGGTGGGTGGAGAAGATGATGGTCGTTCCTTGAGCTTTGAGCTCGTAGATTTTTTCCTCTATGAGCTGGGCATTCACAGGGTCTAGGCCCGAAAAGGGTTCATCTAAAATGAGTAACTCAGGTTCATGGGCTACGGTAGAGATGAACTGTACCTTTTGCTGCATCCCTTTGGAGAGATCCGTCACTTTGCGCTGAGACCAGTCGGTGAGTCCCAGAAGTTCGAGCCACTCTTTTGAGACACGGGTAGCTCCCTTGGTTGACATACCCTTGAGGCTGAGTAGGTAAACCAGTTGCTCTAGAACCTTCATTTTGGGATACAGTCCACGTGTCTCAGGCATGTATCCTGTACGGGTAGCATGTGAACGATTGAGCTTTTCTCCTCCAAAGTAGATTTCACCCGAATCAGGTCTTGTGATACCTGTAATCATGCGGATGATAGAGGTCTTTCCTGCACCGTTGGGACCGAGTAGTCCATATATTTTTCCGTGCGGGATATTGAGGGATACGCCATCTACGGCGACGTGCTGATCATAGGCTTTGGTGATGCCTTCGATCTTCAAAAAGGGTGAATCCATAGGACAGTCGCTAGTTCTTTACCAAATTAACATCGCCGAGGTCCACATTGCAAATAATTTTGGTGGCTTCTTCGGGATGATCTGGGCGGTAGGCTTTGTTGACTAGCACATTTTTGTCGAGTTTTCGGAAGTTCTCCTCATCGAAGTTCAAGCTTGAAAACATTCCGCGTTTCACGATGATCTTCACAGGATGATCGTCTTCAATGGCTAATGTACAATTTCCTACGCCTGCTTGAATATAGACTGTCGAGTATCGGGGAGAGTTGGAACCTAGTTCAACTTTTGTATCGCCCATATCATTTTGTATCGTGACGAGCTTGACTTTTGCTTGTTCTAGGTTTTGGATGAAGATATCGGCGCGGACGACATGGATGTCCATCTTATCCATCTCCATTTTATTGGGCTGATCGTATTGAAGATTCACATCAGAGAAGGCAGAGTGGATCACCAAGTTTTTGATCGTCATGTCAGACAGGTTGAGCATGGATGTTCCCATGCCTAAATCTAGGCTGACATCTGTCGCCATAGAGGGATCGTGATAATACTCCGTACGAATGGTATTTTCTCCTGTGTAGGCATTCAGGCTTGTCATATGATCCGACAGGCGCATACTCGCTGCTGACGTGTTGCCTTGAGAGACGATTCCTGTAGGTTTTATGGATAGGTGACGTCTGTGGTTGCCTTCTCGATCATGTCCCGTTTGGAGGGAGGGCAAATAGGCAGAATCCGCTGCCGCCATGCGAGTCAATGCGAGTCCACACTGCGTAGAAGAGCTTAGGGCAAATTCCCCTGTAGGAATCTCGACACTCAAAAACATGTGCGTCTGGTCATCACCTGTAGAGACAGAATCCAAATAATGGAAATGCTGTCCAAAAGCGAGTAATTGCACACTCACCAATCCTACAAACAAGTATAGTTTCTTCTGTATCATCACGACTTTATTACGTTGCCGTCCGTGAATTGTTTGATATCCAGCCTTTAGAGACGGGTACTTCGTCATATAATTTACAAATAACTGTTTTAACATTAAATTTTCATAAAAATTAATTCCAGGGAGCAACAATCGCCTGGTTTTTGACTTTCATCTGTAGTTTATCAGTATGTAGCGGGAGTAATTTTTGCAGACAAACAACTGGAGATAGTTGGGGGTTACTGTCATCTACCTGCTTATGAACATATGTTCCTATCGTATACGCTGAGAGACGTAGGAAAGGTTCAAACAAAAATTTCTCAGGGGCATGTATTCCGTATATATTCCTGTGTGTGAAAATGATAAGTAAAGACAAACATCATACAGACAGAATATACATTTGGAAAGGTGTTTCTTATTTTAAAATAAGACTCATTTGGGTGTGAAAAAGTCACTGAGGAATGATTTATTTGAAGAAATAATAAAAGCTGAGTGTAGGTAAATTTTATGGGGATGAAGTCAGAGCTAAGAGATATAGAGCCGTTTTTTGGTTGGTTGCCCTGGTACAATCACGAAGTCGATGAGCGTTCACCTTTTCATGATGTAGAGCACAATTTATTTTATTACGATCGCTCCATCAATCGTATTCCCGCTCATCCTCTATGGGATGATATGGGGTCAGAGAGCCTACTATTGAAGATTCTGTTTGCAGACTATCAGGAAGGATATGCCATCATTGAGCTGTTCGGGGAGTGGAATGATCTTTATGAAAATGATTTTAAAATTCTGCTTGAAAACTGTTTGAATTGCCTCATCGATTACGGGGTACAAAAATTTATCTTCATTTGCGAAAATGTGTTTCATGCCTATCTAGATGCAGATGATTATTACCAGGCAGCATACGAAGAACTGGAAGATGGATGGATGACGATCGTGCGTGCCCGAGATTGTGTGAAAGAAGAATTGGATCAATATGGTATTTCCCAATATTTTTATTTCAACGATATCATTGATGAACTCCCCTGGCGAAAGCTCAAGCCTTTTCAGCTCTATCATCTGATCGAGGGGAGAATGCAAAAGGTTCTGGAATAGTGCTTGGATCATGTTTGAGGCATTGCTTCGTTCCAGAGATGGAAGCCCAATTGGCTAAATTCATTTCCCTTATTTTCTGTACTGTACCGTTTAGGTGTAGTGTTTTCCCTATACTTCACAGATATTGAAACATATGAACAATTTCTCGTAGATTGTTGGGGAGAATATGCGTGTGAGATATACAGCGGTTTTGGGTTCATAGCGTTCTCATCACATCTAGCCTAACATTCTCTCACGTATATCTTTAGCTCCTATTTTAGTTAACAGGCTTTTTATGAGAAATTTTCTTCTGTTTTTTTTGTGTTTGGGATCACTAGGTTTTTCCAATTTGCAAGCACAATATATTCCAGATACTACCCTCTCTTTTACACAGTTCCTCCGTGAATGTCAGGATTTTTCAAGAGGTGACCGACAGGAAGTCTGGATGGTCACGTTTTGGGCGAGCTACAACTCCGCCTCTTTATATGAGCTGGATGATCTCAAAACCCTTAGTAGTCTTTATCAAAGTAAGCCTGTCCGCTTTATCGGCATTTCAGTGGATAAAAATAGGGGGATATGGGAACAAGCGATCCTTCGGTACCAGTTGAATTGGGAACATATGTTTTTGCCCAGTCAGGATCAATACAACTTCTTACGACGTGCCTTTAAGCATCGATCTTTTCCGGCTACTTTCATCGTATATACCGACGGACGAATTCGCCGTGTCCAAGATTTTGATGAGTTGAGGGTGGAGCTTGCCCGCGAATCTGCCCAGTTACCTACAGATGATTATTTCATTGATGCAGACGATTCGTTTGACGAAGATGACCCTTTTGCTGGAACGAGGGATGAGTTTTCTACTTCTAGTGACGAGTCCGAAAGTGAATACATTTTTTACACCATTCGCAAGGGAGATACCCTATTTTCTATCTATCGTCAGTTTGGTGTGTCTGTCGCTGAAATTAAAAGACTGAATGGATTGAAAGGGGATAAAATTCGAGCGGGCGATCAGATAAAGCTTCCACGGCTTTAAGCGAGTTGACAGACGCTGTTGAAATGCTCGTTTTTGAAATAAAAAAGAGAGAGGGAGATACGCGCTCCCTCTCTTTTTATTCTCCTACCCTATTTAGGCTCCAAAGATATTGAGTGAAGTAAAAGGATTGTCCTGATCATCATCCGATTTGGATGAGGACGAAGGCTCATTGGCAGGAGGCTCGGGCCGATTTTCTAGTTCTTCTATCCTCTTTTGGAGGGATTGGACGAATGTCTTGAGTTCTTCGACTTCGCTGTAGGGATCTTCTTCTACGACATCCTGCAACCGCAAAATTTTCTGGTCCAGCTGGGTGACAAGTTCGGCATAGGCTTGTTCATTGGCTGAAGCATCTTCCTTGAGATTCCGAATCTCATTGGACCAGCCTTCCATCTGTAGCTCGAGAGCAGGGAGAAGCGCATCTAGGGAGTTCTGTACTTCTGTATATCGCGTAAATGCTTTTTGAACAGCTTCATTGGCTGCTTTCAACTCAGACAACTGCGTAGACAAGGCACCCAATATGGGTTCTTTGCCCATGACCACAGATTCTTTGTGGCCATTTCCCTGATGGCTGAGTTGGCGGTGTGCGACAATCTTGAGTTGCTGGTTCTGATTTCGCAAGGATTCCAGTTCTGCTTTGAGCTGACGAATATCTTCCTTAGGCATATGGGTATTTTCTAGCACTAAAATCTCACGGGATCATCTGAAAGTCGACTAAAATATGCGTTGAGCCTTACATAGGCATATGTGAGAATTATAATTACCCCTAATCAGAGAGCTTGAGTATTTCTCTTATCTATCCCTCTCTTTTTCCTTTTAATTGTACTCCCTACCAAGCTCACATGAGTGATCCCGCGCGCTTCTATCTTGCGCAATGGGTATACTCAAATATAGTATCTGAAGAATCTCAGGGATGTTTTCCTGGGTCGAACAGCTAAAATGTCACAGTCACTGGTACAGGGCAAAGTGAAAATTCTCCAAATAGCACGAATGCCAATAAAGGTTTTTTTACTTTTGGCTTTTGAAAATCCTTGAACGAAAATATGATGAACTACAACTTGCTGATTCTTGTATTATCTCTTTTTCTTCTTCCTTCCTGCCTTTTCCTCAGGCCTGATCGAAGCACGGCTCCCTTGGGGGATCATTACATACAAGAGACGGGAAATGTCAAACGTATACTGGCACCGATCAGTGCGCATAGGGGAGGACGTGCCATTGTGGGATATCCTGAAAATGCCTTGGAGACATTTGCTTATATGCAGAGTCGCATCCATACTATGATCGAGTGTGATGTGCGAATGACAGCAGACAGTGTCCTTATTCTGATGCACGATCAGACCATCGACAGGACCACCAATGGCGTGGGCAAGGTCAGCGAGATGAATTGGGAAGAGTTGGAAAGCTTGTATTTAAAGGACGACTTTGGGACGATGACTTCTTTTCGAATCCCTTTATTGAAGGACGCATTGGAGTGGGGCAAAGGGAAGGTAGTTTTTACATTAGATGTCAAACGGGGCGTGCCGTACGAGCGTGTAATCCAGGCTGTCGAAGCAGCCCAAGCAGAAGCGTGGAATCTCATCATCACATACAATTTTCAGGATGCGAAAAAGGTATATGACTTGGCTCCTGATATGCTACTGTCGGTGAGTATCCGTAGCCAGGAAGAATTGGAGAGATTCACAGCAAGTGGGATTCCTGAGGAGAATATTATGGCATTTGTCGGAACGAGCGAGCCAGATCCATCGCTTTATGAGGCACTCCATGCGCGTGGCGTGCTATGCATTTTAGGAACGCTAGGAAATTTAGATAGGCGGGTGGCAGCCAAAACAGAGGATTTATATAAAGATTTTATGCAAAGGGGGGCAGATATTTTGGCTACTGATCGGCCTTTAGCGGCTAATATGGGCATAAAGGGAGTAGAATTACGCGCATTTACTAAAGAAAAAATCAGAAACTAACTTTGTTGACATTTATTTCTAATAAAATTTGCAATTCTATTTCTTTGCTATTATCTTGAGTATAAATCAAAGAAATAGCCCACAATGTTAGCCAGTTACACCTTCAATTCTACCTACAAGCCCCATACACAGGGTTGCCAACAGTTTCCGAGTCTTCGTTTGCTCGAAGGCGGAAAGTTTCATCCTCAGCAATACGTGCCTGTACTTGTCTCTGAGTACAATGAGATTCGCCTAAAATACTTCCAGTGGGGACTCGTTTCTCCTTGGACCAAAGCTTCTCAAAAAGATGAGGGGAAATATTTTGCGCCCCAATCTCAGTTGTTTCATCATCCTGCATTTCAGTTACCCATTCGTAGGAAGCGGTGCTTGATTCCAGCTGATGGGTATTACCTCGAAAATAACCAGCAGGGAATAGCAAAAGAATTGAAAGTGTCTCTTCAAGAAAACGAGACTTTTTGTTTTGCGGGGATTTATGATGAGTGGAAGTCTCCTAATGGAACCGTTCTAAATTCTTTTTCCATCGTGACGGTTCCCTCTTCTCGCGCATTGGCTTCTGTCAATTTGCAAATGCCTTTGATTCTCCCTTCTAACTTGGAAGGCCTTTGGTTGAATCCCTACACAAGTCTGAACAAAATCCATAAGATCGTACAGCTTCCTCCTCGAAGTGGATTCCATGTACATCAGGTTCAAGAATTGCGTTTGGCCGAAAGAGAAACCTGGGAATATGCAGCCTAAAAATACTTATGTGTGGCAAAAAGGGGAGCCTCAAGGATTGAACATCGTTCCTTTTCACAGCTCTATGCTGATGATCAAACAACTCAGGATACAATGGATAAGGAAATGGCTCTTATCCTTTAAGATATAGTCTCAGATCGAATGATCTAGAGGAAAGATTAGCGACTTTTCAAGGTAGTACGTTTGGCTTATGTTCTTTGCCGGGGCCCATGGAGGCCCCGTTTTAGGTTTAAAGAGGGTGCTTCAACTAAGATTAAAACTACTCGTCTAAATTATACCAAGCTTTCAGGTAAGTGGACATAAGAACTATGGAGATAGAAAATGATTCTGTAGTCTAGGGTTGAAACCACTAGCCTAGATTAGGCCACCCTTTCAGGGTTTAAAGCAGATATATTATCCTGAATATCCTGAAGGGGCAGTATCATATAGCATGCGGAGATGCTCAAAGCTCTTACCTACTAGGCATATAACGGGCTTCCTTCAGTTTGAAACTGAAGCCGCGTGATGCTCCAGATATAATCTGGGGGAGGTAGTGTTGCACTTTTTATTTGTGTAGGTCCTTCGAATCTTCTTATTCCTTCACCTTCTGCTGGCGCAAAAAGGTCATGCTTTTTTCAATCTGCTTGTCCACATCCTTGATCTTCTGAATACTGTAGATCAGGCTTCGCTTCTTCCCACCTGTAATCTTCTCAAAGATCCCTCTAGCCCATTCATCTTGCGCAAGCAGGACTTGTAGAGCCTCTGGTATTTCTACGCCCAGCGGATTGGGATCTTCTTCAATGGTAAAACTGACCGAGTCCCCCAACGTTTTCCTTAGTTTCTTCAATACACGAGTAGCAACAATGATGAAAAAGTTGCCATCTCCTAGATGATTCAATCCGCAGGAGAAAGAAACTTCCTCATCTATGGTACATACGAGTCTTGTGGCACGTCCCTTCTCGAACTGAGACAATGTCTCTGCATCAATTTTTAGGAAGAAGTACCCTCCTTTTCGTTTTTCTAGTTGTCCGATCTGTTGTTCAAACGAAAGTTTCGGCATAATTAATCTTGGTTTAAAGGTCGAGCCATAGCGTGGAAGTCAAAAGCTTCTATTCCAAT
>JBCBFT010000097.1:0-26384 GCA_038527485.1 Bacteroidota bacterium
TACTTTTGCACCTTTTTTTGACCCAAATACACAATCAGACCTACTGTTAATTCGCATTAATAAGAGATTTGACCATATGAAGAAGGAAGAAATAGCTCATTGATTGGACAAAGATATTTTGGCCGCTAGTTTTTTGAAGATGAAAAAATGATTACCCATAAAACCCTATCTCACTTCTTCCGCATAGGAGGAATTTTCTGACCTTCTTCACAAGAAGTAATCAATGTATCCATACGCCTTTCACGTGTAGCGACCTGCTTGGCGCGCATCACCCAGCGTATCGCAGCTTTTCGGTAGGAAGGAGCTGCTTGTTCCCAGTAGTTCCAAGCGACACTGTTTGCCTGCAAGCGTGATTCAAAGGCAGGCGTAAGGGAAGTGATCTGCTTATCCTGTCTCTGTTGTTCCTCGTAAGCCAAGTCCCGCGTTTCAAAGGCTTGTATCCCCATAGGAGTGACCAAGTTCAAATCAAGTAGTTCCTGAAATTTTTGCACATTGCTTAAGCTCCACTTGCTCTTGGGTTTACGCGGATTAATTCGAACGGCATAACTGTCTGCATCCAAAGGCTGTATTTTCCCTTCTGCCCAACCAAAACACAAAATCTCTAATTTGACCTCGTCCCATGTGACAGATGCGCGACCTGATTGTTTTTTATAAATCCCTACCCACAATTCAGCGATATCCTGGTGATGTTCCTGTAACCACTGATGGAGCGCTGCGGAAGATTCAAAAAAAAGTGGATTCATAAGACAGGATTCAGGCGGCCATAGTCATTTTACCAGTTCTTGAGTGCGAGTTGTCCACAGGCACCATCTACGTCTTTGCCACGGCTGCGACGTATATTGACGATGACGCCATTGGCTTCGAGATGCGAGATAAAGGCATCCATTCGGGCACGTGTCGTATTGACAAAACCAGCCTCTGCGACATGATTGTACTCGATGACATTGACCTTGGAGGGGACGATGCGCGTGAAAGCCACTAGCTCCTTGGCATGCTCGATCGTATCATTGACATCTTTGAAAATGCAGTACTCATACGTGATACGCGTTCGCGTCTTGTCATAAAAATATTGGAGGGCTTCCGTGAGCTTCTCCAGGTTATTGGAATCATTGATGGGCATGATCTGCGAGCGGGTCTCGTCATTGGCTGCATGTAAAGACAAAGCAAACTCAAACTTCACCTCGTCGTCTGCTAGCTTTTTGATCATCTTGGCTACACCCGCCGTCGAGACCGTGATGCGTTTAGGCGACATGCCCATCCCTTCCTCAGAAGTGATCTTATCAATAGAACCGAGCACATTGCGGTAATTGAGAAGCGGTTCTCCCATGCCCATGTACACGATATTGCTCAAAGGGCGCCCATAATGCTTTTCAGCTTCCTTATTCAAATACTGAACTTGATCGTAGATCTCATAGTGGTGCAGGTTGCGCTTAAGATCGAGAAATCCCGTCCCGCAAAACTTACAATCCAAAGAGCAACCTGCTTGTGAGGATACGCAGGCCGTCACCCGCTTAGGCGTAGGAATCAAGACCCCTTCGACCATCTGCCCTGTAGACAATTCAAAAGCATATTTGATGGTCCCATCCGAACTCTCCTGTTTATCCGTGATCGTGACCATCCCTATCTCGTACTGCTCCTTCAGCTTTGCCCGCAGCGCCTTGCTGAGATTGCTCATCTTGTCAAAGTCTCCTGCATGCTTCTTCCATAGCCACTCATAGACCTGCTGAGCGCGAAATTTCTTTTCACCCATTGCCTCCATCTCCGCTTTGAGCTGATCTAGGGTCAGCGTTCGTATGTTCTTCTTGGCCATTGTCATGGGACAAAGATAGGGTTTTTAAAGGTAATCTTGTGGGTGGAATGCTTGCCTGCCTACCTGTATCGTAGAGCCATCGCTATGGCGTGGCTCCTGTAACGTCAGGAGCCACGTTGAAGCAATGGCGCCACGGGAGGTTTAATGCATCGCATGCTTGTTTGGGGGCCACGACATGGCAGTGGCTTTACGGGATAGCACTACAGGTTTAATGCATCGCATGCTTATTTGGGGCCCACGCCATGGCGGTGGCGCTACTTCAGTCGTGCCGCATACTTCTGGCGGAACTTTGAGACCTTGGGATTGATCACGAAGTTGCAATAAGGCTGATTGGGATTGTTGGCGAAGTAGTCCTGATGGTAATCCTCTGCGGGATAGTAGGATGTCAGGGGCACAACTTCGGTGACGATGGCACTAGGATAAAGGTCCTGTGCGGCTACTTTGGCTGCTTCTGCTACTGCTTTCTGCTCCTCCGACTCGAAGTAGATACCCGAACGATACTGGGTTCCTATATCATTTCCCTGACGGTTTAGCGTCGTGGGATCATGCGTCACGAAGAAGATTTCCAGAATGTCCTTGAGGCTCACAATCGCAGGATCAAATTGAACCTGAATGACCTCATTATGACCTGTATTTCCAGAACACACTTCTTTGTAGGTAGGGTTTACCTTATGACCGTTGGCATAACCCGAAACTACGGCATGCACCCCTTTTACGTCTTTGAAGATGGCCTCTGTACACCAGAAACATCCTCCACCAAGTGTGATAGTCTCCATCTATTTAGTTGTTGAATGATTGATTTTTTGAATGGGTAAAGCTGGTATGAGAAATTATTAGAGCATCAATCTAATATCCCACTGAATGCCAAATACTTAACTCATAATTTTCATACTTTATCCACCTCATAAACCTCAGAGAATACGCAGTTTTTCATCCAAGGTTATTCTCCTCTGCTTATTTTTTTCTTTCTGTCAGATAGGCTACTTTCTGTCCTTTCCAAACTGTACACAGCAGGTATAACTCCCCACCTTCACGTAAGTTTAGCTGTTGGCGAATTTGTGCTACAGTCAATGGAAATGCACGCTGGATCACATGGAGTCGGGTCAGGTCCTGCGCTTTGAAATACTTTTTCAATTGTTTGGGCTTAAAGGGAAATACTTCCTTTACTTCAAAGATTCTCCCAGGAATTTGATCTTCCCACTCAGCGACCTCTGCTGCAATGAAGCCCATAGCGTTATTCAGCCCACGCGCCCAAGTCTCCTGATGATTGTGAGCCAAGGTGGATAATCTTCGAGCCTTATAAAAAGCCACATCAGGCTCCACCCAGTAAGAAGGGTGGGTATCTGGCAAAGCCAAAGGAGGCACAGCACCTTCCCAATCGAATCTAAATTCTGTCTCTTTTTTTCCGTCAAACAACCTCAAATTGAGCGATTTGGTTCCCTCAAATCCCTCCTCCCACTCAAGCCAAACTTCTTTGACCTCATTTTTTATTGAAATCACCGAAATTCCCGTCAACGTAGGAATTTCGCGCAATGCTGCATGAATATCGTATAATGGAGACACCTTTACGACAATTCTTTTTCCGATATTTCGTAAGTTGTTCCATAGTTCTATGACATTAGGGGCGCAATCCTGGAGTTTATACACCCTTTGTCCTTGGGCACCTCGTCTGGCAGGATCGACAAAAATCAGATCAAAAGGCGGGTCCTGATATACGTGTAGAAAGTCTTCTGCAGACGTATGAAGCATATGGACATTGGATATGCCCATGGATGCAAAGTTGTGTTTTCCTACTTGATGGAGATGAGGCTGTATCTCCAAAGAGGTGACATGATCGAAATGATAGGAGAAATGTAACGTATCTACGCCTAATCCCATCGTAAGATCTAAACAACGTGCCCCTGAAAATCGTTTCATTTGCGCAGCGCGTTCGCTGCTGGCTTGCTCATAAGCCAAAGGAGGGATTAACGCTCGGTAATTGTAGTATGTAGGGAGCTTATCTTTGGCCCGCTGAAGGTATTTAAGCTGAGTGGAAACCAAGGAGATAGGGATCTCGTTGGATTGAAATGTCAGGGCAAATCGTACGGGATCTTCATCGATGTGCTCGTTGATTAGTTGTCTTACCCTGTCATCTGTTAGGATTTGAATGTCTTCTTTTGTCATTTACAGCCTATGAGCCTTACTTTTACTTTCCAATAAGGGAATTTAAATACATAGAGAAATCTGACTTTCTTCGACTCTTCAAAAGAAGGAAACATATGGAGTCAGTGATTTTGATCGTCTTTCCCTATGGAAATAGAATCATCTTGTGTGGCATGGGTTGCTAAAAGAAAAAGGCCTAGATTACACGTGATTTTTCTTTAATCGTGTAGTATTCATTCTCAATCAAATAAATCCTAAGATCTCATGAAGCGTACTAAATTGTTTGTACTGGCCCTGATCATTCTTGGTGCTCTCGCTATGTCAACAACCGGATGCTATTCTTCCCGTAATATGTGTCAAGCCAAAAAAGTTGGTAACCACAGATAAGGAGAATTAATGAACAATTGGCAAAACTTAACCACAGCGGAAAATCTGCAAGCCATCATAGAGGCTTCTCACGAGCGGCCTCAACTTATTTTCAAGCATAGTACCACTTGTGGTATCTCTGCTCAAGCACTCCACAAGCTGGAAAGTGCTTCTGATGCACTGACAGATGTAGCAGATGTCCACTACCTAGATTTGTTGGCCTATCGCCCCATATCTAATCTGGTAGCGCAGACGACAGGTGTACCACACCAATCACCTCAAGTTATCCTGGTATCCAAAGGAGAAGTCATGCACAATGCAAGTCATTTCTCTATCGAACCCCGACGCGTGATTGCTGCTGTCAGTGACCATCAACCCTCATAAGCTCTATATTCGATCATCTGATCGAAATGGTACGAATTCCTGCATATGCACAGAAGTTTTTCTCAACTTCTGTGCATATCCTTTTTTACCCTAAATAATTGAACTTGACATTGACGATGATGTCAGGATGAAGACTGCGGGTGACAGGACAGCTCAATGCAGTGCTTTCAAGCAACGTTTTCTCTGTATCATTCAAATTATGGTTGGCGAAATTAAGCAGAATATTGAGGTGGCTGATACGCCTCGGTAGGGAAGACATGATTTTTTCGACTTCTCCGTCTACATCTCCCATCTGTATATCATTTTTTCTGGCTATAATCCCCATCATGGTGATCATACAAGTCAATGCGCCCGTTGCGACTAGATCTGTAGGAGAAAAAGCCTCTCCTTTTCCATTATTGTCGGTAGGGGCATCGGTGATGAGCGTGTCACCCGACTTGATATGCTCGGCGGTCGTCCGTAACTCGCCTTTATATGAAGCTGTAATTTTAGGCATAAGCGATGATTACACGGTACGCAAACGCTGCGTCCGATAGCTCCCAAATTAAGTAGATTTTATAAAAATAGAAGGCGAAATTGAACACGCGCCTAGATTTGTAGAAGAAATACGATGCTAGTCTTCCTTTTGATAAGCAGCGTTTCTCTTGCGCCGAAGGTATCCTCTGACCAAAGCAAATCCGACGATCAGCAACACAGGAATTCCTACATTTAGGACCCGTAGGAGTACTGCGTGATCCGCTGCTTTCTCTCGATTGATGCGCCGCACACCTACTTGCTTAGAGCGTATCTGTGTCAGTGCTTCATCTCCTGCCAGATAATCAATTGCATTGAGGATCAGCGTCTTGTTGTCATAAGGAATGTATCCTCTTCTTCCGCGAAATCTTTTCCCTAAGGCCATACTTCCATCCGAAATGATGGCCATCTGACCTGGATAGTCAGGATTATTTTGAGGACCAAATTGTGCTTTGGGAGGATTGGGAGCCAATGAATCGGTGGGCGGCGTTCTTCCCTGAAAATTAGAAGAAAAAATACCTTTTGCCACCACTCCAGTGATCACGCCTTCCCGTCGATTGAAAAGCTGATCGGGCAACTGGCGACTGAGGTATTCATTCAGATCCAGAAACTGCACCCCTTGGATCGTACGACTGCGTGGAGAGGTCTTGAGAAATACTTCTTTGGTGAGTCCTGGCGTAGCAAAGGTATCAATAGAGGCCGCATAGCGCAGCAAGACTGCATCTACGTTTCGCGAGATAGGATGCTGAGGGAAATCTAGCACCATAGGATAAAAAATCCAGCGCTTACTCGCAAAAGTTGCCCGTCCTCCTTCTCCTGGGACCAAGACTTCCGTTAGCTCCGAATTTTGATCTTGAATCAGGTCGTAATTTACCTTCAATCCATAGCGGAAAAACATGTCGTCTACATTCAGCTCCCTCAACTCTGTCAGCGTACTCTGATTGCGATACAAGCTCAGATCTACGATCTCCTGATCCATGATCCAAAGTACATTCCCTCCTCTGATGAGGTACTGGTCTATCTCGTATTTGTCGCGCTCAGAAAAAGTCTTTGTCGGATTCATGATGATCAACACATCGATAGAGGGGCTGATGTCATAGGAAGCTGTTTTCTGAAGGTCAAATGTGTACAGGGTATAATTCGTAGAAAGCTCTCGTACCAGCTCAGGTACAGAATCAATGGGGAGCTCTCCATGCCCTTGGAGAAAAGCCACGATTCCCAGATCTTTTCTCAGTCCCAGGCTATCTCCTGTCTGATAAATATCCAGAAATTCCTGTCTGCGAATGACTTTTCGGAAAGAAGAAGTAAAGGTATACTCCAGATCGGCTTCGGCTTGGGCAAAATTCACGTTGGGACCACGGACAGTCATGACAGTAGAACCTTTGATCAAGTCGATGTAGGTCTCTGTGTCTTTGTACACGACCCTCGCCAACGGCCACATGATCTGATCCTTCGTCTCGGTAGCGGAGATTCTTACTTTGATGGGGACGGGGCTGTAGCCTTTCTGCTGAAATTCTTTGGTGAGCTCGGGATTGGGGTTGGGATCTACAAACTGAAAATCAAAGTCTGCCGTCGCATATTGGGCCATTTCCCCCAAAGTCGTCTGAATCGCATCCTGAAACTCCCGTACATTGGGTGGAAAATCTCCCTCCAGATACACCGTGACCGTCATCGGATGGATCAATGTCTCCATTGTCTCCAAGCTCAGGTCTGTCAGCGAGTACCTTTTTTCCTTCGTCAAATCAAATCGCACAAAAAAACCTGCCAGGATCAGGTTCACCACAATGATGATCCCGATGATGATGAGGTATTGGATTTGGGTCTGTAGTTTATTCATTCATACCAGATTTTCAGAAGTCAGACTTCTCAAGTGGCGTATTTCGTCTCTTGTCTGAAGTCTTTCGTCTGACTTCTTCTATTTCTTTTCCTCCGACTCTTTCTCCCCTAACGATAGCAAAAAGTTTTGCAATTGATCCATAAGATGGTCTAAAGAAAAGTGTGTTTCGGCTCTTTTCCTACCTGCTTTTCCTAAGCGATCAGCAAGATCGGGATCTTTGAGAAGTTTTTCCAATGCATCTGCATAGGCTTTGATATTCCCATCTTCTACTACGTATCCTGTCTCTTGGTCTAAGACGACCTCTGCTAAGGCAGGTGTATCAAATACCACACAAGGTAGACCTGTAGCCATTGCCTCTATCAGTGCAATCGCTGTCCCCTCCCCGTACCTACTGGGAAAAGCAAATATGTCACAGCTTAACATGGCCTCCCGCACATTTCCTGTAAAGCCTTCCAAAAATACTCGATCTGCAAGGTCTTTTTCCTCAATCCCATCTACTAGCTTTTGCTTCTCAGGCCCTGTCCCCCAGATGTGTAGTGTGGCCTTTACGCCACGTACTTTGAGAAGTGCCATGGCCTCAATCGCACGGTCCAACCCTTTCTCGTGTGCCAAACGAGCGACGATCCCAATGCTACTTTGAGGGGTCCAGTCCTTGCGTCGTGGCCATTGGGAGAGATCTATCGCATTATTGAAGTAAATGTGAGGCTTTTTGAGGAGAATGGGAAAGCGACCTGTAACAGCATCAAAAGTTGCCTTCGAATTACCGATAAAAGCTGTGACGACCTCATGCATCATTTTATGATTCCAAGTCGAATCGCTCAAGGGATAAGAAACGCCTCTTCGGAAAATGATGTGCGGAATCTTTGCCCATTTTCCTACCCAGCCTGCCGTCTTGAGTTCGTGAGAGGCATTGAGTAAAAGATAATCAGGAGCGAATGATTGGAGGAAGGTAAATAATCGGATCGTTAGAATGGGATTGAGCAGATTGAGAAAGCGCAGCTTCATTGCCTGAAAGGGCAGGTTCTCAGATACTAATTTTTCGGCCAGCTTACTTCCAGGATAAACCAGCCATTTCACCTCCCATCCTCGCTCCCTCAGTCCCTTTCCCACCATCAAAAACCACTGCTCGCCCCCACCCCAACTTTTGGAGAGGTTGACCATCAGGATTTTCTTACGGGAGCTTAGCTGATTCATTTTTTCGCGGGTCTTTCCAGAGCACTCGCAATTTAGCATATCTTAAGAAACCCGCGTAGCTTGCCATGACCGCAATTTGAAACCCCATGTATCCATCCCGAAATCCTCCCTTGATGACGTACTCCTTGAGGAATCTCCACGTGGGATTGAGGAGAAGCTGTGCCCATGAAAATTTGACGCCTGACGCAAACTTGGACTCAGCAGCCAGCGTCGAGAAATAATTGATCTGCTTGAGGTGGGCTTCCAGATCTGCCAAGGTATAATGCAAAATATGTCCTCTGAACTCAGTTACATTCACATCTGGATGCGGTCGTAATTCATCGTGGGGATTGCGTCCACCCCAAGCTGCTTTTCGGCGATCTACGAGTCTTATCCGCTTATCGGGATACCAAGTACCATGTCGGATCCATTGTCCACAGTAGTTATTCAATCTGCGAAACCGATAAGCCCCTGTCAATCCTTTTACCTTCTCTGCAAGGATCTCCTCCTTCAAACTTACTTCCAAAGCCTCATCTGCATCCAGCGAAAGCACCCAATCGAAGCGCGCTTGCTGCATCGCAAAATTTTTCTGCTCAATGTGCCCTGCAAAAGGATGCTCGATCCATTGTACACCTATCTGCTCGGCTATTTTCTGTGTCTGATCTGTGGACCCTGAGTCGACCACCACGATTTCGTCCGCCACTTCCTGGACTGACTCCAGACAGCGCAGGATATTTTTTTCTTCATTGAGTGTGATGATGACGACAGAAAGCATGGGAGTAAGCTAGGAAATGGCAGAGTTGACAACAAATCAATGCAAAGGCCGATAAACGGTTTTTACCATTTATCGGCCTCAATTTCATGTATCTTTTGCAAAAAATCTACTTTGCTTTGGCACGCGAACGCTTGGCAGACGACTTGATCGCCTTCTGACCTGGACGAAGGAAGCCTTTTTCCTTCATGCGGCTGATCTTAATCATATTGGTGTAGCCGTGCTCATGTAAGGGCATACTCCCTGTGTTGATGAGGACATCACCTGGCTGGACCAAGTCTTGCTCTTTGAGGATCTCGTGTACGTCCTGAATCGTATCGTCTGTACTCACAAACTGATCGTAGAAGAAGGCGCGCACCCCCCAAACCAGATTCAAAGTCGTTAGAATTCGCTTATTATTGGTGAAGGCAAAGATCAATGACTTCGGTCTGCAGCGAGAAAGCTGGATAGCGGTGTAGCCTGAGCGTGTCATACCCAGAATCGCTGATGCGTTGGTTTCTTGGCAGAGTTTACAGGCTGTCGTAATGATCGAGTTGCTGGTCAGATCCTGAGAGTCGTCAGGCACGGTATCCATATTTCGGTAATAGATTCCTTCCTCCTCTTTCTCGACACTTTCGACGATTCTGGCCATCGATTCTACGACTCGGACGGGGTACTTCCCTACGGAGGTCTCTCCACTCAGCATCACGGCATCTGCTCCATCCACTACGGCATTGCCTACATCACTGGCTTCGGCACGTGTCGGGCGTGGATTGTCGATCATGGATTCCATCATTTGGGTAGCCACGATGACAGGTTTTCCTTGCTGGTTGCACTTCTTAATGATGCGCTTCTGCCATGCGGGTACTTCCTCCATGGGAATCTCTACCCCCAGGTCACCACGCGCCACCATGACAGCGTCGGTCACCTTGATGATTTCATCAATATTTTCAAGGGCCTCTGGCTTTTCGATCTTCGCGATGATCTTACTGACGCCATTCTTTAGACGGATAAGTTCCTTCAGCAGTTTGATGTCGTCGGCTGTACGCACGAAGGACAGGGCAAGCCAGTCTACCTGATGCTTGATCGCAAATTCAATGTCGCGAAAGTCCTTTTCGGTAATCGTAGGCTCGGAGATATTGGTCTCAGGGAGGTTGACCCCTTTGCGACTTTGGATGACATCTCCTACTACGACTTCGAGCTTGACCATATTTACACGGTTGGTCTCCGCTACTTTGCACTCGACCTTTCCGTCATCGATCAAGATAGGATCTCCGACATTCACATCTTGGGCGAAAGTCTTATAGATGATAGGCAGGATGTCTCCTGGTTCTTCTTGTTCGGTCAGGTCTGTACGTAGCGTGATGATCTTTCCTGGCTCGATGGCCACAGGTTCTTTGAGTATCCCGATTCTGATTTTGGGTCCTTGGAGGTCCTGCAGGATCGCGATATTCTTGTGATGCTTTTCGTTGATCTCCTTGATCATCTTAAAAGACTTCTCGTGGGTCTCATGATCTGCGTGGGAGAAGTTCAATCTAGCTACATCCATTCCTGCTTCGGCCATCTGCAAGAGCGTCTTAGGGTCGGCACAGGCAGGTCCGATCGTGGCTACTATTTTGGTTCGTCTTAGGTGGAGCAAACTCAAGGTATTATGTGTTTTAGTTCAGACAAATGCGTAAGATCGACTACCGCTTGAACGTGTTTTTCTGCTTTGAGAAGTAGTAATTGTTCGTTCAGATTAGGTAGGGGAGTAGTAGGAGAAATATAGCGAAGAATGAGGAAATATCGGAAAGGCCTGACTTCAACAGGCAAAAATTGTTTTTGAGCTGAAATCAAAAATATGTGCTGATCTTGGTAAGTGGTGCTGTCCTTGTACAAGAATTCTGGAATGGGTCGAACCTTTGATTTTTTGGAGGCTTTTTCCATCTCAGAATCTACATGCAAGGTTGAATCTTCTCGGATTAATTGCAAGCCTAAATGTTGATTAATGGCATGTGAAAGTGTCCAAATACGAGACTCTGTGGCCAATCCCCATATTTGATGATTGTATGTAAGTTCCTCATTTAGACGGATTTTACGCATTTATCTAGGCTTGAATTTGATCAAAATTAAATTTTCGCTATGTCAAATGTAGGAAGAAAGGGAAAAGTATTATATTTGCCCAAATTTAGTAAATAGGGTAACAATTTTTTTCACATTCTAATTGCTTACGGACATGTCAAACATCGAAAATCGCGTCAAGGAGATCATTATTGACAAGCTGGGTGTAGAAGCTTCTGAGGTTACTGCTGAAGCTAGTTTTGCCAATGATCTAGGCGCAGACTCTTTGGATACCGTAGAACTTATCATGGAGTTTGAGAAAGAATTCAACATTAGCATTCCTGATGAAGCTGCAGAGAAGATCGTCACTGTAGGCGACTCTGTCAAGTATCTGCAAGATAACGTTGAATCTGAATAACACATACTTTATGCAACCTAGAAGGGTAGTTATCACCGGTCTGGGAGCACTTACACCTATAGGAAATACTGTCCCTTCCTTTTGGGAGGGACTTTCCAATGGTATCAGTGGGAGTAATCTTATTACTCACTTTGACACTGAGAAGTACAAGGTAAAATTTGCCTGTGAACTCAAAGACTACGATCCCAAAAATTATTTTGATAGGAAAACCGCTCGCAAGCTAGATCCCTTTGCTCAATATGCGATCATAGCTGCGGATGAAGCCATGGCTGATGCCAACATTGACATGGAAAAGGTGGATCCTTATCGTTTTGGGGCAATCGTAGGTTCAGGTATTGGTGGTTTGGATATCTTCTCGCAGCAGCTCATGGAGTTTGCTACAGGAGATGGAACGCCTAAGTTCAATCCATTTTTCATCCCGAAGATGATCATCGATATTGCTGCAGGCCATATTTCTATGAAGTATGGACTTCAGGGGCCAAATTATGCTGCTGTCTCCGCTTGTGCGACCTCGACAAACTGTCTCATTGATGCATTCATGATGATCAAAAACGGCTATGCCGACATCATGCTTGCAGGTGGATCTGAAGCTGCGATTACCCAAGCGGGTATCGGTGGTTTCCAGTCCATGAAGGCGCTCTCCGAAAACAACGAAGAGTATGAGTCAGCCAGTCGACCTTTTGATGCAAGAAGAGACGGATTTGTCATGGGTGAAGGTGCAGGAATCCTAATCCTGGAAGACTATGAGCACGCCATCAAGCGTGGGGCAAAAATCTACGCAGAACTAGGCGGAATCGGCATGTCTGCAGATGCGCACCACATTACGGCTCCCCACCCAGAGGGAGAAGGTGCGAAGCGCGTCATGACCAATGTACTTCAGGATTCAGGACTCACCGCTGCAGATGTAGATTACATCAATGTTCACGGAACCTCTACTCCACTGGGAGATAAGAGCGAATCTATGGCGATCAAAAAAGTGTGGGGAGATCATGCCCACAATGTCAACATCAGCTCCACAAAGTCGATGACGGGACACCTGTTGGGTGCCGCTGGAGCGATCGAGACGATTGCCTGTGTATTTGCCATTACTCATGGCATGGTTCCACCGACGATCAACTTTAAGGAAGCAGATCCCGATTTGGATCTCAACTATACCTTCAATGAAGCAGTCAAGCGTACAGTCAACGTAGCCATTAGCAACACTTTTGGCTTCGGTGGGCACAATGCTTCTGTTTTGCTGAAGAAGGTCGATCTCTAGATTGACTGACAAGAATTAACCGATAGGCCAGACTTCAATTCATGTGTGCCTCGACAGGGAGGGTAGACTCGGAATAAGGCAGAAAATAGATCTAAACCGTTCTTAATAAGGAAAGTATCAGACCATTTTCAAGTATTTCTATTGTGTATTTTTACCCTATACATCATATAGAAAACTCTATACATTCCTCGTATTCAACATTTTAAGATCTTTTTCTTAGCTTTGTTACCTTGTTTACTGTCTCAGATGATGGTAGGTACATTTGAATTTTGAAGTTTGGCCCTTTATTTTTGTGTAGGTATAATCGTTTTATCTTGTTGACACCTAGACAGCTTTATAACATTTATGTTTCTAGAGACAAAGCGCTCGCACGGGATGTATTTACCGTTGCTGGCTTTGTTCCCAAAGAAATATTCCTCTATCGGCTGGCCTTGACTCACAGTTCTTCAATCTCTTCATCCAACAATAAGTTTGGGAGACGCAAAGATGCCGCACGCGGCTGCAATGAGCGCCTGGAATTCCTGGGAGACTCCATTCTAGACTCCATCATTGCAGAATTTCTCTTCAAAATCTACCCAACCAAGGATGAAGGTTTCCTCACAGAGATGCGATCCAAGATCGTGAATCGCAAGTCGCTCAATGCGATTTGTAGGAAGCTACAGATTGACAGCCTCATTAAGCACCGCCAAAATGGTTCGCTCAACGAATCCATGTATGGGGATGCCCTTGAAGCTTTTATCGGTGCACTCTTCCTGGACCTTGGATACGAGACTACCAAGGAGTTTGTACACAGTCGGATCCTCGAACCGCATGTGCATCTACAAACCGTAGAGAATCAAATCATCAGCTACAAGAACAAGCTGATTGAGCATGTGCAGAAGACCAAAATGGGGCAACTCATGTTTGAAGTCATCGAGGAAATAGGGGAAGGACGAGGCAAGATTTTCCGAATCCAGGCCATAGTGGGAGAAGAAACCCTCGGTATTGGAGAAGGGAAAAATAAGAAAACGGCAGAGCAATTGGCTTCCCAGGACGCTCTGGTCAAACTCAAGCTTATCACAAGCTAACGTCAACACTAGCATTAACCATCCTAACACAAACAAAAACAGATGAGGAGAACCGGCTCTTCATCTGTTTTTTTATGTTTTGGTCAGCTTTGAGCATGGGACTAAACTCCACATGCTATATGACACTGTCCTTTCAGAACAATGAACCCATTCTGAACCCTAGAGGGGCCCTGTAGGCTGGTGGTTTCGATTCTCGAGCTCAAAGATCGGGATCTAAATTATTCGTTTTCTCTGTATCCTTCCTTTTTCAGAAACCCTACTTCCGCTTCTCCTCCTCTGACTTCAGGTACTTCAAATAATTCTCCCAAAATTCCTCCAACTGCTCTCCTACATCCTTATCCTCGTCTAGATATGTATAGTCACAGAAGTACTCCCCTTCTTGATAGGGCAAGACGTCCTTTTTAGAGAATAAACCTGAAATTCCCAACGCGTACCCCTCATACTCCAGATCGTAGATGTACACAGTGTATGTTTTACCCAAAAACTCCACCTCTCGCTTCTCCCTAAAAATCGTTTGACTGATGTAGTCATCCATCCAATCGCCTATATAGTAATGCATATAGGCCTCTGCCATATGGGCCTGGTCTCGATAAGTCTTGGGAATCAGCTTTACTTTATCATATTCTGCATACAACTCGTAAATGCTCCACAAGAAGTAGGGATCTTGAACGGCTTCTGCCGTCTTCTGCAAATCAGGATCTTCTCCATGTCCCAGCAAGGCCGCTCGAATGCCATTGTAAAGCTGTGGGAACTGCGCCTGCTCTAGCTCTCGCAACTTCTGGATCACCGTTTCATTTGTTTCTAATGCTCCCAAAGCATCTGCGATCCATACGTACTCGTAGTATTCATCATAAGGAATATCCTCATAGTCAGCTGTATCAATCTTCCCTAACGCCACTACCGCTTGGTCAGTTGCATCAAATATCACTTGCTGATAATTTCCAAATGTATCGATCTTGACCCAGCCCGAGTCCTGAATCCGAACGAGGAAACGGGACAATGGGCGCTGCCATTTTTCTTGACTCAAGAGAGGAGAAAGATCCGCGGCAAAGGTAGAGAGGTCAGTAGGGCTTTGAATGAGATTCGTGAACAATCGGGTTCGCTCATACTCTAACCCATCAATCGGCTGTCGTAGGAGTTGTTTGATGTAGGGATCGTAGACATCATCTTCCAACCCAGCCAAATACATGAGTGCTTCAGAAGCGGCTGTTTCATTTTGGAGGAAAAAGTCTGGATAGTCATTCAGCAGGGCAATCCATTCTGTATTCTCCTCTTCTTCCAGCTTATCAAACAGCACTTCCACGACGTCCATACCGACTGCTTCCTCACTTTTGGCCAGCGATTCCAACTTCTGAATGATCAGTTGTATCTCTCCTTCTTGCAAGCCTTGCGCGTAAAGGGTACGAATCGCCCGACTCTGCTTCAAAGAGTCAGTCGCTTCAATATCTGAAAGGATGAGCGGCAACTTATTCTCATAGTAATTCCATGATCCATCAAGTTCGCTGAGATCTAGTGATTCAAGAAACTTCATCGTCACAGGATGATCCACTCTCTCAGAAGGTAAAAAAGTAAAGCACTCAAAATAGTGACGACCCTTTTGTATAAGGATGGCTTGAAGTCGATTGTGCGTCTTTTGTAGGTCACCTTTGATCATCAGCGCAGGATCGTTCTGAATGCGAATGTGCTGTGTATCTGTGATCGATATTTGAAAATTTTCCAATTCTTCCCACTCCTTCATATTAGCAGCATAGAGCGAGTCCAAGGTAAATCCCTTGCGTGAATAGAAATAAGGAGAACAAACTTCGTGTTGAAGGACATACGTCACGGCCGAAAGCGTATCCTGAAAATAGATAAGGCTCGTCTTTGAGTCGATGAAGTTGGAGTCCTCATCAAAGGGTTCGTACGTAATAACAGAGGAGGAGGGGACCTGTAGGGTATAAGGAAAATCATCTCCTGTGTAGGTCTTCCATTCAGGCTGGACATAGTCTAAATATTTGATTTGCTCAAAATATCGTTTGACGCCCTCAGCCTGCTCTTGCCCTCTTTTGTAAACAGTGCATTGAATAAAGACTCTTGCCCCTCTCATAACATATCGGAAGGTCCCACCTAATGAACTTTTAGGACCGTAGCTCACAGTTAGTTGCTTAGCAGGATAACCATTGATAGCAAAAGACGAATCTGTGAGGACCTTCGCATTGGGCAGAGTCGAGAGTCCTTGCTCGACAATCGTAGATAGGGTGGTGTCGTCATCATAAAAGGTCATCCCAGGTGGATAAGTAGTTATCGAGTGCAAAAAGCTGATGCCTGTCTTCTTATCAGAGGCCTGATATAAAATTATCTGTATAGGACGCTCATATCCCTCTACTGGAGATACTTGGACCGTCCGTGTAAAGTTCTGAGGAAGCTCAAACTGAATCGCTTGATTTTCTAAAACAACGGTTTGATAAGGCTGTGCCTCGATTTCTTTGAAAGAGATACTTTCAAAAAATCGCTCAGGATCTTTTCCATACGGATCTATACCTTGTCCAAATACAACTAAGAAAATCAATCCTCTTTCACTGATGAAAGATCGCATGCGCATATGAATGTCCTGGTTCTCCTCCTTTAGTTCGGTCTCACGCCCTACTCCATAAGGCATTTCCAGTGGCTGCGAGCGTACAAGCTCAAACTCCCCTTTCTCCTCCATGGATTGGAGATATACTTTCTCCATCAATTCGAAGAAATAGTTCTCCGCACCTTCTTGAGGCTTTTTGCCAGGAGGGAGCTCCAGTCCCATCACCATATAGCTATATCCCGTCCCTATGTCCATGGCCATCTTCATTTCTTGTCCTGGCTTCCCTACATCTCGCAGGGCATTAGGTTTGAGGGGAAGTTCGTAGACAAGTCCAATGGAGGGTTCGGTATAGGAGGTCCATGGTAAGGGTTTCAGAGGAAGCGATTCAAATTGATCCTTATATCCCGTGTAAGTGGCGGGGACCACCGATACGTCGAAGCCTGCCTTACGCAAGAGAGTGATCAAGCCCAGTTCTCCTGGCAGGTGTGCGGCACCTACCGCGATGAAGGTGGGCGCTTGACGGACCAGCACTTGGATGCTATCGGCCATCTCAAGGTTGCGTTTGAAGAGCAGATCGTCTTTGAAGTCGGCGTATCGCTTATCTACCCAGTCTTCGATAGATTGCAGATCCCCTTTTTCATAGATTTGGGTCATTTGCTCCATATGACTTGGCTCATCTGCGTGCTTGAGACGCCACTCAAGGTAGGATTTGATCTCCTCTTGATCCATGGTTAGTTTCTTCCCTTCGACCAAATCGAGTTGATTGGCGACATCTTCTATGCCAGTCACACGTTTTTCCCATCCTCTCGCCAGATGGTAGAGATAGCCGTCCACAAAGGTAGACTTATCGTCTTCGCGTCCGTCTCCGTCGTCCATCATCTGGTCGATCAATCGGAGATTGGTAGCACTGATCCCTTTGAGGGAGAATCCTTGTTGCTTTTGGAAGCGTTTGTCTAGCTTTTCAAAGGTCTTCTCGTCTAGTACATCTTGCAACGTGGACCTGTCCAGGCTTCGCGGATTTTGGAATAGGGTGGCCATCAGTTCTTCGGGCTCCACCTCCATGGCGAAGACCTCAGACCGGTAGAGGGCGGCGAGGACAGAGTCTGAGAACTGAAAGGCGCGGCTATCGCGCACGTGCATGGTTCCGTAGAGGAAAGATTCCGTCCCCTCATTGTTGGGGCTGGTGATTCGCCAGAGGAGTTGGTTGTCGGTAGGGTTTTGGGAGAATAGGGCGTTCATGCCAAGCCCTAGGAGGATCAAAAAGAGTGAATGTTTCATGTAGTGCTTAAACGTGTGAATCATGATGGCAATATATATGCCTGAGTGTATACGGAGGAAACCGCTTTAGGGTACAACATGTTTACATTTTTACGGCAGGTAGTCTTACTCACTTAGCGTATACTACTCTGTGAGGTATGCAGTTGGTTCATTGTCCTGAAGAGATAGGTCCATATAGCATGTGGAGTTGGGTCCTATGTTCAGAGCGTATGACACATAAAACCCACCACCCATAGACTTCCACCTGGCTATCAAAGACAACCACATATATAGATTAACCAATAAATATCGGCTTCCCAGAAAATCAAAAAAGACAAGGCTCCTTCTAAAACACAAAAAAATCATCAAATAACGCCTCGAAATACAACAATAATGAATAACTCATCTTGTTGAATTTTACATGAAAATATGTGGATATATTAATGTATTAATTAATCAAACAATCTAGTTTGTTTAATATGAAAAAATAAATATAGAAATTTGAATTTTTCACTACAGAAAACTCCCAGTTTTTTCAGTGTTTAAAATCCAAATTTTTTTGATCAATATTTAAACTTAAAAATTTGATTATTAAATATTTAATACAAATTATACCCCTATATTTTTGAGCAAATCGCGAATTTTATGTCTTATTATACCACAAAAAACTCCCACCTTGAAGATGTAACAAAAAGACAATGCAATCACTCTTCATTAAACATTTCGTCAGAGACCTCTTCACACAGTCCCCCGCACAGATGGAGATTAGGCAAGCGACAGCCATGGTAGACTTCCTGATCACACGTGGCTTGATACCAGACCGTACCATCCGTCACTACACCATCATTCGGGAGTTTGAGGAGTTGTCCATGGTCAAACCTCACCTGACCAAGACCACCATCATCAAGGCCTTGGCCCAGCAGCTAGCCCTCCATGAGAACACCATCTGGAACGTCATCAAAGACTACCGAGACAAGTATGGAAGCCTCACAGCCCCCTCCATCTTCGCCTCAATATAACATATACTAGATATATAATAATTGACTTAACGCAACCCAAAAACCCCGTTCTCTCACCTCTATTCAATCATCTACCACATTCTAATTTACTATTGTCATGAAATCAACGAATACTACATTCGCTACAGGAAGAATTATAGGCTTAATCAAGGTAATTTTCGTACTGTTTTTATTTGCGCAGGGGATAGGAGTGAGTTATGGGCAGAATATTGTAATATCACTTGAAGATCATAATTCTAGAAGTGCTTCTGGTGATACTACTTTCAGCGATACTACAGGAAATAATTCAAATAATATTGAGATAGTTATTGAACAATCTGGATCAATATTAAATAGTACTGATCCAGATGCTCCAATCATTATTAATTATTATCTATATGATGACCACAATGTTTTGATTCAGCAGTCATCTCTAATTAATCAGCAATCTACTCAACTACCTTACTTAAATCCAGATGTGTATCTAATCATCGTTAATACTGATAAAGGTGTTACGTCAACAAGATTCAATATAAGTCCTTAAAGAGATTTAGATATTAGATTTAGGGGATGATTCATAGGAGTCACTGTGAGTCATCCCTTTATCTCTAATCCAAAATAGAGGACTTTTGTAATCGGATTTTTGCATCAATCTTATTTAAAATCCACTTCTTGTCTGACATTAAATTATCTTCATTTACTTCCGTTTTGAGTCGTAATAACTCTTTTGTCTTAAAGCTTCTTATCAGTTTATGAATCATTTTTAATTCGGTCTCTATATTTAGTTGTAGCTTAGGGTGAATACCCTCTTTTCTACCTAAAAAAAGGTTCAACGCACGGATCTCATTTTCTAATTCATCTCTCTCTCCTTTTTCGTATCGAATTTGAATTAAATATTTTCGAGCTCTTATTTCCCAATCTAACCGGGAGAACTTCTTCTGAAAACAGACTTTAGCATCTGAATAATTTTCCTCTGCCATCAAAATCCTTCCTAAACTAAATATATATGCCTCTTCTCGAATATCTAGGGAAAGATCTTTTTTCAGATCTTCGAGATACTTTCTTGCTAAACCTAGTTGCCCACTCATAATACAGTAATATATTAAATTCCTGTAAACGACTTCTCTCAGAAGGTCTCCTATATATAAAAATTTCGCTCCTATCCCCCATTCATATAGTTCTACCAATTTATAATACCTTTCAAGCTCATTTTCGTTCATACGAGGCCGACCATGATAATTCAACAGCATTACGTATACATCTTTTCTGACGTTTTCGTGAAATAGATTTATGTTATCTCTTATTTGTCTATCAAATCCAACAGGTAAGTCCTTGCCCCTGTTCATAAGACTAATTTGATAGTAGATATTTAATACTTTATTCTGCTTAAGATTCTTGTCCATGAGCCAATCTTTTGGAACTTCAGCAAGTGACTGAATATCAGATATTTGTTTTTTATTTTTCGAAGTCGTTAAATAATGGTCAAGGTTTAATGCAGCCCTCATTCTCTCGTATATATGAGTCGTTCTAAATTGTCTAATGATATCCAAGAAGGCTTCTTTATAATCCCTTGGTTCAAATTTTACTGTAAATTGTACCCTCTCTAGTAATAGCCTATAAAGCTTTCTTTGATACGTTTCATCCCTCACAGGCTGATCCTCCAACTTCTTCTTGGCCTTCTTATATTTAGCTGCAAAAAGCTCCTTAGCATCTCTATTATTCAATTCCCTCAACAAATAAAGATCCACCCCTTCCTCATCTCTCCTAAAGGCCTGAAAGGCCAAATACACCTCTAGCAAGCTCGACAAGGAATGCTCCAACCGCCGAAAGCCCGAATCATAAAAAGGTTTCTCGGGAAATGCCTTCTTAGGATAGAGCGAAGCCCAGATCTGCTCGATAGTAACTTTCTTATTACACATCAGCTCAAACAACTGGTAGGTGGATTCCTGATTCTTGCCTAGCTCGCCCTTGAGCCATAGCCCTACCTTCACCTGCTCTTTGACATCGAAGAGTCGCATGAGCTTCCATAATTTTCGCTTCTCTAGCATAGCTTTTGAGATCATGAGATGTGAAGACCAATCATCTGAAAGTAAAAATCAGCCCCCCACCAGACCAGTCGTTCCTATCTCTATTTTTATTTCCTTCCTTGTATTCCATTCCTCCACGGATACCTGCACAATCAGTCCAGCAAAGGCGTATGAACACAATTCAATTTTTCATCTATTTTTTCGAATAGCCAGTTTCTATAAGCTAACCCCTTCAATTCCCTCAATCTCTCTTTCAATTTCTGTAACTCACTATTCTTAAATGATCGAATCAGAGTATCCAAAAACTGTAGTTCAAGTTTAGCTTCTATCTTAATTTCCAAATTCAAATATGTGCTTCTCTCTATCCAAGATGTCAAGGCCCTAATTTCATTCTCTAACGATACCCTTTCTCCATGATCATACTTGAGCATGAGGACTATTTTCCTAGCCCTAAAATCGAGTGGGGGATGAGTGAATTTTCTGTTCAAATATTTCATTGCTTCTTTATGCCCTCCTTGCGCCATTCGGAGCATTCCTTTACAGTAGGTATACACCTCTTCTCTTAATTCTACGATCAAGTGGTTCTTTAGATTCTGTAAATAGTACTCTCCCAACTCTAACTGCTGCGTATAGTAGCACATAGTGATTAATGATCTATAAACTACCTCGTGTAATATTTCCCCTTCAAATAAAAATCTATCTTCTAATCCCCATTCTATCATTTTAATCCGCCTTTTGTAAAAGGCCATCCCCTCATCTTGAAACCCCCTTCTTAAATGGCAGTTGGTGAATAATACATATATTTCTGCCTGAAAATCAGATCTAAATAAATGGATATTCTCTCGAAAATTCTTCTCAAATTCATCTAATGAGCCTTTACCGTTCAATAGTAAAACTAATTGAGAGCAAATGTAAAATATCGGATCATGATGAATCTCTCTAGCAGTCAACCATATTTCTGGTGGTTTATAGAGATCTCTTAGTCGTTTAATTTGAGTTTTATTATTTGAACTCGTGATATAGTTCTTTGTGGCAAGTATATTTCTCAACCTTTCATGCTTGGTGGCTAAATTTAACTGTGACATCATGTCAAATAAAGCCTTGCCATAATTGGTCATATCATACTTCCTAACAAATGCTATGTTTATCTTTAATAGTTTGTATAACTTCTTATGGTACGAGTAGTCTCTAACAGGCTGCTCCTCCAACTTCTTCCTTACCTTTTTGTATTTTGCCTCAAATAGTCCCTTGGCTTGCAGAAGATCCAACTCTCTCAATAAGAAAAGGTCCATGCTCTCCTCATCCTTTCTAAACGCTTGTATCGCGATATAGGTCTCCAACAACCCAGACAACGAATGCTCCAATCGCCGAAAACCCGAATCATAGAAAGGCCGCTCCGGTAGTGCCTTATGCGGATAAAGAGAAGCCCAAATCTGCTCAATGCTTACTTCTGGATCGCACATCAACTCAAACAGCTGATAGGTCGACCCATGATGGCCCCGCAGCTCTCCCTTGAGCCAATAGCTGACTTTGCTTTGCTCTCGCTTATCGAAGAGCCGCATCAGCTTCCATAATTTGCGTTTTTCTAGCATTGTGTGTGTGATAATCGTGAGATAGAGAAATAGTCGTAGGTAGAATTTTGATCCGTTTAGGAGTGATGAGTCTATACCACCTTCAGTCTAGCAGAGGCGTGTAGACACAATTCAGTTTTTCGTCGATTTTTTCGAGGAGCCAGTTTTGATCAGAAAGGAGATCCTTTTCTCTGACCTCCTGCCTAAGTTTTTGAAGTTCACTCCTCTTAAATGATCGAATCAAGCGGTCTAGGAGTTGAAGATTCTCCTTAAGATTTCTCTTAAGCACTTCGGCTAATAAATCCTGCCTCTCTATACATTGAATTAGTGTACGGATCTCGTTTTCTAATTCTATTCTCTCCCCCTGCTCATACCTTATTTCAATCATGTGCTTCCGCGCTCGGTACTCAATACGTAGGTGCGTAAATTTTTTATTCAAGCATCTAACTGCATGTGTATATTTTCCCTGAGCCATATAAAGTCGACCTTTACAATAGCGGTAGATTTCCTCTCTATTTTCAAGTAAGAGATCATCTTTTAACACTTCTAAATAATATTCTCCCAATTCGACTTGATGGGAGTGAATACAACCTATGATTAGGTGCCTATAGATTGTTTCTGTTGTATTTATACCTGAACCAAAAATCTTGACTTCCATGCCCCACTCAAGGATCTCTACTATCTTCTTATGATAATCTACATGATTCACTCCTCTTATATTTCTAATATGATAATTAAGAAAGGCTATATATATATCTGTCTGCTGCCCCCAATGAAATAGCGAAAATCCTTCTCGTATCTCCTCTTCCACCTTCCCCTCTACTTCTTCTCCGTCAAGAAATCTAATGAGCCTATTATATACTCTAAGTACAGGATCTTTGTCTATCTCATCCCTGTTTAGTTTATTTTGAATTACATATAAGTGACTCTTAATCAAATCCTTATGTAAATACTTATTGTGGCTAAGGAGATAATTCCTTGCAAGCATTATATGTTGCATCTGTTCGTGTGTAACAACCTTTTCCAACTGTTTGAGAACATCTACTAAGGCGAGACCATACTCTCCTAGTATGCCAAAGACTGCAGCGTGAGATAATTGTAGACGTAGCAATTGATGCAATTTCCTATGATAAGTATTATCCCTTTGAGGCTGTGCCTCTAGTTTCCGCTTGGCTTTCTTATACTTTGACTTAAATAGATCCTTTGCCCAACGATTATTAAATGCTTTCAATAAGTACAACTCAATCTCATCTTCATCCTTCCGAAAAGCATCTATCGCCAACCAAGTCTCCAACAACCCAGATAACGAATGCTCCAACCGCCGAAAGCCTGAATCATAGAAAGGCCGCTCAGGAAATGGCTTCTTAGGATAGAGCGAAGTCCAGATCTGCTCGATACTTACCTCTGGGTCGCACATCAACTCAAACAGCTGATACGTCGCTCCATGATGGCCCCGCAGCTCGCCCTTGAGCCAGTAGCTCACCTTGCTCTGCTCTCGCTTGTCGAAGAGCCGCATTAGCTTCCATAATTTGCGTTTTTCTAGCATTGTGTGTGTGTGATGATCGTGAGATAGAGAAATAGTCGTAGGTAGAATTTTGATCCGTTCAGGAGTGATGAGTCTATAACACCTTCAGTCTAGCAGAGGCGTGTGGACACAATTCAGTTTTTCATCGATTTTCTCGAGGAGCCAGTTGCGATCGAAAAGAGTGTTTAATTCTGAGACTTCTTCTCGAAGCCTGAGTAAGTCATCCTTCCTAAAAGACTGAATCAAGCGATCCAAAAGTTTATATTCTTTTTTTATTTGATTTCTAAGGACCCTATGCAAGGTCTTACTCCTCTCTGAATACAGTAATAAGGCACGAATTTCATTCTCCAGTTCTACTCGCTCTCCTCTTTCATACTTTATCTGAATCATCAACTTTCGCGCACGAAATTCTAACCTGGGTAGTCTAAATTTCTTATACAAATACTTCGTGGCTTCATGATATTCCCCTTTGGCTACTAAAAGTCTACCTTTAGTATAGCTATACACTTCGTCCCTAATTTCTGGCAATAGATCCTCTTTTAATTTCTCCAGATAATATTCGCCCAACTCCAATTGGTGAGAAAAAATACAACTCATAATAAGACTCCTATACATAGTCTCCCGAAGTGTCCCTCTGAGATATATAAGTCTCTTCTCTAGCCCCCACTCTAATAGAGTCAAAATCTTTTGGAGCAACTCAGGACTACTATCCGTTACAGATCTCCTAAAACAATAGTTCAAGAATGTAGTGTAAACGTTGATCTGGTCTATCGCACTAAAGAGGTGTAAATTTTCTTTTAGCTCTTTCTCCATAAGCCAAACATCTCCACGGCCACTGATCAATAAAATAAGGTGATAATAAATTTTTAACACAGGGTCATTATCCACCCTCTTTATATCTAACCACTTTTGCGTGTTTGCCAAGTACTTACTAGCACAACCTTCGTATGTTGCGTCATGAAAAGTAGATAAGCTATTTATTGCCGTCAATCCATGTCTTAGCCTCTCATGTACAACTGTTTGCTCCCACTTCTCTAGTAAGCCAGATGAAGTAGACCGATAACGGAGCTTATCAAACTTCATCAGATATATGAGGTGTTCTTCCGTCAGTCGATACAACTCCCGGTGGTAAGAACTATCTCTAGCTGGTTGCTCCTCTAACCTTCTCCTTACCTTCTTATATTTCGCAGAAAATAGCTCCTTCGCATTTCTTCTGTTCAGCGCTCGCAACAAATGGTGGTCCATCTCTTTCCCTTCTTGTCTGAAGGAGTCAATCGCCAACCAAGTCTCCAACAATCCCGACAACGAGTGCTCTAACCGCCGAAAACTCGAATCATAGAAAGGCCGCTCCGGTAGTGCCTTATGCGGATAGAGCGAAGCCCAGATCTGCTCAATGCTTACTTCTGGATCGCACATCAACTCAAACAGCTGATAGGTCGCCCCATGATGGCCCCGCAGCTCTCCCTTGAGCCAGTAGCTGACTTTGCTTTGCTCTCGCTTGTCGAAGAGCCGCATCAGCTTCCATAATTTGCGTTTTTCTAACATTATGTGTGATTATCGTGAGATAGAGAAATACGTTTAGGAGTGATGAGTCTATACCACCTTCAGTCTAGCAGAGGCGTGTAGACGCAATTCAGTTTTTCATCGATTTTTTCGAGGAGCCAGGTGCGATCAATTAATGGAGTTGTTTCTAGGACCTTCTGTCTGAGCTTATGTAGGTCATCTCTTTTGAATGATCGAATCAAACCATCCAACATCCTCAACTCGCTTATTAAGGATTTCCTGAGCTTCGAATTCAGACTCTCTACTCTCTCTATGCATGAAATAAGTGTCCTAATTTCATTTTCCAGCTCAACACGTTGCCCTGTCTCATACCGAATGACAATTACTCTCCATCTAGCTCTTATATCTATTCCAACTCTTGAAAACTTCTTATTCAAAAGCTTCAAGGCTTCTTTGTATCGTTTCTGCGCCATTCGAATGGCTCCCTTACAATAAGTGTAGGTTCCTTCTTTTACTTCCTTTAAAAGATCCTCTTTTAAGGTCTCCAGATAGTATTCTCCTAACTCAACTTGATTAGAACAGATACAAGAGGAAATAAGTGTTCTAAATACGATGTCTCGAATCGTATCCTCTACATAGACCCAGCGCTCACTTATTCCCCATTCAATTAGTTCAACTGTTCGCTTATTATACTCAATCTCATTACTCCTTACAGGGGATACTCTTAGGTGGTGGTTGATAAATGCCGCATACATATCTCCTTGATAGCTTCGCCTAAAAAGATGAAGGTGATCTCGTAGATCTTTTTCTAAACCATTAGGAAAATCCTCACCACTTTGGAGTAAGATCAACTTATAGTAAATCCTCAAAACAGGATCATGATCTACCTCTTCTGCTCTCAGTCTACTAAGATATTGGTTAAAGTATTCTTGGATCTTTTCATTGTAGCGGTCATCATTATAGCCATGTATGTGATTACCTATCATCATGGTATATTTGAATCGCTCATGGAGGTTCGTCATGTGGAACTGTTCCATCACCTCCAATAAAGCGGCACTATAGCTTGGTAAATCATACTTTATGGTAAAGGGTAAAAGCTCCATTTTCAGCCTGAGCATCTTCCGATGGTAGGAATCATCTCGTGTCGGCTGTGCCTCTAGCTTGCGCTTGGTTTTCTTATACTTTGACTC
>JBCBFT010000098.1:0-26220 GCA_038527485.1 Bacteroidota bacterium
TATACCTCCTTTCTATAGCTAAAAAAATAGAGCCACCCCCCGAAGGAGATGGCTCACAGAAATGCGCTAAGTCTTAGCCAGTCAGCATCAGTAACTATACTTGCCGATATGGATGGGGTCCATATGTAAAGGATGCTCAAATAGGGTGAAGAGTTGGCGATTCTCTTTATCGATTTTCAAAATCTTGAAGTAGCGATTTTCTCCGCCGTACAGCTTGGTGATTTTTACCTCTAACGTCTCTTTATCGACATAGATCAGGCGACCTACACTTGCTGTTAAAACAGGGGCACTTTCTCCTTCTCCAAATCGCATGCGGATCTCACTTTCTTCCAGATAGATGTCCTCTTTTTCATTGCGGGCGAGGATGTATTCACTGACCTCTACTTGTGATCCTTCAGCCTTTTCCTTAGAAAGGAAGATTCCATCTACGATGCTGCCATCGTTTCCGATTTTGAGAAACATCTTTCCATAATCTTTGACCGCCACACCTGCTACCACGGCATGAGATTTTACACGTGTAGACAATAACATACTTCCGTCGGGAAGCAGATCCTTTTGGTAGACAAATAGGCGGAAATCTCCAATGAGGGCACGGGGAAACTTCATTTTCTTCATCAAAGGATGATCTGATTCAATGATCTCTCCCTTTTTAAGTCCATTTTCTCCAAAAACATAATAAGCGATACCCGAAGGATTGCTCCCAGATGCCATGAAAAAGATGTCTCCATTAGGGAGATTTTCTGTGAGGGCGTACTTAAAGTAGTTCTCCTTTCGTTCAAAAAAGTAGTTGCGTTCGAGTTCTCCTTTGGCATCCAACACCAGAATCCGTTGGTTGCGTTTGTTGGGATTAGGGTTTGACTTTCGTTTGACCTCCCGCTGGAAGAAGATGACTTTTTCGACAGGACGTGGATTTTGGTTGAGTGGTGCATAGATCAGTTCTGTTCCGCTGGCTACAAGCGGTTTTTCACTTTCTAGCTCATGGGTTTTTACCTTTCCCTCCTGGCTAATGACATAGACTAAATGGCGACGGAATTGAATATCAGTTTTATCCTTTTTGACATTGATCCCAAATAGTCCATAGCTATAACCAGAGATCTTATCTACCGCCGTCTGTTGCCCATATGAACCAAAGAAAAAAGATTCACTTTCATTGAGGCCTAAATCCTGGTTGCTGAGAGGGTACTCTTTTTCGTCCTTTTTGATGAATCCGTATTGGCTGGGTTCCATATATTTGATCTTAAGTCCTTTGACCCCTTTGAGGGTAAGTCCTACTTTAGGCTGAATATGAGGGACTTCATAATCATTACCTGCAGAACGTGTTAGGGACGCCTCAGATACAGTTGGAAAGAAATTCTCACTTTTGCTCTCTAATTTCTCTTCAGGCACGATGGATTCAGCAGGAGCAAGTACATCCATTTGTCCCTTTTTGATAGGCGCTTTCAGGTAGGTGACTTTTCCTTGTAGAAGGGTTTTGTAGAAAAAGAAATCTTGGACTTCGACTTGTAGGTTGTTGTCTAATTTTACAAAAGCTTTGGCGGGGATCGTCTTTTCGTCTTTTCCTCCTGTCTTTACCTTGCCGAGGTTTTGCTGGATAGCTCCTTTGCGCTGTAGGTTGAGTTCGAGGTATATATTTCCTTCGTGAAAAAGCTCTCCCTCTACTTCCATTGAAGAAAAAGGAATGTCATTAAAGGTAGGACTGATCGTGGCTGTTTGGACTTCCTGGCTCCACGCACTCAAGCTGAGACTGAGTAGGAAAATAATAGTGGTGATGGTTTTTTTCATATTTGTATCTTTTAGCTCTAAGAAAATTAACTTTGATTCTCCCTATGAGACGACTACGCTGTAGAATCATCAACATGCAAGATTCAGTTTTTACTTTTTTTCTAATTTTTCTTGCTACGCTTACCTTTTTTCCTAGCCAGGTTCATGGGCAAGTGGATACTACACAGGCACATGCACACTGGGTGAAGGCACAAACCCTTAAGGATTCTGCTCAATTTGACAGTGCCTATACGTATTTCAAGCTAGCGGCTGATGCCTTTTGGTCGGCTGTTGTAGAGGGTGACACTGTGATGGTATGGCGGGGGTATCTCAGCAAATCTAAAGCTGCGGGCTTACTGAGCAAAAAAAGGGATTTTGTTGGGGCCAATGAGATTTTGAAGGAGACCTATAGCTTGATAGAGAAATGGAAGCCTGAGGATGTACATAAGCTTGTGGCGATGAAGGGGAGCATGGGCCGAAATTATAATTATCTGATGCAGTATGGTAAGGCTGAGGATACATACAACCAGGCGCTCGTCCTGCATTTAGCCCAAAAGGAGCCTACATCCTACAGGCAGATACAATTGTTGATTGATAGAGGTGTCGTGCGCAGGGAGCAGGGAAAATGGCAGCCTGCTATCAAAGACTTTTCAGATGCAGTGGATTTATGTAAAAAAGCAGAGATCAGCTCCGTCATGCCCATAGCATTGTTTCATATTGGTATGACCTATATACGTTTAAAGGACTATGTGCAAGCAGAGGGATACTTTTTAGAGTCTGCTAAGCTATTTGAACAGCAAGATCCTCTCCCGCCCGAAGCCGGGAAAGCGTATGGCAACCTAAATCAATGCCTGAGTAGCCAGGGACGGTATGCAGAGGCACTAAAGTATGCTGAGAAATGTGTAGAAGTCATCGAAGAGGGCTTTGGGAACACCTCCCTGATGTATGCCAAAGCTTTGCTAAGTAAAGTAAATGTCTATATCCCTTTGGGAAACTACAAGGAAGCTGAGCGCTACGCACGCAAGGCATTAAAAATCGCGAAAGAAGTCGTAGGACCTAAGCATCCAGAAGTTGCAGAAGTGTACAATAGTTTTGCCCGTCTTTACCATCTCAAAGGAGACCTACCCAAGGCCATTACCTATCTAAAGAAAACGATAGAAATTAAAGTAGCCTTCATGGGGCCTAAATCGATCCAATTGGTTTCTGATTATTATAATTTCGCCATCCTGTATAGCAGATCACGAAGGTATGAGGAAGCCATTGACCAATTAGAATTTACACAAAATCTCACGCGGGAGCTGGGGATACTCAGCCCCAGTTTTGAAGCCAATATCAATAATAATTTCTCTGTGGCTTATTCTCGATTGGGGAAAAAAGAAGAGGCACTTTCTTATTCGCTACGATGCCTCGAACTTTACAAAAACTATTATGCCCCCAATCATCCTTTGGTCATTCAGACTTATATAAATGTAGGAGAATTTTACAGGGATTTAGGAAAATATGATCTCGCGCTGGAAATGGTTACTGAAGGGCAACGGTTATTAGAAAGCAGAGAAGATAAGACTTCGCCCATTAAATTTGGCTATTTGTATAAAGCAAAAGCAGAGATAATGGCCAATCTTGATAGGTCGAAGGAAGCAGAAGAAAACTTTCTGCTGGCTCAAACTTATTTAGATCCGAAAGAGCCTATACTCTTACTAAACCGCATAGGCCTCGACAGATCGTTTGCGCTCTTTTGTGCCAAGGAAGGAATGCATCAGAAGGCCATGGATTTGTTCGATGCTTGTATCCAAAACATTCGTTCTTTGGAGGGGGTCTTGCAGGAGAAAGATGCTCAACTACAGTTTCGAGAAAAGTTTGCGGATATCTATCCCGCAGCCATTGAGGCAAGCTACCAACTGGCATCTCAAGACCCTCGTTTTCCTCTGCTAGACAAAGTCTGGTACATCGCCGAACAAGCCAAGAGTGCCTTGCTCAATCAAAGCCTACATGAAAACCGAGTGGAAACCTATGGTTTGGCTCCGATTTCGTTGGTGCGTGAAAAGCGTCAAGTCGAAAGTGAAGTTGCGAGACTGGAACGACAATTAGGGGAGAGCATCTCAGAGGAAAGAAAACAGGGGCTATCCGACCAGTTATTTCGTCAGCGTTTCAAGGCGGATTCTATAAGGGAGATCTTTCAGGCGGACTATCAACTGTACTACCAGCGGGTGTATGAACGTCAGATTGTATCTAGGACAGAAGTACAGCAAAGCTTGGAGGAGGACGCAGGGATGCTCACCTATGTGCTAGGAGATGAAAAAGCTTATGCTTTAATCCTCACGCGTGACACATTCGTGATCCACTCTTTTGCCATAGATGAAGGAAACTTAGCAGATATACAGGATTTTCGGCAGGCTATTTATTTACCTTTTATGGGGAGCGCTCCTAGTGATCAGACTGCATATTCAGCAAGCGCACATCAGCTATACAACGAATGGATAGCACCTATTCAGTCTTACTTACCTTCTCAACTCATCATCGTACCTGATGGTATTTTGTCCTATCTACCCTTCGAGGCGCTGCTCACGGAGTCGATAGATCCTGATTTACCTTATCATTCCTACCCCTTTTTACTGAAGGAAAAAGAGATCTCCTATGCCTTTTCAGCTACAGCTTGGATCGATGCCAAACAGCCTAGAGTGAATCAGAGACGCACGCGAGGAGTCATGGCAATAGCCCCTGATTTTCCCAGCGCAGAAAATGCATATACCAGTGCTGAGCGATTCAGAAGTGGTTTTTTAGGGCCTCTGGTTCATAATCGTAGGGAAGCCTTAGATGTCGTGGACATATGGGGAGGAGCGGCATGGATAGATTCTGCTGCTACTTTAGATGCTTTTTGGAATCATGTATCAGATTATCAGATTGTGCATCTGGCCACACATGGGAAGGTCAATGATCGTTTTCCTCAAGGATCATTTTTAGCTTTTTGGGGAAAAGAAGATTCCATCCTCTGGGAGGGAAGAAGCTATCCTGGAATATCGGGACTTTATCTTTCGGACTTGTTTCAGCAGCAGGTCCAAGCCGAACTCGTCGTACTCTCTGCTTGTGAGACAGGCATCGGTAAACTATACGAGGGAGAGGGCGTGGCATCGCTTGCGCGTGGGTTTACACAGGCGGGCGTAAAATCCTTGCTTACCACACTTTGGAGTGTCAGTGACGAAGGCAGTGCCTTGCTCATGCGGTCTTTCTATGAAAAGATGAAGGAGGGAAAAACGAAATCCTCTGCCTTGAGAGAGGCCAAGCTTCAACTGATTCAGGAACGCTCAGAGTATGCGGCTCCTTTCTATTGGTCTGGCTATGTTTTGATGGGAGATGAAGCACCTTTAGAAACTCGAAACGGGCTTCTAATGATCTGGCTAACTGCAGGTGCCTTGTTGATATTGGGCATCACGATACTCCTTTGGGTAAGAAGAAGGGCGCTCAACTCGTAGAAAAACGCCCTTTTACTTTATTCATGAAACCAATTGAGTTTGAGTTGTTTTACTCATCACTCAATGCATACGTCGGCTTCATTCTGGCAGCTTTTAAGGCAGGAATGAGCCCTGCGAGACTTCCTGTAGCCAAAAGGACACCCATGGCCCACATGACTGTAGAGAAACTAATCTCAGGATGGTAAAACATGTCGATGCCCGCGTCCTGGGTAATGCTGTCAAAAAAGCTGACGACGCCAATTCCTGCAATGAGTCCCAAATAGCCTGTTATAAGCGTCAAAAAGAGGGCTTCAGAGATGATCATAGAGATGATGGAGGCAGGAGTGGCGCCCATCGCTTTGCGTATCCCTAGCTCCTTGGTTCGGTCTTTCACGGTGATCATCATGATGTTGGCGAGGCCGACCATACCTGCGATGATCGTCATGATGGAGACCAACCAGCCGAAGGCACGGATCGAACCGAGAATCATTTCTCCTTCCTTGAAATTTTCTTCGAGGTTTTCGGATCGAATGGCGCTGGGATCTTCGGGATGGATATTGTGGCGTGTGGAAAGCAAGACTTTGGCTTTCTCTTCCAAAACAAATGAGGACTTTCCTGGCTTAGGGGTCATGGCAAACCAATAAATGCTATTTCCTAAGTTAAAGACTTTCTGAAAAGCAGTTGTCGGTATATAAATGGTCTGAATGGCATCACGGGCAGCTTCTCCGCGCATGGGCGAATCAAACACGCCTACTACTTTGAAATGAATCCCATTGATTTGGATGTAGTCTCCTACAGGCTCCTCTTCAGGCTCAAATAAAACTTCTTGCACGCGTTTTCCAATGACACAGATCTTTCGATATTCTTTGATGTCATCCATATTGAGGAATCTTCCTTTGATCATGTCCATTGCCATGACCTCGCTGATGTCAGGATAGTCTCCAAATATTCTGAATGAACTGGACTTTGTCCCTCTCTGCATGATGATGTCTCGGCGGGCGACTACACGAGGACTAAGGGCATCGATTTCAGGTATGGTTCGCTTGATAGCTTCGTAGTCTTCCAGCGTGAGGTCGGGTTCTCTCCCTGGCAAAAAGCCTTTGTAAGGGAGTGAGGTCTCATTGGTCCACATGAAGACGGCATTACGATTGGCTGAGATGGTACTGTTGACACCATTTTCCAGCCCAGAACTTGCCCCCATGAGAATGACGAGCATGAAGATTCCCCAGAATACGCCGATACCCGTCAGGATAACACGTAGGCGATTCTTACCGAGGATATGAAATATTTCTTGCCATTTTTCTAGATCAAACATAGTCCTGGCTATTGATATATGCAAAGGGATGGTGTTTCCCTCAAAGATATTTTGTGTGAATGAAAATAAAGGGAATGTGAGCCTCGCGACGTTGGCTTACGGTTATTTTGCCTGTAAGGCTTCAATGGGACGCATCCGCGCAGCACGTCTGGCAGGAACCCATCCAGCAAACAAACCTGAAAGAACCAGGATGACCAAGGCTGAGACGACCACTTGCACATTGACTTCAGGATTTCGGAAGAAATCACTGTTGCCCCCTGTAGCTTCCATGAGGGAGGCGACTCCCTCGACAGCTCCCAAGCCAGCCCATAGTCCCAATAAACCTGCGACTCCTGTGATGGTAAGTGCTTCGAGTAGAACCAGCGTCACGATGGAGCCTGGTGTTGCACCCAAGGCTTTGCGTATGCCGATCTCGCGTGTTCGCTCATTGACGACAATGATCATGATGTTACTGATCCCCATGATCCCTGCAATCAACGTACCTATACTTACAAACCATATGATGGCACGAATTCCAATCATGACATTGGAAATTTCATTGTATTGACGCTGCTGATTATGTACCATGAGTGCCTGCTCATCATCGGGATGGATGGCATAACGCTGACGGATGATTTGCTCGATCTCGGACTCCATCTTATAAGAGTCAAAGCCTGGCATATTGGTCACAGCAAAAAGCGAGACGTTGTCTGTGGCGTTGAAGGTCTGCTGGTAGGTAGAGAAAGGAATGTAAATACGCTCGGCAAATTGTCCGCCCCATCCATCGTCGTGAAAAAGACCGATGATGCGAAAGGCAATGTCACGGATGGTGATATATTTCCCTACAGGATCTTCTCCATTGGTAAACAAGACCTCCGCTACTTTATCGCCTATCACGCAGACCTTTCGTCCATCTTCATTGTCCTGGAAGTTGATTTTCCTTCCTGCGTAGTATTCCTGGTTGACCTTGATGGAGAAGTACTCTTCAGCTCCTGCGATGATCGAGAAGTAGTCCGCATTATTCTTGTATTTCACCAAATTTCCTCCGAATGCTCCATTTTCAGGAGACATGTATTCTATTCCTTTTACGTGATCGCGGATGTAATCGAGGTCTTCTATGGTGAATTGGAAGCGTCGACCAGGTTTCATGCCTTTGTAGGGCATAGAGGTTTGTTGAGGAATGAACCAAATACTGTTGATGGCGTCGAGGATAGAGCTTTCACGTGCCCCGTTCTCCAGGCCTTTCCCAGCCCCAAGAAGGATCACAAGCATCATAATACCCCAAAATACCCCAAAACCAGTGGCAATAGTGCGAAGCTTGTTCTGGCCCATTGCCGTAAAAATTTCCTGCCATTTTTCAAGATCAAACATGAAGCATAATGGATTGCGAGGTGGTTAAGTGGATATTTGAGTAATAACAATGGGTTCCGATCGAATTAAAACTACGCAATTTTAGACGATCAAACACAATATATCTAAAATTGGCAATTTGAACGGTAGCAGATGGGACTTGCCTCGCCAGCGCCAATGTCTCGTTGGTGCTACCGTAGTACTACCCCCTCACACGATTCCACACCTTCAGCACCCAATTGTTGATATCAGGGCTGATCTTGAGAAGGAGAACAGGGAGGGCAAAGAGCAAAGTGTACAAACCTGAACGTAGAGGAATATCCAGCCAGAAGGGATCGATATTGGGAATTTGCTCCATGATCCATAAACCCACAGCGCCCAGACCGAGTGCCCACAACATGGGCCAGGTGAAAGGATGAATCTTCATGTAGTGGTAGACAAAGCCTGTTCTAAGGGCATTGATGAGGATAAAAGTGATCAACGTAGCGAAGGCAGCACCCGTGATGTCAAACATCTTGATAAAGATGATATTGGTCCCGATGGCCAATCCTACCAAGAGTAAGTTGAAGACAAGATCCCAACGATACATCTTACTAGTGAGGAGAATCATACCGTTGATGCTTGTAGCAAGCTCAGGGATGCGACTTAGGACCAAGAGAATCAAGGCATATTCAGCATCGCGGTACGCTTCATTTCCGATGATGTCAAAAAATCCATCTCGATTCACGATGATTCCGCCGCCGACATACAATCCCATGATCAGGGTGATGAGGGAGGTTCTACGATATTGAACGCTGAGTTTATCAAATGCTTTAGCTTTGGCTTGCTCAGCCACCAAGGGGAAAATCACTTGATAAATGGCTTTGGGGGGGGCCATCACTACAGCGATAATCGGGACTACGGTCACATAAATTCCTGCTCGGGCTTCGCCCAGAATCTGGATGATCATCAGCGAATCAATGGAAGCGAGCAGGTTCCCTCCCATATAGCCGAGCATTGAGAAACCACCGTAGGTGAGTAGACTTTTGCGTAGGCGTTTCAGCCTTCGGGAAGCCGAGGGGAGGAGGTGTAACTGTTTGAGGTAGGCCAGATAGATAGCTTGTAAGACCATCCCTATCGCAAATGTCCCAATGTACAGGAGCACAAAGCCATCCATATCTACCCATTGAGCTCCTGCAATTAAGATAGCGATGACACCTGCTGATTTGATGCACACTTCCTTGATAAAAGTCGAGACGACCGTCTTATATAAGGAGCGTAGCATCGCCTCAAATATTCCCGAGTAAAGAAAAATGAGGACAAGGACAATGATGTAGGGATAATATTTTTTGAAGAGAGGTGCCTCGGGAAACTGCGCCACCACCCAATCCTGCATAAGGATGAATGGAAGGGAAAACAGAAGGAAAATAAAAGTAGAAACCAGCAGCGCAAAGGACAATAAACCATTGTGCCGCTGGGCTTTGTCTCGGAAATAAGGAAAAAATCGAACGATGATACTGGGGAAGCCCCAGGACGAAATCTGGGCAAAAATCTGAGCGACAAAAATGATGTTGATGACCGCTCCGATTTCTTGCTCTGATAGCGCACGTGGAAAGATGATTACCCGTGAGACAAAGCCCACTACAATGCCTATGTATAAGCTGATGCTATTTTTAAGTCCCTGACGTTGAACAATCCCCATGTACCCTTCGATTCGTTCCTGTTCTTGCTAGTCTGAGCTATGCTTCAGCTGATTCCCCCTCCGTTTTGCGGCTGCGAAAGGCCAGGAAGAGCGCACCCGCCGTCAGTACCAATACCAAGATAGAGCCAATTAAGTCGATGGCCTCCCCTGTGAAATACGACTGAGGGGCCATCTTAAACTCGATCTTGTGACGACCTGAAGGCACCTTCAGTCCCCGTAAGACATAATTGGCCCTGAAGTGAGGCACCAACTCTCCATCTATGTAGGCGTTCCAACCCTTGTCTGTATTGTAGTAGATCTCAGAGAAGATTACCAACTCATCGCGATTCGAGCGGAACTCATACGCCATGACATTGGGAGAGTAATTGGTCAGATTGACCATGGCCTTTTCCCTAGGTCGCTGAGCAGGAATCCCACTTAGTTGATCGGCGTAGCGCTTGTCGATGGTTGCTTGCGTAGCGGTATTGATATTTTTGAGCTTGGCAATTTCGTCATCTGCATCTTCTACCAGCACATATTCGCTGATGGTCCATGCGTTGCCCAAGGCTGCGGGATTGCGGAAAGGTGGACGATCATTTTGCAGAATCATGTACTTGGTGTTCAGCATGTTTAGCACGCCCAGCCCTTGCAGTCCGATCGTGCGGAGACTGTCATTGGGCTGTTGTAGTACGCCTGCAAACTCCTGGAGCTCGGGTTGGATATGTCTCGAGATCAAATCGTTGTATCGACTGAGCTTGGCAGGGTGATACCCCCCGATGTCTTTGTGGAGGCCTGCTGTTGCAGCAGAGTTGAAGATATTTTGCGTGAAGTTTACGACGCGGTAGTGGGGGTCGGTATCCTGGAGGATCATCTGATCCACACGACCAGGAACAGCCTTACTGTAGTTTTGACGCTTGCCAAAGGCATCTTCACCTAGGAAGCGCTGGTTGACACCCCAGAGATCGACCAAAGTTAGTAGAGAGATTCCACCTACTACTAGCATGACATTTTTCAACTGACCTTGTACGTGTAGCCAAATGAGTGCTGCGGCCACCACAATGAATCCGAGCGAACGCCAAGCATCGCTACTCATCATACCTGCACGGTATTCTTCCAAGAAGTCCACAAAGGCCTGACTTTGTCGGGCATATTGGGCGTCTCCTGCTGCGGAGAAGTCATAAAAAGCAGAACCCATCAAGGCAAAGAGGAGACAAAGCCCACCCGTAATTCCCAAAGCGATGTAGACATTGCGTGTAGTCTGTGCTTTGGTGAAGCCGCTTTTTTCATAGTTGATGGTATGATACAGTCCCAAGACAGCTAGTAGGGGCATGGTGAATTCAGCAATCACCAAAATCATGGCCACTGCACGAAATTTGTTGTACAGCGGGAAATTGTAGAACATGAACTCATTGAGGGCGGGAAAATGACGGCCCCATGAGAGCATGAGCGACATGATCGTAGCGGTCAATAGCCACCACTTGAGCGGGCCTTTGACTTGGAATAATCCCAAGAAGAAAAGGAAGCATATGATGGCCCCCACATAGACAGGCCCACTAGTAAATGGCTGATCTCCCCAATAGGTCGGGATGGCACCAGGAACCTGCCCGATAATTTTTCTTAGATCTTTCGCTGCATCTGAATTGCGATCCAGTTGCGTACCTGAGGCTCCTCCCATGTAATTGGGAATAAGGAGCGTCATACTTTCATCTATACCATAGCTCCACCTGTAGGCATATTCGATATCGAGGCCAGAACTTTCTTTCTGTCCAGCAGGTGGCGTAAGTTCAGATTTGCCACGGATGGTTTCTTGTGAGTATTCATAGGTTGAATACAGATTGCCAAAGTTGGGGGTGACACCGATGAGGACCGCGATAAAAACGGCTCCTGTTGCGTAAAGGAATTGGGGCAGTCCTTCGTTTCTCAAGGCATCAACCAAAACGAAGATCCCATAAATGACCAACATGAGGCCCATGTAGTAGGACATCTGCACGTGATTAGCACTAAGTTGCAGAGCTGTAAAAAAAGCTACGGTGGCTCCACCGATGAAGTATTTGCCTCGATAAGCTTGTATGACCCCGGCAACAAGGGGCGCAATGGTCCCTATAACGATGGCTTTGGAGGTGTGACCTGCCTCCATGATGATGAAAAAGTAGGAGGAAAAGGCAAAGGCCATACTTCCTAAAAAGGAATATATCGGGTCTACTTTGAGTGTGCGAAGGAGGAAGAAAAACCCAAGGAAGTGCAACAAAATATAGGAAATCGGGCTAGGAAATAACGTGATGAATCCTGTTTTGATATAGCGAAACAAATTATTGGGAAAGGCCAAGCCTGTCAGAAAGGTCGGCATCCCACTAAACATACTGCCCGTCCAAAAAGCCTCTTCTCCTGTGGCTTCTCTATGCTCACGTACCTCATGAGACATATTGGAGAACTGCTGGATATCCGACATCTGCAATACCTCTCCCTTGGTGACGGGGCTGAAGTATACGAATAGCAGGGCCACAAATCCCAGAATCAAGCCTACTTGCAAGAGGATGTTGCGCATCTGAGGACTCATGCTACTGCCTCCTGAAGGTGCTTTTTTCTTCGCAGATTGGGCAGGAGGAGTGTTTGCCGCAGGAGCCTTTTTCTTGGGGCTGCTGCCCTTTGCTGTCGGCTTATTTCTATTTTGGCCAGATTTTTTTTTCGCCATGATGTCGTTTCGCTATATGCTCATTTGCCACGAATAAAAACGAGGGGTGATGTAGGATCTCCTATTAGGAAAAAATCTCTGCCTCGTTTTTATCCAGATTCAAAGAAAACAATATTCAATCAAAACTAATATCTCCGACCCATATTCACAATCTAAGGTCCAAGTATTACGTGTCTGTACTTGGACTTTTTGTGATGCGATAGGTCCCCGATAGAGGAAAAACGTCGATCCATACCCCTTTTTCTACCTTTTCCTGATAAGGGAGCTTGAGTTGCTGCCTGCCAATCTGCACGATGATAAGGTTTTTTTGCACCTCTGATACCCTTCCTCTCAATGTTTCTGTAGGAGGAGTCAGCAGGATATTTTCGGGGGAATCAATGCGTTGTATTTTTCCTTCCTCCATATACACCACACGATCGGCAACGTTCAAAACTTCTTCTGCATCGTGGCTCACCCAGATCACAGGGATGTGAAGGGGACGGATCCATGTTTGAATCAAATGCCCCAATTGTGCTCTCCTCGCTTCGTCCTGTGCAGACAAAGGTTCGTCCATTAGGAGCATATGTGGTTGCTGAAGCATCGCTCTCAATAGAACAGCTCTTTGCCTTTGGCCTCCCGAAAGCTGATCAGGGCGACGCTGCTTCATGTCTGCTAGATCCAGTTTGTGGAGATTCGTCTCCAAAGTTTCGGAGGAGGTACCTGGGGGAAGGGCAAACCGTAAATTTTCTTCCAATGTCATATGGGGAAATAAACCTCCCTCTTGAAAGATGTAGGCGATCTGTCTGTCTTGGGGTTTGAGAAAGGTCTGGTTAGCCGTGTCTTGATAGGATCTGTTTTTTAACTTCACACTTCCTCTGTCAGCTGCGGACAGTCCTGCCAGGATCTGCAAAAGTGTCGTTTTTCCTGCACCTGAGGGACCCATGAGTGCCACGATTTCCCCTCCTTGTACCTGAAGTTTGGCCTCAAGTACAAAGGATTCTTTTCCCGAGTCTAATTGCTTATGGATATCTATCTCGAGCATTACGACCCTATTTTACGCTCTAACCATTGAACCAAAAATAAGATGACAACCGAAAAGCCCAACAAAATCCATGCGTATTGTTGAGCCGCTTCATATTGCATGCTTTCGACGAGTTCAAATAGCTCGATGGAAGCCACTTTTGTCTCTCCAGGGATGCTACCTCCGATCATCCATACGACGCCAAACTCCCCCATGGTATGTGCGAAACTCATGGCAGCCCCCGACCAGATGGCAGGACGAATCATGGGCAGGGAAACTTTCCAATAGGTCACCCATTTGGATTTTCCCATCGTGTAAGCCAAATCGATATAATGCTGAGGAACTTGTCTGAGTGCAGAAAAAACAGGCCCTAGCATAAATGGCAGACTAAAGATCACCGATCCCAAGAGCAGTCCACCAAAACTAAAGGCGAGGGGGATGTGTAAAGCACCTGTAATAAATGAACCGAATATCCCTTCAGGTTGAAAGGCAATCAACAGATAGTATCCTAGGACTGTAGGAGGGAGGACAAGCGGAAGGCTAATGGCCATGCGAAGAATCCCCTTCCCAGGAAACTGAAAGAAATGCACCCCATAAGCAATAACTACACCCAATCCCAGCAAAATCACTGTAGTCAGTGCAGCCAGTTCTAAGCTCAGCCATAGGGGATGTAGGTTCATATTGCCTGAAGAAAAGTCCTTTTAATGAGGTGCGACGGCTCGTACCTGCATTCCATATTGTTCAAATATACGTCTACTTTTTTCTCCCTTTATATAATCTGCAACCCAACCCAAACAGTTGATCCTTTGCGTTGGGGCAGAGAGACGATGTACGAGTACATGATAAACCTCAGGTACATAGGATGGTTCAATGAATGTACCTGAAGTGATCTGCGCTTCAGCAGATGGTGCCGTAAACGCCACGTCGATACTCCCGCTTTGGATAAACTGATTGACTTGACTCACGCTTGTTCCGTAGACGGCCTTGCTGGCTACCTCTTCCCAATATCCATGGGATTCCAGCCACGCGCGACTGGCTTTACCGTAGGGTGCCAGCTCGGGATTGGGAAGCGCAATGCGCTCAGCTTGTTGGAGGATTGTTGGGACCGTTTGCTTGGCGCGTTCGGCTTTTTGCCAGATGATGCAATTTCCTTGCAAGAAAGTGTCTGGAGCAGAACTTAGGCCTTCTTCATACAAGCTCCACCCATAGGCAGCATCGGCAGGTAAAAATAGATCAAAAGGTGCGCCTGCTGCCATTTGGCTCCGCAACATGCCCGAAGCTCCGCTGATGATGTGAAGAGGAGGAAGTTCAGGATGATCCTCTCCCCATCGGTGGGCAATCTCTTGCATGGGAGCTTGTAGACTCGAAGCCACAGCGATTCGGATCTCGTGAGGCTCAGGGCTGTTACAGCTCCAAGCAAAAAGGAGGATCATTCCCCACCATACCGTGCCCACTTGCTTTCGCATCTGTCCCTTCATCATTATCCCCCGATTGTCGCCATAGATTCGCTGATGTTGTCGGAGCCTTTGCGGTTGCGTTCGGCTTCCCAGCCATCTTTTGCTCGTTGTCCAAAGGCCTTTCGCAGTTCCAATTGGATGGTTTCATCATTGGCACCCTCTCGCATCAAGTCTCGCAGATTGAGGACACCATCGTCGTAGAGGCAGGTTTTGAGGGTGCCCTGTGGCGTGAGTCGAATGCGGTTACACGACCCACAGAAAGTTCGACTGAAAGCAGCGATGATGCCAATTTGACCCTGAAAGCCAGGGATCTGGTATTTTTTTGCGGTGCTATGGGGAGGGCTTGGAAGAGGGTGAATGTTGGGAAATACCTCTTGGATCTGGTCGAGGATCTGTCGAGCTGACCACGTGCTGTGCGGCGTGGTAGAAGCCGAACCGTTGAACGGCATCTCTTCGATGAAGCGCATTTCTAGCGGGAGATCCTGCGTCAGGCGGACCATCGGGACAATATCCTCTGTATTTTTTCCTGCCATGACGACAGCGTTGACCTTGGTGGTGATACCTGCCGCAAGTAAGGCATGCATACATTGGATGACTTTCTCCAATTCGTCTCTTCGGGTAATCTGATGAAACCGATTTTTATCGAGTGTATCTAGGCTCAGGTTGACAGCCTGTATACCTAACGAGAGGAGTTGCGGAATGTAGGCCTCGGTGAGGACACCATTGGTGGTGAGATTCCATTGTTCGATCCCTGGGATCTCTACCATTTTTTCTAGAAACTGGATCAGATTTTTCCTCAGGAAAGGCTCTCCACCTGTGATACGAACTTTGGAGACACCCATACTCCCCAAAATTCTGAGCAGGCGTTCCATTTCCTCAAAGCTCAACAATGCCTTTCGCTTCATATATTGGATGCCCTCTTCTGGCATGCAGTAGAAGCAACGTAGGTTGCATCTATCTGTCACCGCCAAGCGAACATATTCGATGGGGCGCCCGTGATTATCAATGATGGGAGAAACAGGCATGTGGTAGTGGACGGAATGAAGATTGACAGTCTAAAGATAAGAATCCCTTGGGAAGAAGAATAAGGATTCAGATATATGTGACGAATCCTTTTGTAGTAAAATTGTTTATTCTGATTGCGCTTCCATGAACTCATTTACCTCTTCCATGGGTTCTCTTGAAATTTTTAAGGTCAGTTCTCGCCCTTCCCCTACATCCAAGACACGTTCGATCATTGGCACTTTCCCTTCTACCCAGTCTTGCGCCAAGGCTTTGGGTAAAGATATCTGAAGCTCATTGGCGATGAGATTGACGTGGAGTTTTTCGTAAGAGTAATTGGTTCGGAGGGCAAATATAAATTTATCTCCAGCAGCATGACCTATGACTACGGATTCTTCGATTTCATGATTTTGATGAAATTTTTCCAAATCTTCTCCATCGACAATGAGATGGAGATAATTATCTTTGAACACGAGATACATAAAATTCTGATTCAATCTGTTGAATTCACCAATCTAAGTTAAAGTTTTGAATCATGCATATAAAGCTGAAAGCATTTGGGATTGCCCGAGACATCATGGGAGGAGGCGAGGTAGATTTTTCATGGGAAGGTCTGGCCAGTGTAGAAGGTTTGCAGGAAGCCTTACTTGCTCAGTATCCTAGGTTCCAGACAGTCAAAAGCATCAAGATTGCCATCAATGAGGCGTATGCGCTTCCTGGACAAGCCATCGAGCCTCAGGATGAAGTGGCCATTATCCCACCTGTCAGTGGAGGTTGATAGGGACATTTTGCATTTTTCAGGGTTCATGTTTCATCCATCACTGTAATTCATTCTCTTCATGTCATTTGTCCAAATATCCGATCAACCGCTCTCTGTAAGCCAAGTCATGGAAATGGTCACCTCTCCTGCTTGTGGTGCCATTGATATATTTGTCGGGACTGTCAGAGATCAGACCAAGGGAAAAGCCGTGATTCGATTAGAATTTGAAGCTTACGAGGCTATGGCTGTCAAGGAAATGGAGAAAATACGTGAGGAAGTAATGAGAAAATGGCCTGCGGAGCATGTTGCCATTCACCATAGGGTAGGGGTGCTACATCCAGAAGAAATTGCGGTCATCATCGCTGTAGCTACACCCCATCGCGCAGCTTCCTTTGAAGCGTGTCAGTATGCCATCGATACTTTAAAAGAGACAGTACCTATCTGGAAAAAAGAAATATTTGAGGATGGGGAAGTTTGGGTTGCCGCTCATCCTTAGCGCTCATCTCTATCGAATTCTATCGCTATTGAGCGAGTCTACCAATTTTTGGTCTTTGTCAATGAATCGCGCAGCCAAGACAGCCAAGAGGATACCTACTACAGGAAGGCCCACGCCAAAAGAAGGATTACTCGCCGCATCTGTAGCGATCATCTCAGGTCCATTTTGTGTGAGAAGGAAGAGCATGACGAGGCCGACCATGGCAGGGATGACAGAGAGATAGGCAAATGTTCTTTGTCTTTTTCGGTCGTTGAAAAGGAAAATCGTAACCAATAGCAGTACGCCACTGAGTCCCATCATTCCTACAAAACCCATGTGAAAGGCATTTCTGCTTCCATCTTCATGTGCGTTAAAGGCGATGTCATTCACAGGCCCATCGATCATCAATCCTGAGACGACTTCTTGAAATTCTCCATCTACAAAACTCCAACTAGGGAGAAAAATCGTCGTGATCATAGCTGCCGCAGCCAGTAGAAGAAAGATAGATTGTATTCTTTGTATCATTGGGGTAATATTGTGTCTTGATTCAGGAAAAGGAGCATACCCATAGGACGAATGGCTTCTTTTCTTATTGGGCAGCAAAAATATAAAATTAGTAGAAAGTATCCTTCCCACCCAGCAAAGAAGTGTGGGAATGTGTCAAGGATTCGGGAAAATATGCGCTATTTTTTAGATATCGCTTACGACGGGACAAACTATGCGGGCTGGCAGATTCAACCTAATGCGATGACGGTCCAGGAAGAGTTGAACCGTGCGCTCAGCGTGCTCTGGCGAGCAGATGTGCAGACATTGGGTGCAGGGAGAACAGATGCGGGCGTCCATGCCAGACAGTTGATGGTGCAGGTAGAAGGTCCTGAGGAACTGCATACGGATACTGCCCATCGGCTCAATGGGATTTTGGCAGCTGATGTGGCAGTCAATGAAATTTATGTACCGAGAAATCAGGAATTGCATGCGCGCTTTGACGCTACAGCACGTGCCTACACCTATCAACTTACCGTCAAGAAATCGGTTCACCATCGACATCAAGCCATGAAGATCCGCAAGATGCCTGACTTAGAAGCCATGCAAGCCGCAGCGGATAGCCTGAAAGCTTACACAGAGTTTGGTGCTTTTTGTAAAGCACATGGCGCCAATAAAACCAACACCTGCTCTATCACCCGCGCAGAATGGGAGGTGACAGATGAATTGCTATTATTTCATATTGAGGCTGATAGATTTCTTCGGGGAATGGTTCGAGCCATTGTGGGGAGTTTGCTACTCGTAGGGAGAGGAGATTGGTCAGTAGAAAAATTCCAGTCTATCATTGAAAGTGGAGAAAGAAGTCAAGCAGGGCCTAGCGCAGAAGCCAAGGGACTGTTTTTGGTAAAAGTAGCTTATCCAGAAGGGGCATTTTTCAGGGAACATGGTTCATAGTTCATTCTTCATGAAACCAGAATCATTCTTCAGAAAACATTTTTCATTGTTCATGAAACCTACGCTGGTGAGGCAGGTACACCATGAAAAATGAAAAATGAAAAATGAAAAATGAAAAATGAAAAATGAAAAATGAAAAATGTCATTCCTTAAATCCGAACTGACCTACCAAGGGTACAAACCGAAATGCCTGTAAGCGTTCTTCTCGCCACTCATTTTTGTTGATTCTTGTGACGAGGGTCATCTTTTGCTTGTCCAAAGTACCGATGGGAATGACCAATCGGCCATTTTTTTTAAGCTGTTCTTTGAGGGGGAGCGGAATGCTGGGACTGGCAGCGGTGACAATGATCCGATCAAATGCCATTTTTTCAGGCCAACCCTTACTTCCATCTCCATGAAAAAGTTCGACTTTCAACTCAAGGTCTTCTAGCCTCGATTTGGCTTCTAGATGCAGGCGACGATCTCTTTCGACCGAAAAGACTTTCATGCCCATCTGCGCGAGTATGGCTGCTTGGTAACCAGAGCCTGTCCCAATCTCTAGGACTTTCATCTTGGGCTTGAGTTTCAATAGCTCCGTCTGAAAAGCCACGGTAAAAGGTTGGCTGATGGTTTGATCATTGTGGATCGGGAGGGCTTTGTCCTCGTAGGCCTCATCGCGAAAGGCGCTTTCTACAAATCCATGTCTGGGAATCACTCCCATGGCTTCCAATACAGCTTCATCTGTGATGCCCCGCTGCGCCAATTGTTCGATGAGTCGCTTGCGCTGACCCTTATGTTTAAAGGTATCTATCAAAGGAAAGACATTTTTCGATGCAAACTACGTAGTTCTGACGTAGAATCCGATGATTATTTTGGAACAAATTCACATATTGAAAGTTGAATAAATTTATTTCGGAAATGAGAAAAGTAAGCGTAGATTCTGAGCACGAGATTTCTTCAATAGTATTTAGATAAGTAGAAAGGATCGTCCTTAAGTCTTGCGCATGCGTTCATTTCCTAATCTTGTTGTTTCCTTTTACTTTTGTGCAAAATTTCAACTAGAGGATACACATGCTTTCACATCCTGATTCGTTTGTAAAACGCCATTTAGGCCCTAATGAGGCCGAGCTTAGTCATATGTTGGAAGTGGTCGGCGCATCATCTCTACAAGAGCTGATCGACCAGACCGTTCCTGCTGCTATTCGCCTGGACCAACCCCTACGCGCGCAAGCCCCCATGAGCGAGCACGAATACCTCGGACATATCAAGGAGATCGCCTCCAAGAACAAGGTGTTCCGTTCGTACATTGGGATGGGGTACTACGACACCATCACACCTACTGTGATCCTTCGCAACATCTTCGAAAATCCTGGATGGTATACCCAGTATACCCCTTATCAGGCAGAGATCGCGCAGGGTCGTTTGGAAGCGCTGCTCAACTTTCAGACCATGATCAGCGACTTCACGGGACTGCCTGTAGCCAATGCTTCCCTCCTGGATGAGGGGACAGCTGCTGCGGAGGCTATGTCTATGACCTATGGCCAGAAGAAAAAGAAAAATCGTAAGCTGGAAGCCAATGTACTATTGGTCGCAGACACACTATTTCCGCAGACACTGGACGTACTGAAGACGCGTGCAGATGGAGTAGGAATTGAATTGAAGATCCAGCCTGTAGCAGAGTTCGAAATCACGGAGTCTGTATTTGCTGCCATCGTTCAGTATCCTGATGCTCATGGTGCGGTCCACGATTATGCAGCTCTCGCTGAGCAGCTGCACGCGCAGGGCAGCTACATGATCGTCGCGGCTGACTTGATGAGCTTGGCCCTGCTCAAAGCACCTGGAACCTTTGGTGCAGATGTCGTATTGGGCTCCGCTCAGCGCTTCGGTGTACCCATGGGATATGGCGGACCACATGCGGCTTACTTTGCTTCGAATGAAGAGTTCCTCCGTTTGATGCCTGGACGTATCATCGGTGTCTCAATCGATGCTGCGGGAAACAATGCACTTCGCATGGCCCTGCAGACACGTGAGCAGCACATTCGTCGTGACAAAGCGACGTCTAATATCTGTACAGCACAGGCATTGTTGGCGATCATGGCCTCTATGTATGCCGTCTATCATGGTCCACAAGGAATCAAGGGAATCGCTGAACGCATTCACAAGCTGACAGGTTTGCTGAATCAAGGACTGAAGGAGATGGGCGTAAATGTCTTGAATGCTTCTTTCTTTGATACGCTCAGCATTCAATTGACAGAAGAGCAAGCAAATCATCTGCGCAAGTTAGCGGAGGAGAAAGAAATCAACTTCCGCTATGCAGCAGCAGGAGTTGTCGGTATTTCGCTGGATGAGGTAGCTTCTCTAGAGGAGGTAGATATGATCTTGGGACTCTTTGCACATGCTATGCAGCAAGAGCAGCGATATGAGAAGTTCCAGTCGCTAGAATTGCATACGTCTTATATTCCCGAGGGGCTTCAGCGTGACACAGCATATCTTACACATCCTGTTTTCCAAGCGTACCACTCGGAGACGGCGATGATGCGCTACATTCGCCATCTAGAGGACAAAGATTTGTCTCTGAATAATGCCATGATTCCGCTGGGATCATGTACGATGAAACTCAATGCAGCCACGGAATTGATTCCTGTGAGCTGGCCAGAGTTTGGTCGTTTGCACCCTTTTATCCCCAAAGATCAAGCCGTTGGTTATTTTGAATTGCTGGATGTGCTCGGAAGAGATCTTTGTGAGATCACAGGTTTTGCAGGTATGTCCTTCCAGCCCAATTCAGGTGCTCAAGGTGAATATACAGGTTTGATGGTCATTCGCGCCTATCATCAGAGCCGCAATGATCACCACAGAAATATTGCGTTGATTCCTTCTTCTGCTCACGGGACCAATCCTGCGTCTGCAGTCATGGCTGGCATGAAGGTCGTCGTCGTGAAGTGCGACGAGATGGGCAACATTGACATGGTCGATCTCCGCGCCAAAGCAGAGAAGCATGCGGATAATCTGGCATGTATGATGATTACCTATCCCTCGACGCACGGTGTATTTGAGGAGGACATCGTCGAAGCCTGTGCGGTAGTGCATCAGTTTGGAGGACAAGTCTACATGGACGGTGCCAATATGAATGCGCAGGTAGGATTGACTTCTCCTGGCAAGATTGGGGCGGATGTTTGTCACTTGAACTTGCACAAGACATTTGCGATTCCACATGGTGGTGGAGGTCCTGGCATGGGCCCCATCGGAGTGGCAGCGCATTTGGTTCCTTTCCTGCCTACGCATGAGTTGGTAGAGACAGGGGGAGATCAAGGTATTTCGGCTATTGCCGCTACGCCATTTGGTTCGACATCGATCTTGTTGATCTCTTATGCTTACATCAAGCTATTGGGTAGCGAAGGGGTAAAGGATGCGACAGAATATGCCATCCTGAATGCGAACTATATGAAGGCGAAGTTGGAGGCAAACTTTGAGGTCCTCTATCAAGGGAAAAACGGCCGTGTCGCGCACGAGTTCATCATTGACTTGCGTGTATTCAAGCAGAAAGTGGGCCTAGAAGTAGACGATATCACTAAGCGTCTGATTGACTATGGTTTCCATGCACCGACGGTCTCATGGCCTGTACCTGGAACGATCATGATCGAGCCTACGGAGTCTGAGCCTTTAGCGGAGTTGGATCGTTTTTGCGAGGCGATGGTGGCCATTCGCGAGGAAATTCGCGATGTCGAGTTGGGGATCGCCGACCGCGAAGACAACGTCTTGAAAAATGCGCCCCACACAGTGGAGGAACTAACAGCTGACGAGTGGGAGCATGCCTATCCACGTTCGAAGGCGGCTTGGCCTGTACCGAGCTTGCACCAGCATAAGTTCTGGCCTACCGTCAAGCGCGTCAACAACACCTATGGTGACCGAAATGTGATTTGCACCTGCCCGCCGATCGAGGCGTATGTAGGCGTGTAAGTCCTGAATATTATAGAAAGATGATTGAGAGACCCCGTGCGAGTGCATGGGGTTTTTCGTAGGCCCACCGCTAAGGCGTGGGCTTATGCGAATTTAGGCCCACCGTTCAGGTGTGGGTTTACAAGCGAATTATGCTTGAGGCTAACGGTTGACCCAATGGTCTTGCCTGATATTTTTTGCCCACGCTATAGCGGTGGCTCAGACGATGTTTAGGTATAATCCTAATATGTAATCCTATTTTTTGCCCACGCTATAGCGGTGGGCCTACGGATTGTTCCATTCCTTGGGATTAGATCGAATATATTTTACAGTATTCATGTATTCTTTTTGATTACGGATGATACGATCGTAAAATCTTGGTTGCCATTTGAAATCTGTAAAGCCTGCATTTCTCAATGATTTAGTAACGCCCCCTTTAAAATGATTGATGATGGTTCCTAGGCTTGCTTTTGATTTAGAGAACTTGGCTTTGAATCCGTAAGTATGAGGTAAGTGAAGGTAATTAGGCATTTCTTTTCCTTCTTCATCTACAATCCATATAATAGCATGTACGTGGTCAGGCATGATCACATATTCTCCAAGTTCAGTGTCTGTCCGTTTTTTGCAGTGAAAATTAAGTTCTTGCTCGATGATATGCCCGATCACTGATAGTTTAGGCTGGTTATTCTCTATTGAGCCAAGATTTTGTTCCTTATCCGCAGTACATATAGTAACAAAATAAGCACCCAAGGTATGGTAATCGAAATTTTGTAGTCGAATAGGTTTATTGCTGAATCTTTTTGTCTTCATAGGTTGTTTACATTTTGTTGGTACAAAATACTATTTAATTTTGCTTTTGCTAAAAAAATAATCAAAAAACTAAAACCAATTCCTCAATACTCCGTATGTCCTGCTAAATGATTCTCTGTTTTTTAGTAAGAAACATTTAACAAAACCTAAATCCTTCCCTTATGAGTTATCAAGCAAAAGTTCGACAGATGTATGACATGATCGATAAAGGACAAGCGATGGAAGCGCTAGATCAGTATTACCATGAGGATGTGGTGGTGATCGACGGATTATCGGAGCCACGAAATGGCAAAGAAGCGCAGCGGAAAGCGCTAGCAGAGTGGTTTGGCTCAGTAAAAGACTATCATGGAAGCGGCGTCAGCGCGATCACTGCCAATGAGGATGAAGGCATCACAACCGTCGAGTCGTGGACAGAAATCACCTTTCAGGATGGGAGTAAAGTAAGAATGGAAGAAATTGGGGTGCAAAAATGGGAAGGAGATAAAATCATCCATGAACGATTCTACTACTCTATACCTCCTGAGATGCAACAATAGGAAGTTATAAAAAGAAAAAGTTACCATGAGTACCCTGCGTAGCTATATGATTACACAGGGTACCATCTATCTCCTGATTGTAAATGGATACGGGGCATAGATCTCGGAATGTCGCAGCGTCCATTAATTCCCATACAACAGCTCATCTTTCCTCGCTTCAGGAAGTGCTATTACGGGCAGAGGATCTTCATTGAGCCAGGCTTCTATAGATACAGGAAGTCGTATGTTGTAGATGTCACGCCCATTAGTCGAGATTCTCAATTCTTCATCTGTACATGCCACCTGTGTGAATTTAGGTAGCAACTGATTGCGTTGGGTGACGAGGGCACTAGGCCCAGTAGAAAATATGGGCTTGTAGTTTTTTCCATTGATGACTACAACTTCCCCATTGGCAGTGATGATCGCGATGGTCCCTCCATCCTGATGGCCAATAGAGTTAGGAGTTTCCAACGCTAATTGTTGTATGGGCCCCCACGTATTTAAAACGACGCTGTGCCATTCTTCAAAGTAATGGTCATATATGCTGATCGCATGTTCCGCTTTATTCCCTATGACTTTAAACTCCTCTCCGATACTTTGATAGAAGAAGTCAGGTTGAGAGGCGGAGATATTTACCAATGTCTGAACATCTTCTTCGAATAGAGTGACCCTGACAAATCGATTATTCTCCACCTGCCACTCAGACCAGAATTGTTTGCCTCCTTCATTTTCTTCAATCATGTCTAGACGAATGGCATCAGATGTTTTCCCAAAATTCGAGATTTTCCCCCTGATGAATGTCATGCTATCACTGGTAAGGTCGTAAGTGAGCCCCGATCCCAACAAGTCCGTCAGCAACCAGCGTTTGTCTCCACTCGATTTGAGGCCCCACAGTTTAGAGGGATCTGAAGTACCATCGGATAAAAGGTCTTCCATTCCTGCTCCCACCACTTCTCTGACGCTAAGTCCTGACGAATCCCAAACGGCCTCTAATACGCGTTCTTCAGGATGCCAAAGGTACAAAAGACTGTCTGAGGCGAAGGAAACATGGTAACCTTCTTGAAGGATGGATTCTTCAGCCAGAAGTGTGGTATCCAATTCCACGAGGTGAAGTCCCCAGCGGCGACTAGATAATTCTACAAAAGCGACGTCACCTGATGGAGAAAAGTGCCATCTTTTATTTTCAGGTAGCGTTGTTATTTCATGGATGTGGAGGTCCCTACGCAGCATTTCAGTGGAACCGCTATGAGAGGATTCTGGCCAGATGCGCAACTTGCCCTTTTGATCCAATGTGTACACCGTCTTGGTATCAGGATCTTTGTACATGCCAATGAAAGGAGCTGTACTTCCCAAAAATGTGCTTACAGGTTGTTCGAATATACCTAATTTCCATTTTTTGAGGGCATAATCTGGCGTTTCCTTTTGATTGCCTTTGGGAGAGGCAAATGTATAAATGTAAGGTGCATCTACAATGAATTGACGAATGGGTTGCCCGTGGGCGGCGATGGTCTGGGCTTGTGCATTTGCTTCAAAAATATCGAGGAATCGCATCCCGCCAAAAGCATCGATGACGAAAACTCCTTCTGCTTCCACACCTTCGGGCGCATCAATCGAAAAAGTAGCCTCTCGTCCACTGGCCAAGTAGGACTGGATACGCGTCCATGTTTCTGGAGGAATGCGCTTGTTCTGTTTGTTGGAGATACGACGAACGATCCCCTCATCGTTGATGTAGAAATCTTGAGATAGGTCATAGAAAACGGGTTTTTCAGGAGCTTGAAAAAAGCCGGTTTTCACTTCCTGATTTTCAAAGTCGCCTACATCTAGACTTTGCAGATCTCCATTTTCCAAGGATAACAGAACCCTTTCTCTTTCGGGATGATAGTAAAAAGCTTCAATGGGCTTTTTGAATGTGACGAATTTACCCACTTGTACATTTTCCCAATCCCATAAAGCCAATTTATTTTCTCCCTCCTGCACGATGAGGTTTTGCTCGTTGTCAGTCCAGCAAGCGGCTCGAAAGCCCGTGATTCGTTTGGCAACGGTTTCTTGTATGAGGTCATAGACAATGCCTGTCCGTGTATCGGTACTGTCTATATAAAAGAGTAGTAGATGATTTTTGAAGGGGCTAAGCGTCATTTTCTCCAAAAAAATAGGATCAGGGAGCTCGCTTTCTGCCAAGTCGATCACGCGACGATAGAAGGGGAAGGCAGCACTTTGATTGTAAATTTCTTGGAGTTTGGCTTCCGCTTCGTGTACGATTACCCCTCCCTTTTCACAGGCCATTTCGGCTACTCGGATAGCCTGGGAACGATCGATAGAAGAAAGGCCTGCTGCCTTGGCTGTAAGTACCCGCGAGTCATTAAGCTCCGTCAAGTATTGCTCCGTTTCTTGACTTTCTTGTACACTTCGATAGAAGAGAAATACCACAACTAACAACACCAATCCCATAGCACCAAAGCCCATGAGATTTCGTTGACGCACTTGTTGGAGCTTATCTCGGTGTTTGCGGCTGGCTTCGATTAGTTTGAGGCTATCTCCTTTCCAAGCGGCCATGCCCAATTTCCCTGCCTCGACGGTAGCGAGATCTACAGGGTCCAATACCGTCTCAGGATCTTTGCTGTAAGCCAGTAGCTTATTTTCTAG
>JBCBFT010000099.1:0-26110 GCA_038527485.1 Bacteroidota bacterium
CAACAATGTCGCGGTATCTGGCCCTTTCTGTCGCTTTCATGCGCTCAAAGAGCTGGCCGATCAGTATTCGGTCAAGTTCTTCTATGAGGCTAACGTAGGCGCAGGACTTCCCGTCTTGACCACGCTCAATGATCTGATTAACAGTGGAGACCGCATCCTAAAAATTGAAGGAATTCTATCGGGTTCTCTCTCTTTCATTTTCAACTCTTTCAAGGCAGGTATGTCTTTCAGTGAGATCGTCAAGCAGGCGCAATCCAATGGGTTTACAGAACCTGATCCGAGGATAGATCTTAGTGGAAAAGATGTTGCGCGAAAATTGCTGATCCTCGCACGAGAGTCTGGGCTTAAGCTAGAGCCTTCCGACATTGACATTGAGCAGATTTTGCCGCCCGAGTGCATGGCCGCAGAGACCGCAGATGAATTTATGAGAATTCTTCCCGACCATGACGGCTACTTTGAGCAGCTTCGCCAAGAAGCGGAAGCAGAGGGCAAGGTGTTGCGCTTTGTTGCGACGCTGGAAGGAGAGAAGGCCTATATTACGTTGCAGAAACTGGATGAAGAAAGCCCCTTTTACAATTTGTCTGGTAGTGACAATATGATTGTATTTACTTCTAATCGATACAAGGATCGCCCATTGGTCGTCAAAGGACCTGGGGCAGGGGCAGAGGTGACAGCAGCAGGTGTATTTGCCGAAATCCTTCGTATTGGATACTACTTATCTTAAGTCATTAGCATCTAACGATTATGAAAAGTGTAAAGAAAATTCTCATACTCTTGTTCCTCGCTGCATTCATAGTCCCAATGTATGCACAAGAGGGAGGAGCCATAGATAATCTTGCTTTTACTTTCAAAGCGAATTTTCCATCGAAGCCTGACTTTCAGCAACAAAGCATCCCAAGCCCGATGGGAGATTTGACCTTGAATCTCTATCTGTATGAAGGGGGAGAAGAGGATGAGAATTTACTCTACCTCGCGAATGCTACCGCCTATCCACCAGAGACGGTGCACTCTGACTCCACGGATAAAATCGAAGCCTTTTATCAAGGCGCGATCTCAGGAGCTGCTAGTAATGTCAATGGAAGGGTGTTGACACGCAAGGTAATCGAAGTGGATGGCTACGAAGGGCGAGAAGTGACGATAGAGATGAGTGCCGATGGCAATATCGCGATCATCCGTTCACGTCTGGTCTTGATCCAGAATGTCATCTATATGATGCAAACCATCGCCAAGGAGGAAAAGGATGGGAACCAAGCTGCCCAAGTCTTTCTGGAATCATTCGAGTATTATGGAAAAAAATAGCCCATACGATATCTCTAGTCTATCATGAAATACCCATTTGCCATTCTGTTTCTTCTTCTGTTAAGTGTACCCGCATGGGCTCAGACAACACCCTATGAGGTTCCTGAAGAAGCGGAAACCACAGACGCTGGTTTTACTTTTACAAGCAAGATTAATGGTCACACATTTTCCCTAGATCTGGAGTGCGTGCCTACTTATGAGCAGCAGAGCAATCCGACACCTGTTGGAGATATTAAGATAGAAATCAATATCTGTGAGATATCAGATGATTAGGAGACTGCCATTTACATCAATTCCATTACCCATCTGGCAGAAGGCATGGTTCCTCCAGGTACGGAGAAACCCTTTTTGGATTCTTACCTTACAGGAACAGCCACAGGTATGAATGGAGAACTCATCGAAAAGGAAGACATTGACTTCAATGAATTTTTAACATCTGATGCTGTGATCAAGATAATGTTAGAAGGCCAGACCTCCTATGTGCATGGGAGATATATGTTGATTGAGGGAGCGATCTACAGCTTGCAGGTATTTAACACAAAAGAAGAGACCAGTCCCTCACTCAAGAAGCTTTGGGATTCCTTTGACTACGAATGATCAGAAGGAGTAGGTAAAGAGGAATTAAAGCGTTTTATACGCCGTACTTTATGTAGGTCAGGATCTCTCCTATCTGATCATCCGAGAGCTGTGGAAAAGCCGTCATGACAGATTGATTGTATTCGTTCCAAATGGCGAGTGCTTTCTCATCCTTCTGTTTGATGAGTTTGGAGGAGTTCTTGATCCAGGCATATAGCCATTTGGGCTCGTCGGCATATTTCTGCTCTACGCCTGCGAGGGCAGGTCCTACCAGTTTACCCTGTAGTTTGTGGCAAGAAGAACAGTTCTGTTTGAAGAGTTTTTGTCCTGAAGTAAAAGCTGCTTGAGCCTCGTCTGGAACATTGGGGCCTTGATCTACAACTGCCGTTACAGTCGCTGTGTCAATTGGGCCTGTGTATGTGGGAGTCTCTAGGGAACCTTTGATGATGATGTAAAAAAAGAAGCCTAAACAAGCAAAGGCAGCAACTGATAATATGTTAAAAATGAATCTCATGGATGTATAACTATTTTCTTAGTTATACGAAGTTGGGACCTATGAGTTTATAGAATATATAGATTTTCCTATGAGTTTTGGTCAAAAGAGTAAGGAGAGCTGTGTCTTACACAACCCTCCTTCACAATCGGAATTATCCTATATGGGCCTGAATCAAGGCCTCCGCTTTCTCCAGATTGATATCCTCAAGTGAATTAGCTCCCGCTGTCAATTCCTTTAAGATTTCCAAATTGGTAATGCCTCGTTGATACGCCTCGGCATAAGGAATCCGACTGAAGGAAACCAGCTCATAGCGAGATTTGTATTGCTCAAAGGTGCGTCCCAGCATAAACTCTACCTTTTTACGGAACAGAAATTCCTCATCAGCCACGGTATCACGCATCTCAATGAAATTCTCCAAGGCCATGTCTGCAATGGCATCAGCATTTTCCTTGCGCAACTTCTGATATGTATCAAAAACGGTATGCCAGTCGGGGGCATAAGCATCGATACACTCACTCATCACCGCACAATCTTCAAAAGCTGCATTCATCCCCTGCCCAAAGAAAGGCACAATCGCATGACTTGCATCTCCGATCAGCGCGACCTTGTCCTCCAACGTCCAGGGATAGCAACGAATCGTCACCAGCGAACTGGTCGGATTGTGATGGTACTCCTCTAACAGGTTGGGAATCAAAGGTACAGCATCACCAAACTCTGCTTCGAAGAAAGCCATGATTTTTTCATTTGAATTCAGCGCAGCAAAGCTTTTCTCTCCTTCATAGGGGAAGAACAGCGTGCAAGTAAACGAACCATCAGGGTTGGGAAGGGCAATCATCATGTAGTTGCCGCGAGGCCAAATGTGTAGGGCTTCTCGTTCCATTTGAAACTCACCATTGGGTCCTGGAGGAATGGTCAGCTCCTTATAGCCATAAGCCAAATACTCCTGAGAATAATCAAAACGAGGAGTTTTTTGCATGGCATATCGCACGGCGGAGAAGGCACCATCGCAGGCGAGCGAGGCTTTTTGTTCTACGGTAAATTCCTTTCCACTGACTGTATCCGTCATATGCAGCTTGCCCGAAGCCAGATCAATCTCGTCACAGCGATGATCAAAGTAGTAATTTACCTCAGGCATAGACTCTGCCAGGTTCATCAGTGCTATATTGAGCTTCCCTCTAGAAACCGAGTAAATGCATTCTTCCTTGTTGCGAGAATACGCCTGAAAGGTTAACTGACCCTCCGTATCGTGCAGCATCCGTCCATACATAGGAATGGCAAATTCCATGACTTCGTCTAGCATCCCTGTCTCTCGGAGTGCGTGCATCCCTCTGACAGACAGGGCCAAGTTGATGGAACGGCCTCCGAGGTAACCTTTCGTGCGGGGATCAGAGCGTCGCTCGTAAATATTGACAGGATATCCTTTTTGTGCCATGTAGACAGACATGAGGGAGCCTGCTAGTCCTGCACCGATGATATTAATAGGTTGAAGAGTTGTCATCAAAGCAATTTTGAGTCGAGTAAATCAAGGGAATACTGTATTGATATCCCTTTGCATACAAAGCTTACAAAATTAAGGGTTTCTCACAGATTTTGTTTAGGCGAACCTCAATCAATCCGATATAAAGTAGAAAAGTCAGGTGGAAAGCCTCAAAATGAGAACTAGCAATTGGTCTGATTAAAGACATTAACTATTGGTAGATTATGAGAAAATCGAGAACTTGCCCAGGATGTACATAGGGTAACGATTGGTACAAACCCTCACGTAGAAAAGTTCGTCTTAAGACTTTGCGTAGGGTTTTAAGTCTAGGAAGAATGTACGAAACAGAGATATATATTCACTCGGTCAAAGAAGCGCTACCCGAAGAAGTAGTGGAAGCGTTTCAGAAAACCCTGGAAAGCGTTAAAAAGAGGAGTTTGTTGCACTGGACAGAGCATTGTACGGAGTGTGCCATGCCTGCCTGCTTCAAGACGTGTGACCTCTACACGCCACGGATTGATGGCAAGTGTCAGCGTTTTGTGAATGGGATGGAGAGGGTAGAGACAAGACTTTCTGCTGAAGCGCAGATCTTGAAGATACAGTTTAAGAAGTGGGGAGTGTATGCCACGCAGGGCAATAATGAACTCTATGAGTGGGAAGAGGTCAGCAAGCGCGAAAAGCGCGATCTCCAATTGGCCAAAGCTATCCATCTTGCCCAGCCTGCCATCGTGAAAAAGAAGCTCAGTCAGAAGCGCTACAGCGTCAAGAAAAAAGGCATCATTGCGGAGCAGAATCATGGCGTAGATATACCCGATGTTTTCATCATGGAGGTGTACAATCCTTCGCAGGAGACGCTATTTGTCGGACTGACCATCCGAAATGAAGATCCCAAATATAGCAAGATGCCGTTCCAGTTTCGCCTGGAGCTGAAGCCTGGCTACAACAAGGAGATGATTCCCTTTGATGAGATTGCCAAGCGTGTCAAGACAGAGCAGCAGTACCGCATCGATGTGACACCTGAAAATATCTCTCGTGAGATCCCACTTTACTTTGGGATGACAGAGTTTGCCCAACTCAAGGAGTACAAAGCCAGTACGAAGAAAGGAAAGAAGATCAAGTGCGTCGTCTGGGATTTGGACAACACCATTTGGGATGGCGTGCTCGTGGAAGATGGAGTAGAGAATCTCGTACTCAAAGCTGGAATCAAGGAGATATTGACCGCGATTGAGGAAAGAGGGATCATCAATTCAGTGGTTAGTAAAAATACACATGAAGCGGCTTGGGCTGCCTTGGAGCATTTTGGTTTGTCGGAGTTTTTCCTTTTCCCCCAAATCTCATGGTTGCCCAAAAGTAAAGGCATCAAAGAGATCGCCCTCGACATGAATGTCAATGTGAATACCTTCCTATTTGTGGACGATTCTGTTTTTGAACGCAACGAAGTAGAAGCGATCCTGCCGCAGGTGCGTATCATGGATTCGCTCTACTATCAGGACATTTTGAAGATGGAGGAACTGCAAGTTCCTGTGACCGCAGAGAGTAAGAAGCGAAAGCTATTTTATCTCAATGAAGAGAAGCGCAAGGCACAAGTGAGCAATTACGAAGGCGAGTACTTCGAGTTTCTCCGCAATTGTGAATTGAAGTTGGAGATCCTTCCGCTAAAGGAAGCGTATTTTCCTCGTGTGTACGAGTTGACCCAGCGCACCAACCAGATGAACTTTTCTGGGAATCGATACACCAAAGAAGACATCCAAGCGATATATGAGGATGAGGATCGACACGCCTATGTGCTGAGTTGCTCCGACCAGTTTGGGGAATACGGCATCATTGGCTTTGCCTTGATCAAGGGATCAGAGAATCGTCTGATTGACCTCATGTTTAGTTGCCGCATTCAAAGTAAGCGTGTGGAGCATGCCTTCCTGACTTTTGCCTTAGGAAAGTATCTAGCGAAGGGCGACTTTTGGGTGTCCTACAACCATACGGAGAAGAATAAATTTTCAGCTCAGGTTTTCAATGACTTTGAATTTGAAGAAATCCAGAAGGAAGGGGCTTTCCGTGAGCTGAAGTTTGGGAAAGAGAGAGAAATTCCGAATGATCAGATTATCTCTGTCGTAGATCTTACTTCAAAAAGTATTCAAAATCCTGCATAAAACCCCATATTTGCCTTTAGGAAATTTCTATCATTTCATACTTTCTATCAGTCTACTTCGCCATTGGTCTTCAACGAATATCTCGTCTTAGAGCTGACCTGTGGGATCGAGGGCTTGTGCTGGTAGACTACACACGTTGCAAAGAAATCTGAGGAGAGTTGTACAAAGCCTTTTGGTAGAGGGCTAAGGCTTCATGCTTTCCCGCATCAAACTGATAGTCAATGTACTGCGTGAGGTACTTCTCTGCAAAAGGTAGGGCAATATCATAATGCTTCGCCCATTTATTCGCACTTTGATCTGCCTGTCCGACACCCCATTTCATGGCATCTGTAAGCTGCTGCATCAGGCTAGGGGAGAAGACCCCTGGACGATAAGCCCAGACTGCAAAAGCAAAGGGCAAACCCGTCAATTTTCTCCAATGATCCGAGAGATCATACGCATACTCAAATCTGTCGCGCAGCTTGATGGCCTCATCTCCGATAACAACTCCTCCTGTATTTCCCCGAATGAAAGAGAAATCCCTGATTTCAGGTAAATGATAGTGAACCTCTTGCTGCCAGTGATACTTCATCAGGATTCGCGTCAGTCCATTGGAACTTCTAGAATGAGGATCTAAGCGAATAGATGAGAGCTTTTCGATAGGCTGACGAGAAAACAAATAGACGGATTTGACAGGGCCATTGGCCCCAATGCAAAACTCAGGATGAAGATAGATATGCTGGAAGTTGGGCAATGCTCCTACTGGAATCAACGCCATGTCGCTGGTGCCCTGATAAAGGCTACGGGCACAGTCCGCAGGCGGCATGAGATCGAAAGCTACCTCTCCATCTGGAAAAAACTTTTCAAATCCATCGATGAAGGGACGTGTATTGATGTAGGAAACAAGTGCAATTCGAGGCATATCATTTTCTGATTTCATGGTTCATCTTTCAGAACCAGTTTATTCTTCAGATTTCGTTGTTCATTGTTCAAAACCGATTTCATTTTCCAGCGTTGACTAGAGCATTCAAATGGCTTGTATCATTAAGTCTTTCTAAAATGGGTTCTGTACTTCCTTCTAAGTGGAGGACTGTCAAAGCTGTGTTGTGGTGCTTGAAGCGTTCCATCTCTGTCATGCCCAATCGCATCAGATTTGACAAAATCACCCGCAACTGACGCCCATGTGAGCAGAACAACAAGCGCCGAGGACGTTCGTCTTCTAAGACGGATTCAAAGAAGGGGCGGGCACGTTCCCATGCCTCCAGTGGAGATTCACCCTGTGTGACCCTTTCGTCTAGATGGCCTGCTTTCCATCTGGCAACGGTTTGGTGAAACTCCGCACGCTGTGCCTCCGTAGGCACGACCCCTTCATGAATCCCCCAGTTTAATTCATTGAGCCCTGCATCAATTTGCCATTCGTAGCCTTGGCTCAGCCAAGGAGTCAGGGTTTGATGCGTCCTTTGTAACTCGCTGACGTAGAGTTGATCAAAGCTGAGAGACTGGTAAGCTTGAAAGAAGGCGTTTGCTTGCTGCTCACCTAGCGTATTTAAGCTCGAGTCTACGCCACTTCCCTGCACGATGCCTCGGCGGTTATAATCCGTTTCTCCATGTCTTACAAAGAAAAGGCTTAGTTTATCAGTTGTCTGTGACATAAAATCAGCCATTGAGGATTACTTCTCCTTGAACTTCAGGTTGAAACTCCTCTTGCGAGTAATCGTGGAGGATATTGTATATCGTGTCTCGCTCGAGTGGGATCATGCCCGCCGATTCGATCAGATCAATCAATTGAGGTGTGTTCATCGTCGGATTTTGATCCTCGGCACCCGCCATAGAGTAGATCTTAGTCGAGTCGTCGATGGTACCATCGATGTCATTGACTCCGTAGGAGAGGGCGAGTTGTGCGGTACGACGTCCGATCATGGGCCAGTAGGCTTTGACGTGGTCGAAGTTGTCGAGGAAGATGCGGCCGATGGCGTAGTTGCGAAGGTCCTCGATGACCGATACCTCTGGGAGATGGGACATCTCGTTGTTTTGATTGCGAAACTTCAGGGGGATAAAGGTCTGAAAGCCTTTGGTCTGGTCCTGTAGTTCACGCAGACGACTCATATGATCCACCCGGTGCGCATAGTTTTCTACATGTCCGTAGAGCATGGTCGCATTGGAGCGTAATCCTAGCTCGTGTAAGATGCGGTGCATGTCCAGCCATTCATCTGAGCTACATTTTCCGCCTGCAATGTCTTTTCTGATCTCCTCATCAAAAATCTCTGCTCCTCCTCCTGGCATAGAGTTCAATCCTGCATCAATCATCGCCTGTAGTCCTTCACGGTAAGAAACCTTTGCCTTTTTGAAGATATAGTGATACTCCACAGGCGTTAATGCCTTGATGTGTAGCTCTGGACGGTGCTCCTTAATGCCACGAAATAGATCTTGATAGAACTGGTAGTCGTACTGAGGTAGGACACCTCCTACGATATGTACTTCTGTCACAGGCTTGCCATCGTAGGCTTTGACCTGATCCAGCATCTGATCAAGGTCTAGTTCCCAACCGTCTTCGCGGCGTTTGATGCGGCGGCTATACGAGCAGAAGGAGCAAGTATAGATGCAGACATTGGTCGGTTCTAGGTGGAAATTTCGGTTGAAGTAGGTCTTCTTCCCGTGCTTTTGATGGCGGATGTGGTTGGCCAACATGCCTAGAAAAGGAAGATCTGCATGTTCGTATAGGTAAAGGGCTTCTTCTGTGGTGATGCGTGTGCCCTGAAAAACCTTGGCAGCGATGTCCCGATGGGCTTGCGGGAGCGGTGCGTGTGTATGAAGATGGGAAATTAGTTCCATATATTACATTCTCGCATTTACTTCCAAAACTTATTGAAAGTTCTGTATGCAATACTACGAAAATAATTGGGAATGGTTAATCATTTTCGTGTACGTGTAATATATTAAATTTTTTTTATATGAATAGTTGTATACTTTCTTTTTACAAAGAGGGATTTGGGAGGATAATTGGTGTGCAAATTCACATAAAAGCGCACATTTTACCTACAGATGACGGAGATCAACTTAGATTAGGCTACGATCTACAAAGTAAGGGCGGTGAAAACTTATCTACACACCCTGCAAATGATCCATGGTGGCATTTATAAAGCCTAGATTCCCATTATTCCCCCCCAAATCATTCCTACCTGCAAGCTATAATTCAATAGAATGACTAGATATGGCAATTGAGGAAGCTTTAAGTCGCTGTGAGGGACTTCGAGGAAAAAGGGGTCTTCTCTTCGAATGAGGTTGACGGGAAATGATAGGAGATGGTTAATAAACCACTCCAACCTTTTTCCAAATAATAATAGTTTTTCTGTCCGATCATTGGCCAAGCCTACACCTGCCATGAGTGTCCAACTGACGAAGTAGCAGAGGAGCAAAGCCGCAGCAACCTTCACCAAAAGGGTACCTGCCACTACTCCGTAGATGAGAAAACTAATAATAAGGATGAAAGCAATCACGACTCTATATAATCACCACTATTGTCCCAAGACTTTTGAACGAGTTGTTCTAACACCTCCATGTCCACATCGGCTAGCTTATTGATGTATAGACAGCTTTTGCCACGCTTATATTTTCCTAAAGCCGCTAATAATTCCTCCTCTTCTCCCTTTTCATCTAAAATGTAGAGAACCAAACGGGCTTTTCGGGGAGAGAATGCCAACTGTGCCATGTCTCCCTCGTGTCCACTTGCGTATTTGTAGTGATAGGAACCATACCCAATGATGGAAGGACCCCACATTCTCGGTTTTTGCTGGGTGATGCGTCCCATCATCTCCATTAAGACATCTGCATCGGCTCGTCGCGTCTTGTGGGTCACCGTTTCCAAAAACTCCTCTACGGTAACTTTGGTAGGGATGGTTTTATTCTCTGCCATAATTCAATAGATCACTTATGAAACTTATCTGAACGTACAAAAGCGGACATAACAGGCGCGATATTCTCGGGTGTATCTTCCTTCCATTGGGCAGACGTAATGCGAGCCATAACTTCTCCCTTTTCATTGGTCTTGATGAAGGTTGGAATGGACAATACGCCGTATTTCATCGTTTGCTCTCCTTCATCCATGTCCACATCAATCTTGATGATCACCGCATCTTCAAAGGCTTCTTGTACTTGGGCATCTTTGAGCGATTTGCTGAATGCACGGCAGGGTCTACACCAAGTCGCCGTGAAATACATGATGGGCACCTTGCCAGCAGCGACTGTCTCTTTGAGTAAGGTTTCCAAGGGCTTCTTTTGATTGCGCGCATATAGCTCGATGGTACTTACCTTTCCTCCATCATTCGAAGGGAGATAAGCTAAACTGAAGATCAGGGCAATAGATAAAATGAGTTTCATGAATGACTAATTTGGGAGATAGAGGTAAAAGATAAGTGGAGGATGGATTTTTCCACCCATCTTTTACCTTAAAAAATGCTACTTGCCTCTTGGGATCATACTCGACTGGATCATAGGAAGTCGGATCATGGAGGGATATTTAGCAGAATGAAATACTTTATTATGTGCTATAACGCCTTCTGACTCATCAAAGTTGTTACCTCCTGTATTTAAGTTTCGGGTAAAACGAGGGAAATTGCTACTAGAAATCTCGATTCGGATTCTGTGTCCTTTTGCAAAATAGTTACTTGTGGACATAGGCGACATATTGATTTCGTAGACTTTCCCTTCTTCCATGAATACCTCCTTTTCATACCCTTCTCTGTAGCGTGCACGCTGGATGGTCTCATCCAGGTTGAAGGCACGTCCATCAGGATAGACATCAATGAGCTTGATGGTGAAGTCTGTATCTTTGGCATCCGAACCGACAAAAAGCTGCGCCTCAATGAAACCACTCACTTCCACGCCTTCTTCTAATGGCTCAGAGGTAAATACTAGAATGTCGTCTCTTACTTCCATCGGACGTTGGTCAAATGCCCCTCCTTTGACGGCGTTTCCTGTACAGCAGACATTGCCACCGTAGGACGTCACGGGATTCATAGGATCGTAGGTAAAGTTATCTTCGGGATTTTTCTTGTCAGGCATTTCCGTCCCAAGTACTCCGTCGCCAAATAAGCTATTGGCATTTCCCCCACTTGAGAGGTAAAATGTCGTCATTTCTGCGGCTTTGGGTGGCCACTGCTCGGCTTGTTGCCACTTGTTCATACCCATGGTGTAGTACTGCACGCGCGGCGTCGTAGCTTTGAAGTCATTGTCGTCGCCTTTGAGCCACAGGTCAAACCAGCTGTAAATCTGCTCATTATAGTTGAGACGAGCATCACCTACGCTGCGCTCTCCGACGATGGTATTTTCTGTTGCACGCGTGTAGGCACAGTGGAGGGTAGGGGCAATGACGAGGTATTGATTATCTGCTACTTCTTTGTCCTCGATATTGTTGCGGACGTGGTTGAAGAGGGCAAGATTGGGGCTGATGGAGACATCATACCAAGAACAAAACCAGAAGCTTGGAATAGGGAAATCCATATCGTCGTGGTACAGGCCACCCTTGTACCAGTCGGGATCGTTGGGCTTACGGAGGATCATCTTGTCATAGATCTCGTGCTTACCGTTGATGTTTTTCAGAATGTCAGTCACAGGTAGATGGCTCAGGGCTTCCTTCATATCGACCCTAGGATTCTCTGGGGCAAGATCGTAGAAGCGAGAGATGCGGATCAGGTCTTCTTGCGTCGCTCCTTCTGGAATTCTAGGCTTGAACTTATCGTGTTCTACCCCATACAGCCAAGCAGTAAATAGCATCTGCTGGGCACCCCCACGGTACCAGTTGCCTTGCTCATAGAAATCGCCGACACGACCTACACCCGCACCAAATCCCATAGGAACCATGCATGCATGGGAAGGATGATCCAATGCAGCTACTGCCATCTGCCACTCGGCTGTAGAAGAACAGCCATAGGTTCCGATTTTTCCATTGCACCATGACTGGTCTTTCATCCAGGAGAATGCATCATAACCATCCGTCAACGGAACTCCTAGGATATCCCATTCTCCTTCCGAGAAGTATCTTCCTCTCTCATTTTGAACGACATAGGCATAGCCTCTGCTAACGGCTTCGTAAGCGCGTTGGGCAGTTCTGCTCGACTTTTTTCCATCTCGCCATGTATTAAAATTATAGGGTGTCCGCGAGAAAATGACTGGGACAGGTTCATCCGTCTTTGGGCGGTAGATGTCGGTGCAAAGGCGGATGCCGTCACGCATGGGCATCATGACTTTTTGGTCGATGACGGCGATGGATTCTAGCTTGTCCCAGATATCACCTGACTGGGCGGATAGATTGGTGCTGAATAGACCCATCCCCAGGATCAAACCAATCAATAGTAGGCTTCTTTTCATATTAGAAGGTTTCTTAATAGTAGTAAATGGGGGAAACATGCTGCTTTTTACCCCAAATCTCAATTTAAAGATTTCTCCAAAAGAAGCCTAGGTCAGTCAAAGAGTTTATCCTCATTTAGACATAAATAGAATATTCAAACTTAAAGACAGGCTCAATCCAATCGAATCTCCTGCGTTCCCAACACTTGAATTCCATGTTGTGAGACTGTTTCCACTTTTTGAGGATTATTGGTGAGCATACGGATGGAGCCTACGCCTAGATCTTGTAGAATTTTGGCTGCTACGCGGAAATTACGTGCGTCACGTTCATAACCTGCTTTTACATAGGCCTCTGCCTGTGGAACACCCGCTCGTTTGTGTTGGATGCTACGAATGAGTGCGAGGTGTCCATTGCCCTTGCCTTCTTGTTCCAGTAGAATGAGAATCCCGATGCCCGCTTTTTGGATGAGCTGTTGGGAAATATCCATTTGTTCCTGGCAGTCGCATTCTACGCTGTTAAAATAATGGCCATAAATACAGGAAGAATGCACACGGCAGAGGACATTTTCAGCTCCTTTTAGGTCACCCATCGTAAAAGCAATAGATTCTTTTTGACCGTCGTAGTACAGGTGTTCTTGGAAGATTCCGTAGCGAGTGTGGAGGTTGGCTTCAGCGAGTTTGATGACCATAGGATGGGAAGATTTGAGATCAAAAAGTGATCAGGAATAGATTTTACACAAACTTCCAAAATCTGTGAAAACCCTCAAAATCTAAGCTCAAATTTATCCAATAAATACGCTCAAATCCTATACAAATCTACGAGAATCGTAATGAGCTAAAACGCTTTTCTAGATTAGTAATTGCCGTGCTGAAGTCCCACTTCGATGTATTCATCGCCATTTTTGAACACGATTTGGATGCCATGTTCTTCATCCCACTCACATTCACATTGGACCAAAAGGAAGACTCCATCGGTTTTTTGCTTGACCCAAATGGTTGTGGGGTAGACGTATTGCCAGACCTTATCAGCTTCTTCCCAGTCTATAGACCAAAGGGCACGTTCTGCCTCGTCATCCTCATCCTCTCCGTAGTTCATGGCTGCGGCGGCTTCGTCATAGTTCCCGAATACATCCATGGTGATAGTTTCCTTTTGAGAGAGAGGATAGGCGAGTAGCTTGGTCAGCGCTTGATCGACTTTCGACAAGTATTGGGGATCAGTTTCCAGATCTGCCTTGTGTAGTTCGACATTGACAGCTTGATTTTTGAGGAGTGGGAGTTGGATTTCTTCACTTGTAAGGAAGTCTTCCATAAATTCTACAGGTGTCAGTTTTCCTGCTATTTGAGAGGTGTAGGTGGTCATAGGGATGTTTTAGAAAAAATAGTCGTAAGCGGCTGTCAGAGATCACCTACTTACAACTATATTTTTTTTGAAGACAATAACGATTATCACGAATGAGTGTATTTTGTATTTCCTATGTAGAGATATCGATTTATCGCGTCTCCACATAGAAAACAAATTCTATCTGAATTCATTACACTGTAACGCAAGTTTTTTAATATTTAACTATCGCCTTCAGCGTCCCGAGCATTAGACTCGGGATTATTAGGCAAAAAGAACCAATCCCGATGATGAACCTCGGGACGGAATTTAAGCCCAACTCCTCTATCAGCCCCTAACACCAAATTCCTAGGCCGACGCCTCCCCAAATAGCCTGTTACTATGCTTAGAAAGTATAGCATAAAACTTTTGTTACACTGAATTCATTCGCGATACTCACTACTTGAGGCGAGATCAGATATCCCTCATCAACAAGAGGAAATCATAGTTGGGGTAGGTTTGTTGCCCATCGGATATATCGTAGGTGTAGGAGAATAGTACATTTGTCCAACTCGTATGTTGAAGGGGCGCAGGGACATCATAGAGCCCCATATCGTTGCTCGTATTGACGATGATGAGCATCTCTTTGTCTTCATATCGACGCCTTGCTACAAACACTTCATAGTTAGAGAAAAACGCTACGCTTCCTTTTCGTGCGACTTCATGTTCGATGTAGATCTTCATAATATCTTCGTAGGTCCTGCGCAGGTTGGGATTTTGCTCCCAGTCCATAGGTTGTGAGGTGAAAAAGGGAACCGTTTCTGCCTGTCCTACCTCTTGTCCCGTATAGATGAGGGGAACACCTCCTGTAAATGTGTTGATGACAAAAGCGGCCAGTGCCCCTTCTTCATCGCCAAATAGGCGTACGGGCGTTTGATCCCAGGCCGATTCGTCATGATTGGTCGTAAATCTGAGGAGGTGTTTTCCTTGGGGAACGGTATTGTAGGTGCTTTGGTGGGTATTTCCGATGGCTACAGCACCCGTTCCTGCTTTGCCTTGGAAGACCTCTTTCATTTTGCTGTAAAACGCCCAGCCAAAATTAAGGTCAAAACCGCTATCAAAATGGTCAGATCTGGCCCCTTCTGCCAGCATCAGAATATCTCGTTCAGGGATATTGCGGAGTGTGTCAATGGTTTGCTTCCAGAAACTAGCAGGGACGCCGTCTGCATAGTCGCAGCGGTAGCCATCCACATTGGCTTCGAGTATCCAGTATTTCATCGCATCGATCATCTCTAGGCGCATACTTGAGCTGCCAAAGTTGAGGTCAGCTACATCGAGCCAGTTGGTTCCGTCTGGGTGAATGATTTCTCCACTACTATTGCGGGTATACCAGTCGGGCCGGGTATTGATCCAGGGATGATCCCAGCCAGTATGGTTGGCTACCCAGTCCAGGATGACGGCCATCCCTCGGCTGTGGGCAGCATCCACGAATGCTCGCAATGATTGTAGGTCTCCGTACTCGCTGCTTACGGCTTTGAAATCTTTGATCGCGTAGGGAGAGTTCACCGATCGTTCCTCGCCTTGTGGGTAGATAGGCATCAGCCAGATGACATTTACACCCAGTGCTTGTATTTGATCCAATCTAGCTTGGACCTCCTCGATCGTCCCCTCTTGGCTAAAGGCTCTCAGGTTGACTTCATACATCACCACATCTTCTGTGGCAGGCATTTGTGTGAAAGGGGTTCCGTATTGCTGGTATCCGATTTGTGGAGGGTTGACAGGTGCTGGAGGTGTCGGTGGATCGATGACTTCGGGTGGTCGATTACAGGCGAATAAAAGTAGGAGAACAGAGAACATGTATGTGTACTTTTTCATGGGTTGAATATGGTGAATGGGAAGTTGAAATGGAATGCAAGGTGGAATTTTATCGTGATTTGGCTTAGGAGGAGGCCGTGCTTATGAGTAGAGAAAATATTGAGTGTTGATCATGGCGGGTAGCATCTGGAATAAGTACGCGCTAGAATTGTAAAAAAAAATCCACAGATGATAGATTTTTGGTATTAATTTTTTCAAATATCGTTTTGATCAATTTATGGATTTAAGTAATTGTCTGTCAATATAATGTATTTTACATATGCCTCATTTTTTTGAACAAACTGAGATTTCTATGTACTGATGCTTTTCTTCGAAAGGGGTAATTTCTAATATAATTAATCACAATTATATGGAAAGTCTATTCTTGAAACACATAACGCGGGATTACATTGAGAAAAATGGACTCACAAATATTCAGGATGCGGTGGAAGTAGTCAATGTGATCCAATATGCGGTAAAAGGAAACTTGATCCCCAAAAAAGTTAGAAGACATTATACGATTGTCAAGGAGTTTGAGCGATTGAGTCAGGAGCATACGACCTTGTCCAAGACGAAAATCATCAAATGCATGGCGGAGAATTTGGACGTACATGAGAACACCATTTGGAATGTATTGAAGGATCACTCGGACAAATATCAGCGTAGTGTAGTCGATCTTCTCGATGCGATATAGTCTTGATCTGTCGAGGTAGGTAGCTGGACTTTTGAAGCTTGAGATCAGGAGTTGAGTAAAAGTACGTTTACTCAATGATGAATGAAGATAAATCCGAATTATTTAAAGGTTGAGGTACTATTCTTTGCCTTCAAAAACTTCCTAGACCTCCCTATTTTGCAAAATGCTGCACGATACACGAGTAAATAGGAAGTTTGCACTCTCCCGCCATTTCCCTATATTGATGTAGCCTTCCCAACAAGTACAAATTCGTTGTACCCTTGTCCTCATAGCGTGTGCATCATGCTATGAACCCAACTGCATCATGCCCCAATCTTCCTACTTACAGCTAGCCAAGGACATACGCCAGCTAGTCACTCAAAACCATCTCCCCCAAGCCCTCCAGCAACTGCGAGTGGCTGTGAAAGACCTACCCCAACTCCATGCGGTCATCATGCAGCAAAACCGTTATGAGCGGCTCAAAAACCGCATGATGATGGAAACTCATGCGGAGGAGATGCTAGACATCGAAACCAACCGCATCATCCAAAACCTCTTGGATCTCGCAGGGCAGCTCGAACTCATGGGTAAGTCCCAAATCCAGGTTTTCATCAGCTACAGCCAGCGAGGAGTAGGACATGGACTGGCCAAGGCATTGCATGACAAGGTTGAGGAGAGTGGCTTTGTCGCATTTCTGGATACTGAGGACATTCAGCCTGGAGAGGATTGGGCGACCTTCATTCTTGCATCGATCAAGGCTTCGGACTACTTCGTTTTGCTGCTTTCGCCCGAAGCGAATAATAGTGAAATGGTAGAACGGGAAGTCATGGAAGCCCGAAAGCTTCAGTCCCAGTATGGGAAACCTGTCATTTTACCTGTGCGGATGAAGTGGCCTGAGGGACTGGCCTTGAATCATAAATTGGCAGGATGGCTCCAACGCATCCAGCATATAGGCTGGGAGGGGGTACAGGATACGAATCGAGTGATGGGTCGCCTCCTTGATGTCATCCACGAGAGAAGCACTTTACGCCTCACAGGAGAAGTGCAAGCCGAAGAGGTAGAAGCCTTTATTGAGGATTTGGTGCATCCTCCCATTCCTGCGGCTCCTTTGGAAGTGCCTCAAGGAAGTGTCAAGCTCACCTCTCCTTTCTATATCGCCAGAAAGGGAGAGGAAACCTTCATCCAACGCATCACCGATACCAAAGCCTGTCTGCGCATTCGAGGCCCCAGGCAATATGGAAAGACCTCTCTGCTATCTCGTGTGGTGGCCTATGCCAAAGAACAAGGCTATGAAGTCATGAGCATGGACTTCCAAAACCTCAGCGAACATACCCTCCAAAGTACAGAAAACCTCATCTGGGAATTTTGCTGGAAGATAGCTTATCAAGTAGACTTAGAGGAGGAGTTTGAGGACTACTGGGACAAGCGCATCGCCAAAAGGCCCGACCGAGATCGAAAGCAGGTAGCCCAGACCTTTATCGAGAAGTTTCTCTTCAAGGAGCGAGGGATACAATTGGTTGTCGCACTAGATGAAGCCGATCGGATTTTTCCCTATAAGCAGGTATCAGACGAGTTTTTTCTCATGCTCCGCTCTTGGCATGAGAAGTCCAATTCCTATCCCATTTGGGAAAACTTCAAGCTGGCGATTTCCTATTCAACAGAAGCCAAGCTCGCCATTACCAACCTCAATGCTTCGCCCTTTAATGTGGGCATTGAGGCGCGTTTGTATCCCTTTGATCAGAAACAGATTGGCCAGCTATTAGAACTCCACAGCTTGAGTCTTTCTAAAGCAGAGGTTGGAAAGTTAGAAGAGCTATTGGGCGGTCAGCCTTACTTGATCCGTAAAGCACTTTTCAGCCTTGCGAATCAAGAATATACCTTTCCCACACTCATGGAGGCAGCGGCTACGGATCAGGGGCCCTTCAGTGACCATCTGCGCCATCATTTGATCAACATCAAACAGTTTCCCGAACTGGCCCAAGCCTTCAAGCAAATCATCTTAAACCACAAGTGTAAGGACCCCATCCACGCAGGTAAGCTCGCGGCGGCAGGACTCACTTTAGGTACACCGCCTGAATCTGTTCATGTAGCCTGTGGACTTTACCAAGACTACTTTCAAAACAAACTCTGATGCAACCAACCTTCACATACCAAACAGGCGGAGCCCTCAAACGTGATTACCAAGGCTATGTAGAGCGTCCAGCCGATACAGAACTATTTGACTCCCTCAGATCGGGAGAATTCTGCTATGTCCTCACCGCGCGTCAGATGGGAAAATCTTCCCTAAAGGTACGCACCATCCAAAAGCTCAGGGACATCGATTGGCAATGTGTAGATGTAGACATCACAAGTTTTGGATCCAGAGACGCCACGGCAGAACAATGGTATTTCAGCTTTCTCTCGGACATTGCCAATGTTCTGGATTTTGGGGACGCCTTTGAAGACTGGTGGGAAGACAAGCGGAGATTCACTCCTGTCAAGCGATTCAGCTTGTTCTGGACGGAACTCCTCTGCACGCGCACAAAAGGAGAGATCATCATCTTCATGGATGAGATCGACTCTATGCTGAGTTTGGATAAAGCCAAATTCAGTACAGATGATTTCTTCGCAGCTCTGCGATCGGTTTACAATGATCAGGCAGACAATGAAAAGCTGCGCCGCATCCACTTTTGCATCATGGGAGTAGCCGCTCCCAATGACTTGATGGATGACCCTGCTCGAACCCCCTTTAATGTAGGGAAAGCCATCCCGTTAGGAAACCTCCAGATACAAGACATCCAACCCTTGGCAGTAGGACTAGAAGGCTACCAAGTATCTGCAAATGACATCCTAACAGAAATTCTCCAGTGGAGCGGAGGCCAACCCTATCTCACCCAAAAGCTGTGTGAAGCAATCAGCAAGCAATCGGAGATTCAAGATGCACAAACAGTCGTTCAAGAATCCGTCCAACAGCTTTTCCTTTCCCCAGGCAAACTCAACGAAGAAGCCAACCTATCCAATGTCAAGCGTCGAGTAGAAGTTGAAACGCCTTATCAGGCAGCCATGCTCACAGCCTACGGAAAGATCCTCCAAGAAGACGCCATCCCCCTAGATCTCCGCAAGACAGAACAAATCTACCTCAAGCTCACAGGACTTGTCCGAGAAGCAAAGGGGCAGCTCATCCTCAACAATGCCATTTATGGCAATGTCTTCCATTCAGATTGGTTACAAGAGGTATGGGAAAGTCTGGAAAGACCCTTCGAAAGCGAACTTCGAAACTGGCTGAGATCCAACCAAAACCCTGACTTCCTCCTTAGGGGAGAAGCCCTACAGCAACATCTACAATGGGCGAGCGAAAGGGAGGATATGACAAGTGATGAGAAAGCCTTTTTAGAATCATCAAGAAAAGCAGAAACAGATCGAAGAGAAAGGCAGGAAAGAAGGTTAAGGATGGGATTGATCATGGCTGGATTCCTAATTGCCATAACAGTAGTATTTGCCATTTTTGCTTACAACCAAAAGGGAATAGCGGAGGGAAAAGAGCGGATAGCAGATTCCCTATTTGTCATAGCTGATAGTTTAAGAAAAGAATTAGCAGGAGAAAATACACAACTGATAGAGACAAATAACCGACTGACTCTAGCTGAGCAAGAACTTCAAGTCGCTTTAGATACCACAAAAGATGCTCGAAAAAGAGAAGAACTTCAACGCATCCAAGCAATGTTCCAAAAAGGGAAAGCAGAGGAACTTGCGGATTCCTTAAATAAAATTCGGGAGGCTTTAAGGATCAATAATTTTGCGGAGCAGTTGAAAGAAAAAAATCCTTCGCTCGCCATGCGTCTTTCGGAGTATGCCTTTAGAAACTTTCCATCTTCTATTACTCAATCCACCCGTCTAGGGATATACAAAGCTGAGCGTAAGCGTATCGTTAGGCAAATCAATAAAAATGGGAATATCGCCTCTATCGTTTTTTCTACTAGTGGTGAATATCTTCTGACGGGCTCTTCAGACGGGACGGCTCGTTTATGGGATGTCGGAAGTGGGGAGGAGCTACAAAAGTTTGAAGGGCATAATGGCTCCGTTCGAGCTGTTTCCTTTTCCCCCGATGGTAAGGGCATTGTGACGGGTTCAGAAGACCGGACGGCTCGTTTATGGGATGTATCTACAGCTCAAGAGCTACAAAAGTTTGAAGGGCATACGGACTGGGTTTTAGCTGTATCCTTTTCCCCCGATGGAAAGGGCATTCTGACGGGCTCATATGACGGGACGGCTCGTTTATGGGATATTACTACAGGTCGAGCGCTACAAAAATTTGAAGGGCATAATGGCGATGTTCGAGCAGTTTGCTTTTCCCCTGATGGTAAGGGCATTCTGACAGGCTCAGAAGACGGGACGGCTCGTTTATGGGATATCACTACATGTCAAGAGCTACAAAAATTTGAAGCAGCCTCTGTTCAAGCTGTTTGCTTTTCCCCCGATGGTAAGGCCATTCTGACGGGCTCATATGACGGGACGGCTCGTTTATGGGATATCACCACAGGTGAAGAGCAACAAAAATTTGAAGGGCATAATGGCGATGTTCTAGCAGTTCGCTTTTTCCCCGATGGTAAGGGCATTCTGACGGGCTCATTTGACGGGACGGCTCGTTTATGGGATATCGTGACAGGTGAAGAGCTACAAAAATTTGAAGGACATTATGGCTCCGTTAGAGCAGTTTCCTTTTCCCCCGATGGCAAGGGTATTCTGACGGGCTCAGAAGGCGGAGTGGCTCGTTTATGGGATATCGTGACAGGTGAAGAGCTGCAAAAATTTGAAGGACATTATGGCTCCGTTCGAGCAGTTTCCTTTTCCCCCGATGGCAAGGGTATTCTGACGGGCTCAGAAGATGGGATGGCTCGTTTATGGGATGTTTCTACAGGTGAAGAACTACAAAAATTTGAAGGGCATAATGGCTGGGTTCGAGCTGTTTGCTTTTCCCCCGATGGTAAGGTCATTCTAACGGGCTCTAGGGATCAAACGGCTCGTTTATGGGATATCACGACTGGTCAAGAGCTACAAAAGTTTGAAGGGCATAATGGCTTAGTTCGAACTGTTTCTTTTTCCCCCGATGGTAAGGCCATTCTGACGGGCTCATATGACGGGACGGCTCGTTTATGGGATATCACTACAGGTGAAGAGCTACAAAAATTTGAAGCAGCCTCCGTTCAAGCTGTTTGCTTTTCCCCTGATGGCAAAGGCATTCTGACGGGCTCATATGACGGGACGGCTCATTTATGGGATATCACTACAGGTGAAGAACTACAAAAATTTCAAGGGCATAAGGGCTGGATTCTAACAGTTTCCTTTTCCCCCGATGGTAAGGCCATTCTGACGGGCTCTTGGGATAGAACGGCTCGTTTATGGGATATCACTACAGGTCGTGAGCTGCAAAAATTTGAAGGGCATAATGGCTGGGTTCGAGCTGTTTGCTTTTCCCCCGATGGTAAGGCCATTCTGACGGGTTCAGATGATGAGACGGCTCGTTTATGGGATATCACTACATGTCAAGAGCTACAAAAATTTGAAGCGGGCGACGTTTTCGCTGTTTGTTTTTCCCCCGATGGTAAGGGTATTCTGACGGGCTCATATGACGGGACGGCTCGTTTATGGGATGTCACTACAGGTCAAGAGCTACAAAAATTTCAAGGGTATAATGGCAATGTTCAAGCTGTTTGCTTTTCCCCCGATGGTAAGGGTATTCTGACGGGCTCTAGGGATGAAACGGCTCGTTTATGGGATATTACTACATGTCAAGAGCTACAAAAATTTCAAGGGCATACGCGCTCCGTTCGAGCAGTTTGCTTTTCTCCCGATGGTAAGAGCATTCTGACGGGCTCAGAAGACCGTACGGCTCGTCTATGGGATATCACTACAGGTGAAGAGCTACAAAAATTTGAAGTGCATAATGGCTTAGTTCGAGCAGTTTGCTTTTCCCCCGATGGTAAGGGTATTCTGACGGGCTCATATGACGGGACGGCTTGTTTATGGGATATCACTACTGGTCAGGAGCTACAAAAATTTGAAGCGGGCTCCGTTCTAGCAGTTTGCTTTTCCCTCGATGGTAAGGCCATTCTGACGGGCTCAAATGACCGTACGGCTCGTTTATGGGATATCACTACAGGTCAAGAGCTACAAAAGTTTCAAGGGCATAATGGCGACGTTCTAGCTGTTTGCTTTTCCCCCGATGGTAAGACCATTCTGACGGGCTCAGGTGATAAAACGGCTCGTTTATGGGATGTTTCTACAGGCCAAGAGCTACAAAAATTTGAAGGGCATAATGGCAGGGTTCAAGCTGTTTGCTTTTCCCGTAATGGCAAGGCCCTTTTGACGGGTTCTTGGGATAGAACGGCTCGTTTATGGGATATCACTACAGGTCAAGAGCTACAAAAATTTGAAGGGCATGAAGATGACGTTATCGCCGTAGCCTTCCATCCAGAGGAAAATATTATCTATACAGGATCTGACGATAACTCTATCAGAACATGGAGCTGTCTAAAACCTTTGGATCAAGTGTTATCAGAATTAAATACATTAGAAGAATTACTCATGCTACTTCCCTATGAAGAACGGATGAAGTATAAACCAGAAGATGTGATCCTATCACGGCCCAAGAAGCTGAAATGGGAGGGAGGCAAATGGGTTGAAGTAAAGTAGTCACTCTTTCAGCTCCAGCCTGACCATCTCAATCTTCTGAATGATGATCTCATTATCCTTGGCGGCATCTTCTTTGGAGTAGCGGGTCCCCTCGATATGGGTGATCCTTGCGTTGAGTTCCTGCAGCTCGGTTTCGTAGTGCTTGGCGCGTTCCTCCCAGAGGGCGGATTCTACCTCTGAGCGACCGAAGGAGGAGGCAGCAAAGATGATGGCGGCCACGATGAGCGAGACGATAATGGAGGGTGAGTGCTGGGTAAGGACCGCATGTGTGGATTTCTTGGGGGTGGTTTCTGTAGACATGGTTATGAGATGAGTAAGCCCAGCCCAAAGAGGGAGGCTTGGGTTTTGGTGATGAGGTTGATGTTTCGTTCGAGTTGTTCCTTTTCTGTGAGGAGCCTTTGCTGAAGGGATCGACGTTCGGCTTTCTCTTCCTGTGTGCGTGCAGCTCGGATGAGCTGGATATTTTCTTGCAGGGCTTTGAGCCTTTTCATTTCCTCGCGGGTATCACTACGAGCATAGACGCCGCGCTGGTTACTCTTTTCGAGGTTGAGGGGCTTATCAGGATCAAATATGAGACTGCCTGATGTTAGAAAGCACCGAGGAAGAGGCCAGGGTAGCACCAGATGGGGATCATGGGTATACCCAGAAAGGGAGGTAGATTCATCTTTACGTGTAAATCTTAAGGGAACGATCTCTTCTATATCCGCCATGAATCCACTTACTTTGACCTTGCCTTTGAGTAGACCCTGCTTCGGTACACCCGAAAACACAAGTTGTGAGACAAGGCCCAAAGCCGTGGAAACGATGGGGGTTTCAAACTGAAACGTGAGGGGGGTTGACTTCGCAGAGGCGGGGATACGGTTTTGGGGGTCGATCTTCTCAATGCGAGAGAGCTCCTGATTGTCCAGGTAAATACCCAGTTGGACTTCCTGGAGCTTAAGATCCACATCCCCGACATTGACAAAGGCAAGCTGGAACTTTCCTTCCAGATCACCCCCTGAGACCCTCAAGGTCTCAAAATCACCGAGTCGTACCTCCATCTGATCCGCTGCTTCCTGCAACTGGCTCAAATGGCGAGTGACAAAGAAGGCCGTAGCTGTCAAAGCTACTGCTCCCGTGCCGATGATGATACGTTGTGTCCCCGTGTTCATGATTCAAGCTTACGGGGAGGAATGACCTGTAGACGATCAAATAGGTAAAAGTGGGGTAAAATGGGATAAAGTGAGGAATTAAATTTAAGAGTATGTACCAGAGTTATGGAATTTCTATAACCCTTAATTCAGAATAATATCACTTATTTTTCGACCAAGAGGATGCAATGTGAGTCTATAATGTATACCAATATTATATTCTATCCGTTTATTGAGTCCTAAAAAAACATAATTTACTCACTATGAATACTATAGCTTCAATGGGTCTTGCTGATTTTATATCCGTCTTTTCTCTATTATTTCTAGCTCTAGGAATATTTCTCACTCTAAGACAATTTAAATTAACTAATACTTTGGAGTTCATTAAACGATATAATGAGCCTGATTTTGTGAATGTTCGGGGAATAGTAAACTCATGGATTGATTCATCTGATGACGACCATAAAAGGATTCAAGCAATAGCTGAAGATAAAATATTAGAATCTTCTATTGTTGCCTTTTTGAACCTACTTACCGAGCTAGGTGTAGCAGTTAATAATAAAATTGTGAACATTCCTGTTACCTATCAGCTTTGGTATCCCGCTATTCCTTATCACTGGAAGAGGCTAGAATTTTATATCACAGATCGAAGAGAGCAAGGTGTTGAGATTGGTGTAAATTTTGAGAAAGTAGTAAAATCTATGGAGAGATATAGAGAAAAACGGTATGTTAGATTTTACTATTGGTTAAGAATGGGTTTGTAGAATGGAGGACGAGCTTTTAAAAGAAATAAATTCCGAGTCTGAATACGAGATATCATACAGAATATTAGTTGAGGCAGGTGAGGATATGTTTCATAATTTGGGTTTGAAGCACTGGTATCCTCCTATTTCAAGAACGGAGTATATGGCTCAATTAAAAGGGAGCAAGTTCTTTCTTTACTCTGTTAATGATCAGATAGTTGCAACTTTTGCTCTTTCGACTCAGGACAATAGTTATCCTGACCCAATATGGAATAATATTGACGATGCTTTTGTGTTGTCGAAATTAGCTGTTCTACCTAAATACCAACATAATCGGATTGGAAAGAAGTGTCTAAAAGCTATTGAAAAATATGCTTTAGAGAATGGGAAAAGTAGAATCCTGCTAGATGCGGTCGCTGAACATCCATTTTTGCAAAAATTCTACGAGGGAAATGGATTTAACTTAGTATCACAGAAAGAAATCATAAGTAAACGAGGTAATATATGTGAAATCCAGTTGTTTGAGAATGTACTATATGAATGATTCCTCCAATTTCCCCAAATAAGTCACAAGCCGAAATACCTCTTGCCTGTAGATTGTACTCCGTTCTGTCTCACCATGAATACCTACAGTATCCTCATCTTTAAATCTCCCTAAGCTGAAGATCAAGGTAAAAAGCTTTTCATCATTTAGCGCATAGGGTTTCATGTCTTCGATAGCCTTAGATACATCGTTATTGAGGATTTGGTTCTTCCATTGGGTGATCAGCTCTAAGGTGATTTTCCCAGGGATCTGTGGCTCCAATTCTTTTATCCCTTCTTCTATTCGTCGCTCTCCAAAGAATACTCCATACTCCTTGGGATCTACACCTTTTCCATCCTCGCATAAGATACTAGAGACATTCTCTGGATCCTTGCGTGCATCTTCGATCTTTTTCAAATCTACCCACGTCTCCCCATCTAGTGAGACCAGGTTTTGATAGTTCATCCCTTGGGGATGAATTCTATCAAACTCATTGCCAAGCCTCTTAAGTAGCTCAAACTCTTTATCCCCTGATACCTGAATCTGGATGTATCCTCCTGGCCCTTTGATATCCTGCACGGCTTCGACAATGACAAAAGTCCCTCCCCAGTAAAACTGTATCCCGTTTTGCCAAACATGATCTGCTAAGGCGAGCTTACCTGCTCTAACAATCAAGCGATGAATAAATACTTGATGGAGATAGGCGTATTTGTATTGAAAAAGGAGTCCGCTTTCCTTAGGTCGATGGATAGAAATTGGAGCATCAGGAGGGAGCAACTGAGGAGCAACATAAATTTTTTCCTCTCCCTTTTCTCTATCAGGATCATTTAACCGATAACAAATCTCTGCGCTGAGCATAAAGGAAAGAGCTAATTTGC
>JBCBFT010000100.1:0-25368 GCA_038527485.1 Bacteroidota bacterium
TAGAAGAAGTAGGATTCAACTAAGGTAGCCGATTATGTTTTTTTTTGGGAACAAATACAAAAGTGTACGGTAGAGAGTTTACTTTAAATTGATTTATTAAAAAAAATGCTTCCCCTTTTTATTCTACACTAAATTTCAAGCTTGAATCTTCTTGGATTTACCTAAGACCGTCTGTACATAATAAAAGGGATCTTCTATGAGACTGATTATCCTAGCTCTGATTTTTGTATGGATTTTACCCCCTACATATGGACAAGAAGAGGTTTATTTTCCTCTTAGTCCCGTTTATATAGATTCCCTCTTTGAATTTGATGGCATCGTCTTCGACTCATTTGGTGTATTCATGGATTCAGCCGACAGCTATCATGAGCCTGCATCTTTGGACATGAAGCAGTTTGGATCATTTGATCGGGAAAGGTTCGAGCAAAACTTTGAGGGCAAACGCTACCCCTTGTGGATGACCTTTACCTTCATCATTGATTCGATCCATTTAGGAGATCGTGTAGATAGAATCCTTTATCTATTAGGCCCCGCAAGAGAAAAGGGAGAAGGATGGTATTTCTTTAGAGATTCTGTCCAAAATTATGCACCTGAAAAGCTATACTTTGGTACCAATATGGGTTTTCCCTACAAGGTAAATCCTGATGTGACAGAGCTATTTCCGATTCCGATTCCCTCTCCAGGGAGGTACACCGTTTTCCTGAAGTTCTCCTTTCTCGAAACGATCCCATATGGAGGATATGGACTCACGCTGTGGACGGAAGACAGTCTAGTAGAAAGATACCAAACGGAGTTTAGGGAGGATTTGAGCCGTATCTTTTTCCATTCCAGCATGCTCGCGGTACTGGGATTTATTGTATTGATGAGTTTGGGACAATTCTTGATTTCTGAAGATAAAACCTACTTCCAGTATGCCTTGTACTGCCTGTGCTTCATTGTATACTTTAGGATTACATTTGAGAGAGGTTCAAATTACCATCTCAATATCATGCATTCGATCGCATATTTACCCTATTTACTCAAGACACCCTCCCTCTTTCTCGCCTTATTTGCTTACTCCAGATTTCTCCACAACTTCCTAGATCTAAAAGAAAAGAATAGAACGGGCGCTCAAAGATTGAGACAATTGGGTTTCATCTTTCTGGTTTTTTCGGTTCTCTCTATTCTACTTTCTCTTCTAGAGCTGAATCTGGGTATTCGTATTAGTCCATGGATCTATGTCTTCTATGCACTGAGCGGCTTGTTTGCTGGCTATGTGTTAGTGCTTTCCTTTCAGACGGAAGGTTTACTCCCCAAAATCGTTTTTGCAGGATCGCTCATCTTACTATTGGGACTACTGCTGGGATTTGTCCTAAGTCTTCTCACCTCAAACAAAACAATCATCCTCTCAGGTTTTTGGTCAGATATCTTTACCTACGCCCAAGTAGGTGTCCTCATCGAGGTCTTGTTGCTGTCGGTGGGACTCGCCTATCGGACCATCCTCTCTGAGCAACGCAACCTACAGCTAGCCAACGAGAGTGCTCTCAAACAGGATAAGCTTCGCTTTTATACCTTGGTAGCCCACGAGTTTAAAACGCCTCTATCCATTATTCAATCTCGCACACAGGAAATGCTAGACACTGCAGAGACACGCCTTCACAAAGGATTAGACAGTATTCAAAACAATACCCATCGACTAATTAGCCTTATTTCCAATATCATCAGCCTCAACCGACTGGAAACTAGCCGAATGCCTCAGAATATTGTACAAATTGATATCGTTCAATTTAGTCGTCATATATGGGAAATGTTTGAGGCCTCCTTTCAAATTCAAAATATCTACTACCAATTCAACACGAAGCAAGCAGAAATATGGATGGATATTGATCCTTCACATCTCCAATCCATACTCGAAAATCTCATTACCAACGCCATTAAATCTTTTCCTGATGAGCATTTGGTTAGAAAAATTAAACTAGAACTACTCACCGATCAGACACTATTCATTTTGAAAATAAAAGATACGGGTGGGGGGATTGAGGAAGAAGCACAAGCTTCCTTATTCGAGCCTTTTTTCCAAGTACAAGGAAAAAAGCACCAACAGCCCAGAGGTACAGGGCTTGGCTTGGCCTTGGTCAAAAGATACGTACAACTGATGAATGGGAAAATTGAAGTGGAAAGTACACCTGGACAGGGGGCTATATTTACGGTTCTACTCCCAATTAGCAATACCCAGGAGATTCTTTTTTTTTATCCTGCTTCTGCTCAATCAGGAATATATATGGAGGGGCTTCATCCCGAAGAGAGAGAGCCAAACTCCCCATTTCCATATTCTAGGTCTAAACAAGTCGTCATGATCGTGGACGACAATCCTGAAATGGTAGAGATTTTGGAATCCAAATTGATACCAAATTTTCAGACCATCGTGGCACTCAATGGATCTGCCGGCCTCAAACTTGCCCTAAAGCATCAACCCGATGTCATCATCAGTGATGTAATGATGCCACTGATGTCGGGAATTGAGATGTGCGAGCAACTCAAAGCTGATCCGAAAACAGCGCACATACCTGTTATTCTACTCACGGCCCTTGATAATATAGAAGATCGTATCACAGGATTGAAAGCGGGGGCTGATGCCTACATTCACAAACCTTTTCAAGCGGAAGAAATCATACTGCGAGTGGAAAATATGCTCCGATTCAGCCAACTCCAGGGAGTACAAAATGAAATGCCAGTCCAAATGTGGAATGGTAAGGAAATCAAAGACCCTGAGATGCTGCGCATTTTCCAGATCGTTTCAGAAAACTTTAGAGATGAATCTTTCAGAGTGCCGGAACTGGCGGAAAAACTCAATATGGCAAAAGCTACCCTAGGGCGTAGATTAAAAGAGCGTGATCTCCCCCCCCCGCTCGAATTCATCAATTTTTTCAGGCTCCATGAGGCTCGAAAACTATTGAAATCAACTCGAAAAACCATCCAGGAAATTGCCTATGAAGTAGGGTATGGTGAAGGAAATAATCTGACGCGCGCCTTCAAGAAAGCCTTTGGTATCCCACCTAGCGACTATCGAAATAAGTAATTGAATATCAAATAACTACATTTAAAATGATCCATTTTGCATGATTCTGCGACTGTAAGATGATCTATTTTGGATGTATTCTGCACCGACTGGATAGGAGCCTATAAGAAGAAATCTATCTTCTTGAAACACATCGTTTTTCGTTGACAAATTTATCTATCATGAACGATTTACCAACGCAAGCTCAATCCGATCCCAGGCGGAGATCGAGGGTGTATATAATACAGCCCTTCCTGGGAAAAAATATGTGGGGGAGCATCTTCCTATTACTGTTTCCCCCCCTACTCAGCTTTGCCCAGCTCAGTAATCTAACTGGTTATTATGATTGTGATGATGGAGGTCATTATTACATCAGGCATGAAGGGACAAAGGTATGGTGGTATGGCGAACATCCATCTGGTCAGTGGGCTGTCGTCCTGAAAGGAAATTTGACAGGTCGCCAGGTTCATGGCAATTTTTACTCCATTCCCAAGGGATTTATTCGCAGCGAGGGTGCCCTCACCCTACAAGTCTCTGCTGATGGACGTACCATCACCAAGACCTCCCAAAGAGGTCCCTACGCAGGTAGCACCTGGAAAAAGAAACATCAGCTTCCTCAAGCTATGATCCCCTCCACGATCCATAGCGGTTTCCACAACAATGGAAATCCTAAGGATATGAGTGGCAACTGGCGAGGAAATGACGGAGGAAGTTACTACTTGCATCATTTCTGGAATTGGGGTCCTACTTCCTATGCGACCATCGTATGGTTTGGCGAAAGGGCTTTCTCCTCAGGCAAACCTGGCTGGGCAAATATCGCTATTGGCAGTCGCCAGGGAAAGACCATCCGTCTGGAATGGCTGGATAGCCCTAAGGGCAACACCTTGGGAAAGGGGACATTGGAGCTAGAAATCCGTAATACAAATGAACTGGTTCGCAAAAAAGTGACTGGAGGATTTGGTGGAAGTCGCTGGACTCGGCGAACCCCCACCAGTCCTATTCAGATGTCGGGATATTTCTCTGCCAATGATGGAGGACAATACTTTGTCAGACAGATGGGCAATAAGGTATACTGGTTTGGAGAACATAAATCAGGAAATTGGGCCAATGTATTTGAAGGTAAGCTAAATGGCCAAACCTTAACAGGAACATTTTATGACGTACCCAAAGGAGGGGCTACAGGACATGGTAATCTCGTGCTACATGTGGCACCTGATGGTCAATCCTTCAGTAAAGTCTCAGGAGCTTTTGGCGGATCTCAATGGACGCGAAAAAATCTCCCCTCCAAACTGATCAAGCCTGTAGACATAGCCAAATTTCATCAAAATGGCCAAATCAATACATTGGATGGGACCTGGAAAACAGATCAAGGCAACTATTATGTTCGCCAATTGGGAAATAAAGTCGTGTGGTTCGCTGAGAAAGACTTCTCGTCAGGCCGTCCAAGCTGGGCACACGTAGCCTTCGGCACACGATCGGGCAACCGCCTTTACTTGGACTGGATAGACCTGATCAAAGGACAAAGCAGTGGACAGGGCAAACTGGAGGTGATCGTGAGTACAGCAGATGAAATGAACCGAAGCAGTGCAACAGGAGGGTTTGGCGACCTCAACTGGAAGCGTAAACCGATCCCTGTCACATTTTCAGACCTGACAGGTTTCTATAATGGAAGTGATGGTGGCCAATACTTTATCTCACAGGTAGGTCAAAAAGTATATTGGTATGGAGAAGATCGATCAGGCAACTGGGCCAATGTATATGCTGGAGACCTGAGTGGCACCCAAATTTCAGGGCACTTTTACGACGTACCCAAAGGACGCATACAGGCACAAGGCGCACTTAGCTTATCAGTTTCCCCAGATGGGAAAAGGATTGAGAAAGTTTCGGGTGTATTCGGAGCGCATCGTTGGACGAAAGCCCCTTTGCCTACCAACCTAGTTCCCTCATCCATCACATCAGGCTTCCATGCCAATGGAGACCGAAATAACATGAGCGGTATCTGGTTTACCAACAAAGGAGGCGTGTATTATATGCGCCAATTTGGAACAAAGGTCGTCTGGTTTGGAGAAGAGGTATTCCAGACAGGCAGACCACGATTCTCCAATATTGCTGTAGGAGACAAATACAATGACGTGGTAAGACTCAAGTGGGTGGGATCGCAAAAATCCAATTCTAAAGCACATGGCTCACTTGTATTGAGACTAAGAAAACCTGATACCCTGATCAAAAGCTCGCAAACGGGCGGCTTTAGTGAAAATAAATGGATCAGAGGCGTAGACCTCAACGGCTATTTCTCAACTCCAGGAGGTGGAGCATACTTCATCCGCCAAAAAGGCGATAAAGTTTTCTGGTTTGGCGAACACGCGTCTGGTGCTTGGGCAAACGTATTCGAAGGGGAACTCAATGGGCTAGAACTGCGTGGGACCTTCTATGATGTGCCCAAAGGAAATGCCAGGGCAAAAGGACAACTTGTATTGAAAGTGTCACCCGATGGCCAGAAATTCGAAAAAATCTCTGGTGCATTTGGAGATGTTGAGTGGAACAGGTCTGAACGCCCTTTAAGATATCTTAACCCCACTGGCGAAAGTGGCTTCAATCAAAATGGAAATATCCAAGACCTGGATGGCACATGGCGCTCTGATATAGGTGCGACCTACTATATCCGTCAATATGGAAATAAGGTTGTGTGGTTTGCTGAAGAAGATTTCGCCTCAGGCCAGCCAGACTGGAGCAATGTAGCCTTCGGAACTAGAACGGGAAATCAAGTTACCCTCAACTGGATCGATGTACCTAAAGGAAGATCTGAAAATGGAGGAAGCCTAACACTGCAGGTGATAGGTCCCGATGGGATGATTTCTACAGGACGCCAAGGCATCTTCTTCAGCAGAAGCTATCAGGAAACTTACGAAATCACCTCGACCTATTATGACTGGTTCCCTGCCAAAGCCCACATATCTATTCTCTATGGTGCAAGCAGTAATGGTGCTCCTATTAATACGCTGGACAAAGTAATCATCCTTGCGGAGGGCTTCGATCCTCATAAATTTATAGAGTCGAGGGATGACTTCGATATCGAGTCTGCGAAGGAGTTGCTGCCTTTGGAGGAACTTGCAGTGGCGGGTTATGACATCGTATTCGTCAACTATCATGAAGGCACAGCTTCGATTAGAGAAAATGGAAAGCTACTTTCTACAGTCATCGAATGGGTCAATCGGCGAAAAGTAGGTAACGAGCCCAATATTGTGGCGGGCTTTAGTATGGGAGGTCTTGTCGCCAGAATAGGGCTGAGATACCTGGAGACGATCAATATAGATCACGAGACGCGTCTTTATATCTCGATAGATGCTCCGCATCAAGGCGCAAACATTCCACTAGGGTTTCAGTATATGATCAAAGATCTGGCCCGTGGATCTTGTACCATTCTCCCACTGATCATAGACCCAGACCTTGACGAGCAAATAGACTTTGATGTGGATGGGTTCTCACGCCTCCTGAACGAGCCTGCTACCAAGGAACTACTCATCAGACAGACCTCTTCTGGTAGAGAGCAAGTACGTAAAGATTTTCTCACTTACTATCAGAACTTGGGCTACCCTCAGAACTGTCGAAATATTGCGGTATCTAATGGATCGATTTTAGGAGAAATGGCGCAGATTGGAGAGGAGGAAAATATCCTGAAAGCCCGAAAGAAAGGAAAAAGTAGTGGAGCCAAATACACCATTACGCTCAGAGTGAATGCACTACCCCAAAATCAAAACAAGGAGGTTTATTATCTCAAAGTGAGGACCAACCGCTCATGGATAATCTTTGGTTGGGGAACTTGCCATAGAAAAAAGAAAAGATCGGGAATCAGTGATGCATGGGATTCCGCCCCAGGCGGGCACATGAGAATTTTTGACTATGCAAAAAAATCTGCATTCAGAAGCCTGGGAGAAGATCGAGAGGTAAATGAAGGATCATTCTGCTTCATTCCTACCCTATCCTCACTGGATATTCCTCGAAATCAAGTTCCCAATCTACAGACTTCTCTTCTGGATAATACCAACATAGCCAATCTCATTCCCTTTGATGCCGTTCATGGAGAACGCCGCAATCAACCCCATGTAGGATTAACGGAAAGTGCAAAAAGTTTCCTTTTTAGAGAGATGATCCTAGGGCCTAGTCATCAGGTCATCAATACCTCTCCTGCAAGAATGGCGTCCTCCCTTGATCCCATTATCCATATTCCTGAAGTAAAGGTCAATTCATCTCCCGATGTCAAAGACGATCGCTTCGAGGTTCATTACCATCAGCTGAGCAAGATTCTGCGAATTGAGTCCATGAACCTACCTATACAGGAGGTCTCCCTCATGGATCTCACGGGCAAGGTGCTTAAGAAATGGGAAGAGCTAAATACCCAACAGATAAAACTGGCAGCACCTTCATTGTCAAGAGGAAGAGTATATGTCGCATGGGTCAGATTTAAGGATAGAAGCTACGGAACGAAGAAATTTGTCATTCACTAAGGAAGACGACAGATGAAAGAGAGTTGTAGAAACCGATTCAGTAGGCTGGGCTTCACACTACCAGCCTAATTTATGCCACCCTTTCATGCTTTAGATGTGTATACTGCTCTAAATGGACAATCTAAGGATAGCATGTGGCGTTTTATCTCATACTCAGAGCTTTCGATATCCCCAATAAGTGCTCATTCATATGGGCACTTATTTTTTTGCTTCCTGATTCGATCAATTCAACTCAAATCTATCCTTCCTAAGCAAAGTAGCTCCTCCAAACGGATACCGATATTTTTTCTTCCTCAGGTAGGGGAATCTTCCCCTCACTCGTTTCACAAGCACATCAACCAAAAAGATGCGCTTATGCTAACCTCTACTTGTATCACAGGGGACTTGACGCCATACACACCTAGCCTCTCTAAGCCCTGGGATAAGGTCCGTGCTCAGCACCTCTATCGAAGAATCGGCTTCGGGGCTACGCCCGATGAGTTGGATGCTGCGCTTGCACTTGACCCCGCCGCGCTGGTGGATCAACTCATAGATGAGGCAATTAATCTGCCCGATCTCCCCCGTCCCGAATGGGCCGACTGGAAAGGATCGCAGTTCCGCGATCTGGACGACAACATCCAAAAGCTGTACGAGTACCTCATCGACTGGTCTGTGGCTTTGCCGCAAAGAGGCCTTCGTGAGAAGCTCACCCTCTTCTGGTCGGGCCACTTCGTCACGCAGTTTGAGTCCTACACCTGTAGTGTCATGGGCTACCGATACCTGGAGATTCTTCGAGATCACGCTCTGGGGAATTTCCGAACCATGACCGAAGCCATCGGCAAGACCCCTGCCATGCTCTTTTACCTCAATGGAGCTGATAATACCCGAGAAGCACCCAACGAAAACTATGCAAGGGAATTGTTCGAGCTGTTCACGCTTGGCAGAGACAATGGCTATACACAGCAGGACATCGTAGAAACTTCCCGCGCACTCACAGGCTGGACCATCGCCTACGATCAAGCTACAGCTCAGGAAGGAGATTGGTGTACCAAGGACGAGCAGTTTTACCCTTACCGATTTGACAATGGCGTCAAAACCATTTTTGGACAAACGGGCAATTGGGGATATGACGATGTCCACGACATCCTCTTCAGTCAGCGAAGCCAAAAAATCGCCACATACATTTGCGGCCTACTCTACCAAGAGTTTGTCAGCCATAAAATAGATACAGTCATTGTAGGGCAATTGGCTAATACTTTCCTCAGCAACAACTTCGAAATCGCCCCCGTCCTTCGTCAGCTATTCAAAAGTGAACATTTCTTTGACGATGGCGTGATTCATACCCAGGTCAAAAATCCCTATTTCATCACGTCTTCCTTACTCAAGGAAATGGGAATGCCTATAGATCAGGCTATCAAAGGTTATGTATTTGGTGCGCCCGAAATAATGGGACAAGTCATTCTTAATCCTCCTGATGTGGCAGGATGGCCCGGTGATAGAGATTGGATCAATACGACCACACTGACGATGCGTTGGGAGATCGTTCAAGGATTCACCGCTTACTATGCCGACAAATATGCCCTGCAATTGGTGAACTTTGCCAAGAAAGTCAGCGGAAACAGCAACGATGCGGCCGCTGTCACCCAAGCTTTAGTCGATTTTTTCATCCCCCGAGGATTGCAGACACCTGAAGCCTACGAACGGGCGACTAAGGTCTTTCAAGGAGAGATACCCCAAAACTACTTTGACGATGGTACCTGGAGCTTGGATTTTGATGGCGCGCAATGGCAGATCTTCCTGCTGATGCAGCACATCGCAAGGCTTCCCGAGTTTCAGTTGGTTTGAAAAAATATGAAGTAAGGTCTAAGACCTATTGAATCTAGCGCCAAGTCAGGGACTATGGCCCAGCCAATAGTAAAAATCTCTTTGGGGATCTACTCCCATTTCTCAAAACAGCAAATTATGTGCGATCATCATACATCTAACCGTCGTGGAAGCAGCCTGGAAGACGGACAGGCACATGAAAAAGATCATCAACTCTGGAGTCGTCGCGCCTTCCTCTCTCGAATGGGGATTGCTGGAGGAGCAGCCATGATGTTTGGCGGACTCTCCATCAATGCACTGGGAAGCACGCCCATGGTAGATGCCTTAGTGAATGCGAATTCAGACAGGGTATTGGTTCTTTTGCAAATGAAAGGAGGAAACGATGGACTCAATACGGTCATTCCCCTTTACGACTTTAGTTATTATACCCAGGTCCGCCCTACCCTCGCCTTTAAAGAAAGGGATGTGATCAAAATGAATAGCACCTATGGATTTTCTCCTGACCTCAATGATATTCTCCCACTATGGGATAGAGGGAAAATGAAAGTCATCCAGTCCGTGGGTTATCCCGATCAAAACCTCTCGCACTTTCGCTCTACTGATATATGGTCCGCTGCGAGTGAATCAGATGGAGATGCCTCTTCTGGTTGGTTGGGCCGCTGGCTAGATGTTCGCCACCCCGATTTCATCAACAATCCTCCTTCTGATCCACCCGCCATCCAGATTGGAAGCAATGCACATTTGGTATTTGAGGGGAGCCAGATCAACATGTCTGTGGCAGTAGCTGATCCCAACGAGCTATACGAAATTGCACAGACAGGCCAATTGTACGATCCGCAGGCTGTTCCCAATAACTGCTATGGAGAACAGTTGACCTTCCTACGTACCATTGCGAACAACACCTTCAACTATGCGGAGTCCATCCAGCAGTCCTACAACGCTTCACGCAATCAGGCCGAATACGAAACGGAATCTGATTTGGGTAACCAGCTAGCACTAGTAGCACGCATGATCAAAGGCGGTTTGAATACCAAGCTGTATATGGTGTCCATCGACGGCTTTGATACACATGCCAATCAGGCCGACACCCACCCGCAGTTGATGCGCGACATCAGCCATGCTTTGACGGCTTTCTATGAGGATCTTGAAGGCAGTGGGGACGATCAGCGCGTGTTGACAATGACTTTTTCGGAGTTTGGGAGAAGGATCGAGGAGAATGGATCGAGGGGAACAGATCACGGTTCCGCTGCGCCTATGTTCCTTTTTGGTCCCAGCTTAAATGGCAATGGCTTCATAGGACAAGCGGCGAAGCTCCAAGAACCCGATGACTATGGAAACCTACAGTTTTACACCGACTTCCGTGATATATATGCCAATGTGTTGGAAAACTGGCTCTGTATTGATTCGCAGACGGTAAATGAAGTCATGGGCAGGAATCACACAACGATCGAAGGATTGGGGATTACTTGTGTAGAGGGAGGAAATGGATATACTGCGCCCAGTATTGGGCATAGGGTTCGATCATCCTATACGATCGGACAGTTGGAATTTCACTACACGCTGAGAGAGGATAGTCATGTACGGATCACTTTCTTTGATATGCAAGGCCGTAAGGTAATGGTCCTTACCGACGGATCTGAGCAAGCAGGTCCTCAAAAACATACATTCAACTATCGACAAACCTCAATGAAACCGGGATATTACGCCTACACCATCGAAGCTTTAGACACCACATATAGCGGCAAATTTATGATTGGAAGGTAGGGGTACAAAGTCAAAATTTAGTTCAGGGGTTTTAGTTTTCTGAGAGGAAGGGTGTATCAGTCCTTCCTCTTTCTTTTATCCCATCGCCAATTCATGCTGAGAATAGCTAGGGAGGGAGAATGAAAATGAGGCTCCCTGATTGACTTTACTTTGGACTTCAATGGTGGTCTCGTGCAGCTCTAAAATTTTCTTGACAATGGCCAATCCAAGTCCTGTCCCATTTCCACCTTTGGCATTTGCCAGCTTATTGTAGCGCTCAAAAATAAAGGACTGTTTGTCCTTGGGAATACCAGGTCCTGTATCTACCACCCGTACTTGTACCCCTTGGTGGTTTTCTGCTAGTTCCAGTTTCACTTCCCCTCCTGAGGGCGTGTGCTTGATCGCATTGTCCAAAAGATTTTGAATCACACGCTCCACCATGCCGATGTCAGCAAACACCAACGGAACATTCTCTGGATGCTCGACTGTCAATACGATCTCTTTATCCTCGGCCAAAATCTGATATTTGTACTTGACATCATGGACGAGCTCTGTCAAAAAGAAAGCTTCCTTCTGCGGCTGTATTTGGAGGGCTTCCAACTTCGAATACTCAAATAATTGCCCGATCAGCTTGGTCAGTCGATGAATGCTTTTGATTGAAGTTCCAAGATACTGCTTGCGATTTTCAGGACTTAGGGTATCATTTTTAATCAACAAAGTCTCCAAATAACCCTGAATAACGGCTAGGGGTGTCCGCAAATCGTGTGATACATTGGCAATGAGTTCCTGTCGAAAGCGATCCACCGATCGAATCTTCTCGATGTTGGCCACCAAGGTATCTGCCATAGAATTAAAGGTCTCCGCTAGTGGGTACCAATCCTTGCCCATATGGTCGGGAATGCGCGCCTCTTGATCTCCGTCTCTGAATCGTTGAAATACTTCCAGTATGTCTCTCAGACTGCGCGTCGAATACCAGATCACCAACAAACCTAAACCCAAGGCCACAGCCAGCGCAACGAAGAAATACTGCGTCCCCATCAACTGAATGTAGGAACCTGTCACCCCACCTGTCACTGCTGCACGCTCGGCGCTCGCCAGGATGATGTATACGTAGCCCTGCAATTTTCCCTCCTTCAAAATCGGAGCCGCAGAGAACACTTTTTGCTCATCCAAATTTCGTGGATCATCTCCTTTGATGAAGGGTTTTTCTTCTGCCTCAATGAATGTCAACAGCGGCTTTAGATCCACTTTTTCTCTGACAACCTTTTTGTGTGGGACGACATAAGACGTGATATTTCCTACTGAATCCAATAGGTACACCTCCACACTTGGATTGATCATCATCATAGAGTGCATGAGATGGTGCATATCGGCGGTATCGACTACTCCATTTTCCATCGGGACATGTGTAGCTGTACTATCTGCGATTCTACCGTATAGCCGCTGATTGATCTCATCCACGTACTGATCTGCCATCCGCCAAGTGATGAGCAGATATGTGCAGCCGACAAGAGCCAGCACAAAAAACAAGGTCAGAGAAGCCTTTATAAATAGGGGATTACGTCCATTCATGTAGGTAAAAAATATAAGTGTAGCATCAGATTCTTTTCTTCCCTCACACGCTCGATCTATCTGACGTCTCACATCAATTTACAAATTCTCATTGAAACGATATCCTACGCCCCAAGTAGTCAGAATGTAGGTTGGCTGTCCCATATCGGGTTCAATCTTCCTTCGCAGGCGATTGATGTGAGAGTTCACCGTATGTTCGTAGCCTTCAAAATCATAGCCCCAAACCAGATTGAGGAGGCTTCCCCTATTGAAGCTTTTGCCAGGATGGGCTGCCAGCAGGCTGAGTAGGTCAAATTCCTTAGGCGACAGCTCCACGCGTTTGTCTTTCACCAAGACAGCTCGCTTGTCAAGATCGATACACAAATCCTGAAAATTGAGCTGTTTCTGACTGGTTGTACTACCGTCTTTATTTTGGATGATCCGGGTACGACGAAGAATGGCCTTCACACGGGCCACAAACTCCCGAACAGAAAAAGGCTTTGTCAAGTAATCATCTGCTCCCATCTCCAAGCCTAGAATCTTGTCAATTTCCTCTGTCCGTGCAGTAAGCATCATGATAGGCGTGTACCTACGCTCACTTCGCAACCTCCGACAGACCTCTAATCCATCGATCCCTGGCAAGGTCAAATCCAGAATAACTAGATCAAAATCTTGATTGCGCGCCATCTCCAAACCAGACAATCCGTCATAGGCTTTACTCACTTGAAATGACAAGTCCTGAAGGTGGATTTCTAGTAGCGAAACAATGTCAAGGTCGTCTTCGATGATCAGGATCTTTTCCATATCTCCAATTACGTGTAGTTCTATCACAATAGTATCACAGAACCGCCATCAAATATGCGTTATAAATGACATTTCTGTGATTCTATCGTGAGAATTGACCCTTAATCTTGTGGTATCATTTAAAAGCGAGAAAAAATCCGCTTGAGGAAACGAACGAACGCTACTGAAGCATTGACATTTTGAGCAAAATGAAGGTCTGCCCCACCGAAATTTTCTCCAAGTCACAATGCCTGCTCCCCGAATGGACAATATTTCCATCAGCACGTACACACATGATCATTCTCAAATTCTGTCCTGCCTGAATGAGGAGAGGTTTCCCTGTCGGCATTTCATCATGTTCATGCTGTCTTTTCCAACTCATGATGAAACCTGCTGCTCAGAACGACTTTTCCACCAAACAATCACTTCAACCATTAATCATTAGTTATCATGAAACGAAAACATTCTCTCTTAATCCTTCTAGGATTTCTGCTGTTTCACTTCACCTCGGCCCAAGTGGTCATCAATGAAGTGCAATATGGCAGCAGCAGCACCATTGAATTAAAAAATGTAGGTTCCTCTACGGTAGATGTGAGCAATTGGTGGCTGTGCTATCTGTTTACTTACAGACAACTATCAGCCAGCAACATCACGGTCACAGGCAATACGATGATGGCACCTGGAGACATCGTCACTATCTCAGGTAGTGGTCTTTCGCTAGGTACTTCATCAGACTTGGGAATTTATAACAGCAGTAGCTTCGGTTCGAGTACAGCGATGGAGGACTTTGTGCAGTGGGGCGCAGGTGGTCAAGGGCGTGAAAGTGTAGCTGTAACAAAGGGAATCTGGACAGCAGGGGATTTTGTTCCTTCTGTCATGAATGCCAATAGCACCATCGAATGGAATGGAGGAGGAGATGGTTCTCAGTTTTGGTTTGAAATCACAACCGGAAGTTTGGGTTCAGAAAACATCATTCTGAATTGTAATGGCGGGACTGTTGCCCTTACGGGTGGGGGAACATCTGCCCAAGTGTGTCTAGATGGCATGGCACAAGTGTTGAGCTTCGATTCGACGGGAACAAGTGGGACGAATTTTGCCTATGTCGTTACAGACAATAACGGAACCATTCTCGGATTGCCTCCTGGTGACATGGTCAACTTCCAACCTGCGGGTCCTGGCGAGTGCTGGGTATGGGGACTTTCTTACACAGGAACCGTCACTGCTCAAGTAGGAGACAATGCGACGCAAGTTGCACTATCAGACGGATGCTTCGATCTATCAGATAACTTCCTAGTCGTATTTAGAGACTCAGTATCTGGTGGTAACATCACTGATGAGATGGGCAATGACTCAGTCTTCGTTTGTATCGATGGAACCGATCAGTTTGTATCTTTCGATAGCAGCAATGTCGTAGGACCCAACTTCGCCTATGTGATCACAGATGATCAGGGTACCATCCTAGGACTTCCTCCTGGCGACATGGCCAACTTCGCACCTGCAGGTCCTGGTATCTGCTATGTATGGGGCTTGTCTTACACAGGAAATATCATTGCGATGATGGGACAAAATGCCCTTCAGGTTCCTTTGACGGATGGATGCTTCGACCTCTCAGATGACTTCTTGGTCGTCGCGCGTGACTCTTCAAATTGTACTACAAGCATTGAAGATAAGCTACCACTAGGATCTGTCAACATTTATCCCAACCCTGTACAAGATCTCGTGACTATCGAACTTTCTCAAGCGATCCGATCAGAAGTCGCGCTACTCACGATCCATGATCTCACAGGTAGAGAAATCTATCGTGCCGAATGGGAAAGCATTCAGGATCGTCAGAACGTCGATACCCACAAATGGGATTCGGGACTGTACATCCTCACGCTTCAGACAGATGCAGGCGTCTTCCGAAGCAAGATTGTGAAAGAATAAAGGAAAAATAGTCCATTGAGGACCCTTATTTCCAACGATTAAGTTAAGTGTGACTATTACAAAGGGGTGTGAAGCCAAAGCTTCATGCCCCTTTTCTTGTGTATCCTTTCGACTTTTTCTTACATCCTCGCAACCTCCCCTGTCGCCTTCCGTACATTTCTTTGTATCTCCCCCCAAAACATGATTTGAATTTAATCTGGACCAGTCCTAGTCTGTGTTCCATCACTCACACACATTTCTTAACCCCTTTGCTTATTTAGCAATTCTAAAGTTTCCCCCCTTCACATTTCGCTTCCTCTCTGACTAGATCCATGATCTATATGAGATTCATATTTGCCTCAGAAATACCTGATAGGCAGCAAGGAAACTTTTACAACTATCTGACATAAACTTGACTATGCAAGCCCATTCCCAACTACCGTCTTCCCATACACCCGCTACACCACTCGTCAATCTATTTGCTTACATCCGCGATCTTTTTCACACTGCTCAACCCGAACGTTTCTTCGACGTGGTGGATGGCAAAAAGCAAGACAGCCACTGGTTTGTCGTGTCTGATATCTTGACGCTCACAGAGTCCAAAGGATTGCTCCCATTAGAATGGCAAGCCCAAAATCCCGACAAACCCATCCTAACAATCAAGCGGATGGAAGGAGCCGAAAAGCTGTACATTCCGCCCATACTGAAAGAGTGGATCTTCCAAGACGCCAAAGGATCATGGTGCCATCGTGAAGAAATCGAAACGAGCTTTTCCTCTGAAGCCCTACGAGTCAAGGTTTATGAATCATTTGCCAAACAAATCGCAGGGAAGGCACTGGACGAAGTAAGCGATTTGATCATCCCAGAAACCATCGAAGCTTGGGTAGAGCTCAGTGAAGAGGAAGGAAAAATCCATGTTGAGCATCAAGAAGCCATATCCGCAAAGTTTGCCGATGATCCAGAAAGAGTAGCTTTGTGGTCGGAGTTCCAGACGCAAAAAAATACAGAAGCTTATACTACTAAGCTCAATGGGATCTATGACAAGCTTCACAGTTGGTTGTATCAATTGAAATCTCAGCCAGATTTTCAAATATTCTTCTCTTTTGGCTTGCTTCAAGGAGGTACAGGAAAAAATGCATACAAGAATTATCTATTCCACATACCGCTCAAAATAGAACTCGCCCGTCAAGAGATCAAAGTCTTCGTAGATACAGTCGCACACGAGATCCGTTGTGAGCAGCATTTCAGCGAGTTGATCCCCGATTGGTTCCCCCAGGACCCTGGACATATCCACGAGCAAAGACAGCGGGAAGTCATCCAGCGTATCGACCAGTTCCAGCAGCAGCGCAAAGAATTTAGCCTAGAACTCGATTATGTGACCCATGCTTACTATCATCCTGCGCTCGATATTCTGGGTATTTTCCCTAACCTCAACGATCAATTTTTCTCTCAAAATCAGCTTCAATATCATTTTCCTGAGGCAACCGACGAGCGCTTCACCTTCAGTTTTGCACCTGTCATTCAGCTCCGTAATCCTGGCATTCATATCAATGTCTCCAAAGACGCCAGTCAAATCATGGAGCACATTCAGAGTCTAGGCCCACAGGAAGCGCAGCATCAAGTCCCCGCCTTTTTCAAAAAGTTATTTAGCCTCAAGAAGCCTGACAATCCCATGCGGATCGCCTATAAAGGAAGCAGGGACTTCAAAACGGCACAGCCTCAGCTCAACATTCAAGCACCAGGACCCGACAGATTGTATTTCCCTTTGCCTTACAATGAAGAGCAGAAAGCCATCGCACTACGTCTCTACGATGAGGATGCGGCAACCGTACAAGGCCCTCCCGGGACAGGGAAATCGCATACCATCGCCAATCTAGCCGCTCACTATGCCGCAGAAGGAAAATCGGTTCTGATCGTTTCCAAATACGCCAAAGCACTCGAAGTCATCCGAGGCAAACTGCCCGAGAGTATCCGTGATCTGGCCCTTTCATTTGCGGATAATGAACAACACCGCGAACTGCTCAAGCATGCCATAGATGCTGTCAAAGCTCGACTCAATGACCCCATCAGCGAAGAGGATATTTATGCTCTGACAGACGAGCTAGAAGCTTTGGAGCATCAACAAGTTCAACTCAAAGCTCAGATGGTTCGAGCCATCGGACTGCATGGAGAATCCATTCGATTATTTGATCCGATAGAAGGCAAGATCGTCCAGCGATCGCTCACAGCTTGGGCCTCCCAGTGGGAAGACCTGCCAGAGGCATTGGCAGATGGGATTCCTTCGGACGCACCTATTCAGCGGTGGGCAGCTTCTCTCTATCCTCTTTTGGTCCCACTACAAGCAGTAGATCTGTCACTGGCTTCACTCTTCTTGCCCGCGCCCGAGCATCTACCTCAACCTGAAGAAGTAAATCAAAGAGGACAAGAGGTGAATAAATGGCGAACCAAAGTCGACGGAAAAGCCTACCAGTATCTGGATGAGGTCGTATTTGGTGAAGAGATCCAGGAAAAATGGCAGCATCTCAAAGGCTACATGCTTTTTCTCCAACGCCAATCTGATCTGTGGACAGCACCTGAATTTTCCCTTCCTCGCTTACAAATGATCATTCAGCGAGCTCAGCAACTCCAAGAGAAGATCGACTCCTACCCGCTTCCTTCAGGGCCAGTAGATACTTCTCCGCTTCAAGGCTTGGAGATGTCCCAGTTACCTCATGCCATTGTGCATCTTCAGGGTAAATTCAATCGTCAGGGTAAGTTGTCATTACTCAAAAAGAAATCTCTTTCGCCCAAAGAAAAAGCCTTGCTCAATTGTAAGCTGAATGGGCAGTCAGTAAGTTCTCCTGAGGATTTGTCTACACTTAGTACCCTGATCAAGCGAGGATTGTTTGAGCAGCAATTGATCGAAATGGGGCAGGAGTTTCTACTCAATATAGGTGCGACAACAGATGATCCCGTGACTGTTGATACATGGAAGGATTGGGAGAAAGGATTCAAAGCCTACGAGCGTGTCGCACAGTGGAACCAATACATTGCCCAGTGGCATCTCGCGCCTGTGAATCCATTTGAGGAAAATCTAGCGGAGACGATCAACTGGTGGGAAGGGCTTCCCCATTGTCGGGCTTATCGACAGGCACTGAGTCATTTCCGGGCCTTGCAGACACGTATTCCTCAGACGGAATCTTCTCATCCCAAACTAAAAGCTTTAGAGGATGCGCTGGAAGCACTGGATGGCGTGGCCTACAAGGAAGCATTTACAGCTTATGTGGAGTTCACGCAAGAGGTGACTGCTGCTCGTGAATTAGCGAGCGCGATGCGTCCATGGATGGAAAAGCTGCCTTCCTTGATTCAGGATATCGCATCTGGAACAGGCCCATCTTTTTCATCAGAAGCGGAGTTATTAGAAAGACTTCACAGCTCACAGCTTCACCAAGTGCTTTCAGAAGCACTGAATCAGGTAACCACCGTGCCCGATTTGCTCGATCAGCTACGCCACGGACAGCTTGAGATTCGTCAGCTCACACGTCGCCTCATAGAGATGAAGGCCTGGTACCACAAGCAACTTCACATCACCGATGCCCAGCGTTCGGCCCTCTCAGCTTGGCGCAACGACCTCATCAACCTCGGGAAAGGATACGGTAAAAATGCGGCGCGGCACATGGAGTCTGCCATTCATAACCTCAAGCTAGCCAAGGGTGTTGTCCCCATTTGGATCATGTCCCTGGATGCCGCCATTCGCTTCTTTCCTGAGCCAGATCCTGGACAGTTTGACCTGCTCATTGTCGATGAGGCCTCACAGGTGGACATCAGTGCGTTGAATCTTATTTATCGAGCCAAAAAATCCCTGGTGGTAGGAGATGAAAATCAAACCTCAGTATTTACCAACTCTGCGATGTTTCCTATAGAGCGTACAAACCAAATTCTGGATCGCTACCTAGAACAGCACCCTTTCAAACAGCAGTTCAACATCAACAATCGGACAGCCAGTATTTATTCACTTTCAGGGGTCATATATCCCAATGTCATTACCCTAAAAGAACACTTCCGCTGTCGTCCAGAGATTATTTCCTTCTCTAATCAATTTGTCTACGATAAGCATATCATTCCTCTCCGCACAGCTACTCACGGCTGGTATGGACAGCCTGCGGAGGTACATTATATAGAAGATGGGGGAAGAGACAAGAAGAAGGCCAAGTTGGCGGAGGGGGTCTTGACATTGATCGAAGGGGTGATAGAGGACTACGAGCAAGGACATATCCCACAACTGCCTTCGATTGGTATTCTTTGTCTGGAGTCATCCAACGAGGCCCACCGAGAGCTCGTCCAACGTATGATCCTCAAATCTACCCGAATCAAAACCTATCAAGACCAGCTTCGCCTACTGGTAGGTACTTCGAGAGAGTTTCAGGGAGATGAGCGCGATGTGATGATCCTTACGACAACGGCGAATCATACCTTGACGAAGGCAGGAAGTATGCGGGCACCGAGAGCAGTTATGGGCGAAGAGATGATGCGGATTTACAATGTGGCTGTCAGTCGCGCACGAGAAAAGGTCATTTTGCTTCACAGTATCCATCCAGAAGCCATTGCTATGATGAATGAAAATTGTTACCGTGCGCGTCTGATTCGGCATCTATCCAGTTTATCGCAAGTACAGCAACCGATCTTACGAAAGGTTATAAAAACCTCTCCCCTTCACGAAGAGGTTCAGGCCTGGCTTGCGGAAACATTTCCCACTGCGGAAATCCAATCTCACCATCAATTGGGGCCTTACAAAATGGATCTTGCGCTCATGGGAGATCACGGAAAATGGGCATTTTGGTTGGATGAAGGCCAGACACAGGACGCAGAGATGCTGACAGAGAAGATCCAACTGCAATTGACCCTAGAAAGAGCAGGATGGAAAGGATGGCGTATCTCTAGTCTAGAATGGGCGACACAAAAGGAAGTCCTGAAGGAGCGCCTGCGAGAAGAGATGAAAGAAATGGCTGTCACGACATAAGAAATCGTTCTTTTGTTCCTCCCCGTGATCAGATTGTCTGATTTACATGGTATCCGTCCCTAGATCGGGACGGATTTTTTTATGTTATGGTGGTGTTAGCACCAGTAGAACCCATACTAGCGCCAGCGCGACATTGGCGCTGGCATGAGGAAGTTAGAAAAGTACATCGTTTCACCGATTTTCTGCCCACCTCTTATACTTCTTGACAAAAACCTCAGCTTCTTCCATATTCTTGGGGTACGCTACAAACATCAATCCACCCAGACTGATGTCATTGTATACAGGTTGATAGTAGAATCCATGATCTTTGAGAAACTCTAGGACTTGCCATTGAGCATCGTCAGATTTATCAGGTAGCTCTACGTCAGGATGATACCTGACGGCCTGATGTGAACAGTAGGGACAAGTCGCTTTGTCTCTGTGCAAGTCGCGCACTCTGAGAAAGGATGTACGGCATTCGAAACATACAAAAGGAAGGTATTTTTTCATATTACGCTAGATTCCAGGGTTCATAGAAGCCAAGAGAATCAAGAGCGTGAGATTTTGAATCTTTAAAATAGGAAATCGCATACATAGAGGCTCTTGAGGGTCTTGGTACATCAGAACGGCTTGTTTGATCACTTGAATTAGGTATTAGCGTTGGCTTGTTTGATTTGATACAAAATAACAGAAATTAATCTATAAATAAATTTCAAACTTTCAATAATTATAAGATCTGACATCAAAAGTGACCTCTGTCCATTTGCTTGAAAAATGATGGACGAGTTGGAAGAGGTAGCTTGGCATTCCGTTTTACTCCTACAAATCATCTACGATTTGTATCGGTTTACCGAAAATAGATGAGTGGGACTTTTGCTAAGTAAGCTAGAGCTTGCGAGGGAGGGCTGAATTTTTCGACAAATTTCCCCAAAATCCTTACATCCCACACATAGGAAAACCGTGATGTCTCATTTTTTCAGAAAAAACAGAAAAGTATCTCATTTTTTTTATGCTTGAAAAAGGCCCGTAATCGTTTTAAAGTCTATGTTTTGGGGGTGAATTTTCTTCAACTGTCGACTTTGCCCCCTAAGCCGACAATTAATCCTTAGGAATCATTTTACATTTGAAGGGATATGTCTAATTTTACTTCTCAATACACATAAACCTGACAGAAAGATACATGGCAAATGTGATCGAGATGCCAAGGTTGAGCGACACAATGACAGAAGGTGTGATTGCTGCCTGGCACGTAAAAGTAGGAGATAAAGTAAGTAATGGAGACCTGCTCGCCGAAGTAGAAACAGACAAAGCGACAATGGACGTTGAGTCTTTCTTCGATGGTACGGTCTTGTATATCGGTGTAGAAGAAGGGAATGGAATTCCTGTGGCTGCCTTGCTAGCTATCATCGGTGATGAAGGGGAAAACGTAGACTCCATCGTGTCGGAGTTCGAGACTAAAGCTGCGGCTTCCTCCGAACCTGCACCTGCTGAAGTAGAAGCGGCTCCCGCTCCTGTATCAGTGGCATCTGCACCCGTGGTCGTGGCTGCTCCTGCCCCTGTAGCTGTTGCTCCTGTACCAGTTGCTCCTTCGACCAATGGAGATGGACGCGTCAAAGCTTCTCCCCTTGCAAAGGCCATGGCCAAAGACCGTGGAATTGACCTTGCTTTGGTAAGTGGGACAGGCGATAACGGACGTATTGTCAAGCGTGACATCGAAAATTATGTGCCTTCGGCTGTACCTGCGGCAACTGCTGCTGCGCCTGTCGTTCAGTTTGCTACTGTCAACGGTGTAGAAAGCTTCGAAGAGGTACGTGTTTCGCAGATGCGCAAAGTCATCGCACGTCGCCTTGGAGAATCCAAGTACTCGGCTCCTCACTTCTACCTCACCATGGAGATCAACATGGACAAGGTATTTGTGGCACGTAAATCTATGAATGAAATCTCACCTGTAAAGATTTCATTCAACGACATCGTGATCAAAGCCGCAGCGATGGCGCTCCGCAAGCATCCAGAGGTCAACTCTACTTGGCTAGAAGATAAGATCCGCCTCAACCACCACATCCATGTGGGCATGGCAGTAGCTATTCCTGATGGCCTGTTTGTTCCTACTCTCAAGTTTGCTGACCACAAGCCACTCTCTCACATTGCAGCAGAGAGCAAAGAATTGGCAGGCAAGGCGCGTGACCGCAAGCTCCAGCCACAAGAGATGGAAGGAAATACCTTCACGATCTCCAACCTAGGGATGTTTGGCATCGAAGAGTTCACAGCCATCATCAATCCTCCCGCATCTTGTATCCTCGCTGTGGGTGGGATCGTAGATAAGCCCATCGTCAAGGATGGACAGATCGTACCTGGGAAGATGATGAAGGTGACCCTCTCATGTGACCACCGTACAGTAGACGGAGCCAAAGGCTCAGAGTTCCTCGTGACGCTAAAGTCACTATTGGAAGATCCCGTAAGACTGCTCGTCTAGCACAAAAGTACATGCTGTGTGCATGTGTAGAATAATATGATAAAAGCCGCTTTTCAGATGAAGAGCGGCTTTTTCCTTACGTACTCCCGTACGTTATTGGGTTGAATCCTCGATCATGTATCCTTACTTTATGAAGGGAAGAGTCTGACCCGCGACTTTCAAATAATAAGTCCCCGAGGGCAACGAAGCTACATTGACTTGTTGCTTTTGACTCCACACATTCTCCTGCATGACCATTCTTCCAAAAATATCATAAATGTACACCCTCTCTTGTATCTCTCCTGCTCCTGAGAGATACAATTGATCTACTACAGGATTGGGGGCAATCGTATAGGGCACCCGCTCCACTCGTCGATCGTTGCTCACGGGATTTCTCAAACCCTGTAAATCATAGCGAGAGAAGAACTTCCATATTTCTACAGAAGCATTGATGTCATAATTGGTTCCCATGCTGGGAAAGGCGGTGCCCGGCCAGGTATGTGCCCCACCGATGACTTTGAAATGCTCACTGGTAGTCCCTCGATCTCCATTCGCATAAACGTAACGCTCCACTCGACTAAAATCTACCGTATTCTCTTCAGGCATCAAGGTCTTGACAGGGGTTGGATCGCAATTATTGACATTGGCCCAGTATTCAATCACGTCCTCTATAGATCGTGAGAAACTATTGCCTCCATAGGGAATCACATTGTCGATCGTTCCATGGATCTGTAGTGAGGGCATGGGGTGAACAGGGCTACAAGGAGAAAATGTTTGAGGTGTCATAGAACCTGTAACGGAGGCTACAGCTGCGAATTTACTGCTCAACTGACACCCTAGTACATAGCTCATAAAGCCTCCATTGGACATCCCTGTCGCGTAGATCCGATCAAGATTGATGTTGTAATTAGCAGCAAGCGAATCAATGAGTGCTCGGGTAAAGTCTACATCGTCTGTCTGGCTTCCCAATGTCCAGCCTCCCACATTCCAGTGGGTGTTCCCGTTAAAGAGGGTCCCCTGCGGATGTACAACAAGGAAGTTGGCCGTATCTGCCACGGGACGAAAGTCTCCATAATTCATTTGTTCCTGGGCACTGCTCGTATAGCCATGAAAGTTGAATACGAGCGGAAATGGGACGTTGCCCGCATAGCTTTTTGGTAGATAGAGGATATAGCTCCGCTGCATGCCATCATGGGTGATCGTACCGTCGATGGTTTGCTGCGCAAATGAGGAAGAGAAAAGTAATCCCCATCCCATGATGATCAAAAGCCCGTAAGTCCATTTCATACAGGAAATTTACAGTTTTCTTCGAATAGTTATGACAAGTATAGCCAGACATTTTTGGCGTGAAGTGTCTATTCTTTGGCGTAAAAGTCCCATTCTCTTTCCCCTACTTTCTACTCTTTTGTGTCATCATAGAAAACAATCGAATAGAATATGCATCATTTACAGACGGAAATCCTCATCGAAGCCACACCTCAAGAAATCTGGAATGTCCTGATGGATTTCGAATCATATCCCGACTGGAATCCCTTCATCACTTCCATTGAAGGAAACGCACAAGTAGGACAGTCAATCACGGTATTCCTCCAACCTCCAGGCCAAAAAGTATCCACCTTTTCTCCCAAAGTCCTGGTAGCCAACCCTCAAAAGGAGTTTCGCTGGGAGGGAAAACTTCTCATCAAAGGGCTATTTGATGGGCAGCATTACTTCCAGATGGAGCCTGTGGGAGAGAATCAAACACGGTTTATCCATGGAGAATATTTCAAGGGACTGTTGGTAGGGCCACTTATGCGGATGATCGGTGAGGCGACACGCCTGGGTTTCGAGGCGATGAATCATGCACTTACTGATCGGGTTGGATTGGTGTACGATTAGACCACACCGTGTAGAAATGACCACGCCATGGCGGTGGTTCTACGGGGATGATTATATCTGTACATATAAATGACCACGCCATGGCGGTGGTCCTACGGAGAATATGTATGTTCGTAGGAAAATGAGAACGATGACACGCAAAGACCTTTCCCTAGACGAACATGGCCCCTATTACACGTATTTTATTGGGCTGGTACCTGAAGATCTCGACCTCGTGCCTGCGCTTCTGCATAGCCAGCAAGTGGTGATGGACTTATTTACCTCCATTTCGCCTGATCAGCTCCTCTATCGTTACGCAGCTGGGAAATGGAGTATCAAGGAGGTTTTGCTACACTTGACAGATACAGAACGTATTTTCTCTTATCGCGCCTTGCGGTTTGCGCGTCAGGATCAGACGGAGCTGGCAGGTTTTGAGCAGGATGACTACATCCAATATGCAGATGCAGACAGACGAAGCATCGAAAGCTTACTCGCTGAGTATCACGCTGTCAGAAGTGCGAATGTGGCGCTGATGCGTTCGCTCTCCGACAAAGCCCTACTCCGCAAGGGAATCGCCAGTAACAATCAAGTGTCGGTGCGCGGCATCGGATATATTACGGCTGGCCACGATTTGCACCATTGCAAAATCATTCAAGAACGGTATCTTTAGTCATGGTTCATGGTTCATGGTTCATGGTTCATGGTTCATGGTTCATGGTTCATGGTTCATGGTTCATGGTTCATGGTTCATGGT
>JBCBFT010000101.1:0-25260 GCA_038527485.1 Bacteroidota bacterium
TCAAAAAATATCAGATAGAGAAATACGATGATTCCTACTACCTGATTAGATGTGCTCGCTTAGTTTACCTTCACGAATTTCTGGCTGGTCACCTTTTCTCCTATTTGCACTTGAAGAAAATAGATTCCTTCCTTAAGACCTGTAATATCTAGGGTAGATTGTCTTCGACTAGGGACTAAAGGTCTTCTCACCACCTGTCCTTTGGGCAGAAAGCATGTTTCCGATAAGCAGGAGAAAAAGGATCAAAAAGGTGGGTTTGGAGAAGTACATAATGGTCTATGTTAAAATCAGGATAAAAATTGAACGCGTCTGAGTGACTGTGTAGATCCGACTATACATCTGGGATTTAGCGACTCGCCAAACAGACACGAGTCATAAGCTGTATTTGACACGACTCAAGAAATCTATTTACCTCCTGTCTACTTTGCCCAAATGGGACATTTCTTTGCCCAAATATTCCTTACATTAATTATCAATACTTTACATATAAAAAGAGATGGATTGATCCTTTTCACTTCCTATCATATACCTTTTCGCCTCAGCGCAGATTTCTCTCTACGTAGGGTAACAAGTGAGCTCATGGTTTATAAGAACAACCTCCCATCATCACATAGAGATAAAAAAAGACATCGTCACCTATATTCATTTCTTTATATCTTGTAAGGGATCTTTCGCTCATCGCTTCACTCATTATCCATTTTTCAGCATGAATCGCATAAGGCTCATTTTCTTCATTCTCCTAACCTCCCTTCTTCTCTCCTGCAATCGTACACCTGAAGTAACAGAACCTACTCCAAGTGAAAATACCATCACTCCCACTACGATCGTCAATGGTTTGGTGCATCCCTGGGGCATGACCTTCCTCACAGAGACGCGTTTCCTTGTGACAGAGCGCAACGGCGGACTCCAACTCTATGACGGAGAGAAATTGATAGAAATACCTCACAGCCTAGATGTTCTACAAGAGGGACAAGGCGGACTCTTAGATATTCAGGCGTCTCCTGACTATGCACAGACGGGCTATATATACATGACGTATGCCAAGCGTGTGACAAACTCTACCTCTACCACAGCACTCATCAGATTCAAGATCAATAGCAACGTCATGTTTGAGGTAGAGGAACTCTTCGTTGCAAGTCCTGCCTACAACAGTGAAGCCCACTATGGTTCGCGCATTGGGTTTGATCAGAGCGCGCATATATTCGTTACGCTGGGGGATAGAAATGCTTACTCGACTGCGAGTTCGATTTCCGATGTCTTTCAAGCTTTTCCTCAGCGGCTAGACAATCACTGGGGAAAAGTCATCCGCCTCAATGGTGATGGCAGTATCCCTCAAGACAATCCCTTCGTCGGACAGGCAGATGCCCTGGATGAGATCTACACCTATGGACATCGCAACCCTCAAGGTATCGCCTTCAAGGCCAGCCATGATGAAATACTGATCAACGAACACGGCGCACAAGGCGGAGACGAAGTCAATATATTAGAACCAGGGAAAAATTATGGATGGCCTGTCATCACGTATGGCAAAGACTACAATGGACGAAGTATCGGGCTGGGAACTTCACGCGAAGGAATGGAGCAGCCCCTTCTTTACTGGGACCCTTCGATCGCACCTTCTTCCATGGCTTACTATCAAGGGAATCGCTATCCTGATTGGAAAAATCAATGGTTTGTAAGTGCCCTGGCAGAAGAGACGCTGGTGAGACTATCCTGGGATGGACAGACACTCACAGAAGAGGAGCAATTGTATCGCAACCAGTTGGGGAGAATACGTGCGGTGGTTGAATCGCCAGACGGCTTGCTCTATCTGCTGACCGATAGCAGCAATGGACGTGTGGTACAGTTGGCTGTTGATTAAGACCATGTTTGAAATGAAAGCCTAAATCTGAAGCATTCATGAGATATGGAGCTAGTTGAAGCGAACGGAGAATGACCCAAAACCAAAAGGAGTGCCTATAACAGACACTCCTCTTCTTATTTCAATGTAGAAAGAATAATGGGTTACTCCGACCCGATTCCCTCAATCATGGGAGCTCCTGCGTCCTGCATCGCCTCCTCCAGCTTGGGCATCAAATCCTTGATCATGGCTTCCATCTCTTCCTGGATTCCCGCTAGCTCTTTCTGCCCCAAAGCCACCATCTCTTTATGCATCTTCGTAGGTCCATAGGTCGTCGTCAGCGCGCGATACCCCATGTACATACGTGAGCGTGGCGTAGGGGGTGTTTTTTCTCCCACTTCTCCCTTGATACTGTTGCCATTGAGACGCATGTCCATCGCCATGAGCTGCATCTTGGCATCGTGCAGGGTGGCCACTAACTCGGGGGCTTCGCGATCCGAACGATTGAGCGCGCGCTGCATGGCCTTCACCTTGTTCATGGACTCCTTCAGCATATAAGCGCTACTTGAAAGATCCTCCTGGAAGGACTGCAAGTCCTTGCGGAAGGCAATCATCTCGTCATAAGAAGCCCCTTCCAAAGCACCTTTGCGAAGTGGGACTACTTCGACTTCTACAGGCTCTCCCAACTGGCTTACCTTACCATCCACGACTTTCGTGAGTGTAGCGGTATACTTTCCAGGTGTTACAGGATATCCACCCCAGCTGCGGCGCGAACGAGAAGCTTCCAGCCGTTCCATATTTTTGCCGTCATAGCGAAGGTCCCAATTGATTCGATGCATACCTGCGGAGGTTCTTCCTTTGACACGGCGAACTACATTCCCCTCCATATCCTTGATGACCAACTGTACTTTGGGCTTCTCCTGATTTTTCTCTGCTTCCAAGGCTTCCCAACCTGGGAATGGCACATCCTGATCCTTCATTTTGCGTTCGCTCTTCTTACGATCAGCCATCGCCGTCGTCAAACCCTCCTTTAGGTAATAAGTGAAGTTGGCCCCAAACTTAGGGTTCTTCGCGACATACTTAGCACCTCCTTGTGAGCTAACAACCGACTTCGGACTATACCAGTAGGCTTTGCGAGGTTGGAATAAAATGGCTTCCTGAGCCACCGCTTCCTCTGTCAGCGTACGCAAGGGTGTATAATCATCCAGGATGTAGAATCCACGTCCAAAAGAAGCCGCTACCACATCATTTTCACGACGCTGAATGGTGATATCACGGAAAGAAATCGTAGGGAGTCCGCCCTTGAGCTGGGTCCAAACCTTTCCTCCATCGACTGTGAAGTAAATACCATACTCTGCTGCTAAGAACATCAACTTGGGATTCACATGATCTTGAACAAGACGCCATACGAGCATGCGGTTGGGTAGGTTGCCAGCGATTGACTCCCAAGACTTCCCCTTATTGCTACTCTTCATCAAATAAGGTTTGTAATCCCCTTCCTTGTGATTGTCTGCACACATATATACTACATTCTCATCAAAGAGGTCTGCACGAATATCGTTGACAAAAAGACGCTCGGGCATATCTTTGATGTCACTCAGCATGATCTTGTTCCAGTTTTGCCCATCGTCTTCACTCATCTGTACGATGCCATCATCTGTCCCTGCGTATATCAAGCCTGCTTTGGCTGGAGATTCGGAGAGGGAAGTGATCGTGTTGTAGTTAGACATGGCATACATATCCCAGGGATTGTCCCAGCTCTGCTGCTTACCCATGATGGGCAGGGTGATACGCTCTTCATCTCTGGTCAAGTCCCCTGAAATCGCTGTCCAGCTATCGCCTCTGTCGTCGGACTTCCATACCCGCTGCGAAGCAAAATACAAACGACTCGGTTTGTGAGGGCTCACGACGATGGGGGCATCCCAGTTATATCTTTCAAAATCTTCTCCCTCGCCTGGCTGGGGCTGAATCGCTACCTGATCTCCTGTGATGCGATCCACACGATGCAATCCTCCTTGCTGCGTCTCGGCATACATGATGTTGGGATTACCTGGCTCTGTCGCGGACTGATGTCCATCTGCTCCTAGCGTCTTGAACCAATCTGCATTACGGATGCCGTGTACATTGTCTGTGCGCGAAGGGCCCCCATGTGAGCCATTGTCCTGGGTGCCTCCGTATACGAAGTAAAAGGGCTCGGCATCGTCTACAGCTACTTTGTAGTACTGGGTGATGGGCATGTTGTCAATGAAGCGCCAGTTTTTTGCAAGGTCAAAGCTCTCATACAAGCCTCCATCAGTTCCGATCAAGAGGTAATCGGGATCGTCTTCGCGAAATACAATGGCATGATTGTCTGAGTGCTTGCCCTTCTCTGTCAGTCGCTTAAATGTCTTACCATAGTCATCAGATACCTGAATGCGGTTGTCCACAAGGTAGAGTCTTCCCTTCTGGTGGGGAGATGCGTACAACTCCTGGTAGTAGTGAGGACCTGTAGCACCCGCGACAGCATTGGACATCTTTTTCCAGCTCATGCCACGGTTGTCAGACATATACACTCCCCCCTTGCGACGGTCTAGCTCAATGGCTGCATAGAGCATGTCTGGATTGAATGGGTCAATGGCAATCCCAATTTTCCCCATATTGGAACCAGGAAGTCCCGTTTTCATTTCTCTCCAAGTAGTTCCTCCATCTGTACTACGGTGAATGCCTGAACCAGGACCACCGCCCATATAGGCTGCCACAGTACGGTGACGTTGCCAGCTGGCTGCATAGATCACATCGGGATCACGTGGGTCGAGGGCGATATCCGTTACACCTGTCCACTCATTTCCACTTAGGACCAACTCCCAGTTCTTGCCACCATCAGTCGTTTTGTAAAGGCCGCGTTCACCTCCACTGCTCCATAGTGGTCCTTGTGAAGCCACCCAGACGACATCTGAGTTTTCGGGATGCACGATGATTTCGGAGATATGCTCGGAAGCTTTTAAGCCTACATTCTTCCATGTTTTGCCATCATCTTCACTTTTGTAGAGTCCATCGCCAAAGCCTACGTGACGTCCTCCTACATTTTCTCCTGTACCGACCCAAATTGTATGGGGGTTCAGAGGGTCGATGGTCACACATCCAATGGAATAGGAAGTCTGACGATCAAAGATGGGCTGCCATGTAACGCCTGCGTTTTTTGTTTTCCATACGCCGCCTGAACCCACAGCCACATACCACATATTGTCATCATCTGGATGAATGGCAATATCAGCAATACGCCCAGAGGCAAAGGCTGGTCCGATCCCTCGAAAGGCCATCCCACTAACGGTACGTGCGTTGAGTTTAGATTTACTCTTTTCTTGTCCTATGGCGGGTAGACAGAAAAGAATGATCATGAGCATTCCCAGCCCATATTTGAGTTGATGCATAGCTTTAGCGCTTTGTGTGTATATGATGGAAAGGAAAAAAAGAAACTACATACTTTCTTTCCTATATATCTAAATGAACGAATAGGAATATAAGTAAATATGGAAGAAAGGGGGAAAGGAAAATGAAGATTGTCGTCCATTCTGAGTACAAAATGGGCCTTTTCTTCTCTATCCTCTACGAATGGCGGAGTGGATTATTTATTCTACTTTCTGATCACTACAGCCCTTTATCATTACCTACTAAAATAAATATGAAACTTTTTTCATATAAAGTTGTATATACAACCAATGGATCTTATTTTCATCATGTGAAAGAAAAAACTGACTATCCTCTCATTGAAAGGACCAATCCTTTGACTTGTATCTCAGGCAATATCATGAAGTGCCAACGGATCATCGCCAACATCTTCAGGAAGTATCTCAAGCCATTTGAAATTACAGATAGTCAGATGAGTATTATGTTTATGGTGACGAAGGCAAAGGAGGTCAACCAAAAGGTACTAGCAGATCGTCTGTATCTGGAAAAATCGACCGTCAATAGAAACATCCGTCGGCTGATCGACCGTGGATACATCATGATGGACGATCAGATGATGCTACATACGACAGAAGAAGGAAAGCAAGTTTTGGAAAAGATCATTCCCCATTGGGAAATGGCGATGCAAGAATCAAAAGAAGTGCTAGGGCAAGAGGGCTTGGAAGCTGTGTCGCTGCTAACAGAAAGATTGAGTCAATAAGACCATAGTTGAACGTTCACCTTTGGTCTCATTTTTTACTATAGTTGTATATACAACCAAAATATCTCTCACTATGTTAGAATTCGCTTACATCCTGCTATTTGTAGCGCTCATGGGCGCAATTTTGTGGATGGTCAGGCTGGCCATGAGGAAGATGGAAGTTCCCTTATCTACTCAGCGTCGCAGACTGGTGACTATTCTACTTGGGGTCTTGGGATGGGTCAGCATACAAATCGCCCTCTCCACTACAGGCATTTACAATAACTTGTCCCTCCCCCCTCGGATTCCCTTACTGATGATCCTTCCCCTTTTCGTGTTTGCCTTTGTCTTCTTGAATCGAAACAAGCAAAGTCCCATTCTCCATGCGATTCCCCTGCACATCCCCATTGCTTATCAAAGTTTTCGGGCAGTGATTGAAGTATTATTCTATTTCACCTTTGTCGCAGGTATTCTGCCTATACAAGTTACCTTTGAAGGTGCCAACTACGATGTCCTCCTAGGTATATCTGCTATCTTTGTAGGTTTCTACGCTTCTCGCGCGGATGCTTCGCCCAAGATATTGATTGCGTGGAATGTATTGGGAATTGCCGTCGTCGGATTTGCTGCCTTTACCTTTATTTCTTCCTTTTACTTTCCTGAGATCTGGGGAGATACCGAGCCTAACCTAGCTTTTAATCGATTCCCCTACCTACTACTCCCCTCTTTCTTCATGCCTTCTGCTATTTTCATGCATTTATTGTCTATTGTGCAGTTGAGAAGAAGGATGAAAACCGATGCTACCCTCAAAGCGAGTCAAACGGGTCGAACGATCGTTAAAGAACTCTAAAAACTATGAATGAAAAATGGGATAGAGCGTGCAAATTCTCTATCCCATCTACTTGATCCTTTGACATTGGTGGTCATCAGTCATTCTCTGCTACAGGTCCTCCCTCACTTGCGGGGCTCAGAATCCGAGCCTTCTTCACGAGCTGAATGAACTCCACTCGATAGCCTTCGCTATCCTCTCCCATTGCGCCTTTGGCGCGGTTGATCACCGACTGGTAGTTAGCACCGCCCTTGAACGCGGAGTTGCGGAGCAGCATGCCAAACTCGGCCACTGCCGAAGCAAAGCGCAAATTCTGCGAAGCATCTGCCATAGGCGCAATCCCACCCGCGTATACATGCTCGATGAGCTGACTCTTATCAGCATCTGGCTGCTTGTATCGAAACTTTACCGTCAACCATTCGTCGTCATAGTCTCCACTCACATGTTGAGGCGTCTGATACTTGAGGGGGTCCACCTTACTGGTGAGCTTTTCTTGACTATGTGCAGGCACAATCTCATAAAGTGCGGTCACCGTATGCCCTGCTCCTAACTCTCCTGCATCTTTGGTATCGTCATTGAAATCTTCCTTGGCTAGTACACGATTTTCATACCCGATCAGACGATACGCTTTGACCTTGTTGGGGTTGAACTCTAACTGCAACTTGACATCCTTGGCAATGGTGTAGAGCGTCCCACTCATCTCATTGACCATGACTTTCTCTGCTTCCAGTAAGTTGTCGATGTAGGCATAATTCCCATTTCCCTTATCAGCCAGGATTTCCATTTTGGCGTCCTGGTAGTTTCCTGTACCAAAACCTAAAACCGTCAAAAACACCCCTTGCTTTCTTTTCTCTTCAATCAACTCCTGCATGGCGGCATCGCTACTTTCTCCTACATTAAAATCACCATCTGTCGCCAGAATCACCCGATTGTTGCCTTGAGGAATGAAATTTTGCTTGGCGATGCGATACGCCAGCCGTATACCGGCGCCCCCAGCGGTCGATCCTCCAGATTGCAGTCGATTCAAGGCATTGAGGATCTTCTGTTTTTCGCTACCAGAAGTAGACGGCAAGACTTCGCCTGCTGCACCTGCATAGACTACAATGGCTACGCGATCCTGGGGACGGAGATTGTTGACCAGTAGGTTGAAAGACTGCTTGAGCAAGGGCAACTTATTGTAAGAGCTCATCGAGCCTGAGACATCCACGAGAAAAACCAGATTGCTGGCGGGCGCCTCTTCCATGTTGATTTCCTTGCCTTTGAGTGCGACGTGAAGCAAGTGGTGGTCCTCCGCCCATGGACAGGCACTCATCTCTGTGACGATGTTGAAAGGATGGACTGTCTGTGGATCTTCGTAATCATAGTGGAAATAGTTGACCATCTCCTCGATGCGAATAGCATCTCTCGGAGGAAGCTGGTTGCTGTTGAGGAAGCGGCGCATGTTGGCGTACGAAGCCCGATCCACGTCGATAGAAAAGGTCGAAAGCGGCTGATCGATGACAGCTAAAAACTGATTCTCAGTGATGGGGCTATAGCCTTCGCGGTTGAAATCCTCTACAGGTCGGTCATTGGGTGATTTGTAGTCAATAGATTTCCAAGAATTATCCTTCGATGCTTCCGTAGGCTGTTTCTCAGGCTTGATGCGCACCTTGGGTGTGGGACTGAGGGCTGCTGCATCAGGAAGGGCTGCGGAAGCAGGTGGTGGGGGCGGCACGGGCGTCTCATAGTATTGATCTGCCTCACCTGATTCTTCGTCCTTACTGACACGTGGAGGAGGGGGTGGTGGTGGTGAAGACTTGAGTATATCTGCCTCGCGCAGGCTCTTATCTCTTTTAGGTCTTCTGGCCTTTTTGGTTCTCGTTCTTGTTGTAGTCGCACTCGTGACGACTGCCTCATCGAGAGTGACGATACTTTGCTGCAGATTGACATCAATCTTATTGCGGTTCTTAATGGGGAATTCTTGCTGACGGTACCCTATAAAACTGACCACCAATGTGCCTGTTTTTTGCTCATCGGGAACTCTGAGTTGGTAGAATCCATTGATATCTGTCAGCGCACCGTTATTCGTCCCCTTGACCAAAATAGTAGCACCTATCAGAGGTTCTTGCGTCTCCGCATCGCGTACATAACCTTTGATGGTGAGGGGATCGTCGTACATCGTCCATCCAAGCCCAAAGGCAAAAGCCAGTAGGGAGAGACTCAATAGCATATATTGCTTGTTCATGGAATCGTGATTAAGAGGTGAATTTGTCATGTAGAGTATTCCCTCTTTGAGATTCCATAAAAAAAGACAGAAAGCCTTTGCCTTCTGCCTTAAGATTATTCGTATGCAAATGTAGAATCCCAAACAATACTCGGTTCTTTACCCTTTATTGATTTGCGTTTTCTTATCGTCAATTAACAAGGGATTGGAAGGTGCGGGTCGCTTCTCTTCAATCTGACGAATTCTGCGAATATTTTCCCGCTCGATGGCCGATAAACGCTTCAAAATCTTGTCTGTATTGCGCGTTTTAGGAATCTCTCGATACCAGTTTTGCATCTCGAAGTAGCGCTTCAACTGAGTCGAAGAAAACTCAAACCCATGCCTTGCGAGAATCTCATATTTCATCAGGATCAGGCGATCAGGGTCCATATTTTCTAGTTCAGTCACAGAGATGACACGACGGGAGGCTTGGGGGAACATTCCTGGTATGGCAGATACATTTACGGGCTTATAATTACGTGGACGGGTATCCGTGATCGCCTGTCTACCTCTTCCCCGATTGTCCTCCTCAATTTTGATGGTGATCGGAGACTTCGTGCTTGCTACAGGACGATCCTGTCGGGGGTTGTACCGCTCATTTTGGATGACACGGCGAGCAGAGTGATACCGTTTTCGCCAATAGGGTTCATCCAAAGAGGAGATCGTTACTCCCTTTGAGCTTGCAGCATGGATAAATTTGACCTTACGTCCCCTGACAGCATAGACCAGCCCTACATGGCTCACTTTCTTCCCTTTGGCAAAAAAGACCATATCTCCCCGTCTCAATTCACTCTTGCGGATGGGTTTTCCCACACGTGCTTGCTGGGCTGATACGCGAGGTAGCTGAAAGTCGATTGCTTGGAAGCTTCTGACCATGAGCCCCGAGCAGTCGATTCCTCTACGGCTGGTGCCTCCCAATTTGTAAGGAGTTCCTACATAAGAGCGGGCGCGAGCCAGCACACGGTCTACTTTGGTGGGTTTACTTGTGGGGGCTCCTTCCACCATGGGCCATCCCAACAGGAGTATCGCAAATAGGGTCAGTATTTTGTTCATGTCATTGGGGGATTAATCTTTGTCCAAAGTGAGTCAAGAAAACTGTCTATGCGGGCAGCTTTCTATTTTCGATGTCGTAAAGACAAAACACTGGAAAGGCATGTTGCATCTCTTCAAACAAATTTTCTTTTCACAAAATAGGCATTCTCAAAAAGACCGAATGTTTGAAGCTTATAATTGTCAAGTTAGAAAAAAAATTTATACAATTGTGCGGTAATCAAAACGTATATTTATAGAGTTGGGATATCAATAAAAAAGAAATAAAGAATTCGAAAGCAATCATTACCTTCACTGGCAGCATTGTATTTGCCTTTTTTGTACAAAACCTTTGAGCGGAAAGTCCCACTCATTTACTTCAAAACTCGCAGTTTCACCCTATCGAAATCATATCTAAGACCAAAATTATGACGTCTTTCCTAAAGTCCTCCCTTGTCACATTCATCATGGGTCTCTTTCTCGTCGGTATGGCGAGTCAATCACAAGCTCAAATTGAAACGCTCATCGGTGAGGATGAGACAGGGACCAAGTACCGCGTACAGACAGATATTCCCATTCGTACAGATCTACCCAGAGTAGGAGGCCAAGGACTTCCTTCGTATTTTTATGTGGTACAGTTGGCACGCTTCGAGCGCATGCATCAGATTCCTGAGCAGTTTCCAAAGGGGACATTCTTGTGGATGAATCCAGATGATCCCAAAGAAATGATTCTATATGCAGGATTTTATGGCAGCTTGGAAGACGCCAAGTTTGAAGCTAAAAAATGGAAAGATAATCCTATGTTTCCAGGTGCTTATGCGAAGCCCAATCCTTTCTTGATCAAGTATGATTGAGATATTGAGTTGGCACTTTCGTTGTTCATATTTCAAATATCATAGCATTCCTGTTGTATAGAAAGACTATTTGTAGCCTATCTACACAACAGGATCATGTTATTTTTCTTTAATGGGTCTCATATCTCTCTTGTCAAAATCCATATCTTATGGATACATATTAACCTTTCGCTTTTTAAAGATTCTCTCACCTTATTGACCACATTACTTAAAACATCTAATTAGCGCATAGTAGGAACTAAGTACATGAAGTGATAGTTGTATAATCCCCCCCCTATCCCTACTTTTCCTTCTACACGATCTATTCTAATAAATCGCTCACTATCAAAAGATAGGTTTTATTGATTTCCTTAAAGTTTACCCTTTTTTTCTCGTGCGAAAGAAGAGATTTCACACGGAAAAAGATAAAACCTTACACAAATCTACCACGTACAAATATTACAAATGCAGGAAATTAGCTTTCCTTCTCTTATTTTGTGCATAAATCCTCCGACTTTCGTCATACCCACTTCATTGCCTTTCCCAATAGCTGAACGTTTATGTATGATGCATTTACCCCCTATTTTATAAACATATTTTAGAAAAGTTCGATATGACCACCCTGAATCCCAATATCTTCCAGCATGCTCTGCGCTTCTCTGTCTATCCTCTCTTACTATTTTTAGGAGTATTGTTTTCTGTAGTTGATTTACAAGCTCAGACCACACACTATCTGATCGTCGGTAGTCATCAGACACTATCTAAAGCGCAAGCACAGAAGGCCCAACTCGTCCAACGCGGCTATAAAGATACCGAAGTCTTATATCCAACACCCGACACCAAGAACTATCGTGTTTCTGTCTATCAAGCCAGTTACCGTGAGGCCGTATCCATAAAAGCACGTACCCTCCCATCCTCTATGCCCAACTGGATCTTGGAATTGCCTCAACCAGCCCAAAATTACTATGCCATCCAGACACCTCCTAATGGGAGCAACTTCCGAACACAGGAACCTAAAGGGCCTTCTTATTATCTCATCATCTATTCTACAGACGCTTATAAAGATGCTGTCGCTGTCAAGGATGCCTACGCCAGTGCGTACCGCGATGCACAGGTTCTCCCCAAAGCGACCAATGGATACTATCGCGTCTCTCTTTATCAATCTGAAAATCAAGGAAGATTGACCCAAATTGTACGGGCGCGAGCCAGACAAGGGAAAAAGGAAGGATGGATTCTGACACCTGATATGCAGGATGATGGCGGCATTACACAAAATCAAAATAAGCGCCTCGCGCCTCAAGTCAAGGCCAATAAGCAATACCATTTGATCTTTGGTTCGTTTGATAATCTCGATCAGGCCTTGCAAAGACGAGACATCCTCCGATCCAGCGGCTATACAGATGCGCGCATCATTTATCCCACCCCCTCTTCCAATCGATACCGAATCTCTGTTTACAGTTCGACGAATCCTTACTGGGTAGAAAACTTGAAGAAACAGTTCTTCTCCCAAGAAGCCTGGATTCTCCCCACCTCTATTGAGGATATAAGTAATTTTGCTAAGAATTAGACCCTATTTGAAAGTCTGTCTTCTAAATTAAGTATAGAAATGTGCGGGTTAAAGCTAGAAGTAGCGTAGTCCGCACGATCTTTTCCTACCTTCATCAACAGAAGAATATCGAAGCAAAGAGAAATCGCACTTCGTATTTAGCGGATTCTCTCTCTACAAAAGAAAGAAATGGAAGTTTGTGTGGGAATTCGTTCGTAAACCTCTCATCTTTTTTTCTAGATTTGCATCTGGTTAAAACCAAAAATGTCTATGGATCAACACGTAAGCTCATATTTTTCGGAGCGCAAGAGCGAATGGAAAAAGAACTCTGGTCAGGAATCTTGGACGGTATTCAAGATTATGGCTGAATTTGTTGAAGGGTTTGAGAAAATGGCTGAAATCGGGCCTTGTGTTTCAATCTTCGGTTCGGCGCGGACCAAACCAGGAGATCCCTACTACGAATTGGGGGTAGAGACAGCAGAGAAACTCACCCAAGCGGGATTTGGGATCATCACAGGTGGTGGACCTGGGATCATGGAAGCGGGAAATAAAGGCGCGTATCAGGCAGGAGGTGCCTCTGTAGGCCTCAATATCGAACTGCCTTTTGAGCAGCACACCAATCCTTACATCGACCGAGACAAAGACATCAACTTTAATTACTTCTTCGTCCGAAAGGTCATGTTCGTCAAATATGCCCAAGGCTTTGTCGTGTTGCCTGGTGGATTTGGGACCCTAGACGAGTTATTTGAAGCCCTCACGCTCATTCAAACCAACAAAATCGAGCGCTTCCCTGTCGTATTGGTTGGGAGCTCATTTTGGGGAGGATTGGTAGACTGGATCAAGGCCACGCTGTTGGAGACACACAAGAATATCTCACCTGGAGATTTGGATCTGTTTACAGTAGTAGATACAGCAGAAGAGGTCGTAGATTATGTGACCCAATTCTACCAAGTGAACCTATTGAGACCGAATTTTTAAGTTTTCGTAAAGATTTTTTTCCAAACATACAGAGAAGATGGGTGAACGCCTATCTTCTCTTATTTTTTTCAGAATCTTCATAAATTTCTCACTTTCAAATATTTATAATTAAAATCCACTAAATAGAGCCCACATTTACACGTTCAAAAAATCTTCTTTTTTCGTCAAAATCTATCATCCATGGCTTATCCACATTAATCCACATAACCCTTTGATTCATTCTCCGTAACATTGACGAACCTTATGGTAAAAGACGCAAAATCAAACATTACAGATGCCACCATAATAGTAACAACGCTTAAACTTCCCTCTATCGAACCTACCTCTACCCTAGTTTTCATTATGCGATCAACCGCGTCTAAGTCTTCCTAAAGGATGAAATTTTGAATTTGAAAGACTATATCCTCCGACGAAATGAAAGAATATCATGCACTTTGTCGGAAAAATTCAATCCTTCGGAATACTATTTGATCGCATACGCATCAAACAAGCAACAAACTCAATGAAAAAACTTGCCCTAGCAGTACTCCCTTTGGGATTTGCATGTGCGGGTGTCACGATGGCCCCTACGAATTCGCAAGTGCCATCCCCCCACGAGGATCTTCGAAAGATGACGCACCACCTAAGTGCCATCTCTCAGGAACCTTACTCAGACTTTGAATTTGCTGGTGAGCAGATTCCTTTGACTGATCCACAGGTAAAGGAGCGCCTGCAACGCCACGTCAATAGATTTCTCGGTCGTAGCTACGGAAATTACATTTTGCAGAAGCGAATGGGAAGGTACAAGAAGAACTTCCAGAGAATTTTGGAAAACTATGGGATTCCTAAGGACTTCTTTTATCTATCTGTAACAGAAAGCGCCCTATCCAACGCGACTTCTCCTGTAGGTGCCAAAGGATTTTGGCAGTTTATGCCTGCTACTGCCCGTGCCTATGGCCTGGAAGTGTCTTCTACGGTAGACGAGCGCTACCACCCAGAAAAAGCCACACATGCGGCTGCACGATACTTGCGTCGCTCTTACAAAGACTTTGGAGACTGGGCCTTAGTAGCAGCTGCCTATAACATGGGGCCGTCAGGTCTGCGTCGCCAGCTCAAAAATCAACAGAAAGAAAGCTATTACAAACTGAAGTTGAATCGCGAGACGCAGAACTACTTCTATAAGATCATGGCTTACAAGCTTATCTTGGACGAACCCTACCAGTTTGGCATCCAGATTGACGAGGAGAAAATCCACAAGCCCCTCTCGTACAAATCTGTTTATGTGCGTCAAAATATAATGGATTTAGCTATCTTTGCCGAGCAAAATCAAACGGACCTCCGTAGCCTTCGTAACCTCAACCCTTGGTTGATCTCACATCAACTGATTGCCAAAGAAGGGAAAACATATGAGATACGGATTCCGTTAAACAGTAGCTTTCGGGCGGATGAGCTTGTGGTAGATGATGTCTTGAACAAGGTATCGGTACCATCTATAGATGCACCCAATGACTCTTCACAAGTTGAATCCGTAGCGAATGAGCCGAACACGCCTCCGGTAGAAGTCGCAATTATACCGGATTCAACTAATCAGGCATGAGTGACAGCAAAAAGAATGTAATCGAAGTACTTGGTGCAAGAGAACACAACCTCAAAGATATAGACATACAGATCCCTCGAAAACAACTTGTGGTCATCACAGGTGTGAGTGGTTCTGGTAAAAGTTCGCTGGCCTTCGACACGCTATATGCCGAAGGTCAGCGACGTTATTTGGAGAGTTTTTCCGCCTATGCCCGCCAGTTTTTGGGAGACCTCAAAAGTCCTGATGTCGACAAAATCGACGGTCTTAGCCCAGTGATTGCCATTGAGCAAAAAACCACTTCCCGCAACCCACGATCTACCGTAGGAACAGTTACTGAAATCTACGATCTCTTCCGTCTGCTATTTGCCAGAGCAGGAGATGCCATCAGCTACAAGACAGGAAAGAAGATGGTCAAGATGACCGATGAGCAAGTGGTAGATGCCATCGAAGGTCAGTTTGGCGGAAAGAAGTTCCTCGTACTCGCTCCACTCATTAGATCTAGGAAAGGTCACTACAGAGAGCTATTCGAAAATCTCGCCCGTCAAGGCTACACCCGTGTAAGAGTCGACGGAGAGGTGCAGGAGATTGAAAAGGGCATGAAACTCGATCGCTACAAAATTCACGACATTGAACTCGTCGTGGATCGTGTCAAGATCGGTGGAGATCGAAAGCGTCTATTTGAAAGCATCCAAAAAACCATGAAAATGGGAGAGGGAACCGTGCTTTTGGTAGACCATGAAACAGAGGATACATATTGGTACTCCCGTAATCTCATGGACCCTGAGTCAGGCATCTCTTATGACGTCCCCTCCCCTAACACGTTCTCGTTCAACTCTCCCTATGGTGCTTGTCCGACATGCAATGGTTTGGGACAAGTATTTGAGGTGGATATGGAAGCATTGGTGCCTGATCGCAGCCTGTCGATCAACAAAGGAGCCATTGCCCCACTCGGAGAATATCGAGACATTTGGGCGTTTCGTCAACTACGTAAAATCGTCGAGCATTTTGATCAGTCCATGGCGACGCCTTGGGAGGAGATCAAGTCGGAAGCAAGACATTTTATCTTGACGGGAGAGAAGGTAGGGGAAGCCAAAGGTATTCGCATTCGATACGACGGAATCAAAAACTTTGTCAAGGAACAATACCACAATTCTTCTTCCGAAAAGATTAAGACATGGGCTGAGCAGTTCATGAAAATATCCGTTTGCCCTACTTGTAATGGTGCTAGACTCAAACAGGAAAGTCTTTACTTCCATATAGGCGGAAAAAACATCTCAGAGCTCGCCATGATGGACATAGGTGAGTTGGCTGCATGGATGGAGAATGTCGAAGAGAAACTGTCAGAGCGCCAGCTTCAGATCGGAGCAGAAGTCATCAAAGAATTACGCAAGCGGATTGGATTTTTGACCCAAGTGGGACTAGATTATCTTTCGTTGAACCGTCCTGCGAAGAGTCTCTCAGGAGGCGAAGCCCAACGAATTCGTCTGGCGACGCAAATCGGCTCTCAGCTTGTCAATGTCTTGTACATCTTGGACGAACCCAGTATCGGCCTGCACCAGCGTGACAATGAAAAACTGATCCAATCGCTGCTCAATCTACGTGACTTAGGAAACAGTGTCCTCGTCGTCGAACACGATAAAGACACCATGCTTGCTTCAGACTACATCATTGATTTTGGGCCGGGGGCAGGAGCATATGGAGGGGAAATTGTCAGCAAAGGGACACCTCAGGAGTTGCTCCAATTGACCTCTACCACAGCAGACTATCTAGCGGGGAGAAAGGAAATCCCTGTCCCTGTAGAAAGACGGAAGCCACAACCCAACCAAGTGGTAGTCAAAGGAGCCAGAGGGAATAACCTTAAAAATGTCGATCTCCATGTACCGCTAGGTGTATTTGTCTGTGTGACAGGTGTATCGGGATCAGGGAAGTCTACGTTGATCAATGAGACGCTACACCCTATCATCAGTCAATTCCTCTACAAATCCAAGCAAAAACCCATGCCCTATGACTCGATCGAAGGGCTAGAGCATATCAATAAAATCGTCCGTATCGATCAGTCTCCCATTGGTCGAACCCCACGCTCCAATCCTGCCACCTACACAGGTGTATTCACCTACATTCGTCAGTTGTTTGCGGAGTTGCCAGAGGCCAAAGCAAGGGGATACAAGATCGGTCGTTTCTCTTTCAATGTGAAAGGAGGGAGATGTGAAGAATGTGAGGGAGCAGGTGTGAAGACGATCGAGATGAATTTTCTTCCCGATGTCTACATCACTTGTCCTAAGTGTCAGGGAAAACGATACAATCGGGAGACCTTGGAAATCCGTTATAAAGGAAAATCTATTTCCGATGTCTTGAATATGAACATCGAGGAAGCGTTGGAATTTTTCGATGCCATGCCACGCATCAAGAGAAAGATCAAAACCTTGCACGATGTCGGTTTGGGATATATCACGCTGGGACAGCCTGCGACCACACTCTCAGGAGGAGAGGCCCAACGTGTCAAAGTCTCTGCGGAGCTTTCGCGTAAAGACACGGGAAATACGCTGTATATTTTGGATGAGCCTACGACGGGACTTCATTTTCAGGATATCCAGATGTTGCTTTCCGTCTTGAATCAACTAGTAGAACGAGGCAACACGGTCTTGGTCATTGAGCATAATATGGATGTGATCAAAGTCGCCGACTGGGTCATTGATTTGGGACCTGAAGGTGGAGCAGGCGGAGGCCAGATCCTCGTCGCAGGGACACCTGAAGATGTCGCGGCCCATCCACAGAGTCATACAGGACGCTTCCTGAAGAAGGAGCTGACATCCAATGTATCCATCAAGGCAGAGGCATAACAAGATATACCACTTCGTGGGACTTCTTCGTTGAGAAGTCATTCTGTATCTTGTATTCCAAATGAATCTGTCCTATGATCCGAGCATTGCTACTTTTCCCCCTCCTACTTGGAGCCATCAACCTATGGGCACAACGCACCATCCTCAATTCTGATCCAGGTTTGGTTATTTCCTACTTTGGGGATGGTGTCACACATCCTGGCCTAAAAGTCGGCTTAGATTATCCCATTTACATCAAGGAAACTCGAAAGGCTGTACCAACCAATAAGGGGGGATTCAACCTTACCCAAAGTTCTCAATTATTTGCAGGTAGTGGATTGGGATACTACACTTTTCCCAGAGATCATGGGGCTATTTTTCTGCAAGTCGAGGGGGGATTTAGATATCTCCGCAACCAGAGCAATCTGCCTCCTATTGCATGGAGGATTGATGCTACTTTGGGAATGGTGTTTGCCATTTACACAGGGGGTAATGGAGCAGATCCAGGATCAGGCTCTTTTCGCAGTACGCTGTCGGGTCAAGGTCAGTTGATGCCTACCTTGGGCCTCGCCATCGGTCAGGATATTAAAACCGCTAATCTGATCAAGCCAATCTCATGGCACATCAAACCTAACCTATGGTTGTATCGGTTCTTCAGTTCGGAATCACGCGCCTTTTTCGCACTGGAGGTAAGTCTGACGGTCAGAGGCTTATTTTTACCTAGTTTCCCCAAAAAGATCAAGATGGGGCAAGGCTTGTAGATATCGGCACTATCCTTCAGATTTCTACTTTTTCTTTCATTCTATTCCAAAGAGTGCGGTATTTTTGCCAGAAGTAATTTCTCAAAATCCCCTACATTCGTAGAGAATTTTAATTGAAGACATCCCTATATGCTGCAATTTCATTTCCGTGCCTGGTGGACTGACGCTTTCAAAAGCCTTTCTTTTTTCTGCATGCTCCTTTTGCTCATCACCTCCGCTCATGGCCAGATCGGGGGTCAAAACACATTTGATTTCCTCAATCTCACGCCATCTGCCCGGCTTAATGCCATCGGAGGGATGAATGTATCGATTTTTGACGAGGATGTGAGTATGGCTTATATGAACCCCGCCCTCACCAATGATTCTATGGATGGACAATTGTTCCTTTCCTATTCTCCTTTCCTTGCGGGAATCCAATTTGGTTATACAGGATATGGAAAAACATTTGAGGGAATAGGAGATTTTCATGCAGGCATCAAATACTTCAATAGTGGATCGCAAGTTCAAGCAGATCCTTTTGGAAATGTAACAGGTAGTTTCAGCAGCAGTGAGGCGGTCTTGACAGTGGGAGGTTCACGAACAGTGATCAATGACCAATTTCGCTATGGACTGAATGTAAAATATATTTTCTCCAATCTCGCTCCTGGGTTTTCTTCTTCAGGTCTCGCATTCGATTTAGGTGGATCGTATGTAAGTAAAAATCGACTATTCTCAGCGGGTCTTGTCCTAAAAAATATGGGCACACAGCTCAATACATACACAGGTGCGGGAAATACAGAACCTCTCCCCTTTCAGATTGTAGCTGGGATTTCGAATAAACTTAAGTACATGCCGCTCCGTTTTTCGATCACTTTGATTCAGTTAGAGAATCCCAATTTGATTTATGATAATCCCAACGCAGAGGTCCAGTTGGATCTTAATGGCGAACCTATCGAGCAAGGGAGTCCGCTTCCTGATCAGATCTTTCGTCATGTCGTCTTTGGCGGAGAGTTTTTGCTGGGAAAAGGGTTCCGATTGCGGGGGGGATACAACCACATGAGGCGACAAGAGCTACGGAGCCAGAATCGTGCGGGTTTGAGTGGTTTTTCTATGGGAGTAGGCATACGATCTGAACGCAGGAACTTTGGGTTTGACTATGGATTTAGCAGTTTTGGAGCAGGTTCTATCTTCACTGCGCATCAATTTAGCTTGAGAATAGGCTTAAATCGTAAAACTCCTAAACCAACACCTGAGATAAATAGTTAAATCGGTGTTTGACTTCAGCGCTATACTTTATTCCCAATAGCATAAGACATCATGATAGGTACCGTGGGATTCATTTTATTGGCTGTATTCCTCATCGTATATGTGGTCATCACTCCGCGAAAGGAATTCCCAATAGCTGTCATTTTCCACGCCCTCTTACAGTATGGATTGACATTGGCCATGTGGTTTTTATTCCTAGGCCGTCAACATGCCATTATCCTCATGTTGTTCCTTTGGCTAAGTACGCTTCTGTTGATTTGGGGGCGATCTGTAAACTACAGTCAAGAATTACTATCTATCCGATTATTCTTCTCCATCAGTCAATGGGCTGTCCTGCTGATGCTAGGGTTATTTTTGGCATTGGAGAGTCCCTACTACTATGTTACCACAGCTAGCAGTCAAGGCATCGCACCACATTTTCAACAAATATCCCTCCGTCCTATTATCAAACTTGGCACTAACTTTTTACTCTTCACGACTTTCTTCCAACTTACCCTGAATTGGGGCCAGAAATGGTCTCTATTACGGTCGCTCATTGATTTAGGGCCTATTCTTTTATATGTAGGTTTGATGGGGATATTGAGAAGCTTAATGAGTCAACAGATGGGGTTTCCCCACACCTAAAAACGAGTCCCATAATTGGTGGGGGTTATTTTTGGGGGAATGCTCACCCTCCCATTTTTGATATGCAATCATCGTTTTGGCTGAAGGTAGGGAAGAGTTTTATCTAGCAAAATCTAATAGCTTGATGTAGGGAGCCCTCTTTTTCAGTATCATTTTATCCTCTCAACGACTATTTAAATGTTCGCGCACCATCTCAATCATTTCCTATTCTGATCGATGGCATATCACTTATCCTTTACAAGATGGAATTTATCAGAAACGCTACATCTTGCCATCAAATTTCAATATCTGAACTTAAACAGCCCCTCATAATATTTAACAGAATATAAGTTGTAGCTAATTGTCCATTCCTTGAATCAAAGAAAATAGAAATGTATGCCTAAAGTGGGAAAACTTGAGGGAAATAAGCCCTTTACTACATGTAGTGAAGAGGTATTATATATACATGTTTAGGATAAGAAAGCACATTGTGATTTTTGGGATAAAATCCACTAGGTAATTGTACAAAATGTCCTTTCTTTTACGAATGTGTATTGGGGACAAAACGAATTTTACACAGAAAAATTGCTTCGCAAAGTATTTTTGCAACATCAGAAAATATGAGACTTAGACAGCTTCATCACCTATCTCTCGGGATCTTATTTTTCTTTACAACGGTGATCGGACTCGCACAGCCTGTGGCTGAATTTGACGTTTTTAATAATGGTTCGAGAACAATCTGTGCCCCCAACTCATTGGTGGCAACCTTCGAGGATCTATCAACCAATACGGGACCTAATCCAACTTATCAGTGGATCACACCTGTAGGCAATAGTACGCTATCCATGCCTACCTTCGTATTTTCTGATCCTGGTTGCTACGATATTACGTTGATTATCGGTAACTCTTTTGGGAATGATACCATCACAAAGACCTGTTTCATTGAGGTATATCCTCAACCTGAACCTGCTTTTACGGCGTCAGATACTGTAGGCTGTGTCCCTTTAGACGTTACATTTACAGATGCTTCCATCGCCAACTCGCCTGGAGGCAACACAGATTGGCTTTGGATTTTATCCAACACCTTTCAAAGCACACAGCAGAACCCCAGTTTTACATTTACAGACGTCGGAGATACCATTAGTGTATTCCTTGAGGTGACCAATAGTTTTGGTTGTATAGCTACAGAGTTTTTTCCCAATGTGGTCACTCCTTTAGAGGCTCCTATTGCTGACTTCGTTGCAGACACAAATGCCGCATGTGAGGCACCCTTCCAGGTCAACTTTAGCAATCTTTCAGTAGAAAATGGTGCTTCAAACTTTGGGACCATTATCTACACGTGGATTTTTCCAGGTGGAGTCATTGCAGGTGGTGGGAGTACCTTTACGGGACCAACTCCTCCCCCAGTAACCTATGGCGCAGATGGACAGTACGATGTAACGTTGATCTTGACAGGCCTACAAGGATGTGCAGATACCATTGTAAGGCCCAGCTATATCGGAATCGGAGGCGTCGATGCAGATTTCAACGCTGATCAGACCACTGTCTGTCTAGGGGAAGAGATCATTTTTACCAGCACTTCTTCAGGTGGGGTCACCTTGACGGAGTGGGACTTTGGCGAAACGCCAGGAATAGATGCAACAGGGGGAATTGTGACACATACCTATTCAGCGCCTGGCACGTATGATGTAACCGTTTTTGCCAATAATTCTGAGTGTGGGGATACGCTGACAAGGACTGCCTACATCACCGTACTGGACGTACCAGTTGCCAGTTTCACACAAGATCGCAACATAGATTGCCAACCAGGCAACCCCTTTACCTTTACAGATCAGTCTACTGGAGCTAATTCATGGAGTTGGGATTTTGGGGACAATAACACTTCTAATCAACAGAACCCTACGCATACCTACACGGGATTTGGAACATTCACCGTTACGTTGACTGTAACCAATAGTGTAGGTTGTACCTCCACAACTACCAGTACCATCGAGATTTCACCTCCGCAGACCAATTTCAGCATTACACCTAGCGAAGGGTGTGCGCCACTCGATGTGGCTTTTGATGATCTGACGGTTTCGCCTGTGGATTCCATCATCAGTTGGGAATGGAATTTTGGTACAGGTTCGGCAGTCCCCCCCACATCCACTATACAAAATCCTACTACCCAGTACACTGCGCCTGGATCGTATGATGTGACGCTTATCGTCACCACTGCCAACGGCTGTACGGATACGCTGCGTCGTTCGGGAGCTGTACGTGTGGGAACGCCGCCCATCAGTACCTTTACTTTTGATCCAGATACTGTATGTGTCAATGATTTTGTCACTTTTCAGGCTGACTCTGTGAATAGTGACTGGGAATACCTATGGGACTTCCAGTATGTTGCTCCAGGGGCACACGTATTGGACTTACCCAATCCGACTCCTACCTATCCTGACACGGGGCTTTACTCTGTTTCTCTGGTTGTGAGCAACAATGGTTGTCAGGATACCACTACGATAGATGATGCTGTATTTGTCTCACCACCAGAGGCAGGCTTTGAGATTGACCAGACGTTGATCTGTAATCTTCCTGCCACAATCACATTTACCGATACATCTGTAGGCCCTGCTAACATCTATGATTGGTCAGTCAATGGAAATGTTTTTGCTAGTTTTGGGAGTCAGCAAGCACCTGGTCCCTTCCAAATTGATACGCCAGGTGTTTATTTATTTCAACAAAGGATTGAAAACTCTCTCACGGGATGTCGAGACTCCGCTATTGTTGTTGTAGCTGCAGGAAATCCGCAAGCCAGTTTTACGTACGCACCTACCCGTGGTTGTTACCCACTAGATGTAACTTTTAATAATACTTCTCAGAATTTCACTTCTGGTTTAGTCGGTTTCATCAATGAACAGGGTACACTTAGCAACTTCTCTTTTAGCAATAATATAATCATACAGGATACAGGACTCTATGACATACGACTCGTAGTTTCTGATCAATTTGGTTGTCAAGATACCGCTCTTGTTCCCGATGGACTAGAAGTGGTAGGACCTTTTGCTCAATATGAGGCTGTCAGAAATCCTGCCTGTCCTGGGGAAACGATTACATTTACAGAAACCTCCACCACATACGAAACGACCATTGTCAACTGGAGTTGGGATTTTGGAGACGGTGGAGCCTCAGGTTCTGGGCAAGTCGATTCAAACGTCTACACAGCTCCTGGCCTGTACAGTGCGGTTCTCACCGTGACAGATGATGAAGGATGTACAGATGATATTACGTTGCCCATCTCGATTACTTCTCCTATTGCCAATTTTGTCGTAGCTGATACCTCCACTTGTGCGGGTAATCCCATTCCCTTTAACAATAATTCCAACGGAATAGGGAATAGTTACCTATGGTTATTTGGAGATGGAGATACCAGCATGGCTACAGCCCCTTTACATCCTTACTTCCCTGATGACTCCCTGACGGGTACATTTTATGATGTCACCTTGATTGCCACAGATATCAATGGATGTTCGGACACCATGTCACGTGATGACTATATTTTCATAGAACCCTTTGACGCCTTCTTCTTCTCAAATGATACCCTGGGTGTATGTCCACCGCATCCTGTGCAATTATTTGATCAGTCGGTAGGTAATATCGTCCTCTGGGACTGGAACTTTGATTTTGGCAATCCTCAGAGCCCTGTTATCGCAGGAGTAGATAGCCCTTCGGTCGGTTTTGTATATCAGGCTCCTGGTCTTTACAGTGTCTTCATGGTTGCTACACATGAGGACGGATGTAGAGATACCGCACTTAGAGAGGACTACATATTTGTGGCAGGTCCTAATGGTACCTATGATGTATTTCCTGATGCTATTTGTGAAGGAGAAGAAATATGCATCAGTACAGAAATTTTGGGTGCAGTCTCTGCCATTGTATTGTATGATGATGGGGGAACCGCCGTATTTGATACGACTACGCTGACGGGCGGAGTAGACACTATTACTTCCTGTTACACCTATCAGGCCCCCAATACCTACTTCCCAGTTGTCGTGTTGACAGATGCGCAAGGATGTTCGTTTACCCTTCGAGATCAGGATAGTGCCCAGGTATTTGCCAGGCCTGTAGCTCAGATTGTGCCTCAAGATAGCTTTGGTTGTTCGCCTTTTTCATTGAACCTATTTGATGGAAGTATACTAGGAGATACGGCTATTTCGATTTGGGATTGGGACTTCTCTGTCAACAACAACTTAGTGGATTCTTCCGATCAACAAAATCCCATTTATACCTTCATGGGTGATCAGTTGTATGATATAGAGTTACGGATTGAAGATGCCAATGGATGTCGAGATACAGCCACTACCTCCTTTACATCTTATGAGGGTGCTATACCAGAGTTTGGTGCCTCAGATACTACAGGCTGTGCACCTTTCGCCGTTGAATTTTCTGATAGTTCTACCAATGCGCCTCCGATTTTATGGACATGGATATTTGGTGATGGAGATACATTGGAAGGATCACAGCTGACCTCTCCTACACACATCTATCAGGACGATGGATTGTATACGGTAACACTCATCGTGACAGATGGATTGGGCTGTTCAGATACAGTGACTAAGGTAGATTACATCAATCTCTTCCGTCCCGAAGCAAATATCTATGCAGATCACCCTGTGACTTGTAATCCTACGACAGTTACTTTATTTGGAGATAGCACGATATCGCGTCGTACACTGGAACGCTACCGCTGGTGCCTCTTTGACGTCGCCTTACAAGATACAGTTCAGTGTATTGAGACTTTTGGAACGGAAGACTCTGCTCAATTTACCTTTCTCGATCCTGGGAGCTTCTTGGTCTTCTTGACAGTCTTCGACT
>JBCBFT010000102.1:0-25259 GCA_038527485.1 Bacteroidota bacterium
CGAAAGCTCACATACTGAGTCTCCTTCAAGAAGGCGCTTTGCTCCTGAATCTGGCGAAGCAGCGTGCTTCCGACCAAGCCTGCTCCCACGACAAACAGATTGAGGGTGTAGTATTTGGAGAGGAAGAAAATATCATGAACAGCTGTGAGCGCCTTGGCTTCATCTTGTTTTCTAATTACCACCGATATATTCCGCTGACTAGATCCTTGCGCAGTAGCGATGACATTTACTCCATTCTTTCCCAAAGCCTGGAAAATCTTGGCAGATACCCCAGGTAATGCGCGCATATTGTCCCCAATCACCGCGATGACAGCCAAATCATGTTCCAACCACACAGGATCGATACGCTTTGCTTGCTGCTCTAATTCAAACTCTTTGTTGACGATGCGTTCGGCCTTTTCAGCGTCTTGCGGGCGGATTGCCAGTGAGATTCCATGCTGAGAAGAGCCTTGGGTGATGAGGATTGCATTGATATTCCCTTCTGCCAATACCATAAAAAGCCGGGCAGATACCGAAGAGCCCCCAAATAAAGCGGACCCTGTCAGAGTCAAAAGCGTCACGTCATTGATGGAAGTAATGCCCTTGGCGATGACTTTGGAAGGCATGGGATCTCCTCCAATCAGGGTCCCCTTTGCGTCTGGATTGAATGTATTTTTGATGCGAATGGGGATTTTTTTCTCTAGGGCTGGGACAATGGTAGGCGGATAAATGACCCTCGCCCCAAAGTGAGACATTTCCAATGCTTCTTCAAAACTCAAATAATCAATGGGAAAAGCCATCTTCACCTTACGAGGATCAGAGGTCAATACACCATCGACATCCGTCCATATCTCGATCTCTTCCGCTCCTAGTGCCGCCCCAATCAAAGAAGCAGTATAATCGGAGCCTCCCCTACCCAGCGTGGTCGTTATCCCTTTGGGAGATGAGCCAATAAAGCCCGTGATGATCGAGATCTTATCCGAATGCTTCTCAAAGTGTGCTTGTACTTTCGCATAGGTTTCTTCTGTCTCGACCTCCGCAGCTCCATACTGGCTATCGGTCAGGATCAACTCACGTGCATCGACAAAAATCCCTGGAAGTTGACGACAATTCAGGATCTGAGAAAGGATATAAGCCGAGATTCGTTCTCCAAAGCTCAAGATCACATCCCGCATCCGAGGTGTCAAGTCACGTGTAATGGCCAATCCATACATGAGTGAATCCAGCTCATCTTCTCGCTTACGGAGGGATTGAATGACTGTCAGGCGAATGGAAATATTGACGATTTGCGTTTTAACCGCATGGTAATGGGGTTCCCAAAAACTCCGTAGGTATTCCCGATACTGGTCATCACCCAAGGCTGCTAGGTAAGAAATCTTTTCTAGCATGTCAGTCATTCCCTTCATGGCTGAAACGACTACAGCAATTCGATCTCCAGACTGATGGCGAGCTTCAATGATCTTGGCGACCCTGTCCAGGCCTTCTGCCTTAGCTACGGAGGAGCCTCCGAATTTCAATATGTTCATGCAGATGTGACTATTTAAGTAAGACGACAGATGAAATAGGCCGAATCTGAACGTACCAGCAGTCAGCAAGTAGCCATTTTTCAAATACCTTATTCTATTTTGTCGGACAATTTAAAGGGAAGCAGAATTTGAGAATGGATGATTCAAGAACAGATTCTACCCTACTCCTTTAACTGAGTGGAAATATAGTAGTTGCTTCATGGTAGGCCAAACACATGCAGTTTTTTTGATTGAAAAATGAGTGCCTGCCTCAAAAGGAATGGGCCTGCCCCTACACAAAGGCAAACCCATCATACTATTTTTCCTAATTTATTTTTCTTAGGCCCTCACTCCTTCTGACTGCATCAGTTGGATAAACTCATCAAACAGATAGTGGCTATCATGAGGACCAGGCGAAGCTTCTGGGTGAAATTGTACAGAAAAGGCTTTACGGTTACGAATCCGAATCCCTTCTACTGTGTCATCATTGAGGTTGACATGGGTAACGACCACATTGGGAGACTTCTCCAGTTCTGCGCGAGATACGCCAAATCCATGATTTTGGGAGGTGATCTCACACTTACCTGAGAGGAGATTCTTCACAGGGTGGTTGGCTCCCCGATGGCCATTGTGCATCTTATAGGTGGAGACCCCATTGGCTAGCGCCAGTAGCTGGTGTCCCAAGCAAATCCCAAACAATGGAATGTCGATCTCCATCAGTTTCTGGATGGTCTTTACCGCATAAGGCATCGCCGCAGGGTCACCAGGACCATTGGAGATGAATACTCCATGTGGTTCAAAGCTGAGAAGATCTTCAGCTGCAGCCATCGCAGGGTAGACCTTGAGGTAGCAACCTCGTCTTGCCAAGCAATCCAAGATGTTACGCTTCACGCCGACGTCCAATACAGCAACACGGTAAGGTGAACTAGGATTCCCGTGAAAATAAGGCTGGGTGGTACTCACCTTGGTAGAAAGCTCTAGGCCTTCCATCGGTGGACACTGGCTGAGCAGCTTTTCTAGCTCCTTGGGGCTGTGCACATCGGAAGAAATGATGGCATTCATAGCGCCCTTGTCCCGAATATGTGTCACCAATCGCCGCGTGTCGATATCTGCGATCCCCACAATGCTGTTGTGACGGAGAAATGAATCTAGAGATTCGATAGAGTCATTACGAGAGAAGACACGAGAAAAATTACGAACAATAAGTCCGGCAATCTTAGCTGAAGTACTTTCGTATTCGCGCTCATGCACCCCATAGTTTCCGATGTGGGTATGGGTCTCGATCAGGATTTGCCCGTAGTAAGAGGGATCAGTGAAGACTTCCTGATATCCCGTCATACTCGTATTGAAACAAAGCTCACCTGTGGTGGTGCCTTTCTTTCCTATTGCTTTTCCCTTAAAAAAAAGCCCATCCTCTAATAGAAGATAGGCTGGTTCATATTGAAAATATTTCATCGCTATTCAGTCGCACTTTGTTCTTTCAACGGAATTTGTTCGTAATCTATTTCCTCATCGTTGCGTAGCTTCTGAATCAAGTCATCGGCTTTCTCGTGAGTCAAATTGTGTACATATCTTCGGTTCGTCACTTGACACATTGGTGCAGTATCACAAGAACCCAGACACTCAGCCTGTCGAACCCAAATCTTCCCATCTTTCCCAAAACCTTGTTCATCTGCCTCAATCGCTCCCTTGATATATTCATGCATCTCAGGGCCACCCGTCACGCTACAAGAAAAGCAGGTACACACTTCAATCAGATGCTTGGGGACTTTCTTTTTGAAGTACATGGTGTAGAATGAAGCGACACCATAGACATGCGCATAGGGTATGTCCAAAGTTTCTGCTACAAGACGAATTGCGTCTGTAGAGAGCCATCCAAACTTTTCCTGTGCAATCCAAAGTGTGGGCATGACAGCTGACTTAGGGTCAGGGTATTTGGCCACATGCTGTTGGATTTCAGCCTTTTCTTCCTCTGTAAAAATGAATGTATTCTGCTCCATATGGGAAAAATCCCTTTTCTTTTAGCTGGGCAAAGATAGAAAAGAATAGCCATCAGGCAAAATCTTGATTCCCTATTTTTCATTCAACATAGAAACCACGCGCTCATGCTGAATTTCCATCAAAGGAACACCATCTTTCATCCGAATCTCTCCCTCAAAGCACACTTTCTGATTTTCCAGCTCAATGTGAGGCTGATAAGAAAAGTTGGTTTTATAATCCTTCCAAATAGCCACAGTAAATATTTGGTTGGGGAATTTTTTATCCAGGTTTAAGAAAGTATGCCCGCTGCGCGTCAACTTCGTGCTCACCACGGTCCCGCATACCGTGACTTTGTCTCCCGTCCCAGCAAATAAGCGAGCCTGTATCGTATTATAGGTTCTTTTAGGAAGAAGTTCTGCGCGGATGGGCATGGCGTCAGATTGCTGTGCTTCAGGAAGCCACAGCTTGGGATTGAACTGCTTCTCTACCTCAGTCTCCATAGCGTCTTCCAAAGAGGTAAAAAAGTCTATTCCCGTCACTTCCTCCATTTTGTCCACAGATACCGCATAGGTTTCAAGGGGAGAAAAGCATTCTTTGTTGGGCATCAAAAATGCGATGGCTCGCTGCTGGTCCAAGTCTAGGACCACTTTGAAGTATTGCTCGGGGAGGGATAATTTGTTGAGGGATCGCTCGACCTTGGGGAGGTCGTCTTGCAGGACAGGCCCCGTCACGACATACAATTGCGTCTGTGGATTTCGTGCGATGTAAGCTCTGAGTAGTCCTTCCAGCTCAGCCCATCTGCCGCGATTGAACTCGGGAGCCTGAGGAGACATATTGGAGTAAAAGTAGGATTCAGAAAGGGCTTGTTGCGACCAGCGAAAATCTGCTGATGGCGCCAGATGTCCACGGTCATATCCAAATCCGTCATACTTGTAGGAGCTATCGGCTTGTAGATATTTCAGAAAATAGTCTGCTTCCTCAGCAGAGCCTGTAGCGATTTTGGGATCGCGGCGAAAATCATTGGTACGAGAGACATTGCCCTTGATGACATCAGGTGTGATGACGTGGGCTACCCATTTAGCTTGTTCATGAGATTCGCTGTACACGAGATTCATCGCTAGATGTCGAATGACTTCCTCTCCCTCTTCCAATGCGGGTAATCCATGGGCCTCCAGATCTCGTCTTACGCGTGCCAATTTAAGTACCTCCATCTCATCTTGAAGCTCAAGCTTACGTTGCTCTAAGGTATTCAAACTAGCCTCTACTTGCAGGATTTGCTCGTCGAGATTTTGTGCGTATGGATAGGAGAATAGAAGGGTAAAAAGACCCAGAAATAGCAGACGGTAATATGGAATTTTCATAAAATAGGATTGAGGTTGTGCTGAAAGTGGGAAATAGACTTTATCTGAAATAATTTCATGTACAGCTAGCTATGGATCAAAGGCAAGCGGGATCTATCCCAAATACATATTCTTCGATGGCATCGAAGGCTTGTGCGGCTTCCGCTCCTTTGAAATCTTTGATATCCTCTTTGGTAACGAGCGCTCGGTAGGATTCCTGATATTTTTGGGACAATGGCATATAGGACCAATGCCATTTTTCTTCTTCATAGCCTGTCTGACGCCCCTCTCCTTTGGCCGTGTAGGGTCTACAAAAGCCAAATGACGCCGCATGTGCTTCCAGCCATTGAAACTCCTTCAGTCCCTTGCCCGATTCAAAGTAGCTGTTCTCAAATGCATTGAGGTCAAAATCTGTCCCCCAATGGTGACGGGAAGTACCAGGCATCGAGCTGTAGCGAAGGATTTGACGCGCTCTTGCTTCAGGATCAGGTACTGTCACCGATAGATCCTGCCCTCCAACCTTTCGCGCACCTGTCCATTTGGCTTCCCAGATTCTCCTTTGGTAATAAAAATTGCGTGTGGCTGATTTGATGGTCAGGGTGACTCCGTCTGCCTTGGCAGAATCGTACATGCGAATAAAGGCCGCATAGGTCTCCTTATGAATTTTTTGATTGCGCGCCGAGCCTCCACAGTGGATGGGGTCCATGCTCACAAAGTTGGAATCCTTGTTGGGATCAAACTGCCCCAAGAGATATTTCTTGTCTATTGTGTCCATAGGTACAAGGGTGTCTTGAACGAGTGCTGGTGCTGCAGCGAGTGCAAGGTTTTCTTCATCTGCCTGATGTGCTTGAGACTGACAAGCCGTCCACCATAGTGCGGTACATAGAATCCCCAAAAATGCTTTATACATAGCGTGTTGATTAACTTTATTTAGCTAGAATGAAATGTGAAATGATCAACGCTCCTCATTATGCATTATTTATGAGAAGCAAGCCCTACTTTTCGCCTCTTTTTCCCTATCTCATACGCAAAAATAGCTCCTGAAATAGCGGCATTGAGAGACTCTACCCCATGACCTCCTGAGATCGCAGTATATTCTACCTCAGGATGAGTTTTCCAATGCGCTTGAACCCCATGGGCTTCATTCCCAATTAAGACATATTCATTTCCCTCAAAAGGATATTCCTCCACAGGTTTTCCCTCCATGTCTGCTACTAGAACCTTCATTCCCTTTTCCCTCACCCAGCCCAATAAATCCTCTACATATTGGACATGAACCTTAAAAATAGCTCCCATCGAGGCTCTGAGTACTTTGGGATTGTAAAGGTCTACACAGCCTTTGGAACATATAATTTGGGAAAAGCCAAACCAAGCAGCTGTTCGAATCAAAGTACCCATATTTCCAGGATCTTGTATTTCTTCTAAGAGAAATCCTGGACCACTTACTGTAGCAACACCACTCGCCACAGGATCGGGCATATGTAAGACCGCCAATACACCTTCGCTCTGTTGCTGTGTGCTAAGTTGGGAAAAGGACGATTTTTCTGCGACAAAAATTCTATCTTCGTACATGGAAGTCACTTCCTTTATTCTATCAAAGCCTTCTTCAAGAATGATTGCCTCTACTGCCCAACCTGATTCTAAGGCTTCACGTACCATCTTTATCCCCTCCACCAAAAAAAGTCTCTGGCGATACCTGTTTTTTTTCGCCTTTAGTCCTGTAAATAGTTTCAATCTTGCCTTAGACAATGGTTTCATGCGCACAATATTACGCAAAACTTATCTTTTACTCAGTGTCTCTGCCCTCCTCTTGCTGGCTAGTTGTTCCAATACCCGTCACCTTACAGAAGACCAATACCTCCTCAAGTCCTATCCGACGGTCCAATCCCAAAATAAGATAGAGGGAGATCAGCTATCAGAAGCCATCATTACCAAGCCCAATCGAGTCGTAGGTATCCCCAAAGTCGCCCTCAGCGTGCACAATATCGGGGTAGGGATGGAGAAACGGCAGAAGAGACGACATGAAAGGAAAGGAAAAACAGAACCATACGAAGCTTCTAAATTTGTCACATGGCTCAAGTACAAAGCAGGAGAACCTCCTGTACTGGTAGATACCAACTCCCTCAATCGTGACCTCCGAAATCTCCGACAGGTCTGCATGGCCAATGGATACTTCCAACCCAACCTGAGCTTTCAAATTGATACGCTGCGTAAGTGGCGGGGCCAAAAAGCCAAAGTGACATTCATCGTGGATGAAGGGCTACCCTACAAGATCAACAAATACGAAATTGTGTATCAGGATTCCAGCCGTGATCCAGGTCTGCTCAACTCCCAATATATGCGACAAGATGAGGGAATGTTTCAGCTAGAGGCAGGACTTCAGTACAATCACAACTTGTTTGAGTACGAACGCAAGCGTGGGGTCAGGCATAGCCGAATCGGCGGCTTCTATTCCTTTGGACCCTCCATGATTCGATTCCTCGTAGATACCAACCTCGCCATCAATCGCATGGTAGATACGCTGCGCAACCGATCGAGTGTCAACAAATGGGTCAATCTTGAAGTACAAATCTCCGAAACCCCTCCCCAGTATAAGATTCAGGAGATTGAATTTAGAGTGCTAGAACCTGAACCTTTGAAGGGCTCAGCCCGAAGCGATACCGTCATGTTTCACTCTGCCAACCTCACGGAAGAGGAGATGGAAGAATTAGGATTAACATATAAAAAGGTCGATACCACATCGGATATCTTATTTGTTGTCTCACGGTCTTTGCTGCCAAGGCTGGACTTTGATTTTTTGGCTGACAGAGTCGAGTTTAGGAAGTGGGACTTGTACGACGTACGCAAAGATGAGCGAGCGCGAAGGCTCCTGAGGCAACTGGGGATGTTTCAATATCTACTCATCAAATATATAGATCTGGGAAATGGTAGACTCAAAATGCAAGTAGATGCCAAGATTGTTCCCCAGTATCAGTTGCGTTTTGGCTTGGAATCTTTTACTAGGACCTCCTTCAATGATAATAGTTTCTTACCCAGTGTCGGTATCAATACAGGGATTCGCAACCGAAACGCTTTTCAGCGCTCCGAGCTATTTGAATTGAGCTTGTATAGCTCCGTGGGGCTGCTGACACCTCAAAATGAGGGAGATGACGCCATTCTCCAATATAAGTTGGGTGCCGAAGCCAAAGTCCAATTCAATCAGTTTATTCTGTCCAAACCTATCCAATGGTTTTTACCAGAAAAATACACAGAAAATATGGCGCGCTACAGCCCAACTTCGGTCGTCAGTGCGAGTTTTGACTACACGCGGCGGGGACAGGTAAACCAGATTATTCCAGGCTTCCAGCTCACCTATCAGTGGCAACACATCCCCACCAAATACAATATGTCCGTCAGTCGATTGACGCCCCTAGCCCTGACCTATGTCGACCCCAACTCCAATGATGCCACCACCAACTCCACCAATATCTTGGAGTCCATCACCAATGCACCGCTCAAAGTCTATGATTTTGAAAAGCGACTAAATAGTCGCCTTCATTATACCTACACACAGCAAAATTATCGATCTACCCGCAGCAAGCCCACCTATTGGTACCAATTGGGTGCAGAATATGGGGGAAATATTCCAACAATTATTGAAGGATTAGGAAACTGGCTCAATTGGGGCGGAGATGTCGGAGGCGATACGTTGAACAGTGCCATTGAATTTGAGCGAAATGAATCCACACCTGATTCCACCGTAACTGATTTTCTCCGCATCGGATTGTATGCCAAAGCGTTTGGAGAAGGCAAAATTTTTCTTCCGCTAGGCCAAAACAGCGAGATCATCCTACGTGGGCGATTCAGTGCAGCGACACCCTTCGGACGCAGCCAGGTCATCCCTAAGGAGTATCGTGCATTTGCGGGAGGGGTCAATGGACTGAGAGGCTGGCAGGCCAACACTCTGGGACCTGGTACGATTTCGCCCAGCGAGCTGGGAATCAATGACAGCACCATTGGAAACTTTTATTCTTTCGTAGCTCCGGGAGGGGATTATGCCCTTGAGTTTAATCTAGAGTATCGCTTCCAACCAATTACCTACGTAGAGTTTGCGCTTTTCACAGATTGGGGGAATGTCTGGCTCAATCGGCGCTCGGCTGAAGTGCTTGTCCCAGCAGAATTTGTGGATCAAGCTGTCCTCTCTCGCCAAAACTTTAAGCTCGGCTGGGACTTTGGTTTGGGGATTCGATTGGATTTTGACTACGTGATCATCCGATTGGATCTGGCCCAGCCTTTGTTCGATCCAGGATTGATTGACGATGAAAGTGGAAACAATGGATGGATTTTTACCCCTGGAAAAGATCAGTTGTTTCAAGGTGGACTCTCTCCTATTCCTTCTCTGGGAATCAATTATCCATTTTGATGTCTAAGTAAATAAGATGGAGAAGCTGCGTAGCTGGATGGCTTGCAGAGCGGTAATAGCTAGATGGCTACGCAGAGCGAGGATGCTAGTTTTGCTTGTCTTATCTACCCTTTTAGTCCCTCTACGATTTCTACGGAAGCCGCTTGACGCGCAGGGTAGAGAGAAGCCAAGGTAGACAAAAAGATTACCGTGAGGAAGACGAGCAGAAAGTCTAGAAAAGCCAATTCGATGGGAATGGATTTGACTGAGAAGCTATCGCCGCCAGGAAGGGGAATAAAGCCGTAGTATTCCTGAACAAAGCCAATACAAGCAGCCCAGTATACCCCGAGCCCCCCTCCTATTCCTCCTATAAACAAGCCCAAAATCAGAAACACCTGACGGATCATTCCAGGGGAGCTTCCCATCGCACGAAGCACGGATACATCTTTTCTTTTTTCGATGACGATCATCGAGAGACTGCCGACGATGTTGACAGAGACGAGCGCAAGCATCAATACAAGGATGAGGTAGCTAATGAACTTTTCATTTCGCATGACGCGATACAAGGTCTTGTGTTGCTCATACCACGTAAGCACTTCATACTCATCGCCGAGCATCACTTCTAGCTTTTCCTTTACTTTATCTACTTTCTTGAAGCTAGAAGTTTTGAGTTCGTAAGCAGAAAGTTGATTTTCTGCACTGAAAAATTTTTGGGCAAACGAGAAATGGGTGAAGACGTACTTCTCATCGTAAGGCTTCTGAACGGAAAAATAGCCTGAAGGAAACATCCGTTCTACATTGATGGCAGTCGAAGCATCCAGCACACTTTTAAGTCGAGCATCTGGTGGGACATGGTAGATGCTGACATGATCAGAGGAATTGTCCATGTCCACACTCAACCTAGCCGCAATCTCACTGCCGAATACACCTTGCGCAATGCCATACTTTGGCTCCTGCCGAATACCTCCCCTGTAGATGAAGCTATCAATGGGGTTGACATCATTAAAGTCTGCCTCCACTCCTTTGATGACTCCCAGAGCTTGGTTGTCAAAAAACTCTAACCAGACTCTATCCTCTATCGTCCGGGTCACAGCATCCACATCCTGAAGTGTGAGCAGCGTTGCATAAAGCTGATCATCCTCCTGGAAAAATTTTCCCTCTGCCGCCACAATTTTGATGTCGGGATCAATCGCAGAAAACTGACCCTCAATATAAGCTGTGAGTCCGTTGAATACAGATAGTACCAGAATCAAGGCAGCTGTAACAATCGCAATACCCAGGATGCACACCATGATGATGATATTGATGGCATTCTTGGATTTACTAGAGAATAAGTATCTCCGTGCGATTTGGATGGGTGTCTGCATAAAGGCTCAATATAAAACAGAAGCGAATAGAAAAGCTATAGAAAATCGAATCTTGGGGCTAAATGGTCCCTTCTCCCCTATGCTATTTCTTCGTTTTCTGTGCCTTCGTTACCCATTTGATCTTCTTCTTTCAGTTTATTGAGTAGCTTCCCTATACGGTCTGCCTCTGCGAAGGAATCGTCCACAAAGAATTGAAGCTCTGGGATGGTGCGAACTTTATTTCTAATGCGTCCTGCCAGTCCCTTACGGATCTCCCAACCGTGGGCGTTGAGCTTCTCAACTGCCTCATGCAATTTGGCGTCGGGGAAAACCGACACATATACTTTGGCAAAGCCGAGATCAGGGGTCACACGGACGACATTGACCGTCAACATGGCTCCTGGTGTGTAGACAAAGTCTCTCTGGAGAAGTGTACTGAGTTCAAACTGAATCAATTTAGACAGTTTTTTTTGAACCTTGGATTCTGACATATACTTTTGGTCGTTCAGGAAATCAGATTTTTGAAAGAAAAGGGAACCTTTAAAAGTGTATTATCGAATGCTTCCCTTTTGGATCGTACGTAAAATTAGCGCGAAAGTACAAAATGCGAGCATATTTTCGAATTGTGGGATACGGAAAGGCATACTGGGGACTCGGGATGCTTTCATTTTTATTTCTGCTGATTTACACCTTTTTCAGTGCCATCTCTTTGGTGTCTGTCATTCCCTTCCTAGAGATTTTATTTACACAGGATGCCATTCCCGCCCCTACTACCCCACTAGAATGGACTCAGACAGCGTCCCTTAAGCTTCATGGTTACTATGCATTGAGTCAACTCATAGTCCAACAAGGTCCCAAGACGGCTTTAATCTATTTCATTGGATTTCTAGCCTTTGCGATCTTTATTAAAAACACGGCTCGCTATCTGAGTACCTACACCATTGCGCCCTTTGAGCAAGGGATCATGATGCAATTGCGCAATCACCTTTTCCAACATATCACACGACTGGATCTTGCTTTTTTTACCCGAAATAAAAAAGGGACACTCATCAGTACCCTTGTCAGCGATGTACAGGTCGTTCAAGAAGCTATTATTGGCACGCTCCAAGCACTGATCCGAGAACCTATTACCGCTATAGTCTTCCTGCTCACTTTGTTATTTATTTCGTGGCAACTCACCTTATTTACCTTGATCATACTGCCCTTAACAGGACTGATTATCAGCAGAATATCAGGGCCTCTGAAAAGGAAAACAAAAGAAGGTCAAAAGGTCCTAGGAGAGCTTGTCAGCCAAATGGATGAATACATAGGAGCTATGCGGATCATCAAAGGGTTTCAAAAAGAACCCCATATTCAGGCATCCTACGAAGACCAGAATGCGCACTACACGCAGACCCAAGTACATGTACGGAGGCAAAGTGAGTTGGCCTCCCCTTTGACAGAGGTCATCAGCATTCTCGTCGTTTGCGGAATTATTTACTATGCAGGTTCGCTGATCTTAGATGCAGACAGTGTGCTGAAGCGCTCTGAGTTTATTGGGTTTATTGCAGTCTTTTCTCAAGTCCTCTCCCCTATCAAAGTATTTGCCAATGCACTCACCAAAGTCAAGAGAGGTCAAGCGGCTTTTGAAAGAATCGAGGGTTTATTAAACCTTGAACCTAGCGTAAAAGAAAGTAATCATTCCCAGTCTTTTGGCACCTTCCAGCATATGCTTCGCTATGAGGGCATATACTTTCGTTATGCGGACAAAGATGTGCTCCGCAACCTTTCGTTTTCGCTTGAAAAAGGGCAAACCGTAGCACTTGTAGGGCCTTCGGGCGGTGGGAAGTCTACGCTTGTAGATTTGCTCCCCAGATTTTATGATCCCTATAAAGGCAAGATTACTCTGGACGGTATCCCGATTGATCAGTTGTCTCTCTACGACCTTCGACGGCAGATAGGCATGGTGACGCAGGAGAACATCCTATTTCATACTTCAGTCCTAGAAAATATCGCATTTGGTGAGAAAAAGCCAGATTTGGAACGGGCGAGGGCAGCAGCCAGAGCTGCGCATGCAGATGTATTTATCGAGGCCTTGCCAAAAGGCTACCATACTCAGATCGGAGAGAAGGGGACCATGCTCTCAGGTGGACAGCAACAGCGGATTTCCATTGCAAGGGCCATTTACCGAAACCCACCCATTCTTATTCTTGATGAAGCAACCTCAAACCTAGATTCGGAGTCTGAAAAAATCGTACAGGAAGCACTTCAAGAACTGATGGAAGACCGAACGGCACTTGTCATTGCGCATCGCCTATCGACCATCGTACAAGCAGATCAAATACTTGTGATCGAGGATGGGACGATCGTCGAGTACGGCAAACATGAAGAATTGCTGGCTAAAGGCGGACGATATGCCGAATTGTTTCATACGCAGATGGCAAACCAAGGAAAGACAGAACTTTGACCAAAGATGACTTGCCTGTATCGTCCTTCCTTACTTTCTAATTTCCAGATAGCTCATCAGTTTGTCGAACTCTGTGAGGAACTCCTTTTTGTAGCTAATCCGCTTGCGAAACTGACTCGCCAAGGTAGCCAAGCGCGCTGTTGTAGGCTCTTGATAGAGGGTGTAAAAGAAGGTAGACTGAGACTCTTGATCTGCCATGCGCTGCCAACCGTCAAAATCCTGTCCAATTTGCGTAAGGGCAGGCGCATTGGTCTCATAGAAACGCCTGAGGTGATCCATCGCTGCTTCATCTGTCCGCTTCGCCGCCGCTTCATCGAGCAGTTTGACATAGGTCTGGGTAAGTAGCAGATACTTCTTCTCGATCGAAATGGCTCTATCAGCAATACGTCCGAGTTCACTCCGCGTCTGCGCATTGTTTACCCCATCTTGGGGATTGTAGCATCCCAAGAGCCCTATAAACAGGACGATACAAACGATATATAGATTGAAAATACGCCTCATTTCCTGCTGCATTTTTTCAAATTTAGGAGATTATTGGGATACTCACATTATATTAGTTGCGTATTTTGTGTAAAATGTGATAAAAAAAGGGCACCATATACTTCCTGAAATTTGCGAAGTTTACCTTTTCACCAAACCCAACACCACGTATGAAAAAATATCTGCTTCTCGTTTTTATCCTTACTTTGGCCCAAACGATCCTAGCCTATCCTCCCACCAAACCCAGTAAAAAAGATACGCTGGTCATTATTCACACCTCTATGGGAGATATGACTGTTCGTCTGTTTGAAAATACTCCCATCCATCGTAGCAATTTTCTAAAACTTGCTCAAGAAGGCTTCTACGATGGAACAACTTTTCACCGTGTGATCAAAGAGTTCATGATTCAGGGAGGAGATCCTTACTCCAAAGACCCCGAAAAAAAGAATCAAGCAGGTCAAGGAGGTCCTGGATACACTTTAGATGCTGAAATTCGTTCGGAGTACTTCCATAAACTCGGGATGTTGGCCGCTGCACGCTTAGGGGATAGAATCAATCCTAAGCGAAAATCGTCTGGTTCCCAGTTTTACATCGTTCAGGGCAAAACTTTCACAGATGCAGAACTAGACAACGCCGAGATGCGACTGCGGCGTACACTTGGTCAGGATTTCAAGCTCTCGGACGCCCAACGAGCTGCCTACAAAGAAGTAGGAGGATCTCCGTGGCTGGACCAGCAGTATACCATCTTTGGAGAAATCATTGATGGCATGGAAATCGTCAATAAAATCGCGGCTCAACCTGTAGATAGAAGAAGCAATCGACCTAATGAAGATATCACCATGGAATTGGAATTAGTGGTGCTGAAGAAAAAGAAAATCGCCAAAATGTACGATATCACGTACACAAAATGATTTGTTAGAAATAGAAATAAGAGGGGGAAAATTCACATTCCCCTCTTTTTTTATACAAAAACCCCCATGTGTAAATTTCAAATAATAAATATTTTACATATTAAATAAGTGGCGTATCTTTCCTTGAAAAGATACCAGTCACATGAGACGTCTTTTACCTGAATTACTTTCTTTGAGGCGTAACTATATCCTTGCACTGGCAGGGATAGCCCTCCTCCTTTTGCTTAGTCAGGTATTTATCCAAACGTATATCCATACACAAGGAGACGATGCCTATGTGATCAATCTTGCGGGTAAGCAACGAATGCTAAGCCAGAAGTTGATCAAATCCCTACTTGCTAGCCGTCAAACGACAAACACTGCAGGTGAACATTACTGGGCCGTACAAACTGAAGAAATACGCCTAGAGTGGCAAAAGGCCCATATCTGGCTCAAAAATATCAAGACAAACCCTTCATTTTCTACAGAAAAAACGCGTCAAATGTATCAGGAACTCCAGCCTTACTATGAAGGTATTTGGAATATTGTAACAGATACAGACAAAGAAATGGAAACAGAAAAAGGGAATTTTGAAATTCTTTTTCAGCTGGAATCTGAATACCTCTTCCGTATGAATGCTATCGTCCAAGAGTACGAAATACTGGCAAACGCTCGGGTAGAAAGACTCAAATGGATCGAAATCGGATTTCTCTTCGCCGCTATGCTACTCCTCATTGTGGAAGCTCAATACGTATATCAGCCTGTCATTCAGCGCCTCAACGAAGCTGTTCTTACACGTGATAGACAAAACACCCTTTTACAGGTCAAAAATGACGAACTCATCCAAGCTAGGCAAGAAGCTAACATCGCCAATGAAGCCAAAGCTGCATTTCTTGCCAACATCACACATGAGATCCGCACGCCCATGAATGCCATCATGGGTATGGGAGAACTACTCCGAATGTCTCAAATCACAGAAGAACAATCAGAGCTGTTAGACGCTATGAAAGTAAGCACTGATGACCTGATGGTAATCATCAACGATATTCTAGATTTCTCTCAAATTGAATCAGCGAAGTTAGAAATACGAGAAGTTGTCTATGATTTGGAATCCATCATGGAAAATGCTTTGACAGAAATCGGGCCGAATGCTAACGAAAAAGGACTGGAAATTGGTTTAGACTGGGACCCAACCATTCCCAAAGCCTTGATTTTAGACAAGGTTCAAATCCGACAGGTACTCATGCATCTCTTGGGTAATTCATTAAAGTTTACACAGGCAGGACACATATTGCTCTCTGTCAAGCAGACAAATGAGACAGAAGATAAAATCTGCCTAGAATTTCATGTGGCGGATACGGGTATCGGGATTCCAAAAGAGAAGCAGGGTCAAATCCTCACACCCTTTCATCAAGCGGACAACTCCACTACACGCTCATATGGAGGTACAGGACTGGGACTTTCGATTTCGCGTCACCTTATTGAACTCATGGAAGGTAAGCTTTCTTTCGTCAGTAAAGAAGGAAGCGGCTCAGATTTCCATTTTTACATATGGGCCAAAAAGGCTACCCACGACGCAAAAAAGCTCATGGATAGCGCCTCTCCCATCAAAGGTCTCAATGTCTGGATACTAGAACCTCATACTGTCATGCGCACATGCACGAAGAAATGGCTCCACCAATGGGGGGTTGAATTGGCCACTTTTAGAAACAAGGATTCGCTTCTGGCTCAAGCCCAGCAAGCCCTTCGAGTGCCCCATGCTATATTGGTCAGCCAAGGTCTTGATGACAGCGAAGGCAAACAGATTGCCAAAGCCCTAGGTCAGCTTCCTAAATTTGCTCAGATACCCTTAGTCCTCCTCAGCATGAATCATGCATTTCCTGAAAACGAACCAACACCCTTTCAGCATGTCTTACATAAGCCCGTCAAAAGGCAGAAAATGGTGGAGATATTGAAAGGAATCCAGCATCACGGCACAGTTGAGGAAGTTGATGTACATGTGTCCATTAGAGGCCTACACATCTTGTTGGCAGAGGACAACATGGTGAGTCAGAAATACATGCGCAAAACATTTGATCATCTAGGTGTCAAAGCAGACATTGTAGGCAATGGACAGCAGGCATATGAGGCGAACTTATACAAAAAATATGACCTGATCCTGATGGATTTACAAATGCCTGTCATGAATGGGATCGAAGCAACTGAAACGATCCTGATGAATGATGCTCCTCACAAACCTCCTATCATCGCACTTACAGCTAATACAGGCCCTGAAAATCACAGCGCATGTTTGGCAGCTGGTATGGTAGACTTCATGACCAAACCTGCCAGCCCCTTTCAAATAGAGCAAATGCTCATTAAGTGGGCAAAAGTCATTCATTCTCAAAGCCGTTCATCGATAGCGAAGTAATTGGCAGAGTTTATCCAAAAGCTTGCCTAATGCCGAGGGATGCTTCTTTTTTTTGGATATGAGGTCATGTATTTTTTCTAAAAATCATCTCATATGCCGCCACTTCATACGTTTATCCATGATGTCAATGGAAAAATTGATCGGTCACAGCTCCTCCAATTTGATGGAAAGTTTCGTACTAAGGGTATTGGATTAAAAATCACTTTGAGTGGCCATACCCACTACGAAATTGGAGGAAACCACTATAGCGTACAGCCAGGAGAGGCATTCCTGATGGATATGTATACCGATTTTCATGGGTTTGTAGAAGGAAATACCTTGCAGCAGGGAATCTGCATTGATATCTCTCCCGATTTGATTCAGCAGACCCGATGTCACTTTGATCAATCGGTTCCTAGCCATGATGAGATTCCCCTCATGATCTGTTCGTTGCGGCATTATCACTTATTCAAGGAGGTGCAGTTATTTCATCAAAGCCTATATCAACTAGATTGGGAACATGATGGGACTGAGATTCTTTTTCACTGGGCCAGTCAGTTGGGGAAACTCATTGGAAAATTAAAAGGTGAACAAGAGCGACTCAACGTCAAAAAGAGGGCCACACGTCAGGAGATTTTTCGACGACTCCAGATTGCGTTAGACTTTTTGCATGACAATGTGAAAGGAAAGTTCTCCCTAGATCATCTTGCGCTCCATACAGGGATGAGCAGCTATCATTTGGCTCGCAATTTCAAAAACTGCTTTGGGCAGACGCTTTTCCAATATCATGAATCCCTCAAAATGGCTTATGCAGTAGAAAAGCTTCAGCAAGCGCGACAGATGACCGTGGCCGAGCTTGCCTTGGAGCTAGGGTATGAGGAGCCTTCCTATTTCATTCGTCGATTCAAAAGGCACTTTGGGCATACACCTGGAAAAATCCCCACATAGTATCATCTTATCAGCAAGATTTCCTCCTACATTGAAGCGATTCATCATGACTACCTTTCCTTACCAGATTCGTATGGATGGATGGGGTGTATGACCTTTCTCAGAGGTAGCTTGGGACGTGCTTTGGCATGTCCCTTTGCTTTTACTAGGGTTTACACGGTGTGGATATACCATCAGGGATGAAAATGGCGTAAATAGAATAGCCAGTAAATCTGTTGAAAGCATGTTTCTACGTATTTTACCAAGGGTTTGTACCTAAATCCTAGTTTCCGTTTAATAAGAGATACCGTATTTTCACTCAAAAGTCCAGCCCTTCCACTCATCTATCTTGGCCACCCTATTCGCACCTTCTACTTTGCTGTTGTTCCATCATTTCAAACCCCCAAAAGTAGAAGGTTATGCCTGAATTGATTCCTGCGACAATCGACCAATGTTCCTACCTCTCTGACCTCCCACACAACAAGCTCCAATCTGTCATGCCCCAGATTTTTGATGCCTTCCGTGCTTTTATGAACGGTGTATTTGACGATAGTGGGAACTTGCAAGACTGGGTAAACGAACTCGAAGAGGAAGTCCTCCCAGACCTATTGGATACTGACTATGAAAGAGATTTATTTGAAGTATTAGATGTAGCCAAGGGGGTGCTTACCATTCAGCGGACGATTGGATTTAGCGTCAGTTGCTTCCCTATGGCGTGAATCGCATGCTGAATCATCACCTTTCCCTCCACACATGACCACTTCATTCCTTGCTGCGAAATGGCGGCAAGGAATTTTCTATTCAACTGCCTCATTATAAGAAGTCCTTTTGGATGTAGACGGTCCTTTTTCTTTGCCCCTATCACCCGTTCAGTTCACTTTTCAATATGTTCAATTCACTCCAAACCCCTCATCTTCTCCCTCCTTAAGCCCCGTAACTTAGAGAAAACAACAGAAATACATATGAAAAAATCAGTCTTATGGATCGTAGGTATGCTTTGGGCATTCACATCCTTCTCACAAACTAACGCTGAAAATATCCTAGGCAAATGGACCAATGAAGCTCAAAGTCATGTATGGGAGATCGTTCAGGCAGGAGAAAGTATCGAAGCCGTCATCGTCAAAAGTGATAGCCCCGAATATATAGGAAAAAAGCAGATTACGGGGCTTGAGTATCAAAAAGCAGGTACCTATTCAAAAGGAGAAATTCACATCTACAAAAAGGATGAGACGCTGGATTGTTCGATAAAATTGCTCGACGAGCGCCGAATAGAAGTTACTGTCAAAAAGGGCGTCTTTTCCCAATCGAGTATTTGGACTAGAGTAACCGATAACAAGCAATAACATGAACAATAGGTTATGGCTGCTCCTTCTCTTATGGGGAGCAGTAACTCCGCTCCATGCCCAGCTTCAGTTTCAGACCATAGAAGATGTCCTTAGCTACGCAGATGATCATGCAATTGCGATACAGCATGCAAAGATAGGAGAGAAAATGGCCCTTGCAGGCAAGAAAGAAGCACAGGGCTATCTGCTTCCCAGCGTCAGTGCCTCAGCAGGTTACAACGACAATATCACGCTTCAGCCCAGTCTGGTTCCCGCACAGATCTTCAATCCAGGAGCTGCCGAAGGCGAAGTCGAAGAACTGACATTCGGCAGACGATACTCGTACTCTGTAGGATTACAGGCACAGTGGGATATCTTGAACTTCCAGAAGATGTTTGCGGCTCAGATTGCAACCATTCAAGTAGATGAGAGCAAAGTCTATACAGCCACCACTCGTTTCAACACCTACAATGCGTTGGCTTCTCTCTATTATTCCATTGTCCTGACACAAGAAGCGCTCCAGATTTATGAGGAAAATGTCAAAACCTCTCAAGCTATTCTTGTTCAGGCTAAGGAGAAATATGGACAAGGACTTTTGAATGAAGGAGATCTGAATTTGGCCGAAATTAAGGTACGGCAAGACCAACAGGTTTTGGATCAGACCCAAAATAATCTCGACCAGTTTTACGTACAACTTCAGACCCAACTCAATACTTCTACAAACATCCAAATTCTAGATGCGCCCGATCGGTTTTTGCTAGAGACAACTGAGATTCATAATCCACATATTGAGGTAGCACTTCAACAAGCGTCCGTACAGAAATATGAATCTATCCTCAGGCAGAAAAAAGCGGCCTATTATCCCAGTCTCAATCTCTACTACCAAAACAACGTCAACTGGGCGGGAGACAACTTCTTGAATTTTTCGGATGTCAATCAGCTTCCCCAACAGATCTTTGGCCTACAGTTGAATGTTCCCATATTTAAAGGACTATCAACCAGACAAAGTGTCCGTCAATCGGAGTGGGAATTGGATCTTCAGCAACAGCAACTAGCCAATGTCCAATTGGTCAAGCAAAAGGAAGACGAGCTGCTACAGCTACAATGGGCGCAGGCTTCGGCCCAGCTAAGAGGAAGCAAAGAGATTCTAGCTTTGCAGGAAGCAAGTGATGTCCATGTAGAGAATCGGTATCAAAGCGGCATTATCGGGCTAGATGAACGCCTCAACAAGTACAATGATTTGCTCAAGGTGCAGGATCAGTATCTCCAAAGCCTTGCTTCCCTCACACTCTCTCAATACAAGATTTACATCCGACAAATCGATTTTCAATCTGAGAATAGATAAGTATCATGACACACCATAAAAAAGGATACATCCTATATTTGATTGGGCTACTTGTCCTCACGGCAGCTTGCACACAGCAAGAACGAACTCAGCCCATCCTAAAAAATATCGAAGATGCCGTGTTTGCCAGCGGGTACATCGAGCAGGAATACAACTACACAGTTTCTGCCAAAGTAGAAGGCATTCTGCTTTCCTGTCCCGTGAAAGAGGGGGACTCTGTCACCCAGGGAGAGACCATTGCCACCATCGAAAATGACGTGCAAAATAACCAGTTGCAAGATGCGCTCGCCGTATATGCAGATGCTTCTCAAAACGCCTCGGCCAACTCGCTTCAGCTTCAGCAAATTCAGACGCAAATTGATCAGGCTAAGCAGCAAGTGGCATTTGATAAAGAAAACTATGCGCGATACAAGGATCTGAGAGAGAAAAACTCCATTTCGCAGCTAGAGTTCGAGAAGATTTCCCTTCAATATCAAAACGCCCAACATAATCTCGAATCCTTGGAGCAAAATTATGCAGAGGCTCAACAGTCGCTCAAGCTAACGGAAGAAAGGAGTTTGGTTCAAGTCCAGACGCAAAGATCGATGCTCAAGGATTACCAGTTGACGACAGGTGTGTCAGGGCAGGTCATCAATGTCTTCAAAAAGCAAGGAGAACTGGCACGCAGAGGAGAGGCCATTGCCCAAATCGGAAGTGGGCAGTATTTGATCAAACTCTTTGTATCCGAAGACGACATCACCAAAGTAGATCTGGGCCATACAGTGGCCGCCAGTATCAACACCTATCCTGAAGAGACTTTCCAGGCGCGTGTGACGCGGATTTATCCAGGATTTGATGAGACGGAGCAATCCTACATTGTAGAAGCTGTCTTCGAACAGATGCCTCAGAAGATGTTTTCGGGCACGCAGTTGCAAGCCAATATAGAAGTAGGCGGCAGACAGAATGTATTGATGATCCCTACTTCCTTTCTGTCCAGAGGCAGTTATGTCATGCTAGAAAATGGAAGCGAAAAACAGATTGCGACAGGCAGTATCAATAAGGATTGGACAGAAGTCGTATCAGGTCTTTCCGCAGAAGATGTCATCCTCAAACCCTAGGACACATGAACACCAATCAAAAAATTGCCCGCGTATTCCTTACCTCTCGTTTTAGACAACTTATCGTGGCTGTACTCAGTGTCACTTTTGGTATTTCCATGTATGTGGCGATGAACAGCTTCATGGCTGGGGTCAATGACGAGCAGACGGCTATCACATTCACGGCTATGCCCCACATCAAAATCTACAATGATCCCCCCGAGGATATCCAGTCGATCTTGCCTTCGCCAGCAGACAGCAACACCCTCCTCATGGTCAACAATGCACGCAGCATTCGGTACACAGAGGGGATCACCAATGTAGACGCCATCAAGCAAAACTTGGCAGATGTAGACAAACTTTTTGGCTATACTGCTCAGATCAACCAAAATGTGTTTATTCGAAATGGGGTCTCTAAGACGAGTGCCACCCTTTCGGGGATTGAAACCCAAACAGAAAATCAGTTGTTCGAGACCGCGGACTATTTAGTCGAAGGGGACTTCTTCGAACTAGACAAACGCGCAAATGGAATCATTTTGGGTGTCGGTTTAGCGAAGAAAATCGGAGCAGGAAAAGGGGATAATGTCGTGATCAGTACCTCAGAAGGTGTATCCAAAACCTTCAAAATTATAGGACTGATCGAAACGGGAGCTATCAGTTCTGATAGGTCGCGTGCCATTGTCTCGATTCAGATGGCTCGGCAGCTTTTGTCCTACAATCGAAGCTATGCGACCGAGCTCTTGATCAATATAGACGATTACAATGAGGCGCGAGAAGTGGCAAGCGATATCGCCCAGCTCACAGAATACAAGGTAGAACCTTGGCAGGTAGGCAACAGTCAGTTGGACTCCTCTAGTCTCCTTCGGGACATCATTGCGATTTCGGTTTCCCTTACCATTTTGATCGTGGCAGGTTTTGGCATCTACAACATCATGAACATGACCGTCAACGAGAAGATCAAAGAGATTGCCATACTCAATGCGATGGGATTTAGTGGCAAGGACGTAATCGAAATATTTCTCCTTCAATCGATCATCATTGGATTCATCGGAGGGGTGACGGGATTGTTATTTGGGAATATCATCGTGCAGATCATTGATCGTGTCCCATTCGAAATCGGAACTATGACTACGCTCCCTGTTTCCTATCGTCCCTCAGACTACTTGATGGCTTTTGGCTTTGGGATCATCATCACCTTTATCGCAGGATATTTACCTGCCAGAAAAGCGTCTAAAGTAGATCCTGTGGAGATTTTGAGAGGATAGAAGGAAAAGGAAAGTATTTCGACGACTATTTTTCATCCATCAAAGACTAGTATAAATGACAGCATTGGCCGTCCACAACGTAAGCAAATCTTTCTATGAGCCTGTGGAGTTTCAGGTACTTAAAAATATATCTTTTGACATTCAGAAGGGAGAGTTTGTGTCTATCATCGGGAAGTCAGGTTCGGGTAAGTCTACCCTTCTCTACTTATTGTCGACCATGGATACGGATTACCAGGGAGACATTATCCTCAACGGAACACCCATAACAGGTCGCAGTCAAAAGGAGCTAGCCGCCTTCCGCAATGCCCACATTGGGTTTGTCTTCCAGTTTCACTACTTGCTCGCGGACTTCACCGTCCTAGACAATGTCATGTTGCCAGCGCTCAAGCTCAAGCAAAAGCGCAAAGAGGAGATTGAGCATAAGGCTATGGAGCTTTTGACTTTACTCGACATCAAGGGGCACGAATACAAAAAGGCTTCTAAAATCTCGGGAGGGCAGCAGCAGCGGGTCGCTATTGCCCGCGCCTTGATCAACTCTCCTGCCATCATCATGGGCGATGAGCCTACGGGCAACCTCGATACTAAGAATACGCAGATTGTCTTCGATACTTTTCAGCAACTGGCTCGTGAGCAGGGGCAGACCATCATCTCGGTGACACATGATGATGAGTTTGCCCAGAAGTGTGACCGAATCATCGAGTTGTCAGATGGGGAGTTGGTGTGAGGGCCCATCTCCCCCTTTCAAACATGGTCTCGTTCATCCAAGGGGAAAATGCCATATTTGATGGCATAGATGACTAGTCCAGCTGTATTGCGCGCACCGATCTTTTCGAGAATATTGGCACGGTATCCGTCGATTGTACGCTTACCGAGATGAAGTTGATCGGCTATTTCCTTCGTAGTGTATTCCTCACAGATCATTTTGAGGATGTGCCCCTCTGTCTCATTGAGCTCTACTGCAGATGAAAAGTTAGGTGAGATGTAATTTTCATTTGTCAGATTCCTCAACAAAGACAGCGATACCTGATCATTGAAATAAAAACCTGTTTGGTAAGCAGACTTTATCGCCAACTCTACCTCTTCTTCTTCTGCTGTTTTGAGCAGGTAGCCACTGGCTCCGTGCTTCATGGCCGAAAGGATGAAGCTCTCTTCTTGATGTGTAGAAAGCATGAGAATAGGCAAATCCGTTTGTTGGCTTCTCACTCGTTGGGTTGCCTCTAATCCTCCCATGTTTGGCATCTCAATATCCATCAAGACAACATCTGGCTGGTATTTCGCCCATTCATCCAGAAACATTTTCCCATCAGCCGCCTCCATGATGAGATGAACATCTTCCATTTCATTCATGAGCAACCTCATCCCCTTTCTGAATAGGTTATGATCGTCTACCAGTGCTACTTTTATGTCCATCATACATGCACGGGTTCAAGGGTGATCTTTGCGTGTGTTCCTACACCGATCTTCGAATGCATCTCTAGCTGTGCGCCTACCATTTTGAGGCGGGTCTCTATGCTTTTGAGGCCAATTCCTCCTGATTGGATCGGTTTTCGTTTTTCTGCTTCCAGATCAAACCCTCTTCCGTTGTCTTCAATGGCAAGTGTGAAAGGCTGTTTACTCATCATGACATCAATCTGATCTGCCTCTGCATACTTGAGGGCATTTTGAATAAGTTCTTGAGAGATTCTGTACAGATTGAGTTGGGTTTCATGTGTGAGCGAAATGGGACCTTCTTCTTCTGTAAATTGAATCTTCGTTTCTGTCGCGTGGTTTAATCTTTGGGTGAGTTCATTCAAGCTCACGCCGAGGCCAAGTTTCTCTAGCATGGGCGGCATGAGGTCTCGAGCGATATGCTGGACTTTATCAATGGCTTGAATCACCATTTCCTTTGAGGTATGCGTAATCTCTCCCAGCATCTCTTCATTTTTCAAGTATTTGGGGATACGGTTGAGCATGAGTTTAAGGGCGGAAAGGTCTCCTGCAAGATCATCGTGTAGGTCTTGGGCGATGCGTTGGCGTTCGGATTCTTGACTTCGGAGGGTAGATTGAAAAAGCGCTTTCTGAAACTGGATTTCTAGTTCCTGAAGATCATTTCTCTGTTGAAGAAGCTTTTTCTGGTAGTTGATCACAAATAAAATAACTGCTCCTGCAAGGATGGCCATTCCCAGCGTCCCAAATATCAGGATTCTAACGATGATTTCCGACTGTACCATATTCCTAGCGTAAACAAGATGTTGCGAAGTAGGTAGTTCAGGTTGTGGATAATGACCCAAGCGATTTGATAGACTTCTGTTTCCAAATAGTTGGATAAGAGATACATAAACAAGTTAATGGAAAAATAGAAGAAGATGGCATTGACCACCCAAAAAATGCTGGACCGTGTCAGCTGCTCGACCTTCATCTCATCGAGTAGGCGTTTGTAATAAAGGAGAGAAATGAGGATGAGGGTGATACATTCGAGAAATAGAATATAGGAGGGAAATACGATGAGGGGTTGAAAAAAGAGAATATTGAGGCCCGTCAAGAGTGCAAATCCTCCGCTGAGTATGTAGATTGCTCTCGCTTGAAATCGAGCAGCTGACACGGTCCAG
>JBCBFT010000103.1:0-24785 GCA_038527485.1 Bacteroidota bacterium
GGAATTATTTTCGATGTAGAAAGCCCTTTGATTCTGAAATCTCTCAAGCTGCACAGTTTGGTTCCTTCTACTGGCACGATTCTTTTGACAGATGCCAATGGGACGATCCTAGATTCTTCCATTGTTTCCTCACAGGGACCTCAGGGGGTGGAAGTCTTCCTTTTCTTTGAAGTTCCTGCGGGTAGTGGATATCGCTTGATCGGGAAGGACATCACTGGGAGTGGATGGGCATTCTTCAGTAGCAATAATTTTTCCTACCCTTATGAAGCTAATGGACAAGCAAGTATTGTAAGCTCCCTGCAAGGAACATTTAACCGATACGACTACTTCTTCGATTTGACCTTTGTACAAGCCCTCTGCCTTAGCGATCGGAAACCAGTTACTGTGACCCCTGCCTTACCATTAGAGTTAGGACCTGAAACGCTGTTTTCATGTGATCCCATCGTCTTGGACGCAGGAAACCCAACGGCTTCTTTTGCTTGGAGTACGGGCGACACCGTCCAGAGCATTACAGTGACTGAATCAGGGCTTTATTCGGTTCTCATTTCGGATGGTACAAGTTGTGAATCGGCAGATACGATCGAAGTGACGATACCAGGGATCAATCTAGGCGATGATGGAGTACTCTGTGGTGATGTGCTTTTCTCAGGCTATGATACCAGTTCCACCTTCTTGTGGAGTACAGGAGCAGTAACACCTGACCTGACCTTGACTGCTACAGGGACTTATTTTGTCACGCTGACAGAGCCTGGTGGATGTGTGTTGACAGATACGATCAGAGTGGATTCATTTGTGGACTTTCCCGTTATAGATCTAGGGACAGATTTTAGTACTTGTGAACAAGCTGTATTGGATGGGGGGGATCCTGATCTTTTATATGTTTGGAATACAGGCGATACAACCCAAACGCTCTTGGTTCAAGCCAGTGGCCAGTATACCGTCACAGGGACCAATGTCTTTGGGTGTGCGACTACCGATACCGTATCGGTTAATGTGGTTCCTTTCCCTACAGCTGATTTTACTTTTCAGGCCAATGATCTGACTGTAACTTTCCAAAACTTCTCTTCCTTTGGATCTTATCAGTGGAATTTCGGTGATGGAAATGGGAGTACGGGTATTTCCCCTCAGTATACCTACCAAGATTCAGGAACCTACACGGTACAACTCATTGTGACAGATTTTCTAAATAATTGTGGATCAGATACGCTGGAAGTTACCGTCATTGTCTCTCTGCCTGTAGGAATTGATATTTCTCTCAAACCTCAAGTAGCTATCTTTCCCAATCCTTCTTCGGGAGCATTCTTCCTAGAGTTAGAAAATGCACCTGTAGGTGAGACCCAACTTGAAATATGGAATCTACAAGGACAGCGTGTATACGAGAGAAACTTTCTACTCTCAACAAGCAGCTATAAGACAGAAGTCATAAGTTCCCATTTGGCAGAAGGTGCTTACATACTTCGAATCCATCTATCGAACGGACAAGACGTACACACCCTTTGGATAAAAGAATAATCTTGCATGAAAAAACTCTTGCTTGTCAATATTATTTCCCGTGTCTATCGCTTGCTTTCTCCTAAGCAGCGCAGGAAAGGGTTGTTGAGCCTGATTGGGATCTTCGTCAGCGCTTTCTTTGAAGTTGTAGGCTTGGCGATGATACTCCCTGTAGTGACAGTCGCATTGAAGCCTGAGATGCTAGAAACAAGTCAAGCGTTGAGGGCAGTGTATGAAGCGGGAGGATTCGAAAATCCAGATCAATTTCTCCTCACCCTGATCCTCATCATGCTGGGTATTTTTCTCTTCAAAAATATCCTTGGATTGACCATCATCTACGTTCAGGCGGCATTCGCTACAGGTGTGGCTACAGATCTGTCTCGCCAGAAGTATGATTATTATGATTGGAAGGGTTTCCAAACGGTCAAAAATATTGACTCAGGCGATTACATCACCAATGTCCGGAACATTCCCACTTTTTTTGGACAGAGTCTGTTGATTCCTCTGATGAACCTGATTTCGGAGATTATGGTGATCACGATCATTCTCGTCACCATCACGATCTACGACACCAAGTTGATTCTTGCCCTGGGGACATTTGTCGGACTCGGATTTGTGATTGTCTATCGTCTGACGAAGAACCGTGCCCATCGTGTAGGCGTCGAGAAAAAGGTGGTAGCTCCTCAGATTTTGAAATATATCCAGGAATCCCTCAGTGGCTTTGTAGATATTTTCATTTTCCAGTCTCAAGATTATTTCAAAAAACGCTTCCTCGACCTCAAAGATCGCGAAGATGGTCTGGTGCGTCAGGTGGCTTTCCTGAATATGGTTCCCTCTAAGCTCAATGAAGTCATTGCAGTCAGCGGAGTGGTTTTCATCTTCCTATATTCAATGTTTCTTTCGGACAATAGAGAAAGTCTCCTGACCATGCTGAGCTTGTTTGCTGTGGCAGCCTATCGTGTCATGCCTTCGATGAACAGGATTTTGATGTACATTGTCAATATCAAAGGACATGTCTACACATTGGACTTTTTGGATCGCATACATGAGATGCCAGAGGAGGAAAATCTACCTGATCCTCAACCGATCACTTTTGAGAAAGAATTATACTTCCAAGGGGTAACGTACCAATTTGAAGATGCAGAAACTCCCATCATTGATGCGATTGAACTAGAGATTAAGAAGGGTGAATTATTGGGGGTAATTGGAAAATCAGGTTCTGGAAAAACGACATTGATTCGCCTTCTTCTAAGGTTGTATCGCGAACAGAAGGGCCAAATTTTGATTGATGGGCAAAAGCTGGATCTGTCTACAGAGAAAGCATGGATAGACAAACTCGGTTTTGTCCAGCAGCAAGTCTTTATCCTAGATGGGACATTGGCAGAAAACATCGCTTTTGGCACAGATCTCCAAAGCCTAGATGAGGAAAAGGTCAAGAAAGTTATTGAAATGTCAGGCTTGGGAGACTTTTTGAACGAGCAGCCAGAAGGTATTCATACACCCGTAGGAGAAGGGGGATCGAAGCTATCAGGCGGGCAGCGTCAGCGCTTGGCCATTGCGCGTGCGCTGTATAAAGATGCGGAAGTGATCATCTTTGATGAAGCGACCAGTGCTTTGGACCCCAAGACAGAGCAAATCATCATCCAAGCAGTAGACCAGCTTTCGAAGTTGGGGAAAACGGTCATTCTCATAGCCCACCGATTCAGTACCCTACGAAGCTGCCATCGAATCGTCGAATTAAAGAAGGGGAAGTTGCATGCTTCCTACACTTATGAGGAGTTAATGCAACTAGAAAAAGACTGGATTGCAGCAGCCAAAATACCCGTGTAAACACACAGATTAAAAAGCCAAAACAAACCCACTATATGGAAATATCGGTCATCATTACTTGCTACAACTATGCGCGCTATGTCGGGCGAGCGATTCGCTCTGCCTACAACCAATCCCTAGAACGTAGTAAGTATGAAATCATTGTGGTCAATGATGCCAGCACGGATGAGACAGAAGAAGTCCTCAAAGATTACCAGGATATCATTCGGGCCATTAACCTAGAGACAAATGTTGGGTTAGCTGAAGCACGTAATATTGGTGTCAGAAGGGCCTTTGGTCAGTTTATTGTATTCCTTGATGCTGATGACTACATCCATCGTGATCTGTTATTGATGCAGTATAACTACATGTCCATGAATCGTACGCTAGATGCAACGGCTGTTGATTATGTGACAGTAGACGATGACGAACAACACCAGAAAGTATATTCAGTGGATGAAGATCCCATTGCTTGCGGGATTATGTATCGTCGAGACCTATTTTTTGAAGTAGGCTTATATGACAAATCTTTCAAAGCGAGAGAAGAAGAAGACTTTCGTATCCGTTTCCTAGAGAAATACCAAATTTACAGAATCCCCTTGCCATTGTATCGCTACAGGAAGCACGAAACGAATCTCACCTCCAATCGTGTCGTCATGGACTTCTATGATGCACAACTCAAACGAAAGCACAACCTGTAAGCTACGATGATGAATTTTGTAATTTTTGGACATACCGTAGGCGTCAAGAAATTGCTCGAAACGATCCCTCAGCTTGGAGGCAAGGTCTCAGCGATCTTTACCCATCCTCGTGCACAGCACAAGGCGGATCTGGATATGTACCAGTCTAGGAAAGCACATTTTGGCGAATATGCCTATGATATATTTGACGTGCCCGAAAAGTTTGGAATTCCTGTTTTTGATGAGGAAAATATGAATCATCCAGAAGTGATCAATAAGGTGCTTTCATTTCACCCTGATGTGGCCTTGAGTATTGGAAGTCGGACAATTTTTAATCAAACCTTCATCAAGGCAATGCCGAGAATTGCCAATATGCACCCTTTTCATTTGCCTTATTGGAGAGGGGCGGCACTCGATACATGGATGATCTTGAATGGGGCGTGGGATACTTGGCAAAAAGCGAGTTGCCACGAAATCATTCCCAATATCGACCAGGGAGGGATCATCGCTCAGGAACCTTATTTCATTGACAATAAGTCTTATCCTGTAGATATCTTCAAAAAACGAATGGATGTGATGCCTCAGCTTATGACGGAGGTATATAAGAAGATGGAATTAGGTGAAAGCGCGGTGCCGCAGGATGAGTCTGTAGCTAGATATTTTCCTCGATTGTTTACACCTCGGGATGGCAAGATCAATTTTGAGAGATTTCATGGAGAGGAAATTGTGCGCTTTATTTATGGATTTGGTTATCCCTATGCAGGTGCACATTGCTTTCTGGGAGAAAAGAAAGTTCATATTTTGGAGGCTGATTTCGTTTCTAATGATACTCCCTATCATAGTTTTGGTTGGGGATTGATCATTGGGAGAAATGAAAACTGGGAGTATCAAGTGCTCGTCAATGGAGGGATTTTGACAGTAAAAAAGATTGAATGTGAAGGAGAGGAGATCCCCGTCTCTAAGATATTTCGATTAGGCAAACAATTAACATAATCCGTATGGTCATAGGTATCATTCAAGCAAGATTAGGATCTACCAGATTGCCCGCAAAGGTATTGAAGAAAATGGGCGACAGGACCATCCTGGAGCATATTTTCTTGCGTGTATCAAAGGCTCAATTGATGGATCAGGTATGGGTAGTCACGTCTACTGAGCCTCAGGATGATCGTTTGGAGGCGTTTTGTAAAGAAAAAAGTATTCCTGTATTCAGAGGGAGTGAATGGGATGTACTGGACCGCTTTTATCAAGCCACTCAGCAGCTATCGGAGACACCTGAAGCCATCGTACGGATGACAGCTGATTGTCCTTTGCATCATGGCAAAGTAGTGGACTTTGGCATCCAGCAGTTCAAAGATCGTGGAGTAGACTATTTCTCCAACTCGAACAATGAGCCTGACTACTTAGAGGATGGCTTTGATGTAGAAGTATTTTCTTACGAATCCTTGGCTACGGCGTGGGGGGAAGCCAAACTACTCTCAGAGCGGGAGCATGTCACGCCCTTTATCAAAAATTCTGGCCGGTTTACCTGTGCATGGGAAAAGAGCCATCCAGATTATAACTACAAGCTTTCGGTCGATACCCTAGACGATTTCACAGCGGTATCCAAAATTTTCGAAGAACTCTCAGATAAACCTGATTTTTCTATTGAGGAAGTGGTTGATTTGCTCAAAGAAAAACCTGAAATATTGACTTTAAACCAAGACAGCGTGATCAATGCTGGCTACAAAAAATCACTTGACCATGATCGGATCGTTAAATAAATCTCGAATTGAGCCTGGTAAATCTCAAGCGTTGTACGAAAAGGCAAAAAGCTTGATCCCAGGTGGTACCCAGTTGCTTTCGAAGCGTCCAGAGATGTTTCTCCCCAACCTTTGGCCTGCTTACTTCGAGCGCTCCAAAGGCTGTGAGGTATGGGACCTAGATGGCAATCACTACTTTGACACGGCTTACATGGGCGTGGGCGCCAATATCTTGGGGTATGGGGACGAAGCAGTCGATGGAGACGTGATCAAAGCGATCCAGCGTGGGGTCAATACAACCCTCAATGCTCCTGAAGAAGTGGCACTGGCAGAGTTGCTAGTAGATATACATCCTTGGGCTGATATGGTGCGCTACACCAAGACAGGGGGAGAGGCTGTAGCCATCGCTGTGCGTATTGCTAGAGCCAAAACAGATAGGGACAAAGTCCTCTTTTGTGGCTACCACGGATGGCACGACTGGTACCTTTCTACCAATCTCGCCAACGATCGCCTCAAAGACGGGCACTTGATCCCTGGATTAGAACCCAATGGCGTACCTCGCGCCTTGATGGATACTTCTCTTCCCTTCATGTACAATGACACAGAGGCTTTCCTTGAGTTGATTGCTGCACATGGAGAAGAGGTCGGCGCAGTGGTCGTGGAGACGGTGCGTAACTACCTTCCCGAACCAGGATTTCTGGAGACCATCCGCAAAGTATGTAGTGAAAAGGGTATCGTGATGATCCTCGATGAGATCACAGCGGGTTTCCGAATGAACATTGGGGCGGCCCACTTGCGCTTTGGCGTGGAGCCAGATATCGCCGTCTTTGGCAAGGCCTTCTCTAATGGGTATCCCATGGCTGCTCTGATCGGTAGACGCGAGGTAATGGATGCAGCACAGACGAGCTTTATCTCTTCCCTAGGCTGGACCGAAAGAATCGGACCTGTAGCTGCGCTTGCGACGATCTGTCGTATGCATGAAGTCGACTCCGCCAATACCATCATCAAAGTAGGAGAGCGCGTACAAGCAGGATGGAAAGCAGGTGCCTCTGCGGCTGGATTAGATATCAATGTGACAGGGCTACCTGCCATTAGTGCATTTGGTTTCAAACATGACAATCCATTGGCATTGAAGACCTTGGTGGTGCAAGAAATGCTCAAGCGTGGTTTCCTCGCGACAGTTGCTTTTTATGCCTCAGTTGCGCATACAGATGAGGTCATTGATCAGTACTTAGCCAATATGCATGAGGTATTTGGTATGATCGGAGAGATCGTCAAGAAGGGAGATGACCCCACCCAATATCTTGAAGGTCCAGTATCTCACGGAGGATTTAAAAGATTGACTTAATCAGAGGCGAGCGTAGAGAACCGAGAGAAGAGATTCCTGTCTCATGTCTCGGCTCTCTTGTCTCGGTTCTCCCAAAACAACACAAACAACATGATTGCAAGAACGACGGATCCTAATTCAGTCGACTTTAAGGCAAAATTTGACCTTAAGGGTAAGGTCATTGTGATCACAGGAGGCTGTGGTCTGATTGGAAGGGCCTTTTGTGAAGCGGCCGCACAGTTTGGTGCCCATGTGGTCGTGGCGGATATTCCCCAAAGTGAGCCTGAAGCTAAGGCCAAAGCGCTAGAAGAAAAGCATGGAAAAGCTATGCTAGGTGTGGGCATAGATGTAGGAGATAAGTCCTCCGTCGAGACGCTGAAAGAGAAAGTCCTTCAAGCATTTGGGAGAATAGATGGCTTGGTCAACGGGCACCAGAACAAGACGCATGCTTTCTTTGAGAAATTTGAAGACTACACCGAAGCCAACTGGGATGCAGTAGTCGAAACCAACCTCAAGGGAACCTTCCTGACCTGTCAGGTGATCGGTAGCTGGATGTCTCAAAATGGGGGAGGAGCTATCGTGAATATTCCCTCTACCTACAGTGTAGTGGCGCCCAACCAAAATCTTTACAAAGGGACAAGCATGGGCTCACCAGCTGCCTACTCTGCTTCCAAAGGAGGTGTCATGGCTCTATCACAGTATTTGGCAACCTACTGGGCCAACAAAGGGGTACGTGTGAATCAAATCACGCCACATGGTGTGTGGAACCATCACGAGGATCAGTTCGAGAAGAACTTCGCCCAGTTTACACCTATGGAGCGTATGAGCTATAACCACGAAGTAGCACCTGCTTTGGTATTCTTGCTTTCAGATGCTTCTACTTATGTCACAGGCCATAATCTCCTCGTGGAGGGAGGATGGACTGCTTGGTAAATACCCACACAAACACGATTAACCCAATGAAACTCCAAGAAATATTCGCCCAACAACTTCCTCCTCACCACCTACAGCGTCCTTATATCATTGCTGAAGCTGGCGTAAACCACGAGGGATCGATGGAACTCGCCAAACGATTGGTCGATGAAGCGGCTGAAGGTGGCGCACATGCCATCAAGTTTCAATCTTACAAAGCCAAGACTTTGGCTTCTAAGCACTCTCCCTACTATTGGGACATCACGAAGGAACCCACGACCAGCCAATTTGAGCTTTTTCAGAAGTATGATAAGTTTTGGAAGTCGGAATATGAAGACTTGAAAAAGTACTGTGATCAGGGGGGTATTGAGTTCATGTCTACGCCTTTTGATGTGGAGTCTGCGACTTTTCTCAACGATCTGATGGATGTATTCAAGATTTCTTCCTCAGACTTGACCAATCTTCCCTTTATCGAGTATCAATGCAATTTTGGCAAGCCCATTTTGCTTTCGACAGGTGCTTCTTATCTATATGAAGTCCAGGAGGCTGTAGAGTTGATCCAATCCAAAGGAAATCCGCTCTGCCTTATGCACTGCATCCTCAACTATCCTACAAAGGATGAAAATGCGAATCTAGGCATGATGCTGGATCTCAAGCGGAAGTTTCCCGAGACGGTCCTCGGGTATTCTGATCATACCCTTCCGGGGGAGATGGAGGTACTGAAGATTGCCACTCTATTAGGCTCTCGCATCATTGAGAAACACTTTACCCATGACAAGACCCTTCCTGGCAATGACCATTACCACGCGATGGATAAGGAAGATTTGAAGGTGTTCTTCAAGAAAATGGACGAAGTTTTTGGTCTGTTGGGAGACTTTGACAAGAAGCCTTTGGCATCAGAGGATAAGTCTCGACAAAATGCCCGTCGGAGCTTGGTGGCGACACGTGACATTCCTGCGGGACATGTGCTGACAAAGGAAGATTTGACTTGGAAGCGACCTGCACATGGAGTGAGTCCCCGACACTATGAGGAAGTGCTTGGAAAGGCCACTACTGAAGCTATCAAAGAAGATGATTTGCTACAGTGGCGCATGATCCAAGGTTAATATTACTACCTGTAAAATGCCAAACTCAAAGTGCAGGTAATAGCCATACACTTCCTATGGTAATGAGAAAAAGACTATGGAGCTGACTCCCCAATATATAGAAGCATTTTTTGATCGACTTTGGCCCATCTGTCGGAGTTTGACAGGAGATGGTGTGAGAGAGACATTGGCTATTCTTCAAGAGATCATTCCATTAGAGGTGCAAGAAGTCCCTACAGGAAGAGAGGTGTTTGACTGGAATATTCCTAAGGAATGGAACATACGGGAAGCCTACATCCTGACACCTGATGGTAGAAGGGTGGCTGATTTTCAGCAGCATAATTTACATGTCCTAGGTTATGCTACGCCTATTCAAGCCAAGATGAGCTGGGAAGAACTGGCCCCTCATCTCTACACATTGCCCGAGATGCCTGATGCGATTCCCTACATGACCTCTTACTACAAGGAGCGCTGGGGATTTTGTCTGTCACAAAATGTATATGATACCCTTCCTCGCGAAGGGGAGTACGAAGTTGTGATTGATGCTTCGCTTGAACCTGGACATTTGACCTATGGAGATCTGGTCTTGCCAGGAGAAACAGATGAGGAAATTTTATTCTCTACCTACATTTGTCATCCTAGCATGGCCAATAATGAACTTTCGGGACCATTGGTGACGGCATGTTTGTACCAGTATATCGCTGCATTACCCCAAAGAAAATATACGTATCGCTTTGTCTTTGCTCCTGAAACGATCGGAATCATCAATTATCTCTTTGATCATGGGCAGCATATGAAGCAAAAAACGATCGCAGGTTATGTACTTACTTGTGTGGGAGATGATGGGATGTTTACCTATAAGCGTTCCAAGCATCAGACAAGCTTGGCTGATCGTGCAGCCGAACACGTCCTCAAAAATCAAGAGGAGCCATATCGTGTGATTGAGTTTGCTATTGGGGGCAGCGATGAGCGCCAGTATTGTTCGCCTGGGTTTAACCTGCCTGTAGGATCCGTGACGCGCTCGATGTACTTGCAGTATCCTGAATATCACACCTCTAAAGACAATAAATCGTTTGTCTCTTTTGAAGCGATGGTAAGGACGATAGATGTGTATAGTAGAATCGTAGATGTACTCGAACTCAATGATACCTATGTCAATACCCAGCCCTACTGCGAACCTCAACTTGGTAAAAGAGGCCTTTACTATGCGATGGGAGGAAATCCAAAGCGCAATCTCGAAGTCCCCATGATGTTGCACTTGCTTAGCTTTGCAGATGGAACTAAAGACTTAATTGAGATGGCCGACTGGCAAGGTTATCCTGCTTGGAATTATCAGATTCCGATCCAGCGACTCAAAGATTCGGGTTTACTGATCCACCCTCCTAAGGTACCGACTATATGAGTTTTTCCAAACCTGCTGTAAATATTAAATTTTCAGAGTTCAATGAGGCCTTCTACACCGCCTTTGATGATCCGACAATCTTTGATTGTGAGGAATTCAATCTGCTCAAAGTAGTGCAGGATGGTTTGAAGGTAGGTTACAACTGGAAGACACCCTTTGGTAATTCCCTAAGTCATGTCAAACGGTACTACCGAGTTAAGCAATGGCTGGCTCGTTTTCGCAGGTCCAGATCTGTCATGGAGGATTGGGATCAACAAGAAGTAAAAGGGATGCATAGGCCTTGGTTGGTCCTGGAGCCTGGAAGAATGGTGGAAAATGAGGAGGGAGATAAGGTATCTCAATACTTGGAGCGCATCATGAAGGATTTGGGAAATGATCGTTTTTTCTACGTGCAGAATACGCCACTCAAAACACTCCCTCATAGATCTTTTGATATTCAGCTTCAGGCCTTGTACGCAGAGCCTCACCTCCTGCCTATTTCTGATGAAGCCGCACAGTTATACGAGGCGCTGCAAAAAGCTTATGCACGCATCGAAGCAGTTCTGGGCTTGGAGGAGGAAGCCCAAGTGATGGTTAAATGTGCTTGTGAGAAATTCTGGAATGCTTACCGAATCTGGTCATTTTTACTTTCCTATATCTCATGTGAGAAGGCCTTGGTGATCTGTCATTACCATAAGGAGGGAGAGATTCTAGCCATGAAAAGAGCAGGAGTAGAGGTGATTGAGCTGCAACATGGACTAATTTCTACAGAGGATATTTTCTATGTTTACCCTCCCAAAGTCGCACCTGTTGTGGCACGCGCACTTTTTGCAGATCAGATTTGGACATATGGTACGTATTGGAAGGAGACTTTGGCTCAAGGAGTCGAGTATAGCTCAAGACAGACTCAAGTCATAGGATATTACCACTTTGATACAGGAGATGTTGATCCTGAAATCATGGAAAAGGGGCAGCAAGCCAAAGCAGATGGAAAACCCTTGATTTTGTTCACTACGCAAACTTTTCTACATGAGCCTTTTATAGCATATATCCAATGGTTGCACGCGGACTTAGAGGCTAAGGGACAAAAGGCACATATTTGGGTCAAAAATCATCCCAATGAACAGCGTGAAACCTATGCTTCTATCGAGGTCCTAGAAAATGTAGAAATCGTCACAGGAGATCTAAAATCCATGTTTAGAGTATGCGACTACCATGTAAGTATTTACTCTACCACATTGTACGATGCCTTAAGGGAAGGAAAGCAAAACTTTGCCCTTTATGTAGAAAACTGTGCAGATTATGTAGAGGCTGTTTTGAACAGTGGGGTAGCACAGCGTGTAAACATGGATGAAAATCTACTGGAATTGAGCATAGATCAAGGGGAAGCGATACATGCTGAATATTTTTATGCGACTTATGATGCTGGGATGTGGAACAATAACCCAGCGCGAATAGAAGTTTCTACCAAGTAGAGGTGGAAAGCGATAGACTAAACACAAATAAATATGACTACTTCACCTATAAAATTTGCCATCGTGGGTTGCGGCAACATCGGACGGCGCCATGTGGCCGTCCTAGACGCAGAACCAGATGCAGAAATCGTCGCTGTATGTGATACAGATGAAGACAAAGCACGTGAGCAAGCCCGGTTGTACAATATCCCCTACTTTACGGACTACGAGCAAATGCTCCGTGAGATCCAAGCTGATATCGTAGACATTGCTACGCCACATGCCCTGCACAAAGAAATGGCGATCCAGGCAGCACAACATAAGTTTCACGTCCTAGTAGAAAAGCCGATGGCCTTGACAGTCAAGGATTGCATGGACATGAATGAAGCAGCCTATAGGAATGAGGTGAAGCTTTGGGTTGTCAAGCAGAATCGTTACAACGTACCTGTGAAGCTTGCCCGTGAAGCCATCGATGGAGGGCGACTAGGTAAAATCTTCATGGTGAAGTGCGATATTTTGTGGAATCGCTATCAAGGATACTATGACGACTCAGTCTGGAGAGGAAGCATTGAGCAGGAAGGAGGCGCCCTATTTACACAGGCCTCTCATTTCATCGACCTGCTGGTTTGGTGGTGTGGAGATGTAGTCGAAGCACATGGTTTGGCGGAGACCCAAAACCATAACATTGAAACAGAGGACTCTGGTATCGTCACCCTAAAATTTAGCTCTGGCGCTATGGGTTCATTGGTCTGGACGACCTGTGTCTACAACAAGAACTACGAGGGATCTATCACCATTGTAGGAGAAAAAGGAACCATCAAAATCGGTGGAAAGTATCTGAACAAGATCGAGTTTTGGGATGTAGAAGGCTTTCCGCTACAAGAGGGCATCGAGTATACGGATAAGCCCAATGCCTACGGCAAATATCAGGGAACCAGCTCCAACCATGATAAGGTCGTCAAAGCCATTATTCGCCAGATCCGAAAAGGAGAGAAGGATACAGTAGACGGCTTCGAAGGAATGCGTTCTATAAGTGCCATTGAAAAAATCTATGAAGCCACGAGAAAATATGTCACAACCTAAATTTTATCAGGCAGGGATCAAGGATGTCGAATTTGGAGAAGGAGTTCGGATCGTCGAGCCTGTCAATCTCTATGGCTGTGAAATCGGTGAAGACTGCTTCATTGGTCCATTTGTAGAGATCCAAAAGACAGTCAAGATCGGTGCCCGCACCAAGGTCCAGTCTCATAGCTTCATCTGCGAACTGGTTTCCATTGGTGAGGACTGCTTCGTCGGACATGGTGTCATGTTTATCAATGATCTCTTTGCAGGTGGAGGTCCTGCCATGGGCGATAAAACCAAGTGGATGTCGACTGAAATCGGCAACCATGTCTCTATCGGGAGCAATGCCACCGTATTACCTGTGCAGATCTGTGACCATGTAGTGATCGGTGCAGGGAGCGTCGTTACAAAATCTATTACTGAGCCTGGAATCTACGTCGGAAATCCAGCTAAGAAATTAAGAGACTTATGAAAATACCCTTTGTAGACTTATATGCCCAGTATCTCACAATCAAGGAGGAGATGGATGAGGCGATCGAACGTACGATTCGAAATACTTCCTTCATTGGAGGACCTGATGTGCCTGCTTTTGAGAAGGAGTTTGCTGCCTACATCGGCCAACCCCATGCGGTGGCTTGCGCCAATGGAACAGACTCCTTAGAGATACTACTTCAAGCGTTTGGGGTAGGAGTAGGAGATGAGGTCATTGTTCCTGCACACTCTTGGATCTCTACAGCCGAATGTGTATCCATGATGGGTGCGACGCCTGTGTTTGTAGATACCCATCCTGATACTTACACCATAGATCCGAGTAAGATCGAGGAGAAGATCACAGACAAAACCAAAGTAATCATCCCCGTTCATCTATTTGGTTTGCCTGCAGACATGGACCCTATCATGGCATTGGCAGCACAATACAATCTGAAGGTCATCGAAGACGCTGCGCAGTCACACGGTGCTACCTACAAAGGCAGAAGAATCGGGACGATAGGACATGCAGCTTCTTTTTCCTTTTATCCTGGAAAGAATTTGGGAGCCTACGGAGATGCAGGGGGAATTGTGACTTCGGATGAAGATTTAGCGACGAAGTTTCGCATGATTGCCCGTCATGGGCAGCTCAAGAAGCACGACCATAAGTTTCCTGGACGCAATAGCCGTCTGGATGGTTTACAAGCGGCAATTCTGAGGGTCAAACTCCCACATCTTTCTAAGTGGACTACCCTGCGTCAGCAACACGCAGCAGCTTACACAGAGCGACTCAAGGACGTTCCAGGCATCAAGATCCCACATGTCCCAGAAGGAAGTACACACGTACACCATTTATATGTGGTACAGGTATCAGGCCGTGACGAAATCCAGGCCAACCTTAAGGAAAAAGGAATCGCTACCAGTATTCATTATCCCACCCCTCTCCCCCTGCTGGAAGCATATGATGAGATGAGATATACGGCTGGTGATATTCCTAGTTGTGCGGCCTACACACCTAAGCTCTTATCCTTACCGATCTATCCAGAGATGACCGTTGACATGATTGATTATGTATGTGAACATCTGATTCAAAACGTCAATGTCTCTGTCTAAGAATGTATTGTTGATTTGCCTACGTTTCCCTCCTTCTCCTGGAATCGGGGGGAGGCGCTGGGCAAAATTTGCTAAGGAACTAGCGACTAGAGGGTACAGGATTCATGTAATTGCTGCTTTAGAAACAAATGAAGAATCCTCTCTCTGGACAGAAGATGTCCAACATCCTAACATACACATCTATGATGTTCCTAATCTCTATCCCGAATTGAAACCCTCTTCTAGTTTATGGCAGAAGGTGAAGAATCGATGGGTTTTACAACAACTGCTTTGGGATACACAGGGTACGCCTTTTGATAAAGGAATTTATTGGAAGAAAGGTATGCTGAGAAAGGCAAAGGAACTCATTGATCAACACAATATTTCTAGGGTAATCGCAACAGGGGCACCATTTAGTATTCTGTACCATTCGGTGGAGCTAAAAGAGCAGTTTCCCCATATTCAATTGATTGTGGATTATAGAGATCCATGGTTGCATGCGGTCAACTATGGCATGCAAGATCTCAGCCCAAAGAGGAAAGCATTTGAGCATGCACAAGAACAGAAGGTGCTACGCAAGGCAGATTTGATTATCGCTCCTACGCATCCTAATCTACTGATCGGAAGGGAAGCAATCGAAGAAGCAGAAGCCCAAACAAAAGCATTGGAAATTCCGCATTCATTTGATCCTCAAGACCTGCTTGATATCTCCGTCTCCGCACGTGAAGAAGCAGATACAATCAAAATGATCTTTGGAGGAGCACTTTATATAGGTGTGGATAAGCAACTGGTGAAACTGAGGGATTGGACGAGGGAAATTAGGATGAATGATCCTGAGTTGTACCAGCGATTGGAGATAGATATTTACTCAAAAGATTATGCACGTGGCCGAAGCCTGTTAGATCCCAATGACCAGGTCATTCGTTTCCATGAACCAATACCCAAAAAGGAGCTCTTCCAAGCTTTGGTAAAAGCTGATATTGCGTTGCTCTTCCTCGCTGAGCACAACAAAGACTACAAAACCACCAAATTCTTCGAAATACTAGCTTTGAGGTGTCCTTTTCTATTATTGGGACCTGAGGGAAAGGTTTCTCAATACATAGAAGAGAAAGGAATTGGAACATACCTTCCTAGCCATGTGGAAGATGTAAGTCGTTTTATGGAGATTATCTACGAATTGAAGGAGGAAAAAGCGCGGTTTCAAACAATGGATATTAATGATTTTTCTCTTGCTAAAGTGACAGATCAACTCATCTATCATTTCTCCTAGCTAGAATGGCACCTAGATGTTTCTCAGATCAAATAAGAATAAATATGAATTACGGGCTTCTTATATCTTTTCATTTGTCGAAACACCAAGTCCTTTTTGGGCTCATCATCTTTTTATTCCTTCCTATGGCGCGGGCACAAAAACCTTTGATTTCCTTTGATGCAGCCAGAGAGAATCCAGTAGAGACTTCGCTAGAAGGACAGCGGTCTCAATGGGCTGCCAAGTGTATCGAACATGGAAAAGATGGACCTTATTTTGCGCTGAGGGACCCAAAACTACCAATTGAGGCCCTTCGGATGCAAGTAGAAGATAAGATGGCCATAGAGGTTGTGGTCAGGTTTTCTCAGCCTATACCTGAAAAAGGACTGTACTGGATATTCGAAATCAACCGATACACACAGATAGTCTGGATTACAAGAAATGATATTGTGTTTCGAAGTACGATCAGTCAAAATGGTAAGCCCAAGCAAATCTCGAATAAATTTCTTTTAAATGGTACGGGACTCAATAGCCTCGGATATTACCTAAATGGGTGGCATCACTTTGTATTTCAGGTAGATGCTAAAAAGGGAAAGGCCCAGCTCTGGATAGATGGACAGACCAACGATCAACTGCAAGCGACAACGACTCCTGGAGAAAGTTTATGTAAGGAAGGGAATTGTCTTAGCATTTATACCTTACAGAAGTTTCAAGGAGATTTTAAGAAGATCAATTTCTACGATCAAATATTATCTGACAATACGATCCGGCAGCATTATAAAGAGTGGATCGGCAAGCCTGTGCCACGCAATGTCTCTAAAGTTGAGTCGCAGCAGAAGGGCGCGATTGATCCAAAGGAGTTTGCTCCTGGTCATCCCCGTGTACAGATGTCTAGCTTGTCTCAGCTTCAAAACTTTCCTTCCCCACGCTATAAACCTGGACACGCCTTACACCGACAGTTCAACTGGATGGAGCTGCGATTTTTGGCGGGGATGACGCAGTCCTATGCCCCCACAGATGATCTAGCAAGGATTTCCACAGACTTACAAAAAGAATTGATCACCCGATGGAACTACATGCTGGCGCTACAAAATGTAAACCTTGCCAATAATCGTCTAGAATGGGACCCTGAAAAGGGTTATATGAGTAAATGGGTGGATCTAGCCAATCAGTACCCACGGATTCCATTATCTATTACCACATTCCAGGCACAGGTAGGTCCCTTGTATAAAGGCAAGGAAAGAGGCCCTATTGTAAGTCGTCCCAATCTTCCTGATTCTTATTATGTGAGAGATAGCAAAGGGAAATTTATCTTGAAAGCCAATCGGAAAGTCCTGAGCATCGAAGCACCCGATGAGCTGATCAAATTAGATGGGGAGATGGTTCGTAAATCACTGGATCGAATCAACCAAGCTTTACGTCGCCCAATCGATTTTGTCAATGAGAATGGGGAAGTAGCTCCTTACGGCTTTGGCAAAGACGAGATCTGGTTCAAAGATCCTAAGGTGATGAAAGAATTTCAGCGTAGCCGATTGGAGTGGGAAGACTACATCGCCAATCGTAAGCTACACTATCGACAGCTTTATAAGAACCAATTCATGAATCATCCACTCGTAAAGGATGCCACCTTCACATGGTATGCAATTGATGGGGGATTTCAGGATCGGTTTAAATATGATATTTCACGAAAAATCCACAGCCCCATTCGCGGGCAATATTATGCCACTTCTGATTTTTATCCTAGATATCCTTCTAACTGGTCAACTATCCTCGGTGCTTGGCGTGGCTGGAAATGGATCGACGAAAGCCGAAAAGTAGAAATCATGGCAGGAGACAAGCTCTTCAGCCCCTTCGTCGCAGCAGGCTGGAATTCCAATCCAGAAACGAATATTCGCCCCTCACAGTGGCTAGGTTTGTTAAAGGTACTACCCGTGGTAGGTGCTGAGTTCTTCTATGTCGGATTCTTTAATGTGACTTCTGGATCTGGACCTCAAGCTTTTGCTGATCCACGTAATTATATCTGGCAAGCGGCTATGCCCAGTTATGCACAGGCGATCGCCAGTCAATATGAAGATATTCTCAAAGACGGAAGCCTGTTGCGGGATACCAAAGGACAGCCTATTGTACGTATTCCTACTAACGATCCGCGTATACTCGTCGCGGTGCGCAAGCATCCGACTCAATCCATATACATCATTGCAGGGACGCTGCAACCTATCAGCAACGTGAAAGGCAACGTCGTGGACCAAAAGGTTGAGACCATCACATTTGACGGCCAGCAGATCAGTTGTGCCTTCCGACGCCAGGGTAGTGTATATTATTATGATGCACGTGACGAAGCTCATCCCGTCTTTTTCCAAGTAGATCACTGGCATGAAGCGGGACATCCTATGTACTGGAGTAAAGACTTTTTGTGGGAAGCTGAGGTAAATGATGGGATGAAAAATATGGTGATACAAACAAATCGTCAGGATAAGGAGACAGGGCGATTTGTCAAGTATCAAACCTTTGTGAAGCCTCAAGATAAAAAGGCTCGGATTACATTCGAATGGGATGTCATTCGCTCAGAGCAGCGGAACCTCGAGCTCTCACTCTATGCATGTGCTTCGAGAAAAGGAGGTGTCGAAGTCTGGATAGATGGTAAACAAATAGGCACCATCACAAATATTCAGAAACCATGGGATTGGTACAAAGAGAAAGGAGTGAAACTGAAGAATCTTTCTATCGGACGTCATAAGCTGGAACTGGTCGTACCTTCTGGCTTTTATCTAGATAAAGTAAAACTTACCCGATCCTAAATGTAAGATGGATGGAGCATATTTAATATGCTTTGGAGTGAGAGAGAGAAACATCAATGGACTTGATGAGTGCAAGAAAACCTGTCTATTATTCTCTTTTAATCCCTAGAATTATAGCTAAGTTTGCTGTTGCGAAGTTCCATAAGACCTACAAACAAACAATACAAACATACTTTCTTCTATGAGCTTTAAGATCCTCACAGTCGTCGGCACGAGACCTAATTTTATCAAGGTCACCCAGTTTGCCCAGCATCTCAATGATGAAAGTAAGGGCCTTCAGCATCGATTGGTACACACAGGCCAGCATTATGATACTAAAATGGCGCAGGTCTTTTTTGAGCAATTCAATCTCGAACCAGACTTTTGGCTAAATGTACCTCCTTCTTCCCCCAATACACAGATCGCCAAAATCATGATCGGCTTGGAGGAAGTCATTCAAACCCAATATGCAGCGGATCTGATTCTCGTAGTAGGAGATGTAAACTCTACCCTTGCGGCGTCCCTGGCTGCTCATAAGATGAACATCCCCGTAGCGCATGTCGAGAGTGGATTGAGAAGCTTTGATCGAAGTATGCCAGAGGAAATCAATCGCATGATTACAGATGAGATTTCTGATTACTATTTTGTGACTGAGCAAAGCGGTTGGGACCACCTTATCAAAGAGGGTAAGCAGGAAGACAAGATGTTTTTTGTCGGAAATACAATGATTGATACGCTAGTCGGATTTGAGCCACAAATCCAGGCATCTCCTATTATGGAAACTTACGGGTTGACATCTGGGGAGTTTGTATTGATGACGGCTCACCGCCCTGCCACTGTCGATCACAAAGAAGGATTGAAGAGACTCTTGGATGTCATTCGCTCCATTACAGCAAAGTATCCACTAGTATTTCCAATCCATCCTCGTACGTTAAATCGCTTCGAAAAATTTGAATTAGAAGCAGAACTGAAGTCCATTGATCGCTTGATTATCACAGGGCCGATGGATTATTTTGCCTTTCAGAAGTTGATTAAAGAAAGTCGATATGTCCTTACTGACAGTGGAGGCATACAGGAAGAGACTACCTTTCGCCAAGTACCTTGTTTGACGCTTAGGCCCAATACAGAGCGACCTGCAACCATTGATGTGGGGACCAATGAGTTGGTACCATTTGAGTTGGATGTATTATTGGAAAGGATAGCAGCCATTGAAAACGGTACCTATAAAGTTCAAAGCCGTATTCCCAAATTATGGGATGGCCGTGCTACTGAGCGAATCGCAGAGGCTATCACCCAAAAAATAATGCGCCAGAATGATCTATCTTACGCTAGGAGATAACTACAGTGGGATCTATGCAAGCCAAGTCATTGGTGTATGCAAGTATCTCAATACGATTTCAAGTAAACCTGTACGGCTGATTTCCTTTATTGCTATTCCCTTATACCGAGACAATCGGAAAAAGATTAAAGCCGCATATCCAGAGGCCATTGTGCTGCCCGCAGTACCCAAAGTCCGTAACTGGGCCTTGAATTATTACTTACTGAGGATGGTTCTTTGGTTTATTCCCGAAAAGCGGATCATGGCAAGAGGGCCCTTTGCAAGCTTGATTAGCCAGAGATTAAAGAAGGTCGGGCTTGTAGACCATGTGATCATGGATGGTCGAGGAGCTGTCCACGCGGAGTGGAACGAGTATCCCGTAGTAAACGACAAACGTTTGGTCGCCAAAAGCTTTGAACTGGAAAAACAGGCGGTACTGGGATCAGACTTTCGACTGGGGGTATCCCACAAATTGAAGGACTACTGGACGCGAGAGTTTCAATATTCAGGAGGAGAACACGTGGTGGTCCCTTGTACGCTCAACAAGGCTTTCATTGACCAAACCTACGATGTAAGCACGATTGCTCAGCGCAAAGCGCAAAGAGGATACGCCCCCGAAGATGTAATCATCATTTATTCGGGTTCGACCGCTGGTTGGCAGTCTATCCAATCTGTAGATGGCATTCTGACATCTTTGATGGAGGCACAAGACAATGTACATGTCCTGTTTTTATCTCGTATCGAACTCGAAAGACTCACGTGCTATCAAAAATTTCCTGACCGTGTAAAAAAGGATTGGCTTAAGCCTCATGAAGTATTTGAGGTACTCACAATCGGGGACTACGGGGTCTTGATCAGGGAATCTTCTGTAACCAACGAGGTAGCTTCGCCCACCAAGTTTGGTGAATATCTAGCAGCAGGTTTACGCGTATTGATTTCCCCAGGAATCGGTGATTATTCTGAGATGGTGAAATCATCGAATCTAGGAAAACTCGTCAAGACCCATTCAGTGCTACAGTATCTCCCTCCTACAGAGACTGATGAAAAATTAAGAATGCGAGCGTTTGCACTCAAGCACTTCTCTAAATCCAGCTATCGTGAAGCCTATTTGAAAATTCTAGGCAAGGATAAAACAGCATCTACACAAAAGATATTGTCAAAACCCTAGCGATTCATGTATTCATCCATGGCTTCTCTCAAGAGTTGGCAAGCCAGTTTGATTTCTTCCTCTGTGATGGTCAAAGGAGGACAAATACGGAGTCCAGTGGGTTCACTCAAAAAACCAATGGTCAAGAATCCTTTCTCTAAAGCTACTTCCCTCAACTTATACCCGATCTCAGGCGTCTCGAAAAGAATGGCAAACATCAATCCTTTGCCTCGGATCTCTTTGACCAGCGGGTGCTGCAACTCCTGGAAGAGGAGTGCTTCTTTCTGAGGGATCTGTGCGAGTAAGTCATCACGGATGATTTTTTCTAGCAGCGCTTTTCCCGCTGCACAGGCTACAGGCCCTCCGCCAAAGGTGTTGATGTGCCCCAGTATGGGATTCTTATGAATGACCTGTAGGACTTCTTTGCGTGTCACAAAAGCCCCCATCGGAAGCCCTCCGCCTAGTGCTTTTCCCAGGACGAGGATGTCAGGTTGCACATCAAATGTCTGATGCGCAAATAGTTGTCCGGTACGACCAAAGCCCGTCTGTATCTCATCCAAAATCATCAATGCCCCCACTTCCTCACAACGTGCTTTGACAGCTTGTAGGTATCCTTCCTTTGGCAGTACGACCCCTCCCGCTCCCTGTATCGCTTCGATGATGATGCAAGCCGTTTGTTCATCGATCTCTCGGAGTCCTTCAAAGTCATTGAATGCGATGTGGTGGACATCGGGTAGCAAGGGACCATATCCTACTTTTGCGTCAGGATTGCCGCTGACACTAAGTGAGCCATGCGTAGAACCATGATAGGAGTTGTGGCAGGAAATGATTTTACCTCGACCTGTGTATTTTTTGGCGACTTTGAGGGCCGCTTCATTGGCTTCTGTCCCTCCATTGAGAAAATATACTTGGTCAAAGCCTTCCCCTAAGACCTCGTGCAGCAATTGGGCATATTGGACTTGAGGAGACATGATGCTTTCTCCATATACCATCGTATGAAGATAGCGCTCGGCCTGTTCGCGTATGGCAGTGACTATCTCTGGTGCCCCATGACCTACATTGCTCACACAGATCCCGCTGATCATGTCTACATACTTTTTTCCTTCTGGACCATAGAGATAAATACCCTCTGCATATGTGATTTCCATCCCCAAGGGAGCCTCGGAAGTATGAGCTAGGTATTGTTGAAAAGCTTGTTGATTGTCTGTCATGATAGGGTGCAATGCGCGATTGAGCGTACAAAAATAAGGAGTAAAGTCGGCCAAGGCAACGTCTCCAACGAATTCCATTTTTTCTCGTATCTGATACTGCTTGAAAGAAATAGAAATGGAAAAAGTAAATACCCACAACACGTATCAGCCCATCAATTGTAATTACTACGACGAACTGGAAGCGATGGCCACTTTTCGCAAGGTCGTGGAGATCCAGTATTATCTGGAAGATGGATCGGTTGAAACGATACAAGGGCAAATAGTAGATTTTCGTGTGGTGGCTAGTGTAGAATTCATGATTTTGAAGAGTGGACAAGAAATCCGACTCGATTACTTGATCTCTGCAGATGGCAAGGAAGTACCTGGCACTTGCTAAGAGCGAACATCCGTACAAAGACTGGAATGGGATCTTTCCTCATGGGAAGGATCTCATTTTTTGTTAAAACTGAAAATAGATAAATGCTTGATCCTCAAATACACCTAGGAAAGCAATCCCCGATAATAAGACCATATACCAAATCCACCGCAGCCAAAGCGGATAACCTCTGATATGGTCATTTTTTCCTTTTAGCTCTACAAACACATCCGCGCCATAAACGAATAGGACACCTGCTAGCGCAAAGAGCAATTCAAGAGGTTGATTCCCCATCATCTTCCATGAAAGGGGTTCCTGAGTGGGTTTCCACATCTGGGTGATCAGAGTGAAGGCATCTGAGACACTTTCCGCTCGAAAGAAGACCCAAGCGACACATACCACCACAAAGGTATATCCCATGCGAAAGAGACGAACCCCTAGCGTAAATCGCTTTCCTTTTTCACCTGAGATCCCTGTCATCTGCTCCACCACCAGAATTAACCCATGGATTGCTCCCCAAATCACAAACGTCCATGCGGCTCCATGCCACAGTCCGCTGACAAGAAAAGTCAACAGGAGGTTGTAGTACCATCGCCACTTGACGACGCGATTCCCTCCCAAGGGAATATACACATAGTCCCTAAACCATGTGGAAAGAGAAATATGCCACCGCCGCCAGTAGTCTGCGAGTGAGGTCGCGAGATAGGGCTGACGAAAGTTTTGCATGAGGTCAAACCCTAGCATCCGTGCCAAACCAATGGCCATATCGGAGTAGCCCGAAAAGTCACAGTAAATCTGGAAGGCGAAGCCCAATGTGGCAAGAATGATAGAGAGTCCTGCATACTGGTCAGGATGTCCATAGACTTCGTTGACGAAGAGGGCCAGTCGGTCGGCCACGACCACTTTCTTGAAAAGCCCCCAAAGGACGAGGTGAAGTCCATGGGCGATACGCTCATAGTCGAAGGTTACCTTTCGCTCAAACTGAGGCAGTAAGTGTCCCGATCGCTCGATGGGTCCTGCCACAAGCTGAGGAAAGAATGATACAAAAAGACCAAACTTTCCTAGATGCGTACTCGGTTGTAATCTGCCATAGTAGATTTCCAACGTGTAGCTCAAAGTCTGGAAAGTATAAAATGAGATTCCTACAGGGAGCAAGAGTTCGAGATGTGGAATGAAGGGAGCTTCTCCTCCTACCAGTTCATTGATAGAATCTCCTAAGAAGTTGGCGTACTTAAAGGTGAAGAGAAGTCCGAGATTGCTGATGAGGCTGAGATATAGATAAGGGCGACGTGCTTTGGGGGCGGGTAGTGCGGCCATTTTTTTGCCTGCCCAAAAATCGACCAAAGTAGAAAAGAGGATCAATGCAAGGTAGGCGGCATTCCATTGGGCGTAAAAATAGTAGCTTGCTACCAGCAGTAAGACCCACCGCCTAGGGTGGGGGAGAAGGTAGTAGAGGATAAAAACCACTACGAAAAAGAAAAAAAAGCCTTCGGAGTTAAACAACATGGGGGCGAACTTCTGCCACGCAAAAAACATTTTTTCTTCATATAAACCATATCAAAGATGGACAATTGGAATCTAGATGCTCTAGAGGTGATGCATCAGCCTGAGGAAAGCCGATTTGCTGCATTTTACAATGGAGAGACAGCTGTCGTCCAGTATAATGAGCGACCCAATACACTTGTATTTACACATACAGAAGTTCCTGTCGCTTGGGAAGGAAAAGGTGTAGGAAGTAAAATGGCACGCACCGCTTTGAAGTGGGCGGAGGAGTTGGGCAAGCCAGTGGTCCCTATCTGCCCTTATATGAATGCCTTCATTCAGCGCCATCCCGAAATCAAGGTCAATCTAGCCCCTGGTTTTCGTCGGTAGTGGCATCTGAAGCTCCTTCAGCTACGATCAACAGGTAGCGTTTGGATGTGGGAGAAGATGAAATATAGGTCTTGAGCATTTCTTCGCTCACCCATTCGATATAGACTTCATTGCTCAGCTCGTCTTGCAGGTGCTTGGCCAAGCTGGCTGTAGAGGAAGTACACTTGATTAAAAGAGGGAGTTGGCGTTTTTGCCAGGATGCGATGCTGTCTTCACTTTCTTCTATGATGCTGAGGATAGCAGCGGAGATGCGGAGCAATTCCTGCGTATGTTCCCATGTTTGGGTGTATCCCTGTTGGTGGAAGCGATTGGCGGTCTCCCACCTACCTGTCAGTTGGATGGTTTGGAGCTGTAGT
>JBCBFT010000104.1:0-23830 GCA_038527485.1 Bacteroidota bacterium
CTCGTTTAGATCTTTCTGCCTACTTCGTAGCGGCATCAAGATGACACAGCTGGCGCTATTTATTGGAGCTACGCTATAGTATACATAACCCTTTTTTATCTGTCCATCTACGTAACAGTCATGGAGAAGAAAACGGGTTTATATGGGATACTGAATCTTGAGGGAGAAATAATGGTTCCATGTCAGTATGACTTTATCGGCGAGTTTGCGTAAGAAGGGTAGGAGGAAAGCGAGCCTCATCGTCTAGCTGGTTTTCTCAATGGCATAACCCACACGTGAAAAACTGGAATGAAAAAAACCATCATCATTTTATCCATTGTTGGAATAGGGATATTTGGTTTGCTTTATCTAAATAAGAATTTCCAATGGTTTTGGAGTACCAATCCAGTTGAAGTATGTGTGAAAACAGGTTTATCCAAAAGCAAAGTAAAGATTGAACACGGAATAAGTGTACATACCATCGACAGAGCCAATGATTCAGATTTATTCAAAGACAGAGAAAAATACTCGATTGTTTTTGATGGTCAACCGAAAGAGAAGATCGAAAACGAATATGGAGAGAATGACTTTTTGATCACTTATCAGGACGAATACTACTTGTCATTTAGACAGCTCAAACTCAATCGAAGACATCAGCACGAATATAAATTCAGCTTTAAGGGATCAGAAGAAGATCCAATCGTGCAAGTCGAGATTGAAGGTATAGATGGGATGAGTTTTGAAAGGAAGATGATAAGAATAGAAGACGCTGAGAAATATATTTGGAGTGAACCCATTGATACCGAATAAACTATGGATAATGGGGCTGAGGTAAGACCTCACTGACCTCCTTCAGTTTATAACTGAAGCTACATATAGGCTCTAGATACAATTTGGAGGAGACAGTGTGTTACTTTTTATTTGTGTGGATCTTTTGTCTGCCTATCTGCTTAATGAGAATTGAATGTTGAAAACTTTGGGAAGGGTATTGAAACGCGTTTTTCAGTTTGTGGGAATCTTTTTCACAGTGGTCATACTCGCAGGATTGATTTTCCGTGCCTTTGGACCTAAGCCCCATGCACCTTTGGGGAAACTCGTGCATGTAAATGGAATGGACTTACATATTCATCCTTCTGGAATAAAAGATGATAAGCCCACGGTTGTCATTGAAGGGGGTGGGGGCTTGCAAACAGAGTATTATCATTGGCTGAGTGAAGGACTCAAAGACAGCCTGCGCGTCGTCAGATATGACCGAGCGGGGGTGGGATATAGTGACCTAGGCAATACATCGCGAGATGCGCAAACGGTTGCAAGGGAATTGCATCAATTATTAGAGGAAGCAGGGGAATCTCCCCCCTATATCCTAGCAGGGCATTCGCTTGGAGGACCCTATATCAGAGTTTTTACGCAGTTGTATCCCGATGAAGTAGCGGGGCTTGTGTTCATGGATGCCACGCATCCTGAGCAAGTAGAAAGATTCAATGCGGCTCCTGCCTCTTCTGTGAGATTTAAATCCGTCATCTGGGGATTGAATGTGGCGATCTTCTTTGCAGATGTCGGCGTATTAGGGTTAGCAGAGAATCTGATAGGGCCTATTTTCCCTGGTGAGGGACTGCCTGATGAAATAAATCCGCGTTTACGCGATATGCTGCTGGATGGAAAGAGACTCCGAGGATATAAGCACGAAATCGAAAACTACCACGCGATCCTAGACATGGCCAAGTCGGCGAATCAATTTGATTCTATACCCATTATCGTATGTACTGCCATAGAAATTAACAAGGAATCCTACAGAAAAAGAGGGATAGATCCTGATGAATACTTGAACCAAGTAATTGAAAATCAAAAGGAATACATAGACCTCTCATCCAATGGAAAACAAATCCTGATTGACGGGAATCATCAAACGATTTTTACGAAAAAGGAAAATGCGGATAAGATTAATCGGGAAATAATGGGATTAGCAAGCCAAGTAGGAAACTGAAAGGATAAATCTACAAAAACGACAGACAATAATGACGATTATCACGAATGAGTGGGTACCGTATGTTCTATGTAGAGATGTCGATTTATCGCGTCTCTACATAGAAAATCAATCCTTTCGGAATTCATTCGTGATAATCACTAATGGTCAGGCTGCCCAGCGAAAGTTAATCGAAAACATAAGTATGATGAATGAGAAAAGATTTCGTTTTTGGCAGAAATGGCTGACCTACGCCAATATCATGACTATTGGAGTGGGACTACTGGTCGCATTTGCTGGAAACTCGATTTTTTTCGAGATACACAATCATTACACGAAGGAGGTTTTTCTGAACGGCAGTGAATTTGAACCCAATATTTTAGAACTCAAGAATTGGCTATTTGGAATTATCGGCGGAACGATTGTGGGGTTCCATATCCTCATGGTCATGATCTCAGAAAACGCGTTTAAGAAGAAAGAAATGTGGGCGTATAGCGCCATGTGGTATGGACTCTTGTCTTGGTTTTTGATAGACAGTGGCATTTCCATTTATTATGGAGCCGTTCACAATGTCATTTTGATAAATATCGTTGCATTAATCTTGATTGGAATTCCCTTGGTTATGACACGAAAAGCGTTTGAAAGTAAAGTCCGTAAACGATAACCCAAGCCGACGCCTTCAGATGACATCAGGAACCCCAGATAGCTTGTGACTATCCTCGAAAATTATACCTGAGAATTTAATTTTTAGCCTTCTAAATCTAAGGTGAAATATTCGTAGCTTTCACCTTATGAATCTCCTATCAAAAGCAATGAAACTTCTCCTATATGGTTCTCTTTTGCCCATTTTGATCCTTACTGCTTGTGGGCCGACACAAGAGAAGCCTGAAGCCTTGCTAGACAAGGCAGAGGACTATCTATACATTCGATTTTGGCAAGAAAGAGATCCTAATGCCTCTCTCAATTATGCTGTAACGGCTGAGGGGAAAATTCTGGATGACTTAGAGGAAATCAAAACCTACGAAGAAAAAGTCAACTCGATCGTCAATTCCTCATTTGGAAATCTCCTGAAATTTCAAAGCCAGACACCCTCAGAAATTATATATCACATTTTCACTAAAAATGTGCCTGGAGATAGGTCGATAGCAGAGCTAGACATCTACCAAACGAAAGACTCCATCAGCCAAGCCCAAATCTCTAAGATGCAGTTCATCGCTGAAGTCCAGACCAATGTATACGATATCACGGGAATCGAAGCTGCCCGCAAAAAATGGATGGAACTCTGCAATGCCCACGATCCTGCACAGCTTGTAGCTCAAGTCTATACGGAGGATGCTTTCTACTTCAACCACAAACCTCCCATTCGAGGCACTCAAGCCATCACAGAAGAATATCAGTATATGGCCCAGCCAGACTACAATCTCACCCTTATGCCCCTTTATCTCATGCCCGTGCAAGCAGACCTCGCCTACGAAATTGGGCAATGTACAGGTTCTTACGGAGGTAAATATGCCATCGTTTGGAAGAAGGTCGCCTCAGGCGAATGGAAAGTCTTGCTTGATAGCAACTACTAAACACATCCACCTTTGCTAGCGCCCCATATCAAGTCTCATAAGGTGAGTGGTGGGATCATTTCAACGGCCCAAAGTCAGAAAAAATCTAAATGAGGATAAGGGACATATTACTTGGAGTAGCCATTGGCGATGCATTTGGCGCAGGGGTCGAATTTCAAGATCGAAATTGGATGAGAGCGTATGTGGATTTTACCACATTTGTCAATAAGCGAGCTTCGATAAATGTACCTCCCGAGCAAAAGAAATTATTTACAGAAAACTATACACCATGGGATTACACAGACGATACAGAAATGACAATAGGGGTAATCAAAGCATTATGTGCTGAAGAACCTTTTACTACCGAGCTATTGATACGCAAATGGAAGGAAGAATATGAAATAGGAATCGATCAGAAAGGATATGGCAGAAACGGCCATGGATCGATGCGGTGGTTTTTTTCAGGAGAAATGACCATAGAACAAATTCGAGATTTTCAGCGAAATCGTATGAATCCAGGAAATGCACCAGCGATGAGAGCCCTACCGATTGGACTCATGCGTGCGGATTTGATCCATGCATACGCCAGAATTAATGCAAACGCCACACACCCCAACATACAGGCGATCATCTCAAGCGAATGCATCGCAAGAAGCGCAGAATATGTACTTGTCAAGCAAGGACGCCTAGAGAATATCATCGACTATTGCTTGAAGCATGTGCCCATGAATCAGCAGTATCAACATTATCTATCTGATGTGGACCAGCTAGATGCGTACGAGAAACTGACGGCCAGCGATTTTGAAGTCCTTTGTGGCAAGCAACCCATTCAAGCCCCCTATTTTTTACCTGGAATTCATGGTGTTCCTTCAGACTCCAAATTTACAACAGGATGTGTTTTATACGTTCTGAAAAATAGTACAAGCACCTTTGATGCGCTAAAGAAATCGGTCAATCTAGGTGGAGACGTTGATTCCATCGCCTCGATTTGTACGGGGATCATGGCGGGAAAGTATGGATTAGACAGCATTCCTGCGTTTATGAAATCTAAGGTAGAAGGGAAGGCGTATATAGAGGAAGTGGCGCAGACTTTTGAAAGGAAAATAAATAGCTTCACTTGAGGCTTGGTAAACTCAGCAGAAAAATCAAAAAGACATGGAAATCAAAAAAGTAAACCTACAGGAGAAATTTGAGACATTCTCCGAGTACTGGACACCCAAAATAGTGGGCGAGCTAAACAACCAACATGTAAAAATCGCAAAGTTCAAAGGAGAATTTATCATGCATCATCATGAAAATGAGGATGAACTGTTCTTGGTCATAAAAGGAACATTACATATCGAGCTTTTAGACCAAACCATGGAAATCCAAGCAGGTGAGTTCGTTGTCATACCTAAAGGAGTGAAGCATAAACCTTATGCCAAAGAAGAAGTGGAGGTTTTGCTATTTGAACCCGCGACTACCTTAAATACTGGTAATGAAACGAATGATCTGACCGTAAAACGTTTGGAAAAACTTTAAGCAAGCAGTCACATGAGGTATGCACACACGAATATCATCAGCAACGACTGGAAGAAACTCTCTGACTTTTATGTGAAAGTATTTGACTGCCAGGTCGTTCCTTCGATAAGAAATCAATCGGGAGATTGGCTTTCCAGAGGGACAGGCGTTGAAAATGCAGCATTGGAGGGCGTACATTTGTTATTGCCTGGTCATGGAGAAAATGGCCCAACACTAGAGATTTATCAATACGGAGAAATGGAACCGCAAGATCCGATCAGTCCCAACCAAAGAGGCTTTGGGCATTTGGCTTTTGAAGTGGATGATGTGGAGAAAATATTATACGAGATTGAGGCCAAGGGAGGGACAAAACAAGGGAAGATAACATCTCGATGGGTCGAAGGCGTTGGGGAAATCACCTTTGTGTATGCGAGAGATCCCGAAGGCAATCTCATAGAGCTACAAAATTGGAAAAAGTGAGGCTCCGTGCCTAACAAAACTAAGACCTGATGACACACAATATCCTAGATATCATAGAAGAAGAGCTGTTTCAAGATAACATCGATGCTGAAATAAAGGAGAACGCCATTTATTGGAAGGACAATCATGGAGCAGAAAATGTCATAAGGAAATCTCAAACAGCCGTTTCAGGTGAACGCATGGCATGGTGGCAACAGAATGAAGTAGGAAAAGAGTTGGTGAGAATTCGACTCAAGAAGGATTTGATCGTGAATTGGCGTCCCCCCATCAATACCATGGGGCTTGGTTCAATGGGATGTGATTATCTCGAGTTCTATGAGGATTTTCTTGTACTCAGATATCGTGACAAGCATAGAGAAAGGGTATTCATCATTCATCTCAACAATCTAGAGATAGAAGAGATAAATTTGAAAGGCTATAAAAAGAAAATGAAACGGGTGGAAGGAAAACTATACGTGAAAACGGAGTTGGAAGGGGAATGCCTCATGCTTAGCCTGAATCCTGAAGGAGTGATCAAAGAAGCGATCAGCCAGGAATTCCTTGATTCGCATAAAATTATCCTAGAATAATAAGAGGTAGAAGACCTAAGATATGTTTCTGTCATTCTTCGACTCAATGAAAATTATTTAGAAAATGACGATGACTTTGAGCAGATCAAATCCGCTACAGTGCCTCTACTTCTTTCTAAGTTTCCTGAAAAGACATTCATTGGACAGATCAAATATGTCTATCAGCAAACAGGAAGTAGTCAAATAAGGACGGTACAGCTTGGTGGGAGGGAAAATAACTAGCATATACATAAATATGTAGATATGAAAGCTCCTTTGTTAGGAGCTGTGGCACATAGCCCGACCTGTATCATAACTGAAAGCCTCAAAAACCATGAATCAATATTTACCCATGCATAGAAGATGGATGATGATTACCATGTTATTCATTCATGGATTGTCCTATTCACAAACAGATGCGACTTTCTGTAAAACAGCTGTAAAGGTGAATCCTTATTTCTCTGCAGATAGGATAGAATCAAGCGTTCACTCCAACACACCCGCGATCATACCTATCGCCTTACATCTGGTTACAGACAGTATGGGAGAAGGAAATGAGATGACACCCGAATTATTTCTACAATGGCTTGATACCATCAATCTACAGCTCATAACCGCCGATTTACAAGTGGAATTATGTGTGCTCAACATCGTACGTGATGAGCAAAATTTGAATCCCTTGATAGATTTTGATTTCCTACTCATGGACTCCCTTCTCGAAGGGGGGTATGTAAATATTTTTATGCCCAATACAGTTGGAGGTAATAGTAGTGCAGGCTATTCTAGCATTATTGGAGGTATTTTTACAGATGATGATTATCTTTTTATCCTGGGGAAAGGAGCTACTTATGGTCTTATTGCGCATGAACTCGGGCATTTTTTTGGACTATACCATACATTCGAAAGCCAGTTTGGAGAAGAACTCGTCGATGGAAGCAATTGTAGTGTCGCAGGAGATTTATTGTGTGATACAGAGGCAGACCACGGACTACAACATAGGGATGTAGACAGCCTAACCTGTTCCTGGTTGTACCCCAATTCTGTTTTTGATAGCAACAACGAACCGTTCCGTCCAAGCACCACAAATTTTATGAGTTATAGCCAACTTCATTGTATCAAGGATTTTACACCACAGCAGCTGCAGGTCATGCGAAATACTTACGAGTTAAACGCTGATTATTTTGAAAGCTGCAATATCACGTCGGCACATCATGGCGCAGGTCAGACAACTTATACAGTAGAGGTTTACCCTAACCCTGTAAAAGACAAGTTGTACATTGATTTAAGCAAGGTACATGGACAGTTACAGTTCGTACTATATGATCATTTGGGTAGACCTGTGATCAAGAAAGAGGGGCATGATCACGGCGAACGCATAGCATTGGATACGTATCACTTACCTTCAGGCGCATATATTTTACATATTTCTGGTCAACATTTCAGCCAAACGAAGCGTGTAAACATCTTGACAGACTAATGTGACTTACAAATTTTGCGGATGTTAAAGGCTCAAAAAGCAACAGAAAACGATGAACCCTTCTTTGAAAATTGTAACAGAAATGCCTGTTCAGCAGCTTTGGCACAAGACCCCAATGATAGGAGCTAAGCGAGAACGTTATCTGACCAAAAATGAATGGGCAGAGATACTGCAGAAATATCCCGTCGAATTTGTCATCGCGAATGTGGGAGATAAGCTAGATTGGATTCCTGTAGATACATGCTTCGAGGTCTGGAAATCAAACATTAGAGACCAAGCGGCATATAATCCAAACAGCATAGAAGTAGAAAGCTATCCCCATGCGTTTGTGTATGTGGCAAGTGAGTGGACAAGACAAACGCAGACACCGATCATACTTTTAGAAAAATATCACTAGGAGAAGCACCTAACAAATAGCAAGATCCATACACGGAGTTCCCCCTTTAGTTTGTAACTGAATCTCAATACAGTGTAACAAAAGTTTTATGCTATAACTTTCGAGTATAGTAACAGGCTATTTGGGGTCCCGAGGTTAATGCTCGGGATGGGCGCGGAATTTGGCGTTAGGGGCTGATAGAAGGGGTGGGCTGAAATTCCATCCCGAGATTCATCATCGGGATTGGTTCTTTTTGCCTAATAATCCCGAGTCTAATGCTCGGGACGCTGAAGGCGATAGGTAAATGTTAAAAAAACTTACGTTACAGAGTGCTCAATACGTGCGCTAGTTACAATCTGGAGGAGTTAGCATACCTTAAAATTAAAATCAATATCAAACTAGGAGAGATGAAAGACAGAGATATCCTCCTCTCAGATACCCTTTATGGATATATTTGGATACATGATCTTTTGTATGAGCAACAATTCATCTCTCCCATTATTAATGTAGAAGATAAAGGACTCACCTATGAATCCTTATCCACACATAAAAAAGGACCAAATGGAATATGACTACATCATAGCAGGTGCAGGATGCGCAGGACTCAGTCTGTTACACAGGATGCTGAGTACACCATCCTTACAGTCAAAGCGCATGCTTGTCCTTGACAAAAGCAAGAAAGTCACAAATGATAGAACTTGGTGCTTTTGGGAAAAGGGGGCGGGCTATTTTGAGTCCATCGTCACACATGAGTGGAGAACGCTTCAATTTTTAAATTCAGATTTTACCCAGGAGTTTGATTTGGAAGCCTACAGTTATAAAATGATTCGAGGGATCGATTTTTATAACTACATCATCGACTTTGCGAAGCAATTTGAAAATGTCACCTTCAAATATGAAAGCATCCGCCAGATACAATCAACGTCTGAGTACGGGATGGTAGAAACGGATAAGGCTACGTATTCGTCAAAATACATATTCAACTCCACGCCTTTCTTCAATCCCAAAATAGACATCACCAATTCTCTATTGCAACACTTTGAAGGCTGGGTCATCCAGACGGAGCGTCCTACTTTCAACTGCGACGTGGGGACGCTCATGGACTTTCGACTGGATCAAGACAACGGGGCGACCTTCATGTATGTCTTGCCGACGAGTTCGCGTGAAGCACTGGTAGAGTATACGTTGTTTAGCGAAAAGGTACTGAAAGAACAAGCATACAAAGCAGAGTTGGAGAACTACATCCAAGCGTATTTACAGATTAAAGACTACAAGATCATCCACAAGGAAGCGGGGATTATTCCTATGTCTTTGGCCAAGTTCTCCAGGAAGATTCGTACAGCAGATACGGTCATCAACGTAGGGACTGCGGGTGGCTTTACCAAGGCAAGCAGTGGGTATACCTTCCAATTTATCCAAAAGAATACAGATCTCATCATAGATAGGCTCATCAAGAATGAGTTGCCCAATCCCAATATGACTTTTCGCGATAAGATGTTTCAATGGTATGATCGCACCTTGCTAGACGTGATCATTTCTAATAAAATGAGTGGGAAAGAGATATTCTCCATCATGTTTCAAAAGATTCCGCCAGAAAAAATATTGGCCTTTTTGGGGAATGAAAGCTCATGTTGGGATGACCTCAAGATCATGTTGAGCTTGCCAATGGCGCCTTTCTTGACATCGGGCATCCGACAGCTATTTTCATACAAAAATGATCCAGAAGTTAGCCTGAACAATAGGTGAGGTTCAGGTTCTGTAAGCACAAACTCTTCGCAGATTTGAAGTCTAAACATGGTCTAAATTGAGCAAATAAAAAAAGTGAGCTTTTGACCAACAAAAGCTATCCCATGAGTCGTATAGTTAAGTAAAACATATGTAAATATGTTGATCTGTATGCGAAGACTGGCCATCATAAGACAGCAACAATGGGAATCATAAAATCTACTCTACCTCAGCACTCCCTCCTCACAGGTACAAACTATGCGTACGTAGATAGCTTTCAAGGGACATATCTCGATGTAGCGAATGACATCAGTTCTCAAGACATTGGCAAAGCTTTTTTCTATTCGGCTCCCAAATGGACGGCTCAGCTATTTGAATTAAGAAATAGGTTAGTATCCGTTTTTGGCTTGAAAACGCCTGATAAGACTCAAGATAGACAAGCACTGCTGGATAATTTTACCTGTGAAGCAGGGGAGAGGCTCGGGCTATTCAAGGTATTCGATAGAACAGAAAACGAGGTCATTTTAGGCGAAGATGATCGACATTTAGATTTTAGAATCTCCCTGTATAAGGAAAGCACAAGTGGGCACGGCGGGACCAAAAATCTCACCCTATCCACTACAGTGACGTTCCACAATAGGTTTGGGAAGCTCTATTTTTTACCTGTCAAGCCTTTTCACAGATTGATTGTGCCCATCATGCTCAACGGAATCATCCATCAGATCGAGAACAATAGGAATGTATTCGCCTAAGAAAATATACAAAGTACTTGCTACTTGAAATCCATATTGAGCCATACGCTACAACCTCTCCCGATGAAAAGAATCATTTTCTCCCTATTCCTAATTTCGTACGCATTCATCTTGCTTGCACAAGATGAGCCCCAAGATCTGATCGGAACCCAGGCGCAGGAATTTGAATTGACAGATATGAATGGAAACACGATTTCCTCCCAAAGTACACAGGGGAAGGTAGTCGTCTTGAATTTTTGGTTTGTGGGGTGTAAGCCTTGTCTCAAGGAAATACCTGAGCTGAACAAAGTCTATGAGGAATTTGGAAAAAATCCTGATGTAGTTTTTGTATCCATCACCCATGATCAGTTAGAGAAAGTCCAGAAGAAGCTGAGTAAATATCCTATTGAATATCCTGTAGTGGCAAATAGAAGTGAAGCCTGTAAGTCGTTCGAAGTGACAGGTTTTCCGACGAATATTGTAATCGACAGAGAAGGGAACTATGACCTTAGATTCACAGGTGGCTTTGCAGGTATTGGAAGGCTTATGTCGAAATCGATTCGAAAAGCGTTGGAGAGGTAAACAGAGGTTCTTTACAATGAAGATGATAGGCAAGTATTTTTCGTACAGAGTAACGGAAATAAAGATCTAGTAGTTAAGTATTCTATAGATCGTATCTGTAGCATATATTTAGGCTCAGTTACAGACTGTAGGGAAGCCAGTTCTGTACGCAATAGGAAACAGTAAGTATCTTCACTTCACGATCTCTATTGAAAGCATGCTCAGCAACCACTCACACACAGCAAGATGAGTCCTAAACAGTACACAGAACAGGTAAAATTTATTTGGAAGAACTATGTGCCCCAATCGGGACAATCAGAATTTGTTCAAGGAGAACTACTCATAGCTGTCGAAAAACTTCGATATGAAGCCCAGGATAATGGAAACACCAACTGGGATGGCGGGCATGAAGTATTGGCAGTTTATATAAAAACTACATTAATAGATGATGGAAAGTTTGATGTCTCCAAGCAAGGGGAGATCACAGGAGACATTGCACGATTATTAGATTTTGATAATCCCTATCTGGAAGACGATATCTACGATAGATTAACCGAGAGAGTGGTAGACTTTTTTATTCAAAATCCAGAACCTATCCTTCATGTGTACAATGAGGATCTCCACAGATAGCTACAGGTCATTCGTCAACTAAATGGCGACGAAGCTCCTACGACATACACCAAATCACAATCAATGAATATGTACAAGCAAATAACCCTTACCCTCCTTTTTCTTTGGGCTTTGATGTCCTTGAAAGCACAAGAAGCAAGCAATGAATATTTCGAAGGAGAAGTCCATTTCCGTGTCACGACGAAGGCCCTTGACAAACGTATTCCTCAAGAGATTTTGGATCGGGAGACAGGAACAGAGATGATCGGAAAAGTGAATAGAGACAAATACCTGATGTATCAAAATACAGGGGGAAAGTTGGGAGCGGTAAAAACGATCTTATTGCTAGAAGAAGGGATAGGTTACCTAGAGTATGCAAATAGCGATACGATCAATCAGTTTTCAATCGAAGTACCTCCAGGAGAATTGCTGAAAGCGGAGGTAAACGAAGAAGATCATAAAGTCATACTAGGGGATACTTGTCGTTCCATGACGTTTAAATATACACCCACAAATAGCTATGGGGTCATAGAATATGTGGAGGCGACGTATTATTTCAATCCCAGATTCAAGCTAGACAAAGAGAAATACGCGAAACATAAGATGAGCTTCTGGAATAAATTTGTGGAGATGGGCAATGGAGGAGTCAGCGTGCGCAATGAAATCATTAGTTATCCAATGTACAGCACGACTTATGAAGCAACAAAAATCATAGAAAAAGCCATTCCGGAGGAGGAGTTTCTGCCCAATCCCTCCAAGTTCATCAAGGTAGAGAATAAGTAAGGTATAGATGAGATGAGCAAATAGATGAAACCCGGGAGGATCATCAAATTAACCTTAACTTGGAAGGCTGATACAATCTAAACCCTGTGAGTACATGAGAATCCTATCTTTCATCCTATTGTCTGTCCTAGTTCCTTTGTATAGCTATCCCCAAGGCAATGTGCCCATTGATTCTATAGAAAAAACGAGGTACGAAAAGTGGATAGCAGACATCGCGTATGTGGAAAATGAGTTCCTGCCTGCCGCGAAGACCTATACAGATGAATCAAGAGATTCTTGCTCAATCATACTCTCCAAGTTGAAGCAGCAGATCGATGCGCTGTCAGATTTTCAGATCAGACTGGAACTGGCCAGATGTGTGGTCTTAGCCGACAATGCCCATACTACTTTGCCTCTGCCATGGACAGATAAAATTCCACTCAGGCTGTACCGATTTTCTGATGGGATATATATTGTCAGGACAGATAGTTTGGCTTCCCCCCATTTAGGCGCAAAGGTTTTGGAGATCAATGGACTAGAAGTCTCTCAAGTAGAGAATCAGCTATTTCCTTATCTGAGTGGGATACCACGTTGGAAAAAGTTCAAGACCATTGACCTGATGACTTCGCCTAGGACCTTGTATGAAGCAGGTGTTGTGACAACAAAAGATGCGCTAACGTTTACGCTTTTGAAGAATCAAGTTAGGACTCAAGTATCTTTCAAAGCGCAAGAAGTGAAAAACGATAGAGCGTGGTTTGAAAGTTGGGCCAATTTATATCCTACGCCCCGTGACAGTACAAATCGAAAGTTTCTCCTGTCCCATGTGGAGTCATTGCCCCTTTACCTCCAACGTACAGAAGAAGGCGTTTTTTATATGTTTGACGATCAGGAAAAGATCGCTTACTTCCATATCAATAGCTTCTGGGATCAATGTTCTGATTTTAAGGAAAAGATCGCCTCATTTACCGAAGCCTTAAAAAGCAAGCGCGACTATGAGGTCGTCATTGATTTACGGTTTTATACAGGCGGGAACTATGGGCTTGCGGTAAAACTAGCTACTGACCCTCCTAAGATCATCGATAAAGACAAGAAAATTTACCTCATTACAAGTGATAAAACTTATTCGGCAGGTATCGTGACTGCGGCTCGTATCAAGCACTTTGCAAAAGGTAGAATCATCGTCGTAGGAGAAGGGGTAGGGGACAGGTTGAAATTCTGGGCAGAAAGTGAGCGTTTTACCTTGCCACATTCGGGCATCAGGATCTATAACTCTAAGAAAGAGCACGACTGGCGAGACAACAAAAAAAGTATCTTCAAAACCCATATCCCCAACTACTTTTATGGTGTGGGTGTAAAAGATTTGAAGGTAGATCACGAAATAAAGTTGAGCTTCCAGGATTATATGGACAATAGAGATCCCATCTTAGAGTGGATCAAAAGTCAATGATCAGACGTTGTTTCTTGAGATTGAGTCGATCGCTTCATTCGGGAGAAAGGATAACCATTACAGCCTTTCATCAGATCTGTTTTTTGTGTGTTCACGCTGTCTATCGCATGCGCTACGCTGACTGCCTCAAAGCTGCTAAAGCAAAAGGCCCATTCATAAGGAGCCATCTGAGTGAGTTTCTGATAGTCGATTCTGGTGAATAGCGAAGGCGCAAATGCATTGAGCGAATCGTTTTGTAGGATGATGAAGCCTGCTTCCTGGTTGACCCTCAGAATGTAGAATTGATCATTAGGGAGCATCTGAAAGACTTTGTTATCAATGAGATACTGAACGCCATAGTCATCTTCAAACGCACCTACTATAAAGGGAGGCAAGGTATCTGGCTCGTCAGTGGGCAGAGGAGCACATGACATGCAGAGCCATGCTAGGAGGCCTTTCAGTATGAGGTGTGTGGTATTCATAGATACAGCAATAAAATCTTATCAAAGATAGTGTAAAGGAATAAGCCAAAGTTGTAGTAGTATGATCTTCCTTTTATTCCCAAAAATCGGGCTCTCCCCAGTTTATAACTAAAGTTGAAAGCGTAACTTGCCACAATGAATAATATGAAGTTGCGTCTTTTGCTGAGCATGGTTTGCTTTTGTTGTCACACACTCATTGCCCAAGAAACGAAGTCCCCCAAAATTTCTCCCTCTCATATCGGCTTTGTCTATGGCTATGGTGACCAAAGTCTGCTAGCCGTCAACTACGACTATCGCGTGACCTTTTTTCAACCGCAGCTTTATTATATACTCTTGGATAGATCCAATTGGAACCTAGAACTCCTCCTACAGCCACAGTATAACTTAACGGAATTTAGACAGGTAGACTTTCTGCCCGATAAGTCAGAGGGATTTGAATTAGGGTTGAATGTAGGAGTTTTATTTAGAAAAAACCTGCTAAAGGATATTGTTAGTGTATATATTCTGGGATCTATCGGTCCGCACTATGTCTCAGGTGTCCCTAAAAGGCAATCCACGGGTTTTATTTTTTCAGATAATTTTTTCCTCGGACTCAGTCTCAAGATCAGTTCAAGAGTGTACCTAGACCTAAGGCCAGGCATTCGGCACATCAGCAATGCAGGTCTCCAAGAGCGCAATGGCGGCGTAAACAATACCATACTGAGTGGAGGGATCTATATCAAACTGAATCGGTAAGCTTAAGGCAACCCTTTCAGGGTTTGAAGCAGGTTCATTGTCCTGAAGGGACAGTATCTTACAGCATGTGGAGTCTAGTCCCATGCACAACTAATCCCATGCACAAAGCGTGTGATACAACCTCCTTTTATCTTCCCCCTGCTTTATATTGGCCTTGAATGGCTAAAACAACTATATTTGACCATTCTAATAATGAAAAAGCATGAATAAATTCCTTGTTCTTATTGCCATACTATTTATGAGCGCTTGTAGTAATCCCACTAATCAAACGGAAACTCAAATATCTGATAACCCTTTTGAGCGAGTGTGGGAAACCCCATTTGGCGTACCTCCCTTCAACGAAATCAAAAATGAGCATTACATGCCCGCTTTCCAGAAAGGGATGGAAGAAAACCTCGCAGAGATAGACGCCATCGTCAATAATCCCGAAGCGCCTACCTTTGCCAATACGCTCGAAGCATTAGAACGGTCGGGAAAGTTGCTCACCAAAGTAGAAGGCGTATTCTACAATCTGACGGGTTCCAATACCAATCCTACCTTACAAGAATTACAACGTGAATTGAGCCCCTTGCTATCCGCGCACGGAGATAAGATCACGCTGAATGAGGCACTCTTTCAGCGTGTGGAAAGTGTCTGGCAGGCACGTGAGACTCTGGACCTAGATAGCGAGCAACTCAAATTATTGGAAGACACGCGCAAGCAATTTGTGCGTAGCGGTGCCCTGCTCAATGAGGAACAAAAAGCACAAATCACCGAAATCAACGCCAAAATTTCTGAGTTGACAACTGCCTTTGGGCAGAATCTACTAGCCGAAACGAATGGCTTTGAACTTATTTTAGACAAGGCGGATTTAGGTGGGCTATCCGAAGGAACGATTGCTTCAGCAGCAGAGACCGCCGCCCAGAAGATGGAGGAAGCGGAAACAGAGGAAGCAAAAGCAGCATACAAGGACAAATACGTGTTCACGCCGCATCGCAGTAGCATGTACCCTTTCCTGACGGAGTCTAGCCGACGTGATTTGCGTGAGCAATTGTACAAATCTTATGTGCAGCGCGGAGACAATGACAATCAAACAGATAATAAAAAGGTTGCAGCTGAAATCGCCAAACTACGTGCAGAGCGAGCGCAACTTATGGGATACGAAACCCATGCACATTTCATGCTGGAAGAGCGCATGCTCAAAACCCCAGAAGAGGTCTATGACCTACTGATGCAACTATGGAAGCCCGCGCTAGAAAGAGCGAAAGTAGAAGTAGCGGATATGCAAGCCGTCGTGGATGCAGAAGGACATGATTTCCAAATCGCTGCTTGGGACTGGTGGCAGTACTCGGAGAAAGTCCGTAAAGCCAAATATGACCTGGATGAAGCTGCTTTGAAGCCCTATCTGTCTCTGGATAATGTGCTGAAAGGTGTCTTTGAGACAACGAACAAGTTATGGGGACTAACCTTTACAGAGAAATTTGACATCAACGTCTACCATCCAGATGCACGAGTATGGGAAGTGAAAGACAAAGATGGGAGCCATCTGGGAATTTTCATCGGGGATTACTTCACACGTTCCAACAAGCGTGGGGGCGCCTGGATGAGCAGCTTCAAAGGGCAGTCCAATTTTGACGGAAAAGAGCGTCCTGTAGTAGTCAATGTCTGCAATTTTCCTGCGCCTGTAGGCGATGATCCTGCTTTGCTCAGCTTCGAAAATGTTACCACTTTGTTCCACGAATTTGGCCATGCCATGCACGGCATTCTAACCAATGTCACCTATCCCAGCATGTCGGGTACATCTGGCCCTCGCGATTTCACGGAGTTCCCCGCACAGCTTCTGGAGCACTGGGCAAGCGAACCTGAAATCCTGAAATCCTTCGCGACGCATTATCAAACAGGTGAAGTGATGCCAGATGCGTTGATCGACAAATTGCTAAAGGCGGCGAAGTTTAACCAAGGGTTTGCCAATACCGAATATTTGGCTGCTTCTTTATTAGATATGAATTGGCATACGATCAAGGCAGACGAAGAGATGAAAGATGCAGATGCATTTGAGACCGCTGCTATGGACAAGATCGGCCTGATTGAGGAGATCGCGCCCCGCTATCGCAGCACGTACTTTGCCCATATCTTTGCGGGTGGATATGCTGCGGGCTACTATAGCTATGTTCACTCTGCCGTGCTGGACTCAGACGGCTTTGAAGCATTCAAAGAAACAGGAGACGTCTTCAATCAGGAACTGGCTTCCAAACTGAGAACCCATGTATATGAGAAAGGCTCGACGGAAGAAGCGATGGATCTGTATGTGAAATTCCGTGGACGCCAGCCCAAAATTGATGCCCTGCTGAAAGTAAGAGGATTGGACGGCTCGATGGACTAAGTCTTTTCAAGGTATTTGAAAAGCGGCTTGGATTTCCAAGCCGCTTTTGTTTCACATATTTTTCGTACCCTCATGAGGCTGTTCCAAGCGCTTATTTTCTCGACCCTTCTATGTCTGAGTGTGGCCGTTTGCGCTCACCCTCAAGACGAACTCGTCATACTGGAAATCGAGCAAGGACAACTCGCCTTTGAAGATCAGGAGATGACTGCCGAATATCAGGCATCCCTCAAACGTCAGCGGATGCGTAAACTAGCTGCCATGTCATGGCAAGAGCGATTTGGCGTATTCATTCAGGCAGGTATCGAGCACATCATCCCCAAGGGATTGGATCATATTCTTTTTGTTTTGGGGCTATTCTTCTCCAGCCTGATTTTCCGATCCTTACTTTGGCAGGTAACTGCTTTTACATTTGCGCACACCATTACATTGGCACTTGCTGCCCTAGATATTGTACAGGTTCCAGGGGAGATCGTCGAGCCTATCATTGCGCTTTCGATCGTCTGGATCGCCGTCGAGAACTGTGTATTCAAGCAGACGAACAAGTGGAGACCCTTCATTGTGTTTGTCTTTGGGCTTCTACATGGTTTGGGCTTTGCCGCTGTCCTAGGTGAGTATGGCTTACCCGAAGGCAATTTGGTGCCTTCCTTGCTAGCCTTCAACATTGGCGTAGAAATAGGGCAGTTGCTGGTCTTGCTTACGGCGGCAGCTTTGGTGTGGGCCATTCGAAACAAAAGCTGGTATCGCCAGCGAGTCCAAATTCCCGCCTCGCTTATCATCGCCTTAGTGGGTTTGTTCTGGTTTGTGGAGCGGGTGTTTTTGTAGGATAATTGAAGGCGGATACCGTTTGTACATCAACTGTTATGGCCTTTATAAGAGGTAGCTTTCAAAATCATGAAAAATGCCTTGTTGTTGTTTCGAGAAAAAATCTCGTTATTAACACAAAAGGTAGGTGTATTTATGATTATCCGATTAACAGTTGAGAATTTTCTGTCCTTCAATGACAAGGTCGAGTTCTTGCTTACTCCCAGTAAGGTAAGATCTTTGAAACATCATGTCATTCGAGGAAAAAAAAGCAGGGACCTAGATATTTTAAAATCGGCGATCATTTACGGAGCCAATGCCAGCGGGAAATCTAATCTTGTGAAAGCCTTAAGCTTTTTAAAAAACTTAGTGACTAGAGGAGTCGGTGGATCAAAGTTTATCGACTACTCAAAGTTTAAGCTAGATAAGGATTCAAAAAGCCGTAAGTCTCAGGTTGAACTAGAGTTTCACTTCTTAGGTGTGAATTACGCATATGGTGTCGTTTTCGATCACGAATGCATCTATGAAGAATGGCTGTATAGCTTTAACAAGGAAAAAGACTATAAAATTTTTGAGAGAAAAACTGTTGATGGAGAAGTAGAAATATCTTTTGGCGATTTAAAAATCACAAATGAGGAGAAAAAGAGGCTTGAGTATATTGCCTTTGATACGCTCCCAACGGAGTTATTTTTACATGCAAGCAACCATCGAAATATCTCAAGTATAGTTGGTATATCTCCCATAACCGATTCTTACAAATGGTTTACTGACATCTTGACGATCATTTATCCAAGTTCAAAGTTTGCAGGGATTGAGATAAACATTGACAGTAACAACGAACTCAAAGAAGTATTTCAGTGGTTTCTATCTGAGTTTCAGACAGGTATAAGTGGCCTTGAAACGATAAAAGTGGACTTTTTTAATAGTGAAGTAAACATTCCCCAAAAAGTAAAGAATGAGGTAGTGGAAAATCTTGATGTAGGAGAGGTCTCTGTGATTAGTTCATTTGATGACATCAGGTATTCAATTTTAAGAAGAGAAGACGGCGAAATAGAAGCCTACAAGTTGGTCACCAAGCACACGATACGAAACAGTAATGAAGTAACATTTTTCGATATCAATGAAGAATCTGACGGCACCCAAAGATTAATGGATTTGATTCCTGTAATTATGGAGCTATCAAAAGAGGATAAGGTTTTTGTCATCGATGAAATCAATAGAAGCCTACATCCGAAATTGACATACAAACTTTACGAATTATTTTTTAATGAATCTATTGGAATAAAGAGTCAATTAATCAGCACGACACACGAGAGTGAATTATTGGACCAGAAATTATTCAGAAAAGATGAAATCTGGTTTGTGGATAAGAATAGATATGGAGAATCATCGGTTTATTCACTGGAGGAGTTTAGACCAAGAAAAGATAAGGATATTAGAACGGGTTATTTAAAAGGTCGATTTGATGCAATACCCAATTTAGTGAATGTCCAAAGTGTCCCATGGAAAATTACTAAGTAATATGCCGAGACAGAGAAAAGAATTTCGCCGACGTACAGGATTGAGAGATTCATCTTTGGTCGTAATTGCTACAGAGGGAGAAAAAACAGAAGGAAAATATTTCAAGGGTCTAATTGCGGAAGAACGGTTTCATACGAATCGATTCCATTTAGAAATATTACCATCAAAAGACGGCAAAAGTGCGCCTAAATATGTAATCGAAGCCCTTGATGATTTCAAGAGGGAGTACCGTATCAGGGAAGATGACCAACTGTGGATCATTATCGATCGAGATTTTCGCTCTTGGAGTGTGAAGCAATTAGCAAATGCGAAACAACTTTGTAAACAGAAAGGCTTCTACTTTGGTATCTCAAATCCTTGTTTTGAAATTTGGATCATTCTTCATTTTGCTGATATTTCTTCGCTGTCAGATCTCGAAAAGGAGGAAATCAGGAATAATGCAAAGCAAGGAAGCAGAACCAAATGTGATCAGATGATTCTCGAAGAATTGGGACATTACAATAAAAGTAATCCTGGCTTTGGAAGCTTGTTTCCAAAGCTCGACGATGCGATAAGAAATGCTAAAATACTGACAAATAACAATACTATAGATCTATTCAATTACATTGGAACCAATATTTTTGTCCTCGTAGAAGGATTAGCATTAACGTAAATAGTTTATATAACTTTTCCAGGTAATGCTGTGCAAGTGTTTGGGCATGGTTGAATGTGTAATATTTTTTACTGGGAGAAATGAATCTATTTTCTCTCCCTATAGCAATCCAAAACTAAATGCTAACTTATCCTAACTTTGATATATATCGTGAACTAACATCGACTATATGAGACTCCTGAGACTGCTATTTATTTGCTTGGTCGCATTTCCTTTTTCCAGCCAAGCACAAAAAAGAAAAAAAGATTTAGAAGCACCTTCCTTAGCAATAGATAACGCTTTATTTTATGGGTTAAAATGGCGAAGCATTGGTCCTTTTAGAGGAGGGAGAAGTGTCGCCTCGACAGGTGTGATAGGTCAGCCGTATACCTTCTACATGGGTTCTACAGGTGGAGGTGTTTTCAAAACCACAGATGCTGGGATTACTTGGAAAAACGTCTCAGATAAATTCTTCAAAACAGGCTCGGTAGGAGCGATCACCGTATCCGAGAATGATCCCAATATCGTAGTCGTTGGGATGGGCGAACATGCCGCGCGTGGGGTGATGACCTCTATGGGAGATGGTGTATATAAATCTATGGATGCAGGTAAAACTTGGACCCATCTCGGACTAGAGAAAACCCGACATATCTCAGATGTAATCATCCACCCAAGCAATCCAGATATCCTATATGTAGCCGCACAAGGCGCGCAGTATGCACCCACGGATGAAAGAGGCATCTACAGAAGCATGGATGGGGGCAAAACCTGGAAGCAAGTGCTATTTGTTAATACGACGACTGGCGCATCCTCTCTGTCCATGGACATGAACAATCCCCGCATCCTGTACGCATCCATGTGGCAACACCGCCGCTATCCCTGGTATATGGAATCGGGTGGCGACCACTCAGGACTCTACAAATCTACCGATGGAGGAGATACTTGGACCCAAATGAAAGCAGGACTGCCCGCAGATTTTGGGAAGTCAGGGATCTCTGTTTCAAGAGCCAATTCTGAACGTGTATTTGCCGTCATAGAAGCAGAGGGAAAGAGAGGAGGCGTATATCGATCTGACAATGCGGGTAAGACTTGGAGACAAGTCAATAGCGACCGAGTCAATGTCGCCCGTTCCTGGTATTACATGGAGATTTTTGCTGATCCCCAAAATGAAAACATCGTCTATGTCTTGAACGCGCCTGTGATGAAGTCCATCGATGGAGGCAAGAGCTTTATGAATATTCCCGTTCCTCACGGAGACAATCACCACCTGTGGATTCATCCCCATGACAACAACATCCTCATCAACTCCAATGATGGAGGGGCCAATATCTCCTTCAATGGTGGGAAAAGCTGGAGCACCCAGCAAAATCAAGCGACGGCACAATTCTACCGTGTCATTACCGACAACCTGGTCCCTTACAATGTCTACGGAGGCCAGCAAGACAATTCTGCGATTGCTATAGCGAGCAGGACCAATGACAGAGGAATCGATTGGAAGGACTGGCATTCAGTAGCTGGGGGAGAAAGTGCCTTCATCGCCTTCGATCCTGACAATCCCGAAACGGTTTACGGAGGAACCTATCAAGGAAATATCAGCAAATGGACGAGATCGTCTAGGGAGCAGAAGTCGATCAAGGAATATCCAGAGCTAGGACTGAGTATCGCACCGAAAGACGCCAAGTACCGCTACAATTGGAATGCCCCCATCATTTCTTCGCCTCATGACAGAAAGACCATCTACCATGCAGGAAATGTGGTGTTCAAAACTACAGATGAAGGCATGAACTGGACAACGATCAGTCCAGATCTCACCAAAAATGAGACAGAGAAACACGGTCCCGGTGGAGGTCCTTACACCAATGAAGCCGCAGGAGGCGAGAACTATAATACGATCACCGCCTTAGTAGAGTCCCAACACGAAGAAGGGGTGCTGTATGCAGGTACAGATGATGGCTTGCTGCACATCACGAAGGATGGAGGAGCTTCATGGGAAGATATTACACCCAAGGAAATCCCAGATGGCATCATCAATAGCATTGACATCTCGGCACATGATCCTGCCATTGCTTATGTGGTGGTCATGCGCTACAAATCACTGGACTTGAATTCATATGTATTCAAGACTTCGGATTATGGGCAATCGTGGACGAAGATTGTCAATGGATTGGACGATCCCAACGGATTTGTTCGAGTCGTACGCGCAGATAAAAAGCGAGCAGGATTGCTCTATGCAGGTACCGAAACAGGTTTGTATGTGTCCAATGATGATGGTGCTTTCTGGCAGCGCCTCAACCTCAATCTACCTGTCGTCGCTATCAATGATTTGGTGATCCAGGACAATGATTTGGTCGCAGCTACTTCGGGACGTGGATTCTGGATTTTAGATGACTTAGGTGTCCTTCAAAACATGACTTTGGAGAAGCAATCTCTCGTCTTATTCCCACCTAAGGACCAGTATCGTATTTTTGGTGGCAGGTCCAAGGCTGTAGGGCAAGGACTCAATCCTCCTAGAGGCGTTACTTTTGATTATTATCTGGATGAAGATGCGGGCGAACGGGAGTTGAGGCTCGATGTATTGCAAGGCGGCCAAGTGATCCGATCCTACACCAATCAAGGTTCCAAAGGATTTAAATCTTGGGCTGGCGGGCCTGCCAAACCCAAAGCTTTGCCTGCTAAAAAAGGATACCATCGGTTTACTTGGGATTTTCGTCGAGAAGCGATTCCTGCCATTGATCAGGTTTTTGTTTTTGGGGGACTGGCTGGATCTAGCGTGGCGCCTGGAACCTATACTTTGCGTCTGTCCTTAGAGGGAGAAACCGTAGAGACTACCGCTACCATTCTTCCCAATCCCGCGATTTCATCTACTCCTGAAGCTTTTGCAGAGCAACAAGCCATGCTGGCTCGCATAGAAGGTACGTTGGTGGACATGCATGAGTCTGTGAATCAGATGCGTTCTGCTAAAACGCAGCTCAATACCTACGCCAAGCTGTTAGAGAAGAGTGAAAAGGCCCAACCCTTGAGGGAGAAAGGGGAAGAACTGATGAAGCGCATCAATAGCTGGGAGGAAAACCTCATACAGGCGAAGCAGAAGACCTTCCAAGATGTGATCAATTTCAATAATATGCTCAATGCTCAACTCATACAGCTTGCAAGCTACATAGACCAAGCCGATCCTCAAGTCACTCAAGGTGCCAAAGACCGATTGGATGATCTGCTAGCAGACTGGAAGGTGTATAAGGATGAGCGGGACGCCATTGTGAATACCGAGATGAAGGCCTACAATGAACTTTATAAGTCATTGGAGATCCCCGCTTTGATCATCGAGACAAGTAAATCCGCAGAGGATCAGTAATTCTGATTGTATAAGACCCTGTTTGGAACAATGAAGATCTAGCTAAAAGGCAGAGATTTTAGGTTTGAAAGTGCAAACTTTTCGCAGATGTGAAGTTTTAAACAGGGTCTAAGTAGGGCTATTCGCTAAATAGGGACTCTCCTCAAATTTGGCTGCAAATTTGAGGAGAGTTTGTTTGATCTATGGTCTTATAAGGCTTCGTTTTTCTTTGGATTTCGTTTTTTGATCTTACCTTTTTTATATTTTCTTTTTCTTT
>JBCBFT010000105.1:0-23682 GCA_038527485.1 Bacteroidota bacterium
ATTAAAATAGACCACTGGTAATCAATACCTTATTTTATTCCCGTGGTCACAAAAAAAAGAACCTTTCGCATGAAAGGTTCAATATTTATATTATGATACTTAACATATACTTCAACTTAAAGTTTACCAGTAATACAGCTAAAAAACATAATCTTATCAATGATTTTTATCTATTCTTAACAAATAACTACTTCAACTTTTTCATAAGAAGCGAATAAAAAATCAAGCCTTTAGATAGGCTTGGCTCATTATTTATTTTCTCCCTGCTGTTCCTTTTTCAAACGAGCCATCATTTTCTCTGAGATCAAAGGACCTCTTCCTGCTTCGCTCCAGGGGCACACCTCCAAGCAGATGCCACAACCGTCGTGCTCAACGAAATAGGGTACACAGATATCAAAGTCCACATACCACTTCTCCTCTCCCCTGACCATTTTCTTTGTATCAAAAATGGCTTGAGGCGGGCAGTTTGTAGAGCAAATCTGACACGAGAGACAAAACGCATCTACTCCTATCTCTTCTGGTCCATCTACGGATAGAGGCAAGTCTGTCAATACGGTAGCCAGTCGAATATTGGAGCCCAAAGTTTGGGAGATCAGAGAACCATGCTTCCCTAATGTGCCAATGCCTGCATCGACTGCTACGGGAATATGTAGAATCTCATAAGTATCAGGAGAAATATTAGTGGAAGCCCTCGCGGGCCATCCCATCTTCCTTATGTCTTGGGCCAACTTGATGGCAATCCCCCCCACTTTTTTGTAAGTCTCCTGGATATGTAGGGAGGTACCATGCGTAGGGGCTTGGACCATCGTTTCCCTATCCATCGGTATGGCAAGTGCAATCGCATAGGAGAAAGGCAGGTCAAAGCCTTCGAATCGCATATGATCTTTCAGTTCAGCAATTCCTACCAAATCTGCCCCGTGTTTTTTGGCCAGCTCTTTGATTTCCTGTGACATAGCGGCTCTGTCTGTAATCTCCCGCTGCACGCTAGCCACTTCCCCTACCCTCTTTCTATCCATCCAGAAGATCTTGAGGATGAAGTTGGCTAAAGCTGGCTTATTGATTCCCTGAAACAGTCGTTCTAGTTTATTCCACGGGCCGCTATACCCCTTACTGAAGAAGGGTTGCTTGGCCCTCCTTGGATTTTCCTCTCCCACTCCGTTCAGCGTATTGCCCGATATTGGTGGCATTCTATATTTGAACGAATAGTTTGTGGTGGGATAGGTTTTCTGCTTCATGACTTTTGCCTTCCGTGCCTTCAGTCCCGTCTGAGGCTCCATGTTTGCAGGTACATATTCATACTGAGCATAAGCTTTTTCATCTACAGGAGGGGCAAATACATCATCCACCCAAATCGTCTCACCCGCAGCTTTCTTCTTTTGGATTTGTCTATGCTCGATTCGTCCGATCGTATTGGCTAAGAAAGCGACAAAGCCTGTGTAGCGCATGGCCCAAAAACGATGCTGCCATACATACCAGCGATTTCTGATTCGCTCTCTCGTACTATTAGGCTTTATGATTTTGTGTTTACTCATGGGTCTATGCGTATTGATTAATCGATTCATTCAAAAAGGCCACCAGCGGACGAAGGACTTGTAGATTCTCCACAATCTGCTCAATCACATCTTCTCGTGTTGCTTCTTCGTCTGTGAGTTCTTTGCTGACATAAAAACCTTTCCACTTGATCCACTTTAGAGCAGGACTATCCTTATCAAATCCCTTGGGGGGCCTTGTCAGCTTCCCGTTGGACAAGAGCTCACCATAAACATGCTTCCAGTGGTCGTCCTGCACGATTTTCTCCCAAGCGGACAGGTTTGCTTCAATTCCCGAGCGGACACGTAGGAGTATCTTATTGTCTGGCATGAAAAGTCCTCCTCCGTAAAAGCTTTCACCTGGTGCGATTTGGAGGTAATACCCCGCAAAGGGCACTGACTTTCCCCCTTGTCCCAGATAAGTGAAGAATCTCGGGTTATAGGGAGACTTATCTTTCGAAAATCTGATGTCGCGATTGATGCGCATGATGGTTTTCTTGGGTTCCAATGAAGCCATTGCAATCCCTTCATCAAAGGATTCCACTCCCTGAATCAGCCTTTCATTTGCCTCTAAAAAGTTTGTCCGAGCGGATTCATATCGCTTCCTATTTTCATCAAACCAGGTTTTTACATTGTGCTGCTTTAGGTCTCTGAGAAATTCGATCGTTGCTGTTTGAATCATATCAGATGGGATAAAAGGTTCAAGATTGAAAAAATAGTTATTGACTAATAGTCATTAATGGGCTAAAAAAATTATACCGCCATGCCTACTGTAAGTATCTCTGCAAATGTCTTCACCATTTGCTCTTGGTCTATTTCATGATGGTTGGCCAAAAGTCTCTTTTTCGTATCTACAAATTCCACTACCCCCACACAGCAGGCCCAAATGATGTAATGCGTGGTGGCTGCATCCAAGTTAGGTCTCAATTCTTTTTTGGCCTGGCCTTCTTGAATCAATTGCTCTGTAAAGTGTTGCAACCCTTGGCTCAGCTTGAGATAGCCCGTAGTATTGATATCAAACTCTGGCCTTTCCATGTAAGAAATCAATTCAAAATACTGCGGGTAGTGTTTGTTGAACTGGTAACAGGCTAGGCACAAAGCCTTAATTTTATCCACACTATGCACATGTTTGCCGATGTGCTCCTCAAAGTATTCATACATCAACTTAATCGCCTTGACCCCTAGCTCAGCTAGAATTTGATCTTTGTTTTTGTAATAATTGTATACGGTACCTTTGGCAATACCTGCCTTTGCAATCACCTGATCTATGGTAAATGCATCGATTCCCGCCTCTAATAGGACCAAATCTGCTGCTGCGATGATCTGATTTTTCCGAATTTCAGGTGTGGCTCTTTTACCTGGCATAGCATTATTGACTAATGGTCATTAATAGACTAAGAAAAATGAAAAATGTTTTCAGACTTGGAGGGAATTTTAATAATGAGATTCTATGGGGTAAAAAAGGAGCTTAACGAAGACCAGACTTTCGCATCTCCCAAATATAAAAAGCCAAGTCCCTTTCAAGACCTGGCTTCTCTGTATGTTAAGCTAAGATACCTACTCTATATCGACAATGATCGTCTTCTTTCTCCCCTTCTTATCAATCAAGAAACGCTCTCTGTATAGCATAAAGGCTGCATCTCCCACATCCTTGATGTAGACATAGTTAAAGCCGCCATTAAAGACTGCACCCAAGCCTGGCACCAGACCGACAGCTTTCTTAGTGATGGTACGCTCGACGATCTCTTTGATGATGAAGCGCGAAACAAAGCTCGTCGCATTGCGCCCGAGATGCTTCTTGGTGAAGTCGCCCATGACAGAGTTGTAGACATCCGAATGCCTTCCAGCCTCAAAATCTTTCAGTTCTCCGAGTGCTTTTTGCTTCTCTACCTTATCAGAAGAAGTCGCTACCTTAAACACTCTCATCATGTATTCCGTTTCAAATGCACGGTCTATGGGATTGGCTTCGGGATCATTAGGGTTGAAGCCATAAGAAAGCGCAATCTGATTGATGGTGCGAACAGAAAAAGTAAAGAGTGCGGGCAAATCCGCAATTAAACCTGGCCAACCTACCAATCCTGTCCCTACCCCACTGAGCGTCGCCATGCGGGTATTTCCTTCGATAAGGGACTGCGCCACATGGTCTAGGTCATGAATAGAAGCTTTTTTGAGGTCATCGATGGTTTTGGCTCCTATCTCAAACTCCTTCGTGGCTTCAATCACTTCCTGTGGATTGACTGTCCACTGGGATACATCTCGAAGTTTCTCAACGATTGCTTCTGTTACACCAGAAACAGAACCTTTCACATCTTCAGGTGTTAGTTTATCTGTAAGCCAGCTGATAGGCTTGCTTACAAAATCAGTCGCACGGTTCAGAAAGCTGGGATTATCCGCTTTCCACTTAGCGATATCGTCGAGAATCTTCTTTTCAGAGCTATTTAATTTTGCCATCGAGTATCAGAATTGAAACAAATCTTCTTTATTTTACCGTTCTTTTTGTCAATTGGTTGTAGATAAATCAACAAAAATTAAATGAAATTTGGAACTAAAGCCGTTCACGCAGGGATAGAACCCGATCCTTCTACTGGAGCCATCATGACTCCTATCTACCAAACGAGTACCTACGTACAAGCAGCTCCTGGTGATCATCAAGGGTACGAATATGCTCGTACTCAAAATCCTACCCGTCATGCGCTCGAAGCCTCATTGGCTGCCCTAGAAAATGGACAGTTTGCCTCTTGCTTTGGGTCAGGTATGGCGGCTGTAGATGCCATCCTCAAATATCTACGCCCAGGGGATGAAGTCATCTCTACCAACGACCTCTACGGAGGAAGTTACCGCATTTTCACCAAGGTATTTGCTAACTACGGGATCAAGTTTCACTTCACAGACATGCGTGATCTGTCGAATGTCGAAAACCTGATCACCCAAAATACCAAGATGATCTGGGTAGAAACCCCCACCAACCCTACGATACAGATTGTGGACGTGAAAGGGGTAGCGGATATTGCAAAGCGATACGGAGTTTTGGTCGTCGCTGACAATACATTTGCTTCGCCTGCCTTGCAAAATCCCCTCGATCTGGGTGCAGATATGGTGCTACATTCTATCACAAAATATATCGGTGGACACTCAGATGTGGTCATGGGAGCTGTCATCGTCAAGGACGAAAAGCTAGATGAGCACTTGAAATTTATCCAAAATGCCTGCGGAGGCGTACCAGGTCCCCAGGACTGCTTCCTAACCCTACGCGGCATCAAAACCCTCCACCTGCGCATGCGCGCCCACTGCGAAAACGGGGCAAAAGTCGCACATTTCCTCAAAAATCATCCAAGAGTAGCCACCGTCAACTGGCCTGGATTCGAAGACTTCCCTGGTCATGAGATTGCCAAGGAACAAATGCACGGTTTTGGCGGCATGATTTCATTCACACTCAAGGGAGATATCATGGAAGATGCCTTTACCGTCATGGGCAATACAAAATTGTTTGCCTTGGCAGAGAGTCTGGGCGGAGTTGAATCCTTGATTGGACATCCAGCAAGCATGACGCATGCTTCTATTCCTAAGGCAGAACGTGAAGCAGCAGGTCTTTCTGACACTTTGATTCGCCTATCCGTAGGGATTGAAGATGGAGACGATCTCGTAGCAGATCTTGAGCAGGCACTCGCGCACATTCGCGAAGTAGTTGCCTAATTATTTGCCCCCCTAAAGATCCCTTCAGAGAATAAACACATACTAGACTTCTGTGCAAATGGCACGGAAGTCTTTTTCTTTTTGAGCCTTCCTATTTGACTGCCCACTTTACTTTTTTCGCCATTCGTGTTTTCCAGCCTCACAATTGCACAGTGTTTGTTTTACTTTAAAATCAGTTTCATCCTTACTCCTTGTAAATCAGGCAGGTTCTTTCGCTTTTCGCCAAACTCAAATTCGATTTCATTCCAAACACCAGGAGTCATCATGATTGTTCCGGAAAACATGCTTTGCTTTATTTTCTCCCGCAAGAAATTGCTCATCGGGATGAACCCTCCCGAATCTCAACCTCGCCTTTTGACTTTTGACGACAAGCTCCACTTACCCTACGAAGGACGTGCGATACCCGAAGTGATCGATAAACACTGGGATGGTATCTTAACAGCTTATCGCCAAGAGCTGAATAATCCCATGGATCAAATCCCCATTTCCATGATTTATCCCTCCGAAGTACAGCCTAGCCTGAAGCAAGGAGTCATGGATACCATCAAGGGAAAGTTGGGGGATCGCGTCCAAATGGTTCACGCTGAAAACCTCGCATTGGCCTACCTCCACGGGATGGTCGAGCGGAGTGACTTAGTCAACTCTTACAATCTTGTGATCGAAGCATTGGACGATGTGGTCAATGTGTGGATGGTCAAACTAGATGAAGTAGGTGACGATGTCGAAGGGAAAGAGGCGCTCTTTGCGACCGAGCATACCCACAGCGACATTCTCCGAGGGATCGGCCCCAACACAGGCATGGAGCACATCCTACGCGAAGCGATGAAGCAGTTTGAGTCAGCAGGACTCTCACTGAACATGCGCGGCCAAACAGATCTCGCCCATCAGATCCTAAGTCCTTCTTCAGATTATATCTTTACCGTCTCTCAAGAGAGTGAACATGTCCAGTTGGAAGGGCAACTCTCTTTCAGTAAAGAGCGATTTACGGAGTTGATGGCTTCCAATAAAGAGAAGTTGAAAGAGGTGATAGGCGCAGGAGCCATTGCCCGTAAAAATATCAAACGCGTCATCCTTTTAGGGAAATATCTACAAAACCCTGTATTACAGGAGTATATGAATAAGCAGCTTGCAATCGGCAAGATCTTGACGCAAGTCCAGCCATACGATGAGCGCAACGAATACGAAGCGATTCTACGTGGTGCGCTGGTCCGCATGGATCTGATCCGCCAAGCTGAAGACAACAAGGCCAAGGCAGAAGAACGCAAACGAGAGGAAGCTGCCAAGCGCGCGCAAATTCAGGCCGAGCTGCAGAAAAAAGATGCACGCGAAAGCTTGTTTGATGAAATGCAGCAAGCCTGTGTCAATCCTGCTGATCAAGAAAAATACGAGGAGCTATTCGTCAAAAAAGGCGAACAACTGGGCATTCCTGAAGTCGTCATCAAGTGGAACATCAGTGAAATTATTTCCAAGATATCCTTGGAGCAGGAAGTAGCTGTAATCGACGAGAACAACGCCCCCCAAGAAGAAAAGCCTACACCTGAACCTGAGCCAGAAGTTGTCGCGGAAGCTCCCGTTGTAGAAATGAACAAATCAGTTACACCGCCTCCCATCAAAGTAGACAAGCCTGCGCCAGAACCTGTCAAAGCGGAGCCTGTCGTTTCAAAAACAAAGGCAAGCGAGGAAAAGCCTGCACCTAAGGCAAAACCGGTAGTACAAACCGCTCCTGCTCCTAAGGAGGAAGTGAAGGCGACTGAGGTAGTACCTGTGACTGCGCATACCAACGGAAAAGCGGAAGCCAAAGTACCTACGACTGCTGTTCAGACCCTTGCGCCAGTCGCACAGACTGCGCAGAAGGAAAAAGAAGCGTCAGGTAAGAAGCTCATCAGCTTGGGTGATGTGTTTATGCTCCGCCGTGATCTTCCAGATACGGAATTCCAATCTAAGATCGTTTCATTCAAAGGAGACAGTGAATTATATGAGCTGCGTATGCTGCCTGCAGAAGGTGAGGACAAGCAGTTGACTGAGAATTTCTACAAAGTGTATAGAAAAGAATTGGCTTTCTATCACAAACTTTCTGAAATGAGCGAAGCCAAGGAAGGGAAATACTATTACCGTCCATTCATTGAGCGTAGCACATTGAAGGACCAGATCAAGCGATTGGGACTGGACAAGAAGAAAAGTGTAGAGGAACTTTCTTCAAACGATCTAAAATTTATTCTACAAATATTTAAAGAGGTACGAGAGTTGCAGGTATCACATGCAGCCCTAGACGAAGAAAACATCCTGGTACACGAGAAGCGCAAATGGGGGCTCTCAAAAAATATGGATGTCACATTTGTAGGATTCACCTCAACTGACTGCTCAAACGATGATATGATCGAAGCAGCACACTTAGCATTTGAGCGTGTAATGGGTCAGAAGTTTTACAAAGAATTCAGGGAGAAATTCCAATTATAATGATGAAAGAACTTCCGCCAGGAAATGAGAGTTTAATCGAATTTATTCGTTTGAAAGAGCGAAAAGAAAGGAGGAGCCGTATCATCACTTGGGTGGTAGGCTCCGCCTTCCTGCTTTTTTCAGCCTTGGGCTCAGGATATTATTTCTTGTATGGTCCCGGACAGCCTGCGGAAGCTACTGTATATGAAATCGCTACTCTAACGAGGAGCAAAGTTGCTTCTCTCCTAGAAGAAACACAGGCCCCACTTTTGGTGCAAGATTCCTATACAGAACGCGTAGATACCATTCGCTCCGTTCAGGATTACATGCTCCTCGTCACCGCTATCTCCGACGATCCTGAAAGCTACGCTGCACAAGAAAATGCCTATGATCCTCGCGAAACGGTCGTACAGACCAGCAGTGCCATGCAAGCAGACTCCGCCTCAAGCCCCACCATCAATGTGGACCAACCCTTGGTTGAGGCTGATGTGATGCCTTCCTTTCCAGGAGGTGAAGCCGCACTGTACAGGTTTCTCTCCAGTCACATTCGATATCCCGAAGATGCGCTCCGTCAGAAAGTAGAAGGAAAAGTTTTTGTACGCTTTGTCATCCAGGAAGATGGATCGATTACCGACCTACAAATCCGAAAAGGCATCGGCTTTGGCTGTGATGAAGAAGCCCTGCGCGTCATCCGTATGATGCCTCGCTGGCTCCCTGGCGAACTCGCAGGCCAAAAAGTCCCCGTTTTCTCTAGCCTCGCCGTAAACTTTAAGTTTCTATAATTTCATTTTTCATTTTTCATTTTTCATTTTTCATTTTTCATTTTTCATTTTTCATTTTTCAAGGCGTACCTAACTCGTCAGCATTAGTTTCATGAACCATGAAAATTGTATTCTGAAGAATGACTCAAGCTAACCTCGTCTCTACCTTGATTTCATTGTGCAATGTCCTATGAACAGGGCATTTGTCGGCAATCTGGACCAATCGGGCACGCTGTTTTTCATCCAAATCTCCCTCCAATTCCAACACACGCTCAATGTGATCTATCATAGGCTTCTTACTTTCTACCTCTCCCTGATCCTCCGCGTATACTTTGCTGTGCTGTAGATGCACCCTCACTTCTCGTAGATCCCATCCTTTCCTATCGGCATACATCCTCAGCGTCATACCCGTACATGTTCCCAGTGCCGCCACCAACAAATCATAAGGCGTCGGACCCAAATCGTCTCCTCCCACTGAGAGCGGCTCATCAGCCAAAAATGTATGACTCCCCGCACGTACCTCTGTCGTAAAGGTTGTCCCCGTACGGATGACCGCCTGCTTTTCTGTCAAAAGCGGTGTCGCTTCCTCCATGTCTATATAACGTGACACCCACGAACCGATGACCTGTCCTGTATAAAGGGAATCAGCTTTCTTTGACAGCAGGTGGTCTGCCCCATCCAAGGACATATAACTTTTGGAATGCCAAGCCGCATGGTAGATGTCTGAGGCATTTTCGATTCCTACAATGTTGTCCTGAGGAGAATGCATCACAAGCAGCGGCTTTTTCATCTGGGCAATCACATCCTTCAGGGTGATGGACTCAATATCTTCCAAAAAGTGCTTTTTGATGACAAAAGGTCGACCTGCAATCAAAATCTGCCCCTCTCCTTCTGTTCGGACCCTTTGCTCGATGGCTGCAAATAGATGCTTGACATGTTCGGGCTCAGCGGGAGCACCAATCGTAGCTACTGCCTGTACACTGTCTATGACCGAAGCAGCCATCAGTACTGCTGCCCCACCTAATGAATGCCCTATCAGCAACTGCGGCCCCTTGTACGCTTGCTCCAAAAAGGAGGCTGCATCTAGTAAATCACTGACATTGGTGGAGAAATTGGTCTCAAAAAACGCCCCTTCGCTTTCTCCGATTCCAGCAAAGTCAAATCGCAATACAGCAAAACCTGCTTGAGTCAAGGAAAGACTGATATTCCGAATCGCACGAAGACTTTTCCCGCAGGTAAAACAATGCGCAAATAGGGCATAAGCTCTGGGCTTATTGCCGATGGGGACATCCAAAACAGCGGAAAGTTGAAGGCCTTTTCTGTTGGGAAATGTCAATCTATGGGATCTCATCTTGCAAGTAGTTTATATTTGGGAAGAATATACCTTTTCCTCACAAGAAATGCGCTCACTCGATAGTAGGTTGGCGGCTCAGCGACAAAAGGAAAGATGGGATCAAGAGATTTTGTTCAAATTGGACCTGCTTAAGTTTATGCCAGTAGCATCATACCATACTTCAGATATAGACGGAAAGAGTCATTTTACATATAAAAAATGGATGGATCAGCGTCCCAACTTATACGCAATCCCCACATTCACGCCAGGATTGACACCTGCTGCGACGCTTCCTCCCTCTACACGAATGATCTCAGCAAAGGGCGTCCAAGACATCCGAAGTTTAGGAGCTATGGGATAAACATAAGAAAGCATGAGATAGGTGGATATACTACGCCCTTCCGAAATCAATTCTCTGTTGTAGGGAAAAAGATCCTGCATCCTTACTCTACCTTGTGCCCTGGCGCTAAGATACCAGCGATGATCCCTCAGTTTGTTATTGAGAAATTTTCCCACCTGTATATAAGGTCCTGCAATAAATGGTTGCTCCTCCAGTCCAACCTGTGAATTGAAACCTAGCTGTGCAAAGAAATTTCCATTGGGTGGGACAATCAAAAATCCTAGTGCCATAGGCATAAGATTGATTTCTCCTCCTTGGTCACCCGCAATCAACATCCCTGTCTCCCCTTGGACGTACACCCTCCATTGCGGAAACTGAGGCTTAGGACGGACACAAGGCTGGGCAGACAACAATGTATGAAAGGCAAAGACACAAAAGAGTAGAATCCCTAGAAAATTAAAGTTTGAGCTGTTCATGTTATCCCATCTCTCAGAGACTGTCTAGATTGAAGTATGTTGAATGTTCACACAGCCTCTCAATTATGGCTTCAAATTAGAGAAAATCCCCCTTTGTAAACATCCTCAAAGGAGGACATTTTTTTATACTTTGCGCAGAGATATTCGATCATCTCAGGCTTGCTGCCTTTTTTCGTCCGCTACCCATCGTTTTGAAGTAGAAGGGCTAGGAAAACACATGTGTCTCCCTAGCCCACTACATTCACAAGATGGAAAATCTTATTCCTTCCAGAATTTCATTACTTTTACTTGTTGGCCTGATCTTACACGCGCAATGTAAAGCCCACTCGCCAAATCAGAAACATACACCGATTGCGAACCAGGACGGATGATTTCCTTTGTCCAAACACTACCCTGTACATCTAGGATCTCCAATGCAGCTTCATTTACACCCTCCCAGACGACCTGGATTTGGTCATTTACACGTGTAGGATACAGTTGGAAAGGCAATGTCGCATCTACCTCCACAGAAGTAGAATTGTTGTCACGGAGGACCAAGTTGTCTACACATACATAAAAAGGTGTATTGGGACCATTGACACCTACATCAGAAGTAGTGAAGAAAAACTCCACGCTATCCACTCTCCCAAGGCTTGTCAAGTCTACGTAGGTCCACTCTTTGACGATATAGTCTTGGGAATTATCAGCAAAACGGAAATCTGCCAGATAAAAGTCTACACTGTCCGTCTTGAGCTGTCCATCCTGATAACCCTTGATCGTCACGAAGAAAAAGTCAGGATCGTTGCCATCAACCCCTCCGAACTTCTTGGCAAACTGGTCTCCTTCCGTCATACTACGGTAAGCATAGGTGCCATTGGTCAAGTAGACGCCCTCAGGTTGTCCACTTTCCAATGCACCTGAAAGCTTGATGCGTGGGGGCGTAGACCTGTAAGCCACAGCATAGGTCTCTGATCCATCCCAACCTGTTCCAGGAAACGCACTGTACTGATTGGTAAATCCAGCTGTGACAGTGTCAGTCTTAGTGGATATTGCCCAGCCTGACCAGAAGGGAAACTGAGGATCAGGGACGTAGGAATTTGTAAAGAAAACATCTCCTTCTGTAAAACCTCCGCTCAGGTCACTTCCGTTGAAAAATGAATCTACGGGGACATTGAAGCTTTCGAAATCGACCAATGTCTGTGCCTGACTCAAAGTGGCACTCAACAATAGGCATGCGGTAAGGTAAATGTATCGCATCATGTAGCTAAATATTTAATAGTTAATGGTTTGCTTGATCAAAGGAAGTTGAAACTCCCACTCTTAGGGTTCTTCCCTGCATAGGACGAAACTCAATGACTTGATAGGCGGCGTTCCACACATTGTCTACAGCCAGAAAAACCTCTCCTGACCATTTCCGCCAGTTGATGTTCCCTTGCGCACGTAGATGTCCTATGTAGTAAGCGGGCAATTGGGTGAATCTGAGCGTTTCTACACTGCTGGTAAATTGATGCATGTAGCGCAGACCCCATTTCTCTCTCTGATAGTTTAGGTTCCCCAATAGGCGATGTACTGGCACATAGACTAGCTGGTCTCCCTCTGAAATGACAGGAAATGAGAGGCTTGTTTGATAGGTGGATCTGGTGAGATGATGACTAGCAGAGAATGCCCAAGTACTCCGAGAGGAAGGAATCTCAATAGAAAGCTTCTGCTCCCATCCCCTACTCCACACTTCCGCAATGTTGTTGGCTGAATAGAAAAAATCGCCTTCTTGGATGGACCACAAAATCCAATTCTGAATGTTCCGATTGAATACAATGGATTGATAGTTGACTTTCCAACCCTTATCTAGAATTTGCCATGAAAAACCACCCTCTTGGCTCCAACCACTCTCTGGCAGTAGGTCGGGATTCCCTCCAGGGTTCCAAAACCGATCGTTGAAAGTCGGCACACGATAGTTGCGGGCCGCTTGCATATGCAGCCGAAAGGAAGGCTTGACCTCAAAGCGCAATGCCCCGCTCCCCACCAGCGGTAGTATCTTCCCATCTATGATGCCTTGGCGCAGACTTCCATTCCACTTCCATTTTCCTTTTTGCCAGCTATGGGCTAGAAATACAGCCGAACTATGTTGCTGTGGATTGGACTGGTAAGCAGCGATCTCCGCCTGTGTCCAGGTATGGTTCAAGCCCAGCGTGAGTTGATGGGCTTTGCCTATGAATCTTTGTCGCTCTACTTCGGCAATGCCCGTCCAGAAGCTACTGGTAGAGTTCAGCCGAATTTGCTCGTCTCGATAGTTGAGTGCTTCGCGAAATAAGCCGCCTCGGACTTTTAAGGCACCTTTTTCGAGTACTTTGTGCCAATTAAAGGAAATACGTAGGGCTTGATCTTCCTGCGTAGCTTGGCTTCTGGTCTGAACAAGCGTTGGAGGAATCTCTCGAAAAACATCTTGCCACCAAATATGTAAGGAAAGCCTTTGGTCCTTCTTCGGCTGCCAAAAGAATTCCTGCAGAGCACCTGTCTGGGCTACCGCAGCATGAGACAACCTTTGTATGGGACCACCAGGAAAGGCTTGATAGGTAAAGTCGTTGCGACTGCGCTGTCTGAAAACTCTTGTTCGACTGGCAAAGTGTGTGCTGGCTGCTTGTAAGCTGACGAATTGATCTTGCATGCCCCAACTTCCCACTGTCCCACGAGCTTGGACCTGCGTCCCAGGCAGAAAGTTCACTTGATTATTCAAATGAAGGGTTCCACCAATGGCTCCGCTACCCCAAAGTGCCGTATTTCCCCCATATTCTAGCCGCATCTCGTCCACGAAACCCACAGGAAGTAAGCTAAAATCGAGTTGGCCAAGCATGGGACTTGTAATTGGTAGTCCATTCCAAGTCACGGCTGTATGCCCCGCGCTGCCTCCACGCAGAGAGGTCGTGGCCAGTGTTCCTGGTCCATATTGCTTGACAAATATGCCTGAATTTTGCGCGAGCAGATCGCTTACACGTGCAGCTCCTTCAGCGCGTAATTCAGCAGCCGACCATGTCTGTGTATGAAAAGCTTCATCATCCGCACGGAGTGTCGTTCCTTCAATTTGGATAGGGGATAACTGATAGAGAGTGTCTGTAGCTTCTTGTGCAGATAGGGAAGATGCCCCAAATAGGAGGAAAAGCCATGCGCTCCACACTTGGGTTTGAATGGAGAAACTGAGGGGGAAAACATGAAAAGCTTTTCGAAGCATCCTGCGCAATTGAACGTGAAACAATTTTCGCAGGAGGAAAAAAGGGGTGAGATCGAAATGAAGCATTTACATATGAAATATATAACATATGTAATTTTAATCTTTGGTGTGGGTACACCTTCTCCATTTCGATTCGAGTCTATTATCCCGATAGCTGCGAATCAGCGTAATTGGCAGGTCTTCTGACTTACTCCCTACAGATTCGCCTTCCCATCATCTTGATGACAGTGGACAAATGAATCGGTAGTAGATCTATGGATCGGAGCTTACAGCAGCGGGAACTGTCCAGGATTCTCACCTGATTCCCTTTTAATTCTGAGGACTCAGAAACCAACTACGGCAGCAATTAGGAAGATTTTTTTTATAAAAACAACATGAATGCAGATGGATACTTGGGGGAGTTGAAAGCATATCAGCGGAAAAATTAACCAATACATATTGAATAGCCCGAGTAGAAACTTATGCTGTTCTAGTTCAACATCTACGTATTTTGCTCATAATCAGGAAGAAAAAAATATTCAAATTTTCCTATTATCAATTGTTGGATTTACGTACGAAATGCGCTTCGATCATAATTTCCCCACAAATATTCCACAATGATATCCACATTTTATTCGTATTAGAATTAGCAAATGTCTATGATAATCTATATATATATGAGGATCAGGCATATGGAAAAATGGGGTTGATCATCTTCATCTTTAGTTCAAGAAAAAGACTTAGACGCTATCTTGATCGGGCTTGATCTACAAAAAGGGGCAATGTATTTTTAGCTCCTTTTTGATCCCATACAAGAATCGTGGCATATGGCAGAGCAACCCTTCAAAAGTTCTTCGAAAAATTTCTCTCCTCCCCAAGAGGGAAATAACCTGCCATCGGCTCCGCTGGGGCACGGCAAACTTCCTCCGCAGTCCTTGGATATGGAAGAAGCTGTGCTAGGTGCGCTTTTGCTGGAAAAAGATGCCCTCCACAGGATCATTGATACCCTCAAGCCGCACATGTTTTACAAGGATGCAAACCGCTTGATATTCGATACGATTCTAGAACTTTTTCAGAACTCCGAGCCTATAGATATACTGACGGTTAAAAATGCCCTCAAGCAAAGAGGCGTACTCGAGCGTACAGGAGGTCCCTTTTATTTGACTGAGCTTACCTCACGCGTAGCCTCCGCCGCCAATATCGAGTATCACGCAAGGGTCATTGCAGAGAAATTCATTCTGCGGTCTCTCATCAAGGTCTCGGATGAAACCATCAAGAATGCCTACGATGAAACCACCGATGTCTTTGAGTTGCTGGATAAAACGGAGCAATCCCTTTTCGAGATTGCGGAGAATAACTTGCAGCGAAACTATCAAGGGATGTCCGAGCTGGTGATCAAAACGCTAGAACGACTAGAAGAAATACGTGGAAAAGATACCTCCATCACGGGGATTCCTTCTGGCATTGCCGATCTGGACAAGATGACGGCGGGCTGGCAAAAAACGGATATGGTGATCATTGCCGCACGTCCTGCGATGGGTAAGACGGCCTTCACCCTGACTCTGGCGCGCAATGCGGCCCTACGATTTGGCGAAGCCGTCGCCTTCTTCTCGCTGGAGATGGCAGCCGTACAGCTCGTACAACGTATGGTGACTTCGGAGGCAGAGCTTGATGCCCAAAAGGTACGTACCGGTCAGCTGGCTGACTACGAGTGGGAGCAACTGGTCAGCCGGATCGGCTCGCTGTCCAAAGCCAATATCTTCATCGATGACACTCCTGCCCTATCCGTTGCCGAGCTACGCGCCAAATGCCGAAGGCTGAAAGCAGAGAAGAATATCTCGATGGTGGTCATCGACTACCTCCAGCTGATGCAAGGCGACAATGCGAAGAACTCTAACCGTGAACAGGAGATCGCAAAGATTTCTCGTAACCTCAAGGTCATCGCCAAGGAACTCGATGTCTGTGTGATTGCACTGTCGCAGTTGAGTCGTGCGGTAGAATCGCGTGGGGGAGACAAACGACCTGTTCTGTCTGACCTTCGTGAGTCAGGATCGATTGAGCAGGATGCGGATATGGTAATGTTCCTTTATAGACCTGAGTACTACGGATTTGAGACAGACGATGAGGGCAACACGACCGCAGGCCTAGCTGAGCTCATCATCGCGAAGCAACGTAACGGCCCTACAGGGAATGTCAAAATGCAGTTCATTGGAAAATACGGTAAGTTCACTGACTGGCAGCAAGGCGGCTTGCAGGAAATGGGGGCACCTGGTGACAGCAGTTTTGGTCCCAACACCATCACGCTCCCCTCTAAAATGAACATGCCCGAAAAGGGAAATGATCAGGTCCCGTTTTAAGGATTCATTTTCAACATAGCTAAGAGGCAGCTCATAAGCTCCCGATCATGGAGATCGGGGTGGATGTTCCTACTTTCAATTTTCTCGAGCAAAAAATCTAGAAACCGATCAATAAAAATCATGCCAAAGTAGAATAATTAGACGTTATTTTTCACATTTATAGTTTTCAAAATGGCATGCCAATTCCTTTCCAAACGAGGATTAGGGTTAGGAATCATTCACATTTGCAAAAAATCATACCTTTCGGTCCTTACCCCACAAACTAATCCCCTAAAAGTCAAAAACTTACAACCTCTTTTCCAACTCACCTTTTCATATATCCTCACGTAAGAAGCATGGATTATTCGTTAAATTCTTTTTCATGGATCTTTGAATCTTATGAAAATTATCTCCTATATTTGTATATAAAGCCAAAATTACAATTGGCAATTCGTTTAGAATCCTGTACAATTATTGACTATGAATGTACACACATTTAAAGCAATAACATTTTCGGTATCCATTGTTTCACCCTAGTGCCCTTGTCAATATGCTCAACCGGATTTTAGCTCTTTCCGCTCTTTTCACCCTTATGCTCCTTTCTTTTCTTCAGGCTCATCCTGTTGCTTGGACTTCTTTCTCTTATGAGGACGCGCGCGTACAAGCCATGGCAGAGTATCGCCCGCTACTTGCCTACATCTATCATGAAGGAAGCCCACTTGCCGAGAAATTCGACTCGCAGACATGGAATGATACAGCTATTGTCTCGCTCCTTAACCAATCTTTTGTCTGTAACAAAACAGAGGCCAGCAAGATGCCGCTATCAGGCGAGTTACACGAACTGCAAACCCCAACAGAGGTTCCCTTTATTTTGATTTATCATCCAGAGGGACACATCATGGGACGAGTAGAAGGATTTGTGGCTCCGCAAACACTTCAAAGCATCCTCAATCGTCATCTGAAAGGCATTCCCCCCCCTACTCGACCTGCATTGGCGATGAATTACAGAGGAGAAGAAAGCTCCTTAAGTGCCAATGCATTAGTAGCCCATGGCAGGACAAGAGGAATGAATCCCAACTGTGACGATATACCTGGACTCGAAAAAATGGGATTAGAGGAGCAAATTGGTACGACAGTGGACCCCTCTCACTTCATCCTAGTTGTTGCTGCACACGAAGAGGTCAAACACATCGCAAAAGATTTAAGAAAAATTAAGAAGTTCTGGCGAGGAGAAATCTTTGCTTTCCAATACAAAAGATCTGACGAACGAAAACCCAAGTTTATCATTGCGCTAGGTTCTTTCGACAATCGATCTACAGCCAACACATTCGCAGATACACTGCAAGAACACGAAAAAATGGCTTGCCAAACCGTGCAAGTCTCTCGGCTGATGCAATAATTTTGCCCTTCGGCTCTTGTCTCTGAAACGCTGTTGGGATGCTGTCTTTTAGGTCTACAGAGGGCTTTTGTCCCTTATCTATGTAGACAAAGATCTAAACTCCCATCAGTCTCTTTTTAAAAATTTCCTTTTGGTTAATTTCATCTTGGGGGGCGGAAGAAACTTTCGCCCTTTTTTATTTCGCCCTGTATTTGTCCAGATATTTTGCAACTTCAGATCATGAAAACAGATGTGACTATCATTGGTGCAGGTCCTGCTGGCGCTACATGTGCGCTCCGCCTAGCTGATTCAGGACTCGACGTGACACTACTCGATAAGGATGATTTTCCTAGAGATAAAATTTGTGGCGATGCTCTCAGCGGAAAGGTCGTTTCTGTACTTAAATATACACGTCCCGAACTAGTAGACCGACTCTACGAACTTCCCTCCAAGACTCCTTCATGGGGCATCCGATTTGTCGCACCTTGTGGGGAGCACCTAGATGTACCCTTCAAAAATCCCCATACGAATCCTCAAGCTCAAGCACCTGGATTCATCAGCAAGCGATGGGATTTTGATGACTTTTTGGTCAAAGAAGTAGCCAAGCATCCCCATATTCATCTTCATACAGGAAGGGGGGTGCAAAAAGTGGAAAGAAGATCGGATGGTTTTTCTGTGGAAAATGGAGTCCAGACCTTTGAAAGTCGCATGATCGTAGGGGCAGATGGCGCTCACTCCATCGTCAAACGGTCTTTGAGTCCTATCCATCCCCCCAAAAAACATCATGCGGCAGGTCTTCGTGCCTATTATAAAGGCGTCACAGGTTTTCGAGAGGGCAATTTCATTGAACTACATTTTATACATGATCTTTTGCCAGGATATTTCTGGATTTTTCCACTTCCTAATGGCTGGGCAAATGTAGGACTCGGCCTGAGATCTGACATCGTCTCCAAACGAAAGGTGAATATCAAAAAGCTTTTTCATCAGATCATCGAAACCCATCCAGGATTCCAAAGTCGATTCCAGCAAGCCGAGATGCAAGGTCCCCTCAGAGGGTTTGGCTTGCCCTTAGGTTCAACCTGGAGGGAAATCGTGGGTGATGGGTGGATACTGACAGGAGATGCCGCGGGATTGATCGATCCTTTCAGCGGAGAAGGAATCGGCAATGCCATGCTCAGTGGTAAGATTGCCGCAGAGCAAATGATGGCCGCTTTCGAAGCCCAAGACTTTTCCCAAGTATTTCTCCAACCCTATGTGCAAAAGCTGCGCAAAAAGATCGGCAAGGAACTGCAAGTGAGCTACCAAATGCAGCGATTGGCAGTATATCCCAAACTGTTTGATTTTGTGGTAAAAAAAGCGAACCGCAACCCTTCTTTGCAAACGATGATGACCATGATGTTTGACAATATTGACCTGAGAAAGGAGTTGGCCAAGCCGCGGTTTTACTGGAACCTATTATTTGGAGGATCGACAGAACCTCCACAGAAAGTCCATGCCTAAATCGACGTAGAAGGGGGCAGACTTTCATTCCCAAATTTTTATTTTCCCTCTATCCGTTCTATTTTCCGACATATTACCTAGCAATCATATAGCAACATGCCAGACTATCTTCTGCCCATTCTCGTCAATATTGGATTTGTAGCCTTATATGTCCTCCTCTTTTTCATAGCCAAATGGCTCAAAGGCATGTTTTCCTCTTACAAACTCGACGAGCAGCTCACACAGTATGACAATGATGCTGTTTCGGTAAGTGTCGCAGGTTATTTTATCGCGGTGACAGCCATTTTCCTCGGTGCGATTAGCGGACCTGGAATTTCGATTGTGATGGATTATGTCACCGTGGCAGGATACTCTCTAGGCGGTATTTTTCTACTCAATGTTGCCCGCATCATCAACGCACGATTGGTCTTGTATAAATTCTCTGTAGACAAAGAGATCATTAAGGATCAAAATCCTGGAACAGGTGTAGTAGAAGGGGCCATGTATGTCGCGACAGGTTTGATTATTGGTGGCTCCATTCATGGTGAAGGAGGTTCTGCCCTGACAGCCTTCGTCTTTTACCTCATCGGTCAAGTCTGTCTGGTTTTATTCGGATTGTTGTATGTCCGCCTGAGTCCTTATGCTGTACATGACGAAATCGAGAAGGACAATGTCGCAGCAGGACTAGGTTTTGCAGGAGGTCTGATCTCTATTGGGATCATCATCATGAAAGGAGTGTCAGGAGATTTTGTAAGTTGGCAAGCAGATCTCCTCGCTTTGGGTATGGATGTGCTGGTAGTATTTGTCTACTTAATCGCTGTCCGATTTATCTTTGATCGCTTTATTTTGCGTAACTCCAATCTGGCGACTGAAATCTCAGAAGACCAAAACTTAGGGGCAGGCTTACTAGAGATGGTCGTAGCGATTTGCTTCTCCGCTGTCTTATTTTTTGTCCTCTAAAAAATCCTTTAATCAAGAAAATCGCTTGCGAAGCAACGCTTTCCGCAAGAATCGTTTCATCACCACATGCGCCAAAGCCTCAGCAGGTTGGGGCTCACCCATCGCACGGTGAAAATCCGATTCTTCTACATCTATTCTATACATGAGCTGTACCAGTCGCTCCATGTCATGGTTGATGAGTTCCTCCAACTTGATTTTCAGGTTTTCCCACAACCACTGATAAGGGGCTTGTTCGCGGGCTTCTGTCTGAAAGTTTTTGTGCAGGAGTTGTGAGAGGAAAGGAAGCAAAGCAGGATCTGGACTAGGAGATGAAGACATAGGATGGAATGTTACTGCGCAAGGAAAAGTAGCACGTAAAAGGCTACATTTACGGACCTCAATTTCTCATCATACCGATGAATAATCAAGCTTTATGTATAAAAAAGTTCGATGAATTGAATAAATGACTGATTCAAAGCAGGTAATCTTACCTTACACTTCCAACATTTTTTCTACAAAGTATATCCTTCTCCCAACACATCTCCTGATTTCTATTATTTTTGGGAGTTTTTAGAGAATTCACAACCTACTATGAGAAGTAGTATTATTGTTATTTGGGAGGAGCTAAAGAACATCATGTGGTCGATCATTAACCTCAGAGACACCACAGATGTCAAAGGCACCATTGTCAGCATTCGCAACAGCATCACCATCCGTGGATACAATGTCTGGATCCTAGCCTGCGGTGCCATGCTCGCCTCTATCGGTCTGAATCTCAACTCTCCCGCAGTGATCATCGGGGCGATGTTAATCTCTCCCTTGATGTCTCCCATACTCGGCATTGGCCTCTCTATCGGGATCAATGATAGGGAGCATCTCATGCTGGCCATCGAAAACTTTGGTATTGCGGTTGCATCTAGTCTGATTGTGAGCTGCGGGTACTTCGCCCTATCGCCTTTCAACCTCCCCACCCCTGAAATTCTAAGTCGTACAGAGCCTACGATCTTGGATGTCTTCATTGCCATCTTCGGTGGGATTGCAGGGATCGTAGCCACCTCTCGCAAAGACAAGACCAATGCCATACCAGGTGTAGCCATTGCTACAGCCTTGATGCCACCGATTTGTGTAGGAGGATTTGGCTTGGCCAATGGACAATGGGAGATCTTTGCAGGTGCGATGTACCTCTTCTTCATCAACGCTGTCTTTATCGCCCTGTCCACCTACATCATTGTCAGATTCTTGCGGTTTCCCTATGTGGAGTATGTCGATGAACATACCAGACGAAAGGCTGTACGTTGGATTGCTGTTGTCGTCTTTCTCATCATTGTACCCAGCGGATACTTCTTCTACAACGTACTCCAGCGCGTACGCCTCAACAGCAACATCGAAGCATTCATCGCAAGTGAAATCGACAACGAAGTCCACAAAGTCAATAAGTATGATCGTGTAGATCAGGATAGTACCCATGTTTTGATGTTTTATCTATCAGGAAGGGCAGTATCTCCTGATACCATCAAGATCTTGGATAGCAGCAAGTTCAACTATGATCTAGACAAATATAAGCTCAAGTTCTTCCAGGTCTCCTTCGATGAGGAAAAGTTGATCTCCCAAAGTGCCATCGAGGCTCAGCAAGCGATGGAACCTCGTTATCAAGCCTTGGAAGCACGTATGGACCAACTCGAAACGCTGCAGGCGCAGGTTAAGGATGAAGAAGCGCTCTACACAGAAACATTGAAAGAAGCCAAAGCGGCTTTCCCCATTCTGAAATCCCTTTCGCTGAGTCCACAAACCTTAATTTCTGACTTTGAAGCTCCTACGGATACACAGATGACCGTCGTAGCTCAGTGGCAGCCTGGGCTGACCCGCAGCAGGAAACGGCTTGAGAATCAACGCCTCCAAAACTGGCTCACCACCAAACTCAAGCGAGATACAGTCCTGGTTTTGAGTCCCTAACTAATAGGAAGATCCTTCGTAGAAAGATTCGTAACTTTGCGGACGATTGAGAGTTAGTAAGACATGAACAGACCAATACAAGAAATAGAACAAGAGCTGGTAGAGGAGTTTTCTCTATTTGATGACTGGATGGATAAGTACCAATACATCATCGAAATGGGGCAAAGTTTGGAAGGATTGCCAGAAACCGATAAAACGCCAGACAACATCGTCAAAGGATGCGTTTCTCAGGTATGGCTGACGGCAGACTATGATGGAAGCGAGATTCAGTTTCATGCAGATAGCGATGCCGTCATTACCAAAGGGCTGATTGCCATGCTGATTCGCGTCATCTCAGGTCATACCCCAAAGGAAATTGCTACAGCTGATCTAGGATTCATCGATCAAGTAGGCATTCGCCAGCACCTATCCCCCAATCGCTCCAACGGGCTCACATCCATGGTCAAGAAGATGAAACTCTATGCCATGGCTTATGCTGCCAAGGAAGCACAGGGATAAACAAAGAGGTAAAGAGACAATCCATAGAAAAAGCACTCACACTCCCTCCACTACATTCACCCCATCAAAAAATTAACCCTTCAACAATTAAGAAGATGTCCGTCGAATCATTGACAATCAAAGATAAAGCTGTAGAGCAAATCCGTACCGTATTCGATCCCGAGATCCCTGTCAATATTTTTGAATTGGGATTGATCTACGAAGTAAATGTCAAGGAGGACGGACATGTCCATGTCTTGATGACGCTCACGGCCCCAGCCTGCCCAGCAGCGGAGATTCTTCCTAGCGAAGTGAAAGAAAAAGTCGAAGCAGTAGAAGGCGTGACAGAGGTCAATGTCGAGCTCACCTTTGAGCCTGAGTGGAACATGGAGATGATGTCGGAGGAAGCCAAGTTGGAGTTGGGGATGCTGTAGGACCATGCTACGGCATGATCATTTCCCAGTTGATCATTTCATTGATGATCATTTCCCAGCTGATCATTTCATTGATGATCATCTCCCAGCTAATCATTTCATTGATGATCATCTCCCAGCTGATCATTTCATTGATGATCATCTCCCAGCTGATCATGCCATAGCATGGCCATTGATTCGGTGACCATGCCATAGCATGATCCTACGTGGGTAAAATCAACTCTTCATAATCATTGCGTACATTTCCCACAGCTGAGCTTACAGGATAGGCCTTCATCTTCTCGGCAGGATAGGACCTTAATATTTCCAGTAGATCTTCTGCTGATTCTCCTGCATTCAACCATCTTTCTTGTTGTGGGTGATCCAAGATCACGGGCATGCGATCATGTATATCCATCGTAAGTTCGTTGGGCGCTGTCGTGATGATGGTAAATGACCACATATCCTGTCCCTCAGGCGACCGCCAGCGCGCATATAGACCCGCAAAGACAAAGGTACGTTCATCTTCCATCATGATACGATAAGGCTGCTTGCCACCAGGCAATTTTTTCCATTCATAAAATCCGTCAGCCAATACCACACATCGTGCCTTTCTCACAGGTCCTTTAAATGATGCCTTTTCAAGCAAGGTTTCACTACGAGCATTGATCATTTTATACCCAATTCTCATATCCTTGGCCCAATGTGGAATCAATCCCCATCTGTAATAGTGAATATGCATCGAATCGTGCTGAGGAATGACCGCACACATCTGGGAGGGCGCAATGTTGTATCGAGGGCTAAGTGGAATGGCCGTCTGTCCAGGTTGTACAACCATGGATTCATTAGGAACTTTGGTAAATGTATATCGACCGCACATAAAAAAGAGTTACATAAAGGCTTTGTAAGAAGTCTATCTAACATACGAAATCTCTTTCAATAGGATTTTCCCCTT
>JBCBFT010000106.1:0-23495 GCA_038527485.1 Bacteroidota bacterium
CAGATGAGAGAAGCAGGAGATAAAAATATAAGCTCTAATTCATACAGTTCTTATTTTGCTCTTAGAGCTTTATCGCTTCATAAGCTTTCACGCAATACTGAATACATTCTTTCACATAATCAGGTGAGAAGTCAAACTGTATGCCTGCTTGTGCATAGATGTCAGGTATAGGCTTCGTGTATCCTAATTGCAAGGCTTCTAGGTACATATCGAGTCCTTTTTGAGCATCCTCGTGATAGTTGCGCCAGACGGCAAGTGCACCTAACTGGGCAATCGCATATTCGATGTAGTAGAAGGGCATCTCAAATACATGTCCCTGCTTCAACCACATCTTGCGCAGAATATCCTCGTAGCCTGTCCAGTCCACCAGATCTCCATGAAAACGCTTATACAATCGGAAAAACTCATCGTGACGCTCTTCCTCTGAAGTTTCAGGATGTATGTATACCCACTGCTGGAAAGCATCGATAGTAGCAATCCAGGGGAAGATGTCGATGCAACGGTCGAGTTGTTGTTTCATGGCACGGCTCCTAACCTGCTCGTCTGCATACACGACGTGATACTGGTCTAGACAAATCAGTTCCATCGCCATCGAAGCAAGCTCAGCTACTTCAGAAGGGGTATACTTAAGAGAGTTGAGGACGATGTCTTTGGTGACAAAGGAATGAACGGCATGTCCACTCTCATGAAACATCGTCGTCACATCCATCTGCGAACCTGCTGCATTCATGAAAATAAATGGAATTCCCGTTTCGAGCAGAGGATAATTATAGCCACCGGGTGCTTTTCCTACTCGACTCTCTAGGTCTAGATACTCGCGCTGATCCATGATTTCCAGCATCTTCCCGAGGGCGGGGTTGATATTACTTAAAACCGTGATCGCTTTTTCTTTGAGTTCTTGGGCAGTCTGGAAGGGGGTCAATGGATCTTCTCCATATATATCTACCAAGAGATCCCACGGACGGAGCTTTTCTACACCCAGGATTTCCTTTCTCCGCTTCATCATTTCCAGATAAACGGGTGTCACTTCTTTTTCTATGGCGTCGTGAAAGTGGGAGACGTCTTGGGTGGTATAGTCAAACCTGCCGAGTGCGTCGAACTGATAGCTAGTAAAATCGGAGTAGTCCGCATTTTGTGCCATCTCATGGCGAAGCTTGACGAGCTGGGCAAAAATCTGACTAGCCTCAGAAGCGATTCCTTCTCTTGCTTCATTGACTTTGTGCCATATAGTCTCACGGAAGCCGCGATCTTGGCTTTCAAGTAGTTTGGAGGCTTGCTGCAGCGTCAGCGTCTCCTCATGATGACTGATGCTAAGGCCTCCTTGTTTGGCTTGGTAGGCTTGTCGAAGCTCTTTGGCCTGTGTGGAGAGTGGGATATTTTCCTCTCGGTAAAGCTCAATATCCCTCTTCATTTGGCGCTTAAACGTTAAATAGGGGTCGTCTGGGAGCTGCTCAAAGTATGGGCTTTCTAGACACTTTCTATTGAGTTTATCCTCGTATTTGGTGACATTGGGAGAGATTTCTTTGACAAAAAACATCAAAGCATTTTTTAGCTCTTCGTTTTGTGTATCTCTCGTCTGTCGGATATAACGCCAAGCGCGATCCTCTTGCAAAACAGCTCCCAACTCATCTCTATCTTTCAAAAACTTCACCATCTCTTCCTGAGAGTCAATAGGTCTTTCTAATAGCTGTTGGTAGTAGGGTTCAAGGCTGGGCCAATCTTTTACTTCGAAGTCTGGTGAGAGGAAACGACGTGTAGTTTTGGGATCTTTAAGTGTTAAGTATTTTTCCATATTTCTATTTCGGAATAAATGACCATCACAAAGGACATTCATATACATTGGAGTAATCTGTGGGGAATGATCGTACCTGCTACAGATTCAAAAGAAGATCACAGATTGTTTTCCTGTTTGATAAAAACATAAATGTCTACAAAATGATTCGTGATAGCGTCTATACATTTGAAAAATAAAAGACCTGACAAATCTTACGACTCATCAGGTTCATTTGCACACAGCTTTTTGGTAAATAATTCCCTAACACTCACGTGCAATATGAGACTAATGGTCTTTACCTCCATGGAAAAGACATACCCAAAAGTAACGTTAAAACCCCTATTTTTTAGCCACTTTGTCAAAAATCTCTCGGAGGTAGGGTTAAGCTATAACTTGATCCTGATATTTGTAAGTGGCTCATTGTTATGTATTTGCGACCTATATTTTTGTGTGAAAAATGAACTCAAAAAAATTTAAATCGTCTCTTTCCTTAAAATAATGGTAACTTTTATATATTTAATAAACCTCAATTTTAGTTGTACTTATCCTAAATAATTCTTCTCCTTGGACCGGATCAGACAGTTATATCAAGTTTTTTCGAAAACAGAAGTCCGATACCTGAAGCAATACCTAGATGCTTTTCATGCCAAAGGAGCTAACAAATCACTCGAACTGATTGAAATCCTGGACAAGAATCCTGAGATCACAAATAAAGAAATGGCTGAGCGTCTCTATGGCAACCCTAAATCTAAGGCGTTTAGTATGCTCAAAAGCCGTCTGTATGAACGAATGCTAGAAACCCTCACCCTGAGTGTAAATTTCCAAAACAATCCCGCACTCAAAGAAGACAGTACAGCATATGAATCTGTAAGCTTGAGCAAGATGAATACTTATGGTATTATGCTCAACAAGAGAGGGCTCAAGAATCAATCGCGGGAGATGTTCGAGAAGATCATCAAGGATGCTGACCAGACGGTCTTGCCTGAGTTTAATTTGAGTGCCTTGATCAGTTTGCGCAACCTTTCCAACTCTTTTGAGGAAGTGGAAAAGAACATCAATCCAAAAATAGCACTCGCTTTTGAACAATATAAGATTGACGCGATGGGAGTAGGAATGATGCGTACATTCATTCTCCATCGTGGAGAAACCAATCATCCTGTTTCTGAGAGCCTTGCACGACTGAAGAAGGATATAAAGATCCTAGAGGACAGCTTGGCAAAAACCTATAGCCCGCGGGCAGACTACTATAGATTACAGCTTTATTATTCCTTTTATGCCTTTTCCAAAGATATGCCCTCGGTGCGATCTGTCCTTCAAGAGATTATCGAGCTTGTCGAACGGTATCCCAAGCTGAGTACAAATAATAGGAAAGGCATCCTACTCATGCGTCTAAGTAATATCGCGCTCAATCAGGGAAACTATGAGGAAGCAATTGAGGCCTCCCAAAAGTCTATGCGCATGCTCTATCCCAAGAGTCCCAATTATTTTTCGGCTACGATACTAAGTATCATGGCCTATACGGTTACAGGGCGATTGAGTAAGGTGGAGGAGTTATTTCCCAAGATTGAATGGTTTATTAAGTTTCCTCAAAGCCCTCAGCAGACGGGACAATTTCATTTCTTCAAAGCTTCCAAAGCATACCTAGAAAAAGATCTGAAAGGTGCTCAACGTTATCTTCAACACACCAATGACCTTCTGAAGGACAAAGAGGGCTGGAACCTTGCCGTGCGCGTCATGGAGATGATGATTCTCATTGATCTGGGAGAGGATGACCTGCTGTATAATCGGCTGGAGAGCTTCCGCAAGCACATGAGTAAGTACAATATCCCCCCTAGAATACAAACTACCTATCGGTTGCTGTTGTCTATTTCTCGAAATGCCCTCAATTTCAAAGTTGTATGGGAAGAGTGCGAAGAGGTTGTGGACGAGATGCGCCAAACCCATCCATGGAGTATCCATACCTATGAATTCCTCCCTTTTGATATATGGTTAGAGGCAAAAGCTAAGAATATACCTTTTTACCCCACCTTACTTCAGATGGTGTCTGCCTCCAAGACGGAGTAAAACGTAACAACTCCTACATCTTATCTCGCACTTAGTACAGGGATTTTTGAATCCCCAGTTTCGTCACGTATTTTTGGGGTTGATGAAGGAAGGATAAATGTTTGCCAAACAACTGGCCAGCATGATGTGTATAGATAAATGGAAATAGACCATCATGTATTTCCTGTAAAGGAAGAGATGAGCAAACTTTAGATAATACCTTCTTCTTTATCAGCTTTCGCTCAAAATAGAGACTACTACCAAAATACTTTATGAGTACGCATTCTATTACGCCCTACAAACCCCAGCACAAAGTCCGAATCGTCACTGCTGCTTCGCTTTTTGATGGTCATGACGCGGCCATTAATATCATGCGACGCATCCTGCAATCTTCTGGTGCAGAGGTGATTCACTTGGGACACAACCGATCCGTCGAAGAGATCGTCAATACGGCGATTCAAGAAGATGCCCAAGCCATTGCCATTACCTCTTATCAAGGTGGGCACGTAGAGTTTTTCAAGTATATGTATGATCTGCTCCGCGAGCGCAACTGTGGGCATATCAAGATATTTGGTGGAGGGGGAGGAACTATTCTGCCTACAGAGATCCTCGAACTGCACGAGTATGGAGTCGATCGTATCTATTCGCCTGATGATGGTCGCGAGATGGGACTACAAGGAATGATCAATGATCTGCTTCAGGAAGCAGATTTTCCTACAGGCAATCTATCTGTGGATCGTTGGAAGACAGCGATTGATAAAGCCTATGGCGGTAGTGAGGAGAACGGAGGCGGAACGGCAATCTTGACGCAGGTACGTCAGAAAATACATCCAAGGGCTATCGCACGTCTGATCTCTGCAGTCGAGAATACCCCTGAGTTGGTAGAACCCATCATGGACGATGTTCACAAGAGGCAGGAGGGATTGAAGATGCCGCCTGTACTGGGAATTACAGGTACAGGTGGTGCAGGTAAATCGTCACTTGTGGATGAGTTGATTCGCCGATTCTTGATGGATTTCAAGGATAAGCACATTGCGGTAGTATCCGTAGACCCCTCCAAAAGAAAGACAGGAGGTGCTTTGCTCGGAGACCGTATTCGTATGAATGCCGTCTACAACGACCGTGTCTACATGCGTTCGCTGGCTACCCGCCAGTCCAATCTGGCGCTGTCCAAGCACATTCCCGAAGTCATGAATATCCTCAAGGTGGCACAGTTTGACTTGATCATCTTGGAGACCTCAGGTATTGGGCAATCAGATACAGAGATTATCGACTATTCAGATGTGGCACTTTATGTCATGACGCCTGAGTATGGAGCGGCAACCCAGTTGGAGAAGATCGACATGCTCGACTACGCGGATCTAATCGCATTGAATAAATTTGATAAGCGTGGGGCACTCGATGCCATCCGCGACGTCCGCAAGCAGTACCAGCGCAATAATGGACTGTGGGATGCGGATCTAGACGATATGCCTGTCTATGGTACCATCGCCTCCCAGTTCAATGATCCTGGCATGAACCGTCTCTACCGTGCTGTGATGAATAAGATCGCGGAAAAAACCAACGCGGATCTAGGTACGGAGTGGATGGCCAATGATGAACCATCTGAAAAGATTCATATCATCCCTCCTAGACGTGTACGTTACCTATCGGAGATCACCGAAACCATCCGTGACTACAATGAAGAGGTAGTCGAGCAGGCAGAGGTCGCGCAAAAGCTCTTCGGCTTGCAAAAATCTATCGACACCCTTCGTGATTCGGATATCGAGGACAAGGATCGTTTGATCAAAGGTCTGCAAGAAACTTACGAGCAGATTGCCATGCGCTTGCAGAAGGCTTATCAGCTCGTACTAGATGATTGGAGTGAGAAGAAAGCAGCTTATGAAGCAGACGAATTTGTCTATCAAGTAAGAGGAAAAGATATCAAGGTCCAGACTTATACAGAGTCGCTTTCACACAATAAAATTCCCAAAGTCGTCCTTCCTCAATATGAAGCATGGGGAGATGTTTTGAAATGGGCTTCTCAGGAAAATGTGCCAGGAGAATTTCCCTTCACAGCGGGGGTATTTCCCTTCAAGCGTGAGGGAGAAGATCCTACCCGTATGTTTGCGGGTGAAGGAGGTCCCGAGCGTACCAATAAACGCTTTCACTATGTGTCCCTCGGTATGCCCGCCAAGCGTTTGTCTACGGCTTTTGATTCTGTGACGCTGTATGGAGAAGATCCAGATTACCGTCCAGATATTTATGGGAAAGTAGGCAACTCTGGGGTATCCGTTTGCTGCCTAGACGATGCAAAAAAACTCTACTCAGGCTTCAATCTGTGTGATCGCGCCACTTCTGTATCGATGACGATCAATGGTCCCGCAGCGACTGTTCTGACTTTCTTCCTAAACGCGGCTATTGATCAGCAGTGTGAGCTATACATCAAGGAAAAAGGACTTGAGGCTGAAGTAAAAAATAAAATTGAGGCCATTTACCGAGAAAAAGGAAAGCCTGTACCTACCTACAATGGTCCACTACCTGAAGGAAATGATGGCTTGGGCTTGATGCTGCTAGGTGTGACGGGGGATCAGGTGCTTCCTTTGGAAGTCTACCATGAAATTAAGACGGCTACGCTTACTAAGGTAAGGGGAACCGTACAGGCAGACATTCTCAAAGAGGATCAGGCACAAAATACCTGCATTTTCTCTACTGAGTTTTCGCTCAAGCTTATGGGAGATGTACAGGAGTATTTCATCAACCAGAATGTCCGCAACTTCTACTCTGTCTCGATTTCGGGTTATCACATTGCAGAAGCAGGAGCCAATCCGATTACGCAGTTGGCCTTCACACTTGCCAATGGTTTTACCTTCTTGGAGTACTATGCGAGTCGGGGCATGGACATCAACAAGTTCGCGCCCAACTTCTCCTTCTTCTTCTCCAATGGAGTCGACCCTGAGTATGCCGTCATCGGTCGTGTGGCGCGACGCATCTGGTCTAAGGCACTTAAACTCAAGTACAAAGCCAATGCACGTGCGCAGAAGTTGAAGTACCATATTCAAACCTCGGGTCGTTCGCTGCACGCGCAGGAGATTGGCTTCAACGATATCCGTACCACGCTCCAGGCATTGTATGCCATCTATGACAACTGTAACTCACTCCATACCAACGCTTATGATGAGGCTATCACGACACCTACAGAGGAGTCGGTACGTAGAGCGATTGCCATCCAGCTCATCATCAACCGTGAGTTGGGCATGACGAAGAACCAGAATCCCTTGCAAGGGTCCTTTATCGTGGAAGAATTGACGGATCTGGTAGAGGAAGCTGTCATGGTGGAGTTTGATCGAATCACTGAGCGTGGAGGGGTATTAGGTGCGATGGAGACCATGTATCAGCGCGGAAAGATCCAGGAAGAGTCACTTTACTACGAGCGCCTCAAACACAGCGGAGAGCTACCCATCGTGGGTGTGAACACGTTCCTCTCGGATCAAGGATCGCCTACTGAGATTCCAGGAGAAGTCATTCGTGCGACCAAAGCAGAGAAGGAGTACCAGATCAACCAGCGCAAGGCGATACAAGCTGCCAATGCGGATCAGATCAAGGAAGCACTTCTCGACCTACAGCGTCGTGCCATCACGAATGAGAATATATTCGAGGGACTGATGGAGGCGAGCAAGTATGCCACTTTGGGGCAGATTACCCATGCTTTGTATGAGGTCGGTGGACAGTATAGAAGAAATATGTAGAATATGATTCCTGTGGATATGCGATGGATTGCGTATCCACAGGATATTTTTCTTGTTATCCTCCCAAGCCTACATCTCCGCTGAGGGCTCCCTCTGCTGTTCCCTGTATTCTTCATTTCCGAATCCGATCGACTTTATGTAGCTTCTGATAGAACAATCATCAGAGCAGACATGAAAAAAGCTATTTATGGATTTTCGGGCGATCCCATTACGTATGGACATATAGACATCATCCAGCGTGCGCTCGACATCTTTGGAGAATTGACGGTAGGCATTGGGATGAATCCTGCTAAAAAATACTTCTTTTCCCTCGAAGAGCGGCGTCAAATCGCTGCCAGCTCCCTCCAAAATCTCCCAGGAGTCGATGTCATTGCCTTCAAGGGCTTACTGGTCGACTATGCGTATGAAAATGGAATTTCGACGGTCATCCGCGGCATCCGCAATAGTGAGGACCTCAACTATGAGATGATGCTCCATCAGGTGGGGGCCAGCCAGCGCCAGCAAGTAGATACGATTTATTTTCCTGCCCGTCAGTCGCTCATGCACATCAGTTCGGGAGCGGCCAAAGCACTTCAATTGGAGCAAGGGCTCATCCATGAGTACGTCCCGCTTTGTGCCAAGCAGAAGCTAGAAGAGCGGCTTTCAGGTCAGTATATTGTCAGCGTCACGGGTGAGATTGGTGTAGGAAAGTCCTATATCAGTCATCAATTACAAGAGATCGGAAAAAACCAAGATCTCCCAGTTCATGTCATAGATATAGACAAGATAGGCCATCAGATTTTAGGAGAATTGAAGGAACCCATTTACCATGAGACGCGGCAGGAGATTGCGACTCATTTTGGTTCTGAATTTTTGACTATAGAAGGATTTGTTGATCGAAAGGCTTTGGGAAAAATCATCTTTCGCTCTTCAGAGAAGTTGCAGCAGTTCAATAAGATGCTTTATAAGCCGCTCCTTTTGCGGTTGAGGAGGGAATTATATGGGAAAAGGGGGTTGATTCTATTAGATTCGGCTTTGATGTCGGAGACAGGGATGAGCTACCTTTCCAATAACCATATCATTTTGGTAGCTGCTCAGGCGAAGATCCAGAAGCAGCGACTTACAGATCGTGGATATACCGATTGGCAAATCCAGAATCGGATGAATAGTCAGTTTACCCATGACCTCAAAGAGGAGATGATACTCGAGAGTATTCGGAAAACTTGTCATGGGAAGATCTGGAAGATAGACAACTCCTCTTCGGAGGGTTTACTCCGCATTCAGCAGCTTTTTAGGCAAGTCACTGCGGATCTTGGTATGGGAAGGAAAAAAGACTGAAAGAGGAATAGGAAGGATTCTTTCTCATCCTCAGAACGCGCACTTGATGAGACGTCTATCGAAAAACCCACTTGAGCTCGATCTCTAGCTCAGGAAAAACAGCGGGCGAAATGATATCCTGATGTGTGTAGATCTTATCGGCTCGCTTGTACCTTCCATTTTCTTGAAGGGTATGGGTCATGATCGTTCCTTCTGCTGGGTGTACGATCCAGTATTCCTTTACACCCGTATTTTGGTAAAGGTCGTATTTCTCGTTGAGGTCCTTGTTAGAAGTAGACTTTGAGAGAATCTCAATGATCCAGTCGGGGGCTCCTATGCAGCCTCTTGAGTCAAGTTTTTGAGGATCACAGACGACACAGATATCGGGTTGGACGACTGTATCTACTTTTTGGCCTGTCATTTGACTTTCGGGTAAGGGTAACCTAACGTCAAATGGAGCATGGAATACTTTACAGGTTTTACGCTTGAGGTATTGATAAATTTCCCCCACTAAGTTGGTAGAAATCTCCTGATGCCCCATACTTGGAGCAGGCGACATCTTAAAAATACAGCCTCTGATCAGCTCTACGCGCTCCTTGAATTGCCACAATAAATAATCGGCATAAGTATAAGACTTATTCAAGTCTAGTGCTTGGATGTCGGTGACGATATTTACTTCCTGTGTTGGCATAAATGATTATACGAAAAACTTGTAGTTAAGCTTCCAGCGATGGCTATAAATAAGATTACCTACAATTGAATAATTTATGTAAGCCCATTTGTTTCTAGACTTTTGAAAAAGTTGCCTAAAGAAAGCATATCTCAGCGAAATACCCACTTTAGTTCAATTTGTAAATCAGGAAAAACAACCGGAGAAATAATATCCTGATGTGTATAGATATTCTCAGCCCGCTTGTACTTTCCATTTTCCTGAAGGGTATGGGTCATAATGGTCCCTTCTGCTGGATGCACGATCCAGTATTCCTTCACCCCCGCACTTTGGTACAGCTCATATTTCTCGTTAAGGTCCTTATGAGAAGTAGACTTGGAGAGAATCTCAATGATCCAGTCAGGAGCTCCTATGCAGCCTCTTGAGTCGAGTTTTTGAGGATCACATACGACACAGATATCAGGTTGGACCACCGTATCGATTTTATGATCTGTCACTTGATCAGAAGGTAAAAGCAGACGGACATCAAATGGCGCTGCAAAGACTTCACATTGCCTTTCTTCTAAATAGTTAAATGTTTTAGCATACAAGCGACCAGAAACTCTTTGATGCTCTGTGTTCGGCGCAGGCGACATCTTAAAAATACGGCCTCTGATCAGTTCTACCCGCTCCTTGAATTGCCACAATAAATAATCGGCATAAGTATAAGACTTATTCAAGTCTAGTGCTTGGATGTCGGTGACGATATTTGCTTCCTGTGTTGGCATGAATGAATATACGAAAACTTCGCTTGCGTTTTTATTCAATAATGGTTGTGACGAATGAATTTAGATAAGATTCATCTTTTGTGTAGAGACGGCGGTTTATCGCGTCTCTACACAGAAAATGCAATATACAGACTTCTCATACAACCTTCTTCCCATTTCTCTCTACATTGATACAAAGATATCTTTTGACCTCCTACAAGAAGTCAAAGTCGACTGGACTCAACCCCTACACAAATGGCAGCCCAGCAAGCGCGCATCTACCAAATGATCCCTGAGGAAGTGGCCCTCCTAGAGCGATGCCTCCAGCAGGACCGACTGGCCCAAAAAGAACTATATGACAAGTACAAGGATGCGATGTACACCCTCTGTTATCGCATTACCAATGACTTCGAGCTGGCGCAAGATGCCTTGCAAGAAGCTTTTGTCGGTGTATTTAGAGGGCTGAATAAGTTTCGGAAGCAATCCTCTCTGGGAGCTTGGATCAAAACCATTGTGGTCCGGACAGCTTACCGAAAGGTCAAACAGCAGAATCAAATATTTTTTGAACCCATAGAAAATATTCCCGACAATGTCCTGCTAGACTGGGGGGAGTATATCGTACCTGCTTACCTAGAACGTGCGATTCAATCTCTACCGCCAGGCTATCGATCGGTTTTTGTGTTGGTCGAAGTAGAGGGCTACAGCCACAAAGAAGTCGCTGAAATGCTCAGCATCTCCGTGGGCACCTCTAAATCCCAACTGTATCATTCGAAACGTCAACTTCAAAAAAAGCTCCGAGCTTGGGGTGAAAACAGATGAAAGAACAAAACCGACAAACCCTCCGCGATGCCCTCCAACAATTACCCATACATGAGGTACCCGAGTCCGCATGGTCTTACATTGCCACTCAGATTCACGCTTCCTCTGACCTACAATCTCGACTCCCTCAATATGCAGCCCCTCAAAGCGCATGGGAGAATATAGAAACAGCCTTGCAAGCTCCTGGAAGAAGCAAATCTATTCGTGCATGGCTAGTAGCTGCGGCTGCTACAATCTTAGCGATGATGTCTATCTCTTTGACAGGAGATTACCATCAGGAAGTGCCTGTAGAAGTACTCAATAAAGAGGTAAAGGAACTGCCTGTGATTGCCCGTGCGCAACTTGTTGCCTTTGAGGAGGAGTGGCGAGAAGAGGAAAATAAGATGTATCAATGTCTAGAGAACCTTCCCGATTCAAAGATGGTACAACTCCGTCCTATTCTGGCTTCCTATATGGACGTTGCACATGATTATGATAACATGCGGGCACTGTTTCCTCAACAAGATAGCTTGACTGTGAGCCAGGAATTTGTTTCAGTCGAAAAGAGTAGAGATAGCTTACTTCAACTGATTATGAAAAATTGTGAGTAGGAGAAAAGGAAGTAAAAGGGAATAGAGAAGGATCTTGAACGCAGGATGGGGTGAGTAGAGCATCTTATGCCTTAGGGGAGGCGGAGGGAAGATTTTTGGCAAACTTATAAATAAAATGGTCGGTGGCTTCTTCTACTTTGACTTCATCCATGATTCGATGAATGAGGTTAATTCCTAGACCGCCTTTTCCTCTTGCTTTGACTATTTCTGAGACGTGTTTGGGCTTATATTTATCTATGGGGAACGCTTTGCCAGTGTCTTTTATTTCTGTGTATAGGACGGTTTCTTTTCTGTAGAGGGATACTTCTATTGTAGAATAATTATCACATTGATGTTGGTGAATCATACAATTGGCACAAGCTTCATCTACCGCCAGCACAATTTGATGGGAAAGTTTCCCATGGATATCCAAATCCGTCAGTTGAGCCTTCACAAAGGCTCGAACTTCAGCTAAATTGGCTTTATTACATCTTACACGCAAATACGCCTTCATACCTTCTAGAATTCTAGACTGGGATCTATTTCGCCCTGATGCAATTTCAGATTATCAATTTTATCCAGTCCTAATATAGTAAAAACTTCATGAACATTATCCGCGAGGTGTGTGAGAATGATCTTCCCGTTATTTTGCTCTATTTCATCTATAAAAGAAATGAACACCCCGAGGCCTGCACTAGATATATAAGTGACATTCTCCATATTGATATGGAGGTTATATACATTTTTTTCTATTAAAGAACGTATGGTTTCATCTAAGTAAACGGAGGAGTTCGCATCAAGTTCTCCTTCGGGTCCAATCGTAGTGTAACGATAATGAGGGGTTACAGTGATATTCATATTTATTTCTTATTACGAAGAGCCAATGGAATAGTTTTAAGGGAATTTGACGATTAATACCGTATAGTCATCATCTAGGTCTGAGTGGGCAAATGTCTTGACTGATTCCACAATTCCTTGAGACATTTCTTCTACACTTCCTTCGCAATAGGTCCTAATAGCCTTTTCTAGCCGCTCATAGCCATATTCCTCTTCTTTTTCATTGCGGGCCTCCAGGATGCCATCCGTATACAAAACGAGGAAGTCCCCCGACTGGAAGGTAAAAGACTCTACCTCTCTTACATAGCGTTCATAGCTTCCATTGCGCACAATCCCCAAGCCCAGCGTACCCTCTCTCAGCATATGTACCTCTCCACAATCATGCTGAAAGTGAAAGGCAGGAGAATGGCCTGCCCGAATGAGTTCTACTTGTTTCTTCTGTAGATCGATTTGGAGATAGGTGAGGGTCATAAAGAACCCATGTTGCATACAGCTTGAAAGGGCTTGGTTGGCCGTGACAATAAATTCCTTGACCCCAATATCCAGGCGTGTGAGCGCATGAAATATCCCCTTAATTTCAGCCATGTAAAAGGCCGCTGTTGTCCCCTTACCTGATACATCACCGATAGCGAGTCGAAACGTGTGATCATCCGCTTGTATCACATCAAAGTAATCTCCCCCCACTTCTTGGGCAGTTTCGCTCCGAGCGGCAAACTGTATATCTGGATGCACAGGCAACTTAGAAGGTAGGAGCTGACTTTGGACTTCTTTGGCGATTTTGAGTTGCTCCTGGTAGCGTTCTAACTCAATGTTATTTTTGATGAGTCGTGCATTCTCTAGCGCCATACCCGCCTGTTCCGCAAAGGTCGTGAGCGCATTGACCGTCACATCTTCAAACGAGTTCGTCAACTCATTGACCACGTATACGGCTCCATATCCCTTGTTGTGCGATACAATAGGGACACCCAGCAAGCACTTAAACCGATGCTCAGTCTCGCGGAAGAGTTTATGACGACGGACATTTTTGATCAGCATATGGCGCTGATCTTCCATGATGTTTCGCGTGAGGTTGTTGCCTTGCTTGAGCTGTTCGATTTCATCTATTTGCGTCCGCAGGGTAGCCACAATTTGGATCTCGCCTTTCTCCTCATCTACCATCTCTACCCATCCCGCCTGTGCGCTTGCCGCCATCACACTTGCATCTAGTAGTGTGCGGATGATCTCCGAAAAGTCCAAATTAGACTGGATGGCCTGATTTATTTTATTGAAAGAGGCAATCTCGACACTCTCCCGCTCAAAGATGGAGGTCGTCGGAAGATTGAAAAACAACACCAGGATAGAGAATAGTGTGTAGCTGATGGTAAAAATCACGAGGAAGAGCAGAAAGGAGAAAAAGAGCCCATCTGTCTCCAATCCGAGCTGTCCCGGAAGTCTGTAAGCTGCAATTAAGTACGTGCCCGTCACCAAGGCTACTAAGGCGAAGAGCCCCAAGACCCGTAACTTCTGGTTGAAGTTGAGATAGGCTGTCCAGCGGACATTGGTGGAGAGCACGATACATAATATGACGAAGATCGGAATCCCCAACAGGCGGAGCGGGATGATTGTTTGGTACTGAAACAATCGGAGAAACACCCCCATTTGCTGGAGAACAGAAAAGCCTAAAAAGACCAGAAAAAGTCTCCAAAAGAGGATTTTGCGCTTAGTTCGCGGATAGAGGATGAACCTGCGGAAAATAAAAGTAGCAGACAAGAAGAAAATCATCATCGCATAGAGGCCCAAGAGGAAGAAAAAATGAACCAAGTAACGATGAAGGGTACTTCCGACGAGGGCACGATTGGCAAAAGTGATCAGCATGACCAGTGTAATGCCCACCATCCCGATCATGAAGAGTCGCCACATCAAGGTGGCCACATTGAGCTTCTCAATATTGCTGAAGATGCGCCCGATCCAGACAGCGTGTACCACCATGAATCCCGCCATGATCAGCTGGTAATTGATACTCCCGATCACCCAGTTTTCACTAGAAGCATACACGCTGAGCGATTGTTCCAAAACGTGTATCCCCAATAGGGCGATCCAGAGTAGAATCCCTACAATAAGTAAGATACCGTTTATAAGTTTGGGACTAAGTGCCCGAAAGTTTACCATTTACTTCAACAATCCCATCAGTCAGTCTGCACATATCGTATAGAAATCCCCATATAGAGGGTGAAATTAAGTGCTGGATTTAACAAAACAAATTAAGGAATAAATGGCAAATAGAAGGGACGTCTTTAGGAAAATTTAACTTTTGCACATCGAGGGATAGGGAGAAAGAAAGAAGCAATGGTGCGGGTAAGAGAATTCTGTATCTTTGCCTCATCAAGGATCCTTAAATTACTATACTACATGCAAGATTTCCTTCCCATCAAGGCGATAGATTACATAGAGTTTTATGTGGGAAATGCCAAGCAAGCGGCCCACTTCTACAAAACGGCCTTTGGCTTTCAGACGTATGCCTATGCGGGGCCAGAGACAGGCGTACGAGATCGCGTATCCTATGTGCTGGTACAGGATAAGATCCGCTTGATCCTGACGACTCCTTTATCGCCTGTAAGTGATATCGCTAGCCATATCCACATGCATGGAGATGGAGTAAAAGCGATCGCTTTTGAAGTGCCTGATGCCCGATCTGCTTTTGAAGAGACTGTGTCAAGAGGCGCTCGACCCTATCTCAAACCTGATACCTATGAAGATGCGCATGGCCAAGTCGTTGTATCAGGTATTCATACGTATGGAGATACTGTCCACATGTTCATCGAGCGTGGACAATATGAAGGTGTCTTTTTGCCAGGTTATGTGGAGCAAAAAACACACTACAATCCCCCTACTTTGGGACTGAGATACGTGGATCACATCGTAGGAAATGTAGGATGGAATCAGATGAATGTATGGTGTGAGTTCTATGCGAATGTCATGGGATTCAGTCAGCTCGTTTCTTTTGATGACAAAGACATTTCTACGGAATACACCGCCCTGATGTCCAAGGTGATGAGCAATGGTACGGGGAAGGTGAAATTCCCAATCAATGAGCCAGCGGATGGGAAAAAGAAATCGCAGATCGAGGAATACCTAGATTTTTACCATGGAGCAGGTGTGCAGCATATTGCGATGGGGACAGGAAATATCATCGAGACAGTCACCCAACTTCGCGATAGAGGAATAGAGTTTTTGCGTGTCCCTACGACCTATTATGACGAGGTGCTTGGACGTGTGGGAGAGATAGACGAAGAACTCAAAGATCTACGTGAACTGGGCATCCTGGTTGATCGAGACGAGGAGGGGTATTTGTTGCAGATATTTACCAAGCCTGTGGAGGACAGACCGACGGTTTTCTTTGAGATCATCCAGCGAAAAGGTGCGAGATCTTTTGGGAAAGGAAACTTCAAGGCGCTGTTTGAGGCGATCGAACGAGAGCAAGAGATGAGAGGGAATTTGTAAGGTACTTACATTTGATTTTACATTTCTTCATATATACAAAAAACGCAGGGCACTTCACCCTGCGTTTAGCTTTTATACACAACTATTTCGTTCGGTTAGCTTATTGATTGCCGAGGATCAACGGAAGGCCACTGTCTCCGCTCCCTACGACGATGACTTTAGATCCCGGGGATTCAGCTAATCTCAAGGTCGCTTGAATTCCTTTTTCCGTAAGGATCTTATCTGTCAGGGAGGCACTCAGGATACGGTTGGCATCTGCCTTACCTTGAGCCTCAATTTTGACACGCTCTGCTTCTTTGCGTGCGAGGTCAATTTCGAACTCTTTTTTATCCGCTTGCTCCTTGGCTTTGAGCTTATCCTGGATCGCAATCTTGATCTGCTCAGGCAGATCGATGTTACGAAGAAGCGCGGACTCTAGGATGATATTTTTCTGGCTCAAGGTCTTTTGAAGTTCACTCTGGATTGTCGTCTCGATTTCTTCTCGCTTGAGACGGTAGATGTCTTCAGGTGTGTAGCGACCGATGATCCTACGCACGGTAGACCTTGTCAGGTCTTCGACAATACTCTCTTTGTAACCTCGTCCAATTTCCTCGTGCAATTCACCGATTTTATCTGCTTGTGGACGGAAACGAACCGACACATCTAGGTTGATGTTCAGACCATCGGAAGAAAGTACGGTCATATTTTTCTGATTGATGATCTGCTCACGCACATCGTACTCAATCATGGTATTCCAGGGAGCGATCATGTGAAAGCCCTGGCCGTAGACATTTTCAGTGTCCAATCCTCCTCCAAATTTACGGAAGATAACACCTTTATATCCTGCTTCGATTGTGATGAATGCACCTGAAGTCAAGAGGACTAGCAGGAAAAAGCCCCCTAATACAATCAATGCTGTGGTGAGTACTCTGGATCGGTTCATGTTTTTCGTTTTTTCTATATAGTATCCTTTACGCCAAATATACAAAAAGAGCTTATAGACTTTCTATGGTTTGATTTGGACATAATGGACGGCCTTGAGAAGGATGATTTTCTAGTGTGCGCTCCTTTGTATCTATAAGGTACGACCTAGATGTGGAAAGTTGGAAAATTATATGAGAAAATCTGTATCACATGTCTTTGATGCAACGATTACGGGAGATTTTCCAACTGATTAGTAAGACGAATGAAAAGGAAAAAGATTGTAGGTAAAGTCCTTTACCCTTTACACACTTGAGATGAATGAACAAGTAATTTTATAAATCATGAGAACCCAATTTTTAAAACTTGGAGCAGCCACAATTTGTTGGCTGCTATTTACACACCTTACGGTCAAAGCACAAGTTCCACTATCTCAACAAAAGGGAACTTGGTCATTAGGGGTAGGTATCTCGCAGTATTCAGGTGTATCTGAATTGCAATATTCGCCTAACTTGAGATTAGGATATAATGTAAAGGACAGATGGACCCTTGGCTTGAATTATAGAGGGGGAGATCCGTTTGCCTTCACAGATGATATTGGGCTGAGTGTGAGAACTGTAGAACTATCTATTAGACGATATGTAATCTCGGGTGCTCGTTTATCTTTATTTATGGAGCTAGGCATCGGGACTCAGTACAGTCCATTTAGAGACCCTCTTGAGGGTACTTTTTTTGTTCAAGAGCGTGGAAGACCTCTGACAGGCAGAATGACTCCAGGCATACAAGCACAGCTTCTGCCTTGGCTAAGCTTAGAAGGAAGTATGGACTTCCGTACCCTATATAATTTGAACACAGGAGAAATACGCAGTGCAACCCCAGGAATAAATGTGGGGCTCAATATCCATTTGAATAAGAGAAGGAAAAGATAAAAAGAGAGGTAGCTTTTTAAGGCTACCTCCATATAAGTCAGTATGTATGGTTCCGATTACATAGCAGCAATCTTCAGCAATAGATCTACTACACGGTTAGAGTATCCCCACTCATTGTCATACCATCCGACGACCTTTACTTGCTTGCCCATAGAGGCAGTCATTTGGCTATCGAAGATACAAGAGTGTGGGTTTCCGACGATGTCTGTGCTTACCAGTGGATCTTCAGAGTATTCGAGGATTCCGTTGAGGGCACCTTCTGCAGCCTCTTTCATGGCAGCATTGATTTCTTCTACTGTTGCTTCAGTCTTCAGTGTGACAGTCAGATCCGTCAACGAACCATCGGGTACAGGCACACGTGCAGCCATACCATCAAGCTTACCTTTGAGCTCAGGAAGCACCAAGCCTACGGCTACTGCCGCACCTGTCGTCGTAGGGACGATATTGACAGCTGCTGCGCGCGCACGGCGGAGGTCGCTATGAGGTGCATCCTGGATGCGCTGATCTGCTGTGTAAGCGTGGATCGTCGTCATGAATCCATTCTCAATGCCGAACTTGTCGTTCAATACCTTGGCCATAGGTGCTAGGCAATTGGTTGTACAAGAAGCATTAGAAAGAATCGTCATCTCAGATGTCAAGACATCGTCGTTTACACCGAGCACGACTGTTGCATCTACTGCTCCTTTAGCAGGCGCTGAGATGACGACTTTTTTCGCACCTGCTTGTAAGTGAAGACCTGCTTTTTCTTTGGTACGAAATACACCTGTAGACTCTACTACTACGTCTACACCGAGATCTCCCCAGCCAAGTGCTTCAGGATTGCGCTCAGAACTGGCGATGATACGCTTACCATTTACAGTGATAGACTCGTCATCATGCGTGACGGTTCCGTTGAACTTACCATGCACAGAGTCAAATTTGAGAAGCTGTGCAAGGGTCTTATTATCTGTTAAGTCATTGATCTTCACGATCTCAACTCCTGGTTTGTCCAGCAAGGCTCTAAAAGTCAATCGACCAATACGACCGAAACCATTGATGCCTACTTTGATTGCCATATTATGTAGTCTATTTAATTGATGGATAAATAAATCGTGTAACAGACGGGGGCTAAAATAGTCAGCGAGTACCTGAAAAACAACCCTGTAAGAATAGATTGTAACCCATTGAAAACTAATTATTTATATCCTTTCTTTCTTTTGTGCAACTTACAGGCAACTTCTTTGTCATTATATGCGATACTAATTACACTTAGGGCGCGTTTACATCATTGAATCAAATTCTTATCAAAACATTGACTCATGCGTAATACCATTCTTTTGCTGTCAAGCCTGGCGATCCTCTTGATCCTTGATGGATGTAAGTATCCCGAAGGACCAATCCTTAGCCTGAATTCTGCTACTACACGTATCTCACGCTCCTGGGAAGTCGTTGAGGCGCTAGACAAAGATAGCGTAGACGTGTCCGAAAGTTTTGAGAACACATTTACCTTTACGGAGTCCCAAGATGTATTTGCCAATATTGAAATCTTGCAAATCGATACAGATTTTGAAGGTACATGGGATCTTGACAATGACGATACAGAGTTTGAACTGGAATTGCGTGATAATTTCACAGGACTGATCCGATACGACAAGTCTTATGATATCCTTCGTTTGACGCAGGAAGAATTCTGGATCATGGACCAGTCTGATTCTACAACGATTCGTCTAGAAGCAAACTAATTGTATTTTCCTATCAGTGTGCTCAGGCACGCTGGGATTTTTTATACAAACAAACACAGAGGCCCGGATATATTCCGGGTTTTTGCTTTAGTGTATATTGTGTAATTTCCCATCCAAGACGAGCTCAACGTCTAAAAAGATATGTGGGATGTCATCGTAGCTGCCCTCGGCACTGTAGAGTTTTGGCAATTTGCCTCTATACCGCTCATTAGCGCACTGGTGGGATGGGGAACGAATGTCCTGGCAATAAAGATGACATTTTATCCACTGAACTTTTGGGGTATCAAACCTTTGGGTTGGCAAGGGATCATTCCTTCCAAAGCTGGAGAGATGGCAGGAAAAGCCGTTGACTTGTTGACAGAGAAACTCATCACCATCGAAGAACGCTTCGATCAGATTGAGCCTGAGCGGGTGGCGGAGGAGATGGAGCCGACGCTCAATCGAATGGCGGTACAGCTCACCAACGAAATCATGGAGGAAGAGGCACCCTTATTTTGGGAGAGTGCACCTAAGCTTCTCAAGGCGCGTGTATTTCAAAGGATGTCTGAGGGAATGCCAGAAGTGATTGAGGATCTCATGCAGGATATCAAGAACAATATTTCTGATCTGTTTGATTTGCGGGGAATGGTCGTAGAGTCATTAGAAAATGATCGGGAATTGCTGAATCAGATATTTTTACGAGTGGGAATGGAAGAGTTTCGATTTATTGAGCGGTCGGGATTCTATTTTGGCTTTTTCTTTGGAGTCATTCAGATGCTCATTTTCGCACTCATCGAAAAGACCTTTGGGCTAGGTAGGGAATCTGCCGCATGGTCGCTTCCCGTGGCAGGCTTATTTGTCGGCTGGGCCACCAATGCATTGGCGCTCAAGATGATCTTCTTCCCGCTCAGAGCACGAAAGATTGGTCCTTTTACCATCCAAGGCCTCTTTATCAAACGACAGATGGATGTGGCTGAAGAGTATGCCCAGATTGTATCGTCTCAGATTCTCACTTCGAAGGCGATTTTTGAAAAAATGCTTACAGGTCCTAGTGCAGACCAGTTGCTACACATTATCCAGATACACATCAAAGAAGCTGTAGACAGTGTAGCCGGTGTCTCTAAGGCTTTTTTTCAAGTGACTCAAGGCACACGCCGCTACATCAGCATCAAGCGAAGGCTCGCAGCGAGATTTGTAGATGAACTCCCGCGCTCGATCAAATACACCTTCGACTATGCTGAGGAAGCACTAGATATTCACAATACCCTTGCCAATCGGATGAAAGCACTCAGTCCTGTAGAGTTCATCAGTTTTCTCCGTCCCGTCTTTCAGGAGGATGAATGGAAGTTGATTTTATTAGGAGCAATTTTGGGTTTTATGGCAGGACTGCTTCAGTTGGTCGTCATTTTTGGACAGGGCTTTTTTTAAAGCATACACATACTGATCAAAAAGCAAAAAAGGGAGCCAAGCCTTTTCGACCTAACACCCTTTCTATCTATTGTACTTTCTTTACATGTTACCAACTGAAGCTGTAGGAAGCACTCATTCCTTTGCTGTACTGCCCCTTGATCGTGATATATTCACTTGCTTGATCGAAAGCATCTACTAGATCATCCAAGGACTTGATTTCTCTACCGTCCACATGCGTGATGATAAATCCATCTCGGATGCCGTTGCGGGTCAGGGTTTCATCAGCCGACAATACCTGTATGCCATAATCCAAGCCGAAGGAGTCTAGTTCGTCTAAGCCTAGGTTTCCAAATGAACTCCCTCGGTAGGTTGTCTTTTGGGGGTCTTCTTCGACTTTGGGCGTTTCAGCTTCGATAGGTTCGCGCACAGCTCGGCGTACAGCCAGATCTTTCAAGGTCACATTGAAGGTGAGTAGCTTGCTGCCTCGATAGGCTTTGATGAGAATCTGATCTCCTGGATGAAATCTTGAGACTTGTTCTTGAAGTTCAGAGGAACTGTTGACTTCTATTCCATTTACGCTGACGATCACATCGTTGCGACGGATGCCTGCCTCTTCTGCTCCTGAGTTAGAAGAGACATTGGCGACAAAGGCACCTTTTAATACTTCGAGGTCATAATCTTCGGCTAGTTGGGCATCTACTTGGCGTATGTTGACACCGAGGTAACCTCTACGCACCTCGCCATAGGTAAGGAGATCATCCATGACCTTTCGTACGATGCTGGAAGGAATTGCAAATGAATATCCCGCATAGTAGCCTGTACGTGAGGCAATGGCTGTGTTGATACCGATCAGGTTGCCATCCATGTTGACAAGAGCCCCTCCGCTATTCCCTTTATTCACGGCTGCATCTGTCTGAATAAACGACTCGATGGCCAGATCTGTATCTGCGCGCAGCAGGTTGATATTTCTTCCTTTGGCACTGACGATACCTGCTGTTACGGTAGAAGTGAGATCCATAGGGTTACCCACAGCGAGTACCCATTGTCCTACTTGTACCTCTTCTGATGCTGTAAATGCAAGATTGGGCAGGCTTTCCCCTTTGATCTTCAGAAGCGCAAGATCTGTGGTGATATCTGTCCCTACGATGGTCGCTTCGTATGTCCGATTGTCAAAGAGGGTGACTTCTACGCTGGCCGCATCTTCTATCACGTGATTATTGGTGGCGATATAGCCATCTGCTGAAATGATCACACCTGAGCCTGAGGCGATGCCTTGAGGGGTGTCTGGCAAGTCATCATTGAAAAAGTCGCGGAAGGGATTCGAGAAAAAATCTCCTTCTCGTTTGGTTTTGGAGGCTTCGTATTTGGATTTGATATGTACGACAGCGGGTCGGGCCTTGGCTGCGGCAGTCACAAAGCTAGGAGGTTGATGATCTGCCGAAGGAGCCATAGGAGTCTCGATGGCTGGAGGTATGGCATGAGGTGTATTCTCGTATCGAGAAAATGTAGTGGGCAGTTGATCTGACTCTACATATATATACTTCGTATCGAAAAAGGTGGCGTAAAAAGCGGCGCCAAGCCCAGATCCCACAATAAGAAGGACGAAGGCAGACCCAATCAAAAACCCTAGCTGCTTGCGATTCATATTTTCGAGACTTGAAGATTCTATATTCTATGGCTTACATGGTATGCAATGGATTTTCTGTAGAGAAAAATCTGCTAAGAAAATGGGGCGGCTTAAGTTTTGCTCCTTATCTAAAACGCGATATCGTGCTAAGAAGTTTAACTTAAATTTTTGCTTATCAAAAATTAAGCATTCACGACATAGGATTCAAGTACTAAACACTGATTGGCGCGAATGACAGGTTGATAGAAAAGGATTGTATGCTGGACGGTGTAGATCAATTTTTTAGGTATTTCAGAAGAAAGATATTTACAGATTAAAGGCATTATTGGGTGTAAGAAATATTAAAAATTCATCCTTGCTATGTACTGGGATTCATACAAATGTCAATTTGAAAAGTAGGCGAAGTAAAAAGATCGAAAAATGAATATTAAATTCAATAGCTGATTAAAGTAAAATATCTAGTTTTATTTCGATCTAACGGATAAACACACAGGCAAATATTTCAAAATCGCCTTTTCATGATATTTTTTTGTGTAAAAAAGAATAACCATGTTGGGTACGGTGCCATTATTTTAATATTTGGGTTCCTGAAATTGTATGAACAAAATTGTCTTCGTAGTTTAAGGACGTGATCCAAATCACAAAAAGCGGCGACAACAAAACACTCAAACACCTAATTATGGGTAGAAAAAGTAAGGCGAAGGAGAGAAGGTTGGAAATCCTGTCGCATTTTTACGAAGTTATTATTGAAGAGGGCTTCGAAGGTGCGTCAATCGCTAAGATAGCAGAGAAAATGAGCGTGAATCCAAGCCTCCTCATTCACTATTATAAGACAAAGGATGCCATGATTGAGGGGTTGATTGAACACATCATCAACACCTATTCCTCACACATTCTCCCTGACTTTTCTAAGGTAGAAGATCCAAAGGAAAGATGGGAAGATGTCTTGGACGTAGTTTCACGCATT
>JBCBFT010000107.1:0-23135 GCA_038527485.1 Bacteroidota bacterium
CGCATTTCCTTGTGGAATACCTGTCAATGCTTGTGTAGCTGACGCAGGAACGATCAAAGCTGAATTTAGCAGTGTTTCATTGGTCAATGGAACGGCTACATTGACAGGTATTCCACAAGGAAATGCGACCGTCCCTACAGGTTACTCGACACTTTATGTCCTCACCTCAGGCAACAACTTGGTGATTGAGCAAGTATCCACTACGCCTACTTTCACTGTGACAGCAACAGGTGATTATACGATCCATACATTGATCTACAATGCGGATCCTACTTCTTCTGACTTCCTGGATCTATCTGTAGTAGTCTTTGGAACAACAACAGGTGTAGATGTATTGAACATCGTAGCACAAAATGGCATCTGTGCTTCCCTAGACGTAGCAGGTGCAGGTGTAAATGTAAGCGACTGCTTGGCAGATGCGGGAACGATCACACCTGACTTTACGACCATCTCACAGATGGGAGGCTCTGCGACTTTGACTGCGACGCCTGATGGCAACATCAACGTCCCTGCTGGCTACTCTGTCATCTATGTCTTGACATCAGGTCAAAACCTCGTGATCGAGCAAGTAGCGGCTACGCCTTCATTTACTGTGACAGGAACAGGACTCTACACGATCCACACATTGGTTTACAATGCAGACTCTACAAGCTCTGACTTCTTGGACTTATCGGTTGTGCAGCTAGGCACGACTACAGGTGTAGATGTACTGAACTTGATCAATCAGAATGGAATCTGTGCCAGTCTGGACGTACCAGGTGCGCCTATCAGCGTGACACCTATGATCATCTTCAACTTCATCGAGCTAGAAATTATGCCTCAATTCCGCACAGCGGGTTCTGTCACCCTGAGTTGGGAGGTTTCTTCTACCATTGCGGATGGTGTGATGATCGTAGAGAAGAGCGTAGACGGTGTCGTATACACAGGTATCGAAGTCATCGAAATGCCTGCTACACGCGATGCGGCTGAAATCTTCCAAGCACGTGATGCCGCTTCTGACAATGCCGAGGTCTATTACCGCGTCAAGTTCATCGACCCTACGGGACTCTTTATTTACTCTGACGTCGTATCCTCAAGCGATGCACAGCTTCGTGAGACTGAATATGTAGCATTCCCCAACCCTGTCGAAGATATGTTGACCATCGATTATCCTGTAGAAGGTATTCGCCTCTATCAAGTGATCGACTTGTCAGGACGTATCATGGCCCAAGGTGAGCTAGAATTTACATTGGGTACACAGCCTCAGATAGACATGAGCAGAATGAATCCTGGCGTATATCAGATCATATTGATTGATACCGCTACAGGAGACAAAGCAATGATTAAAGCGATCAAGAACTAGATCGAAATAAGCAAACGCTAGACGTATTTTGTAATTGTGATTAGGGGAAGGGAGTCCTGTAACGGGGCTCCCTTTATTTTTTATTTGTGGTCTGCAATGAATGCTTGGACATCCGCAGTAGAGATATAGGGATTGGCACCTTTGGAGGAAGCAACCATGGCTCCGAGTGCACAAGCAAAGTCGAGACAGGTCTTTACAGGCGCTTTCTGTACCCACTGACTCAAGAAAGCCGCCAAAAAACTATCTCCTGCGCCGATGGTATCTTCGACTGTGACAGGATACCCCGGATGCTCAGTAGGTTCTCCCTCTGATGGGATAAAAATGGCTCCATTCGCACCGCGTGTCACGATGATTCCTGCTATTTCGTACTTCTGAATCAGGGCATGAGCACGCGCTTGATCATCTTTGAATACCCCTAGCCAATCTGTGAGCTCTGCCAATTCGTGGTGATTGATTTTGAGGAGATGGGCATATTGAAATAGCTGCGTCAGCAAGCTGCGGTTGTAAAATGGCGGTCTTAAGTTGACATCTAGGACATTAAATGGGGAGACTTTGAGGAGGGAAATAAGGGTGTCTCTTGAAGTAGCTTCCCGCGCTGCAAGGGTTTCATAGACAAATGCCTCACTCCCTTTCACCCTTTCTGTCAAAGCTTCCTCAAGGGTTATGAAGTCCCAAGCTACAGGAGCGACGATTTCATATTGGACCTCTTGTGCATCATCCATGTTGACATTCACAGTCCCAGTAGCATGGGTCGGATCGATCTGAATCCAATCTGTGGGAAGTCTTCTTTCTTGGAGGAATGCAAGTAGGCTTTTTCCTAAATCGTCCTGCCCTACTTTACTGATCAAACTGGTAGCGACACCTAGGTTATGGAGATGGACAGCGACATTCATGGGCGCGCCACCTGGCTGCTTTCCCGCAGGTAATAAATCCCAAAGCATTTCGCCAAATACTGAGATATGGGGTCTGTATTCCATTGTGAAGAGATTTAAAGCAGGTGAATATAAGAGATATCTTAGGGAATCACCTCTTCTCCTCTCCATCAATATTCCCACCGTTGTTTTTGGGGGTTATAGAAAGTGAAGCCAAACTTGATCTGCGAGGCAATGGCATTTTCGAGATTGGTATAAGCATTGACCCAGTTGACATTGACTTTCATACGCTGTTTGCGGATGCGGAAGGGATAGTTTAGTCCGACATATGCTTCTGTGTGAAAGAAGTTGCCATCTTCTACCAGTAAAGTCCCAATACCTGCCGTCAGTTCGAGTTTGGTACGCTTGATGAGCGGCACTTTGTCTAGCAAGGTTCCTGCAAAGTCGTGATGATAATGGCCTTCCAAAAAAGCATTTTGTGTACTAATAGTAGGGCCTAAAAGGTTGAATGCCAAGAGTGGGTGGACAAAGAAATAGGGGTCAGAACCTCGGATGAAGCGAAAATCTGTGAACCGAATGTTATTTGCCTGGAGAAAAGTTCCTCCATATACTTTGTATCTGGCAAAACCCAGGGTGGCCAAGCGAATCTCATGCTCTATTTGCAGAGAGAGATAATCGTAATTCAAGTCGCTTTGGAATACATCGGGTATGGCTTTTTTGTATAAAACAGTGAAGGTCGGCCAATCACTTCCCCGCAACACCTTGCGATAGGGCTCCATATAGTAGCGCTGTCCTGGCGTATAAGTAAGCTTAATTTGGGTGATGAATTCTTTGTATGGATCAAAGACACGAGGCGTATTCAATTCCCCAAACAGATCCTCCGTCCACTCCGCCAAATCTAGCTGGTCAATGGCTCGACGATCAGCAAAGTCTACTCCAACACTGAGATAGAGTCCATTGATTACTTCTATTCGGTGACCAAAGCCAATGAATCTTTTGTTGATAAAGTTGGATCTGCTCAGGATCGAGACAAAGCGATCGAAGTTATTGACCAAATTATAGACATCACCTCCTCGGATATAGGCAGAAGCGAATCGTCTGGGTGCATAGGTAAATCTTACCCGCCCGTTGCCCTTTATATCCTGATTATTGAATCCATAGTCGACCTGCCCACGGACGTACAACTGTGTGCCCCTTTGAAACGTCTTGCGGATACTCCCGCCGAGTTGGTGCCTGTATCCTCCCACACCAAAAGGCTGAAGCTGCTCAGTGAATGCATCCATCCTGTAGCGCATCTTGCGCGCCCGGTCGCGGTAGGCAATCCCATTGAATAGGAAGTCCAGGATACCCAATCGATTGAATATCGAGTCTTGCTCACGAAGATATTCGGCGCTTGAGCGAAAGGCCATAATAGAATCTTGCGTATCTACAAATTCGGTTTCCTCCTCCGAGAGGGCCATGGGTCGCAGGGCCTCCCAGGAGGAGCTGTCCTGCTCAAAGGCTTCTTTCTCTACTCGGATTAGCTCATTTCGGAAAAAACTACGAGGATAGGTGAGGTTCCATTGGGGATTGCTGTGAGAGGTAAATGTGCTGCCGTAGAGATGGCGTTTTCCTTCTTTTATCGAATATAGATAGGATTCTTCTTTGAGTGCCCAATACTGATCATCCACCTTTTGAAACTCCTGTGTCAGTTCAAAAGCTGCATAGTAAACCAGTGAACTTGGCATGACTTTGAATTTGACTGACTTGATGGCCCATTCTCCATCTACGATGACCATTTCCCCTCTAAATAAAGCACCCTGAGAGTTGCGGGGTCTGACAGAGATTCGATAGTGGACGCGGCCATTTTCGTAGTATTTTTCCTCTAGCTTGTACTTATAGGTTAGCTGCCATGAGGTACTATGAAAGGGAGATACGAAAGATCTGTCTCCTAAGCGAGGAATGATCAAGAGGTTGTCGAGAAAGTCAAAAGTGGCTTCTTTTCCACCTGGGATAAACAAATAGGGGTTGGTAAAATCTGTTTTGTAATCGGTGAGATCGCCTGACTCGCCCTCAAAGGACACCGTAACATTTTGGCTAATTTCTTGCTCGTAGTCGCGGTATGCGTGGACGATCGATTTATATTTTTCGGGTTGCTGAAAGTAGGAGGTATACTGACTCTCGAGTAGATTGACTGTTCGTAAGTGGGTATCTATCAAGGGAATCAGGCCGGGATTATTCAGTGAAGGGAGGGTATCCTCACGTAGGGAAACTTTTATGTATAGATCTTCCTGAAACGTCTCATATTGCCTTTTCAGCCTACGTTTGTTTTGAATGACTTGCTTGATGATGGCATAGGCAGGGTCTTTTTTCGTGGCGCGGATGCTCACCTCCTCTAGCTGTACGTCCTGTGGTTGGAGAAAAATATTGACAGCTGTATTTCCTTGGACGGAGATCCGTTTTTCTAGTGTTGCAAATCCTATACGTGTGAAAGTGACCTTGTAATTGCCCGCAGGTAGATCCAGGATGAATCTTCCTTCATTGTTTGTGAGTGTAGCTACATTTGATCCTTTGATGGTGATTCTGACACCTGGGATAGGGTCATTATTTGGGGTCATCACTAGGCCTTTAAGCTGATCGGCGTGGCCTAGTAGGAAGGAACAAATGAAAAAAGTGATGAGTAATAAGTGTTTCATCCAACAGATTCAGACAGTCTCTATACTATATCTACGTGGGGCAGACTTTTAGGGGATTTGAGTTGGTCGATTTTACTTTGAGAATGGTCTAAAAATCAGGTGTATCTGTAATCTTAAGCTTCTTGCATCCGAGTAACGTCCACGAAGCAGACCAAAATACATGGTCATATACCTGTGCCGTTCATGAAAGTTTGACCCATATTCAAAAAAAGTCTCAAATCTCCCTTTGGGAGACGTAGATAAGTAAGGAGAGGTTGTCTGGGAAGAGAGAATTATTTAGCCCTGTGGGGGTAAAGGTAGACTAAAGGTAAAAATAGCTCCTTCCTTTGTCTTTCCATCGGCAGAGATTGCGCCTCCATGGCGTTTGATGATCCGCGATACATTGGCAAGTCCAATACCTGTTCCTTCAAATTCACTGCGTTTATGTAGGCTTTGAAAGACCTTGAATAGTTTTCCCTTGAGCTGATTATCAAAGCCTACTCCATTATCCGAAATCTTAAAGATGACTTCTTGATCTGCAGCCTCTACATGTACATGTATGGTGGGATGTTCTTTATACTGTGTGAACTTAACCGCATTGGAGAATAGATTTTGAAATACATTCTCTATCATACTTTTATCGCCAAAAATCATGGGAATAGGATCGATATTCCATTCGATTTGTCGAGCTTGGGTTTCCGATTCAAAGAGTCGCTTGATTTCTGTTACAATTTTTTCCCCATTGAGCCATTGAGGGTCCATCTGGATATTTCTACTGCGGCTGTATGCTAGGAGTTGTTCGATCATCTTGCTCAATCTTTGAGATGAGGATATGATATTTTCCACGAATATTTGCTCCTCAGGATCCCATTTGGAGGCTGCTTTTTGCAGCATGTCAGCGTAAGCAATTACGTGACGCAGGGGCGCGCGTAGATCATGGGATACTGTGGCAATCATTTGTTCCAGATCGGTATTGACCTGGGTCATTCGCGCTTCCGCTTCTTTGATGGAAGTCACATCCTGAACGGACCCTACGACCTGTTGTTCATTCATTCTTTCTCCCAGACGCAGGCGTATCCACTTGATTTTACCCTTTGGCAGCACAATTCGGTAGTCGCCATTGATATTTTTGAGCCCTAGTTCTAGCTTTTCCATGATATGGTTGAGCTCTTGTAGATCCTCAGGGTGGAGCCTATCGCTAATTCTTTCGCTCAGGTTGAAGTTGTCGATGTTTTCTCTATTCTCGAATTCATAGATTTCTAGGATCTGAGGGGTATGGATTAGCTCTTGGGTATGAAGATTCCAGATAAAAGAGGCGGTTTGACTCACGCGTTCACCTGCACGTAGGATATATTGCTTGCGCTCTTTTTCGACTTCTTCTTCTTTCTTCTCCGTGATATCGCGTGCTGTGCCTATGAGTTGGTGAGGCGCTTTGAAATACTCCCATTTGAAACGCAGCCATCGGATTGCTCCATTGGGATGTATCACTCGATATTCAGGTTCTGGCCAAGGGAGAGATTGTTTGAGGAGCATCTGTATATTCCATGCGATGTGGCGGTCATCGATATGAACCATCTCAAGTGAGCGCTTGATGAAGTCTTTTTGCTCTACTCCTCTTGGGTCGATTCCATGTAGTCGCCATAGATTGGGCGATGCTTCAAAATCGCTTGTTTGGATATTGAAAATGCAGAACCCCATCTGGCCGACTTCTTCTCCTTTTTCGACCATCTTGGCCATCTGGATTTGTCGATTTTGTCGTTTCTCCTCGTCTATACGCTGGACTGTACCTATAATCGCCTTTCCTGCATGGACAATGATGCCATGGCGAACCCATCGATATCCCCCTGTTTCATTGATGACCCTATAATCAAAAGGAGAGATTTTGAGTCCTTTCTTGATAAGCTTGATCATAGAAAAGTGGATCGGCATATCGTCAGGATGTACGCGCTCTTGCAGACGTGCCATAAAGTTTTGACCTGTCAGCCCATCAGCGTTCATGCCTATCGTCGTGACGAGGCCATCTGTCCAGGTGACTTCATTTGTTTGTATATCGCGTTTATATACCCCGTAGTTTCCTACTTCTTCGCCTGTGTGGAGGAGCTGGATCGTCGTCTTGAGGTGTTCCACTTGCGCTCTGAGCTCATGAATCTCCATTTCCTGGGTAGCAGATGTCGTAGACCTTGGTGACAAACTTTCCATATAAACTAAGATTACCAAACGATCAGGTACTTGTGGGAGGCCAATGTCATGTCCCTTGCTTGTGTGGCAACTGACCGTTCTGAGTCTGTTTGTGTCGGCTATGTTTCACGAAGCTTTATCGACGAATAGGTCTCAAAACCATGAAACTTTACATGAGAAGCTTGGACACAAAACCTGTATAGTCTTCTAATGACAAAAGAAGTAAGTGTAGATGAAATACGTATCTGTATATAGCCTTCAACCTTTCATTATATATTATTTTATATGTAAATATTCCATTAAGGGGAGAAAGTATATTCTATTGGTGCAAAAAACAGATTATCAGGTGTTTGATTCTTGTACGACAGGGTGTAAAAGTGAAAATGAGGCAGCAATTTTTGCCATTTTCCCTAGTTGGATTACATAATAGGGGCTGAGTGTTAGAAATGAGCTAAAGCAATTTCTCCTTCTGATTTATCTTGCTGCCTCCATTTTTATCCTCTAATTTTGACCTATGGTTCAACATCAATTTGATAAGGGGATAGGGATCTTACGCTTGGCAGTAGGGACAATTTTAGTCGGAAAAGGATGGGATCTTGCTGGGCAGTACGATGTCAATGGATACCTGGCCATTCTTTTGGTTGTTTTGGGAGTATGCGCGTGGATGATACCTGTGACTTTTTCGTGGGGACTGGGACTTTGGTGGATAGCGACTTCCTTGATGTTATATCTAGCGATTGAGTCCTTTGTTGCACATGATTATATCGTGATACAGCTTTTTGAGCATGCCATCCAGTTTGGAACTCCTCTGCTGATGGGATATTATCTACATCAGAAGCTATCTACTGATCGGGCCATTCGCTGGGCCAGCATACTGATTGCGCTTACTTTCTTATGCCATGGTTTATATGCCTTGGGGGTATATGCTCAGCCTGCCCACTTCCTCATGATGACTCAGGAAATTTTAGGATTGTCAACTGATGAGGCTAGGCTATTCCTCCATGTCATGGGGGCATTGGATCTTTGGATGGTGGTCGCGCTGTTTATTCCTTCCCAGCAGAATGCTGCCTTGATATATGCTATTGTGTGGGGAATCCTTACAGCGGTCGCACGAACATGGGCTTTAGGGGTTTTCGAAGGGTCAGGTTGGTCTCATACGTTACAGGAAGTTGTCCCACAGACGGTCTTTCGATTGGCACATGGCTTATTGCCACTTTGGGTATTCTACATGGTACAGATAAACAAAGGCCAAAGGCTTACGTAGCTTCTTATCCTTTATTCTGAATGTATGATTTGGTGTCAATGTTCTATATTCGCAAGCAAAATATAAAGACTACTACATGAAAGAGGCTTTCATCATAGACGCTGTCCGTACGCCCTTCGGAAAATTTAGAGGTACGCTTTCTCCCATCCGCACGGACGATCTCGCGGCCTTACCGATCAAGGAACTCCTCCATCGTCAGACCCAACTGGCGCCAGATGCCATCGATGATGTGATCCTGGGATGTGCCAATCAGGCAGGAGAAGACAATCGAAATGTAGCTAGGATGGCTTTGTTGCTTGCAGGACTTCCTTTCACGGTTCCAGGAGAAACGCTCAATCGTTTGTGCTCTTCGGGAATGTCGACGGTGATCCATGCAAATCGTGCCATCAAAGCAGGAGATGGGGATGTGTTTATCTCAGGTGGGGTAGAGCATATGACGAGAGGTCCTTTTGTCATGTCCAAGGCTTCTTCCGCTTTCGGTAGAGATGTGAAGATGGAAGATACCAGCTTTGGCTGGCGCTTTGTCAATCCTCGCATGCATGCACTATATGGGACAGATCCCATGGGGGTCACGGCGGAGAATCTAGTCGAAATGTTTCAGATTAGCCGAGAAGATCAGGATAGATTCGCATATAATTCTCAGCAAAAAGCAGCCAAGGCACAGGCTGAGGGACGACTGGCAGAGGAAATTGTAGCAGTTGAGATTCCTCAGCGGAAAAAAGATCCGATCATTTTTGATCAAGATGAGTTCATCAAATCGCAGACCTCACTCGAGATCCTAGCCAAACTGCGCACAGCTTTCAAGAAGCAGGAAAACGGGGGGACGGTCACCGCAGGCAATGCCTCTGGCTTGAATGACGGCGCTGCTGCGATGCTGGTCGCCTCTGAAGAAGGTATCAAAGCACACAACCTCCAGCCTATGGCGCGCATTGTCAGTTCGGCAGTGGTAGGGGTAGAGCCTCGCATCATGGGAATAGGTCCTGTCTATGCAGCCCAAAAGGCATTGAAGAAAGCAGGTCTCAGCCTGAAAGAAATGGATATACTGGAACTTAATGAAGCATTTGCTGCTCAAGTGCTGGCTTGTACACGCAAACTCGGTGTAGACGATGAAGATCCCAGAATCAATCCTAATGGAGGAGCGATTGCGATTGGACATCCCCTGGGAGTATCCGGTACTCGAATTTTGCAAACGGCAGCTATCGAACTACACAAACAACAAAAGCGCTATGCACTCGTGGCAATGTGTGTCGGTGTGGGACAAGGATATGCGACGATACTTGAGCGCGTATCATAAATGATTCTCATGAATGAGTTGGGATCGTATTTTCTAAGTGGATGCGTGAATTTGCCGCGTCTCTGTATAGAAAATGGATCTGTCTGATTTTATTTATAATGATGAGTAATATATTGGTTGTTAAGGTTTTATGTGTAGGATTGGATGGGGAAGATCTACCTTTTATTCCTCTCAATGATAGTGGTTTTTCCTTCCAAGATTGAACCATCACACTTACAAATGCAGTTTGCACACCTATAGATAAAATCCGCTCGTTGGTAAAGAACCGATTGTCCCTTTTGAGAAAAGATGACATATTTGATCATACGAAATAACAAAGGCACAACCTTTGAAAACACAAGCAAACGGATGGTGCTCGAAACACAAAAAGCACAACCAGTGGGTATCATTCGGGTTTTAAGCACAATGTGATACGGAAAGTATCATGGACCTAGGACTAGGTCTAGGCACAATCATGAAGCACAAGGCTCTCAGTAGGTACACACCTCTGGGGGCTTTTTTTATTTGCCTTGGGACATTGTCCTTTTTTCAAGTGAATCCAGCAACGCGTGGTTGAATATTTCTACTCCTTCCTGATTCAAATGGTGTGCATCATAAAAATGTAAGCTGTCTACGAGCGGGAGTTTCCCATTGAAATTTTGATAATCTCCTAGCTGACGGAAGATCTCATCATAAACCTCCTGATTGGGATGACTTTGATACGCAGCGGAGGTGAGGGGAGCATAGACCAAGGTCAGAGGAATACCACGAGCTTTTAACTCAGAAAGGATAGCCTCGAATGTGTGCAGTTGACCTGTATGGATGTCCCAGTCTCTCTTGGGTAAATGACGATGTGAATAAGGAACGAATGCTTTCTGTACATATCCTCCTGAAATGTAGGTATCCTTTTCCTCTTTCTTATGAGGAGCCTCTTGATATGCCTTCCTTCCTCCCCAAAGGTCTAACAGCCAGACATATAAAATGGTATTAGCCACTTTAATGTGGGGAATATCCCATAGCATGTCCCATGCATAGGTGTCTAATGTGTCATTTGAAATCACATCAACAGCCGATTCTACTCCATCCAGTTCCATCGTGCCTGGATAAACCTCGTAAATGATATGCTTTGGATTCAGTCTATCTAAGTATCGGTTCAGTAAGACCTTCGTTTGAAAGGGAGACTGAGAGGAGGAGCCCAGATTGAATACGCGGTAGCCTGCAGCTTCAAAGATCCTCGTATCAAATCCCCTGTACGCATGGGAGGAGCCTAAGAATAGGATGTCCACCTCACCTGTATGCTTCACATCCTCCATACGCGTATGCATATGACCTGCTCCTCCCTGCACAAAGAGCAGATTGGGCTTGAGAAACTGTGGAAAAACAGCACCCCAAAGCAAAAGTAATAAGGGGTACAAAATCGTGAGTAGCAGCCCAAATCGGAGGATATGTAGGAGAAATTTCTTCATCAGAATTGGAAGTAAATAAAGGGTGTTTCGCTCGTTTTCATATACATACCAATCATAAAAATCAGAAGCATATAGATACTCCATCGATACAGTTGTGGGCGATTTTTACCCAAATGCTGGATAGCATATAGCCACATGCGTCCTCGCCACTCGATCAAGATGAATAAGACAATCAATGAGAGACTCATGGCCAAAGCTCCCATCTGTCCTGGGATCACAGGAACGGAGAATAGTGCAGGGATGAATATGTGTCGAATGAAGGTAAGGGCATGGTGGAGGCTTTCTGCACGAAAGAAAATCCAGGCAAACATGATTAATAAGAAAGTAAGGAAGATCTGCCCTAGTTCCGAAAAGCTGGGAAACACTTTGTCTTTGGCGACAATATGGAGGTGTTTGCGGTTGCGCTGTAGCAGGAGTAAGGGAAGGAAATAAAGGGCATGTAGTCCTCCCCAGATAAGGAAGGTCCAATTGGCTCCATGCCAAAAACCACTCACCAGAAAAATGGCGAATGTATTGCGTATTTGTTTCATCCTCCCTCCTCTACTCCCACCCAAAGGAATATAGAGATAGTCTCTGAACCATGTGGAGAGGGAGATATGCCACCTGCGCCAAAACTCAGCCACGTCTCTTGAGAAGTAGGGAAAAGCAAAGTTCTGCATTAGGTCAAAGCCAAAGAGACGGGCTGTTCCAATAGCCATATCAGAGTAGCCTGAGAAGTCTCCATAGATCTGGAAGGTGAAGAAAAAAGCTCCTAGTAGAAGGGCACTTCCTCCGTAAGGAGTTTGAGGGTCGAAAAATAGATCGGCAAAGGTCGCGCAATTGTCGGCGATGACTACCTTTTTGAAAAGTCCCCATAAGATTTGCTTGAGGCCGTCTGTCGCTTGTGCGTAATCAAAGACGCGTGTACGCTCAAATTGAGGAAGCAGCTGTGCTGCCCGTTCGATAGGCCCCGCCACAAGCTGAGGAAAGAAACTGACATAACCCGCAAATGCGATGAAATCTCGTGTCGGTTGCAGCTTTCCTTTGTAGACATCGAGGGTGTAGCTCAGCGTTTGAAACGTGTAGAAGCTAATCCCGATAGGCAGGATGAACCGCAAAGGCGCAGCTTCTATCTGCATCCCTAGTAGGGTGAAAGCCTCGACAAAGTTGAGAAGGAAAAAATCGAAGTACTTGAAAAAGCCGAGCATGCCGAGGTTGGCAAGGAGACTGATCCCAAGAAGGTATTTCCGTAAGTGTGCCTGAGTAGTCCTAGCTAGTTGAAGCCCTACGAGGTAGTCTATGACTGTGCTGATGAAGATGAGCGAAAGAAAGCGGTAATCCCACCAACCATAGAAAATGTAGCTTGCTACCAAGAGAAGGAGATTTTGCCCCTTGAGGTTGCGGTTCAGGATGAACCAATACAAGCCAAAGACAGCGGGAAGAAAGAGGGCAAAATCCAGGGAGTTGAACAGCATACAAGATCCATGACTTATACTTGAGGCAGATGATGGCTACGAATCTTCGCTCAGCTACCCCAACACATTCCTAAATTAAGGGATAATGTTGAATAAATGGAGCGACATACTTGCAACTACTGGTGGAAGAAAACCAAACTTGAATCATAGACATAAGAAGACTGTCTATGATTCAAGCAAATATCCTATTAGGTTTTGTTACAGCCCAAAGCCATGTTGAGGAGCCCACAAGCCCCCCTGTTCTTCCCTTTGCCTCCAGCTACAAGGTCTAGGAGATCGTCCGAAAGCTCAATTGTCTCTTCATCTACAGGTAGAGGTATGTAGATTTTGTATGGATTAGACATGTCCACCACTTCAAATTCAAATCCATCAGGTAGTTGAAAAGTCTCTCCAGTCTCTCGCTGAAGGACTCTAATAGGATTCTCTATAAATTCTCTTTTGAAGGCAGCATCGGTATAGGTGCGTTCGACTAGGGGGGTGATTTTTTCTTGAAGCTTTTCTCTCAGCTCCATATCGAGATAGTGGCCTGAAGGTTTGTTAAAATCCATGAGTCTATAGGTTAAAATGTTAAAACACTACATATAAATTACCCCTGTCTAAAACTGAATAATCGGTCAAATAGGCTTAGATCATAGTAGGGAGGAGGGAAATCTTGCTAATTGGGATATAGTTAGTTTGGGGCTAATACTTTGTGAATGAAAATAATAGCTGATGGGAATTCATAATGTCATATTCTGGAAGGATAAAATTTTCGCAGATTTGAGGTTTCAAACATGGTCCGATTCACTTATTACACTATTCAATGATTACGTATCAACTAGAACCTCATCTCTCAGTAGCTGAATTTAGAGAGATCCTGATCCGCTCTACTTTGGGAGAAAGACGACCCGTAGACGAATCCGCTCGATTAGAGGGAATGCTGCAGCATGCCAACCTTATTTTGACAGCCCGCAAGGAAGGCAAGATTGTGGGTGTCTCTCGTGCATTGACTGATTTTACCTATTGTACCTATTTGTCAGACTTAGCTGTAGATCAGGCCTATCAGAAACAGGGGATTGGAAAAGCGTTGATTCAGCGGACGAGGGAGGAAGCTCCTCAAGCGACACTGATTTTGCTAGCGGCACCAGCAGCCGAAGCGTACTACCCCAGGATTGGTATGCATCAGCATGTACACTGCTATTATTTGAAACCTGAAGCTGAACTTATATGATCAAGGGGCTGTTTTTTTCATGCTTTCTTTGTTTGGCGGGATTCTCCTCACATAATAATCCCTGCTGGATCATGATGCCTAGAGAGGGAAATGGAGATTGGGGAAATCAAGTTTGGGTATTGCCTCCGAGTATAAAGCTCAATGTCTACGACATCTATGAAAATCCAATGGGAGAGAAATGGGGTGTGTTATCCAGCGATGGGTATGGGACGTTTGAAATTGAGATTAGCCCTGGAAAAGCGCTGAGGATAAACCATGAAGATCTCGCTTATATCGGCCATTTTCATCATGTGTATATAAAAGCCATACCTTCCCATAACCCTGATTATCTAAAGGTATTTTGGCATACAAGGGGAGGAGGATTTTTTGTTAGAAAGCAAGATTTGACAGCTCTTGAGCTGGATCGATTCACCTATCGCGATTTGCTCAAACAGAAGATGAGGTATGGACAGGTAGAAGAGCATCCTATTGGCGGTGTTCCTGTAGGTGTCAACTTAGATAAGCGTTGTCTGGATCTTCATGAGGGCCCTTCACCCACATCTGATACAATCGTTTGTATGCCAGGAAATCATCGGGATACAAACCATGTAATTCACCTCAACATACTAGAGATGAAGGGTGACTGGGCACGCGTGGAGGCAATCTGGACGGTAGCAGATGATGCATGTGATGCTGTAAAAGGCTGCCCTTGTCAGGTGACTAACAGGCAGAGGGGCTGGGTCAAAGCCATAGGTGATAATGGTTTTCCCAATATCTGGTTCGCAGTGACAAGTTATTGAGCTGACTCAAGAACCATTCTTGGGATTCTTGTGGTAAATTGTATGCTCAAGCTGTCGCGGGTGGGCAATATGTAGATATGTCAGATGCCTTTCATATTGGTGGGATGTGCTTCTTTTGGAATGGAAATATAATTGTAAAGATGGAGGGAAAGGATATGGTTTAGGGTATGTGTGTGTATACGTCAATAGGCGAATCGTAAAAGCGCAATAGAATATGGGTTCATGGAGTCTGAGGGGCTATCAAAGCGCTGAAAGTTGACGTACTTACGGATGCTTATTGCGTGTTAAGTGCGCATGCTTTCTCATCGTGCTAAAAAGATATGGGATAAAACAGAAAAGGTCTAGCCTTTACGAAGGACTAGACCTGAAAATATCTCCAAAGTAACTTAGGAATCAGAAACTTTAATTGCCGTCCATACGGCTAGGAAGTCGCGCTGTAGGGAGTGTGTACTGCCGTATAGGATGCCATTTTTCAAGAAGAAAGTGGTGTTGTAGTCGCCACTATTGTCTCCTGATACCAGAGCACCATACAATATGCCTCTTTGGGTGTTGAACCTGCCTTCTCTGATTTCGACGCCCTTACGATAGAACGTGCCGTAGAAGCCCTTGTCATCTACTCTTCGGATGCGCATCATCGCAAAATTATCATCGGTAATATCTTGCGGTGTCATATCTAGCTGCCACGTACCAATTAAAAGAGAGGGATCGGACCCTTCTTGTGATGAGTGTTGGGCAAAGAGCAAGGAGAAGCAAAGGCTTGTAAGTACCAAGAATTTCATAGTCTGGTTTTTTGATGTGAGAAAAAGGATATGACACAAAGGAGGGGTATTGGTACTCGATTTTCGTCCCATTTTTCTAATTGAACCCTCAAGAAGCACAGATGTAGGGCTCAATTAGCTAATTGAATCCTCTGAAAATGTCTTGAGCTCGCTCGGAGAGATGCCCAGATGTTTTTTGACGGCACGGTTGAAGGAGGACTTGGAATTAAAGCCCGCTTCTAGGGCAATACTGAGCAAGGTATACTTTTGATTTTGGGGCTCCTTCAGGAGTTGTTGGACTTCTTTTACACGCCAAGTGTTGACGTATTCGTTGAATCGGGTTTGAAGGATTTCTTTGAGGCTATGAGAGATAAGGTAGGGCTTGACTTGCAGGTGATCAGCTACTACTTGCAAGGAGAGATCAGGCTGTGTATATAGCTTCTCTTCACGCATTTTTTCTTCGAGCAGTTGCGCAATTTGTTCTAGCTGTACCTTTTTATCCTGAGGAAGCACTACTTTCTCTTTTACTCCATCTTCATCTTTACGTTTGAAGCCCTCAAGTCCTACCCAATAAGTCAAAATGGATACACCCACGAAGAAAGGGAAATAAAAGAATCGGTTGAAGTAATAATAGTCGCTGCTAATGATGACATTGTAAGCCAGAAGATCGATGAAGAGGATGGCCAAAACGAGGAGGAAGTACCATTTGAATGCAAGAACGATGCGCTGAATCCAAGCGATTCTTTCAGCATCAATTGCAACAGCCGCGCCTGTATCTTTCAAGGCACGCTCTGCGAGAAACGCATAGGAAACAATAGAAATACTCGCCACCATATAAATGGTCGAGTAGTTCATCCATACGACATATCCCCAGTAGCCCGCCCAAGTAAGGCTCTCCCTGGTCCCCTCCCAGTATAGATTTTGCAGTCTGACGAAAATACTGAAGCTGATTTGAATAGCCAGAGGGAGAAAGTGAATCCAGTCCTTCCGCGTGAGATGAAATTTGGGTACAGTCTGCGCTTTGACATAGAAGTAGAGTAGGGGGCCAATCACCCAACTCAGGTCCAACATGAAGTAGTACCACGTATCATAGTATCCCAGCCCAAACAAGCGCATGCTCTGGATGAGGAGACGGTAAGAGAGCAGAAATAGGAGCATGGCCAAAAGTCTATTTCCTATGCGATTGCCTTTTTTGCCCGTCCATAAAATACTGCCATACACGCCCCCTTGAACAGCGCCGATCAGAAAGAGTACAATGGTAAGCGTACTGAATAAATCCATATAATAAATTCAAAATAGGTTGATGAGGACAAGTCAGTCAGAAAATCCAGACGAAATCTGAAATCAGCGATAGACTTATTCGTCTCATCTGATCCGTTTGTTGAGCATAACCTTCGAGATAAAGGGTCTGTGAGAAAGAATATAATCAATCTATGAAGAAAGTTAGATATAAAAAGTGTGACAAAGAAAAATACCATATGTAACATGAAACATGTTTCTGTTCTTTCCCAAATTTCGTAATATGAAGATGAGATGAACCCTTAGAAGACAAATTCATGGAATCCTCCTTTTTGACTGATGTATTGCTGCCTGCCTCTCTTTTCATCATCATGCTGGGCATGGGGCTTTCGCTAGTGGTTGACGACTTCCGTCGGGTATTTTCCCAGCCCAAGGCAGCTCTGATTGGATTGGGCAATCAGCTGATTTTCCTGCCGCTGATCGCCTTTGGGCTAACGCAGGTGATTTCGATGCCCAACACCTTTGCCATAGGGTTGATGCTGATTGCTGCCTGTCCTGGTGGGGTGACCAGCAACTTGATCAGTCATGTATCTAGAGGAGACACGGCCTTGTCGATCAGCCTGACTGCGATCAGTAGCTTGATTAGCCTATTGACCATTCCACTGATTGTGGGCTTTGCTTTCGATTATTTTAGTGAATCAGGCCAGGTGGTAGACGTAGACGAGGTAGGAATGCTCCTGCAGATATTGGTCATCGTCCTCATCCCAGTAGGATTAGGTATGTTGATTCGCTCCCGTAGTGCAGCTTTTGCCATTAGGATGGACCGGCCTGTACGAATCGTTTCTACCGTTTTATTTCTAGTGATTTTGCTTTCGATCATTATCAAGGAGCGAGCAAATATTGTCGATTATGTCAGCCAGATTGGCTTGGCTACGGGAGCTTTGAATGTGTTGACAATGTCCCTGGGATTTTTGACTGCACGGCTATTTCGCCTCAACCTCAAGCAGTCTATCACCATCTCCATTGAATCAGGCATTCAAAATGGGACTTTGGCGATTGTGATTGCAGTAACAGTTTTAGCCAATTCTACGATTTCAATCCCAGCAGCCGTTTACAGCTTGCTGATGTTTGTTTCAGGAGGCTTTATGATGTTTTACTTTGGGAGAAGGAAGGATTTGGTGGAAGAAAAGGTCGCAGAGGCATAAAAATTAGGCACCTGCCAATGCAGGTGCCCCCCCTGAACGAAATCGCAATGCGTTTCGCTTTTGCTTAAATTAAAGTAGGTAAGAACGAAAGATTTCCTTTTTGCCTAGACAATCGGTTGACGGCGACTTACCCTACCTTTTATCAAACAAAAGCCGAAGAATCGTTTAAGGAGATGGCGAATTCCTTCCTACGAAGAGAAATAAGTTGCTATTCTATATGTTCGCCCCTCCAAAACGCATCCTATGGGTTCGACTTTTTCTGCCAAAATTTATCTGCACGTGCTTGTAGATTCGCCCGATTTTTGGTCCACTTACGGAAGACATATTCCGCAGGATGGAAAAGGTATAGTTTACCCTCGACTATTTCCCATACTTCACCAGAGACTTCGTACCTCCCGTGGAAGGCCATGCCATAGGCACAATAGCCCCCATATGCAGGCAGATAGGCTTGCGGATTAGCAGCAAATGAATCTACATGTGCCTGAGAGCTGAACAGCCATCGTACCCCACCATAGGATGCTTGGTATTGGTCTATTCCTTTTTGCGCTTGATGTTCGGTGAAGTAGGCCACAACATCGTAACCATCTATGGCAACTCCTTCTATCTGAAAGAAGGCTTGTTTGGTCTTATCCTGTGCCTGGAGGGGTGCCATCCACGAGCAGCAGGTAATGAGTATGAGGAAGTACTTTAGTAGCATATTTGCATAATAGCAGGTAGGAATGAGCCTTTCGATGAGATAGCCGACATATAGGGGATTAAGCCAAGAAAAAAGCCCCTACTATGAGCAGGAGCTACGAAAGCGATAAAGTGAACCTATTTCCTTATCGAGTGACATTGGCTTCGAATGCCGCAAAATATCGATCTGCTATAAACTGAGCCCCTGCTTCATTGTAATGTACATCGTCTGCCAGCAGGCCATCGTTAAATCCTGCCGCCATATCGATTACAATGACCTTGGAACTGCTCGTGGCCTTAGCCATTGCGATTGCAGGAATGCCTGCATTGTAGGCCAGGAATCGTTCGGTAATTTCAGCTGTCATGAATTCGGTTTTTCCAGGGGCAATTTGTTCAATCAGGATAATCGCATTGGGATTGAGTCCCTGTATCAAGTCGATGATTTCCTCCAAGTTATTCAGGGTAGCTTCTGCTGTGGCTCCCGCATCTGCTAGGTCATTGCCTCCGATTCCTACCAGTATGACCTCAGGCGTTTTGGCGAAGGTCTTGTTTTTGAGTGTTTCTATCAATCCTACCGTAGTTTCTCCTCCCAATCCTTCATGATCTGTGTCAAAGCAACGATTCAGCACCAGTGGGTATTGGCCAGGATCTTGTCGGGTGCCGATAAAATCTACGTCCCAGTTGTCTTCAATTAGAAGCTTCCAGAGATTGAAGCGGTAGCTTTCAAACTCGGATCGGAGTCCCTCGACACGTGAGTCACCTAGAGTCAATACCTCGATGGTAGCATCGGTAAATGTGACTTCCTCTCCTTCACACGTTACAATTTCGTCTTTACAAGAACAAAGGGCTAGTACGAGTACACTGATGATCAATGAGTGGGAAAAACGCATATTCAAAATTTTGTTAAGGGTATATTGTTGCACCATTTGGTGCCGTGCTTCCACTCAAGAATCGTGATGAGTAGGTATACCCTACATGGCGTGCGAAAGTTTTGTATGTGAGGGCTCGTATAAGAATGATTCCGGTATATCTCCTGAGTCTTTCTAAGACCATATTTGAAACCTCAAATCCGCGAATAGTTTGCGCTTTCAGAGTCTGAACGCCATCTATTTTGATCGATTTGGCCCCACTAAAGCTCACAAAATAGCTTTCACCAGAACCTAAAATCTCTGCTTTTTAGCTAGATTTTCATTGTCCTAAACATGGTCTAAGAAAAAAGGCTGCCTCAGTGAGAGACAGCCCGATCTATGATATAGGATACTTTTACTGAATGGAATCCTGCGGCATGACAGCCATCTGAGGTTCTTCTGCGCCTTCCTTTGCGATGCCAACTTCGATTTGTGTCTGATCCCAGGCAAGTACCATGGTAGGCGAGCTTTCTCCTTCGAGGGTGATGGTAAACTGTTCCAAGGATTCTGTCAGAGCAGTGACGGGTACGATGACTTGAAGTACGTCTCCATCTGCTTCTCGACTCGCGACGGGCTTAAAATCCTCCATTTTGACACCCCAGTCATAGGATTTCTCATTGAAAATGACGGTCCATGCATCCTGTTGAGGGATAGTCCAGAGGGTGTAGGTCCCCGCTTTCAGCGGTTGTCCCTCGACCAGCAGGTCCTGATTGGTCGTGAAAGTAGTCGCTTCATTGGCACCCGTGCGCCAGACTTCTCCATAGGGAACCAGCTCTCCGAAGATGATACGTTCCTTTTTGTAAGGACGGTTGTAAAAGACAGATACTTCCCAATCTCCTGAGGTAAATGCGATCTTTTTTTCGGGGCTGTGGTTCTTGGTTGTCATGAATTGATAACCCACATATCCAGCAAATAGCAAAACGAAGGCGCCGATGCCGATCAGTATACGCTTAACTGTTGTACTCATGATACGCAATGTTAGTGAGGGTGTAGTTGGAAGAATGAATATGAATAGAATAATGAATCAGGGTAACTATTGTGATTGTCGACGTTTGCCACTCAAATTAATTGTACAGAAGGGCGAGTATTATTGGGATAAATCTAGGAGCAGGATAAGAATTGCTGTACATGCTCCATGTTGGATTCCCAAAATTTTGGAATGATTTTTAAAATTGAAAATATACGAGTTATTGAAAGAAAGATGACGAATGGTCATTTAAAGGCAGCCGAAGGTCATATTAAGCCGATCTTTGGCGGTTCCGTTCTAAATCCACCTTTGCGGGTGGTAAGTAGTACGTTTAGGGAAAAGGAGGGCCTTACTTTCGTTCCCACGCGCTTTTTAAATTGTTCGTGCCAAGTCCTTACACCTTCTAACCCTTGATTTTTATGCATAGTATATCATTTTGGCATAAGAAGAGAATTACGCACCAAAAGTTCTAAACGTACATAGGATGCGCCAGTCTAGTAGGCTAATGGTCATATATGGGAGAATGTATAGATAAATAGGGAGAAAAAGGATGAGAAATGGAAAATGAAAGGAGAATACGGAGGAGAGAATGTATACGCTCCTGTCCTAAATGATGGATAACGCTCGATTTTAGCTGATTCGAATAAGTTTGCCTTTTGTTTAAGATCTTACATATTTTAGCATGCGTGTTGTTTTTTATTTATAAAATTTCGGTTTTAGGTATGTTTAGGGGGCCCTACTTTTGTTGCATAATTAAGCTCCTTTAAAACTACTTTTTCATGCAACAACTAAAGATACTCCTTATTCTTTTTGTAGCTTTTGCTTGCTTTGAAACCGTCATTGCTCAGCCTTTGGACACTGATCCCAAAATGGACGATCCAAAGGATGGCTCTCGAAAGCCCAACCATCCCAAGAAAACCCTACAGGATGAGGATGGAAAAATATACTGGCAGTTGAGTCTTCCTGTGTACGTCAATATTACCTCTTCTGAAGAAGACAAAGGGGAATCTTATCGAATGACTGAGGTGACCTCTCCTACGATGGAAAAATTTGCCAATCCTATGTATTTTGATGGTCATGGTACACACTACATCAGACACAAAGATTATATGGCAGGGATTCCTGAGCAGGAGGTTTCTTTTCCTGTGTATGTAGATGGTCTGGCTCCTACTACCAAGATCATTTACAATGATGCACCCAAGTACACTTCAAATGAAGTCACCTTTTATGGGAAAGGGTTGGCTGCCACACTTAGCAGTAAGGACCAAATGGCTGGCCTAGAACAAATTCTTTTTGCGACCAATGGATCAAGTTTTGGTTTGTATAAAGATGAAATCAAGTTTGGCGAAGAACGAACGTATAAGTTCGAGTATTATGCGGTAGACCGCGTCGGAAATGATGAGAAAGTGCATGTGGAGGCATTTACAGTAGATCACACGGCACCCAAGACAGACTACACCCTTCAGGGCACACGTCTAGACATGATTTTTTCTTCCAAAGTGAACATTGATCTCTTTGCTAAAGACAATGGGGCAGGCGTCAAGCGCATAGATTGGAAGGTGGACGAGGCACCTGAGGCGATCTTAAGAGGAAAAATCAATGTGGCCTATCTAAAGGATGGGGACCATGTCCTGACCTATCGAGCAACAGACCGCGTAGCCAATGAAGAAGAGGTGCAGACCCTGAAGTTTTATCTGGACAAGATCGCTCCTGTCGTCACCGCAGAAATCAAAGGAGATGTGTACCGTGCCAAGGGTAAGGCCTATGTCTCGGAGCGTTCTATGATCAGCTTATCAGCAACGGATAACAAGGCAGGTGTAAGGACGATCTTTTTCACTCAAGATGGACGTCCGTTTACAGAGTATTCAGAGCCTTTTCAACTCAAGGGAGGTCAGGGAGCTCACTACGTGAAGTTCAAAGGGCAGGATAAGGTAGACAACATCGGTGCCTTGAAGAGTGACGATGACTTGGCCAACTTGATGCTAGATCTATCTGCTCCCAAGATCAACCATGCCTATGTGGGGCCACAGTTTAAGACGCGCGATACGACTTTTATCACGAGTGATACAAAGGTTCGTCTTACAGCTACGGATTACCAGTCGGGTGTGCAGACGCTCAACTATAAGTTGGATGGAGAAGAAGAGGAGTTCATCGATCCTTTTTCTATAGAGAAGGATGGATACCACAAGGTAGATTATTTTGCCAAGGACAACGTGAACAACTTGGCAGAGAATGATTTCTTCTTGGTCGTAGACAATGACGGACCCGAGATCTATCATCACTTTAGCATGCAAAATGTCGGGATGGCGAAGATGGATGAAGAAGGTGAGGTGCCTGTGTACTCTACGCACAACTTACTTTATCTAGCTGCAACAGATGAGGCAGTAGGAACAAACAAGATTTTCTACACCATGGATGAGAATACAGAAAGATTGTATGCAGGTCCTATCAAGGGCATCTCAAAAGGCTTCCACACATTGAAGATCCGTGCAGTAGACTACTTAGGTAATGAGACAACTTCTGATATCATCAACTTTATGATCAAGTAATCAGAAGGAGATACTTCAACTAATAGAGGCCTTCTCACATGCGGGAAGGTCTCATTTTTTTCGTAGATCACAACTCTGTCAACTCCTCCATACTCAGACCTGTGAATTGCTGGATCTTTTCTAGGGGTACTCCATTTTCCTGCATCGTGCGTGCGACTTCCATTTTACCTTCTAATTTCCCTTCCTCCTTTGAGGTATCAGCTATATTATTGATGTCTCGATAGTGCTTTAGGCTATTTTCGTAAGCATCTCGCTCGTTTTTAGAGAGTTTGGCGATTTCGGCAGCTTCAAAAAGCTTTTGAAAGATGCGTTCCTGCAATTTTGGGGGACGATTCTGTAGTT
>JBCBFT010000108.1:0-23049 GCA_038527485.1 Bacteroidota bacterium
TGTGTATGTGTCGATAGGAGAATGGTAAAAGCGCAATAAGAATCTGTAAGTACGTCAACTTTCAGCCCCTTAACTGCTATTCAGAGGCCCAAAAACCACTATCTATTGCGCTTTTGCTATTCCCCTATTGACGCATACACACGATATCCCTAAGTAACACGCAATAAGAATCTGTAAGTACGTCAACTTTCAGCCCCTTAACTGCTATTCAGAGGCCCAAAAACCACATTCTATTGCGCTTTTGCCATTCCCCTATTGACGTATACACACGATATCCCAATCTACCCCCTCCCCCACAACTCCCCCAAATACAAAAAAACGCACCCCACTCAAGTGAGATGCGTTCCAATATTTCAATCAAGCTCTATCCCTAGTTCGCTAGCGAGAAGCGGATCTGGAAGCCCACACTCGAAAACGAAGTCTTGGGTACGACCTCCGTATACGGATTGCTCAAATTGTACTTGTAGAAAACCTGGGCACTGACACGCTTGCTCACGGTGTAGTCAATCCGTGGCTCAAAGATCAAGTTCAAACCCCCGCGGTTCACGTCCTCTAGGAAGTCTCCTGTACCCCCGACCTTCTCTCCAGGTATCCGTCGGATGATCTCCCGTGTGTCACGCGCCGTCATCTGGAAGCTGAAGTTGGCGGTGTTCTCTAAGTTGAAGTCCCGACCAAAGAGGCGGAAGAACCAATTCAACTTGTCCTTGCGATAGCGAAACATGACCGCGATGTCCTGATTCTTGGATTCAATGACCTGCAAGTTCCCTACGTTCAAAGAGATCTGACGCCCACGCTTGTAGTCGATGTTGGCATTGAAGCCATTCTTCATGGTGAAGTTGACCCCGATCAAGGGCGAAAACTGCTCCGATACCTGCACGCCCTGGATGAAGAATTCACTGTAGGCATCCTTCAAGTCAAAGCCTAAGCCCAACGTATCCAAAGAGTTGAATGTATCCGCAAAACCGTCGCCATCATCGTCGCGGAAGAACAAACTGTTGTTGAAGGTTCCGATGGTGTACGTCCCACGATACGTATGCTTGATGGTGATCCCGTTGAATTTCTTCTTCAAGAAGGGAATCTTGCCTAAGCCCGTATAGTTGATGCTCCAGTTGGGGAGCGGGATCAACGGCTGCGAAGAGAGCTCAATACGCTCAGGCCCGATCAATCCATAGGTGGACAAGAAAGCTGTGATCATCACATCCTGGTTACTTCCCAAGTAGCCGTTGCGGAAGTTGAAGTACTGCTCGTTGTCGAGGTCCGCCGTCTCAGGATTGGCCTCGGCGTAACGACGCGACAAGATGGTTCGATTGTTCGAGAACTGGCGGAGCAACTGCGAGTTCGGATTGCGCGGGTCCTCCTGCTCGAAGGCCGAGTTTGCAAAGATGTACGACATGTTGAAGTTACCTGTCGTCAGCGGGTCGAAGTTGTCAAAGCCCCCTGTACTCGGATCAAATCGGAAGAAGGCACTCTTGTTCAAGGTACTCGTTCGATTCGCCGACAGGTCAATCCTGAAGTCCTTGAACAGCTCCAGCGAAGTTCGCGCTGTGAGGTTATCCGAGAAGTTGTTGTTGAACAAATTCGCCAGCGTCGTATCCGTCGTGATCCAACCATTTTCCCCAGCCAGGCCTCGTATGTCTGTCTGTGAACCAAAGACGAATCCCAGCGTCGGAGGCAAAATGGGAGAACCTGTATTGAAGTCCAGCCCAAAGTTGTCCGTCTCAGGCAAGTACCCTGGCAGCATGGTCTGACTGTTGCGGTTGTAGCTCAAGTCGATGCTACGCACACTCAAAGCGATCCGAATCACCTGATTGCCCACCTGCTTGAGGAACCAGAAAGGATCAGGCTTATTGGTCGAGTCTTGCTCGGCTTCTGTATCTCCATTCGGTGGTGGCTGCCGGACGGTCGTTTGCTGTCGCTGATTCTGGTTGCGTTTATTTTGTGCTTCTAATACTTTACGCAACGGCTTGACCTTTCGATAGAGATTATTCAAGTCCATCCGTACGCTGGCCTGTATTGCCTGAGTGTTGCTGATGGTCGCCCCTAGCGAAGGACTGATCTCAGGTGCTTGCATCCAGTTGAAGGTACCTGTGTACGAGATGTTGCCATTGATCCAATTGAGGAGTTTCATCTGGGAGAAAGGAAGCTGATAGGCTGCATTCAGCGTATGATTGTACTGGGTATTTCGCCCAAAGTTGATCATTCGAGTGAACTCTTTCTCATAAGTGACGGTATCACGTCCGAAGAAGATCAAGTTGTTAAGGAAGTTTCCTGCTAGCGAGTCTCGCTCCTCCTGCGTCGCGTCTTCCCACCGTCCACGTACCTCATCTACCCTGGCGATATTGGCTGCGGTGAAGTTGACTTGCAAGCTAGGGAAAATCGGCCAGTTCAAAGTATAGTTTCGGTTGATCAGGAAGTTCTTGGCATACAAAGGATCGAGCACCAACTGTCCATCCCCAATCACACGCAAGATCCGCTCTTCAAATTGACGGTTTCCGTTGACCGATACCTGTACATTGGCAGGGAGCGGGTTGATGGCAAATTTGGAGAGGAAGCCCACTGTACTATTCAAAGGTTTGACCTTCGAGATAAAGGCAAAAGGCTTGACGTTTACTTTGGGGAAATTGTATCGATAGCCTAGCGCACCACGATGTTGAGTATTCAACTGACTGGCAATGGTCGCATTGCGCGCTTGCGTCTCGACATAAGCGTAAGTCGCGTTGAAGTTGGTGATCGACCAAGGCATCTTCGTCTTCTGCTTGCTGCCCCCTCCTTCACTCTTTTTGGGCTTAGGCTTGGGTTTGGCTCCTGGCTTTTTGGAAGCGGACTGCGTCGGATTGATCCGCCAATTGGTCAGTGCGATGCTTCGCGTCTGTTTGAAATCCTGGATTTCCCTCAACCTCGCCTGGGCAGTATCCCTCGGCAGCGCCTCCAACAATCGGTCCACCGAAACGTCTGCTTCCTGCGGATTGAAAAGCGGTGTACGCTCTGCCCGACTGTATCGCACCGTGACGGGTAAGCTCATTCCCCAGTTCTTAGGGAAGACTTTGTCCACGTTGACATTGGCTTCGAGATCGTAGCGCAACTCTTCTTCCTGTGGACGGTTACTGAGCTTTTGTTCCAATGGCCCAAATCCTGCTGACTTATATTGACCATTGACACGGAAAGTCGCGAGATCTGCCAATGTAGCTGATCCGTTGAATTTCGCGGCTACTCCACTATTTTGGGTGAAGTTGGTCAAGCGCAATTCATTCACCCACACTTCCATACAAAGTGGCTCTGTATTGCCATCTTCAGGATTGCGAACCCCCACCATGATGTTGCGCACATCTGAGAGTTTAGGCGTTCCCTTGATGATGATGGCGTGTCCTTCTGGCAGTCCTACCGTATCTCGATAGCGATAAATCTGCCCAAAACTCGTTCCTCGCCGCGACTTCGCACCCGCAAAGGCTGCCAAGTCAATGTCGAACTCATTCTCTGGTAGCCATACATTTTCCCTGAGGTTGGGGAAGGCAGGGTCTGAGGGAGAGAGCGGCATTTCATATTCGTAGTAATTCTGATCATTGTCCAATCCCAGTCGAATAAACACCATCGCATCCCCCGGCTGCTCGAAGTTGGAAGGCGTCAAGCCATTGTCAGGGGAGAAGGGCTCTGCGTGGACAAACATTTTCAAACGCTCGTATTGTCGGAGGTCGTTTCGGGTGATTTTATACATCCCACGTGCGTCTCCATCTGTGAGTTTACACACACGCATCACAAGCGAGCGCTCATCTTCTACCTGTTGAGAAAAGGTGTTCACCCCTAGCTGCTGGCGAATGATGCCAGGAGGAAGGACATAATTGTAAGGAAGCTTCTGAGAGTTTCTCTCACGTGAGACCTGCCCCAGCTCAAAGGTTGTTTCATTTGCCTCAGTAGGTGTCACGACGACGCCTTCTTCTGCGAGTTCTCCATTGAAGCGAATCCACTGAGAAGATACCAGTTGAAACTCTGTCATACGCATGATCACAGGATCGCGAAAGCCTGTCATGTACATACGCATAAAGTTGATACTCTGGAAGTTGGAAATGCCATTGACCGCAGTACCGCTTCGGATCGGGATACGAAACTGGTACCAAGTCACCTCTGTGGTTTGCCCTCGCCCGATATTGGCTACACTTCGTACGGTATCTACTACGAAATTCTGTCCAGGCACCAAGGAGTCGGGATTCATACGAATGCGATACTGCCAGTACTGCTCGGTAAAGTTGAGGCTCCCGTTGCGATTGATGTCCTCCTGGTCAGGTAAGCTGGTAGCTTGGAGACTCAAGTTGGAGTTTTCTTCCTGGGCCGAATTACGAACGGGCGTATTGCCATCCTGGCCATTGAAGTCAAAGTATCTTCTGAGGATACTCGCGGTACTGTCTCGCAACTCAGGATCTCTGTAACTGGTGTAGTTATCCGAACTTGGATCTGTCTCATAGCGATTCAAAGCGGCAGGAGTCAAAAACTGCGAAAGGGTATCAATCACATCCGAGAAGAAGGTGACTTCCTCTTCTGTAGGCAGACCATCCAGTCCTACGTCTTGCTTCAAACGATCTTCGGGATTGTTGACGAAGGTTTCTGTCAAAGGCGTAAGAATCGGAATCTTCCCCCAAGGGCTGAGAGAGTCTATTGGAAGATTGGGATCTGATGGGCTCGGAAGTGCATTTTCACGAGAAACAATTCCATCAGGTAAAATTTCTTCCGATACCAAACCTAGGTTGAAGTACATCTCTCCTCCATCAGAGAATGGATTGCCATCTTTTGCATCAAAGGGGTCCATCATCCAAAATTCAATGAACTCCACATTGGTCGCCTCAAAGTCGTTGTTAAGGTCAATGACACGCATTACCCCTGCCCAGTTTTCGTCTGGCTGCGAAAGGAGGCCGTTAGACGATACACGTGTAGGATCTACCTGATAGTTATAAGGTCCTCTCAGACGCGGGTCATAGCGCAGGTCAAATGTTCGCTGAAAAATATTCCCAATGGGCAATGAGGCTTGGGGAAAGATCTCCGTAGGCTCAATTTTCCTTGTATAGTTATTTTCCTGGTCTGCATCTGGTACCTCGTTTGCCCTGGCATTGTAAAAGACCTGATCAATGGAATACCACGCAAGCTTCCCTCGGTTGTAGTTGGCAGATCGCGGATTGTTGTAGACCGTTCGGGGATCAAAGACGTCGGGATTCCCTTCTGGATAGGAGGCCAAGAACCAATTGGAGGTATTCATCAAGGTAAAAGGCGGGGTAGAGGATTCGAAGTCATCCAAATACACAATCCCATTATCGATGACATTTCCATCCTGATCCCTCAACTTGGTTTGGTTGGGCGCTCCTGGTAAAAACTGCGCAAATTCTGCCGATCCTATGAAGGACGAAGGGGCCTTCGTGGTGATCAATGGCAGTTTGTCAATGGCTTTTGTCAAGAAGCCTGACTCTCGGTTAAAGGCGGCATCGAATCCCCAAAGGGTGTTGTTGATCGGTTCTTGTCCAAGGATCTGCTTCTGGTTGATGGGCTGCTCACGCAAATTCAAGATCGTCAGACCCAGAGAGAGGTCCTTGGAAGGACTGTACTCTGCACGCGATCCCAATAATCTACGCGTTTGCAAGCTGTATAACTGAGAGTTTTCATAAGACACCTCAATCTCCTGTCCTGAATTCAGGATCGACTGATTGATGATGATGACCTTTCCCCCAAAATAATCTACGGTATAATCCTGCCCCTCTGTCAACTGGCGTCCACCAGCGGTCACAATGACCCCACCTTCCTTGAGCTGGAAGGTATTCAGGGGAATCTCCGAGTTGCCCGCAGAGCGGAAATATCCCTCAATCGAGTATCGAAACTGAGGTCCATTCTGTCGGGCACTGGCCTGGGTATTTCGATAGAGCTGGTCAAAGACATAATTTTCTATCGCCTCAGGATCATTGGCCAGCTGCTCCTCTAAGTGTGAACCAAAGGGCTCTAGTTTGGGGAAGATGACGGTTCCTTTGTCCGTATCTACTGTATATCCATTGATAAAATCAAAGTAGTTGTCGGGACCTGGCGCTGTGTTGTTGGTCACGTTGTCCACTCCCAGTACCTGAATTAGCGGCTTATTGTCTACGGGTGAGTTGGGAAGATAATTGACTTTTCCTGCGCTTGTTCCCGTTTCAAATCGTACATCGAGGAAGAAGTCGTCCTGTTTGATCCCAAAGGCAATCTGATAGATATTTTTCATCATCAGATCCCAACCAGGATAGGGAGAGACACGTGTAACAGAAGGTCGCAGCATTTTGAGGAACAAGACGTTGGTGTTGTCTTGGTTTACGGGAATTTCATTCGAGAATTCCCCTACCTGCTTGACTTCTCCATCCAAGGTATAGTTGTACGCGACAAATAATACCTGATCTGAACGTAGGGGCGTATTCAAAGATACGTACCCCAACTTCGTATTGATCTTGTATTCATTGGGCTCCAGACGCCGCATGTTCCCGAGCACTTCGAAGTCCTCTGTATTGACCATGCGCAAGTTGGATAAGCCTTCTACAGCATTTCGAGTCGTGGTGATGTCACGCGCTGCAGGTGTATTCTCAAGAATGTCATAAAGGTCGTTGGACTCGTTGCTAGGATAGCGGTCGCTATTGGCCGTGCTACTTTGAATATTTTCATTATACACAACCCCTTGTCCTCCTGCGATGGGGAGTTCATTTTCTCCCAAGTCAAGGAAACCCACTGCATTTCGGTTGTTTCTTGTGAAGCCCTGACGCTCGACCCATATTTCTACTTGGTTGATCTGTAGGCGAGACTGCACGACGGGGAGATTGTCCAATGCGTCTTCGTATACAGAACGGAAGAAGTGCGAAAGGAAAAAGTGGCGGTTGGCATCATATTCTGTTACTTCCTTCTCGAAGGGCGTCTCAATCGCTCCACCACCTGCGACGCGCACAGTCTCCACCTGTCCACGCTCAAATGAGGCAATCCCACTCACGTATACAGGACCGAAGCGTAGTTTGGTCTTCAACCCAAATAGGTTTTGGCGACCTTGCATGAGGGAGTTGCCCACTTGCATGCTCACATTCCCTGCTTCGATCTCCTGGATGATCTGATCTTCAGTCCCCTTGTGAGCCAGCTTCAACTCATCTTCGAAGTCGAAGGTGGCCTGGGTATCAAAGTTGACATTCAAGCGAAGCTTCTCTCCGATCTGGCCGATCACCCCAACCTGTATATCCTGCTGGAAGTTGAGGAAAGGAGGAGGATTTTGCTGCTGGATATTCAATTGCTCACTGTCGTTTCGGTTGCGATCCAGTGACAATCTCAGCGTAGCAAAACCCGTAGGTCGAATCGAGATTTTCCCCCCACCAAAAATATCTTCCAGTTCTTCAATGTCGATGTCCAGTTGGAGCCCCTGCTGGTTCTCCTCGTTTGAAGACATCGCTTTTTCTCGGAAAAACTCAGAAGCTTTCTTCTTCCTATTGTACTCGAGATAATCTTCGAAACTGATGTGCGATGGATACCGTATATCAGTATTACCAATCCGCTCATAAATCTCATAGCCTTCCATATCCTCCTTCAAGCGATAGTCTACGCTGTAGTTGGATGGATAATCGAGATGTAGGGGCGAAATACGTGTCTGCCGCGTAGGGTCTCCACGCCGATCGTTGGGATTTTTCTTGGTTTTCGACGTGTCATTGGGTGGTGGATCATTCGTCAAGGACGAAAGCACCAAGGTGTCCGAAGCCCATTCGAGCTCCTGCACGTCTTCTACTGTTCCCTCTGGGCTGGTGTAAAAAAATGACAAAAAAGTCGACACCAGCACTGCAATGCTGAACTTGGTCAAAGCTTTGGTAGGTTTAGTTTGACAATCTCTACGTTTTTACAAAGTATCAGCGTAGCACGTGCTTCATAGGCAGGAGGGACAGTTCTTATGTTGGTGTGTAATGAATTTATGATGCAAAACTAGCAAATCTGGATTCATAATAAAGCCCAAAAGATTTCCCCAAGCACTTAGAATACATTTGAGCGAGCCTTTTCCAAGATTTTCACAGGAAAAGATACACATGATTTTTGTCATGCCCTCACCAAACGTCACATACTACCTGATCATACATCAAGTGCTCATTGGGCTTTCGTTAAAATTAATTTCTGGCTCAATATAGCTTCCTTTAATCGTAAATTATACTCAATGAAATACATTTATTGATTTCGCAGCACAAGCTTAATGATCTGCTCGACAGAAACATCGGGTCCTTCATCCTTTAAAATCTTATCTATGCGCTGGTTCATCACATTCTTGTTGAGTCCCAAGCTCGTCAAAGCTGTGAGAGCTTCTTGTTTTTTGGCTGAATCTGCCACTTTTCCCTTTGTAGGTTGTGCCCCTATTTCCCCCTCTATTTTCAATTTATCCTTCAATTCCAGCACAATCCGTCCTGCTGTTTTTGCTCCGATTCCCTTTACGCGTTTCAAAGCTGCTGTATCTTCCTGCGTGATGGCCCTGTAAAGCTCCTGTGGAGACAGACTCGACAAAATCATCAGGGCTGTATTTCCACCAACGCCAGAAATGCTAATCAGTTGCTCGAAGAGTTGTTTTTCAGAAGGATCGGAAAATCCGAATAGCTGTTGGGCATCCTCGCGCACCATGAAATAGGTGTGGAGTTTGACCGATGCTTTCTCTTTGATGGCTCCATAGGTATTGAGGGATATTTTTACAAAATACCCTATCCCTTGGCAATCAACTATTGCGTAAGCAGGCTCTATTTCCGAAATTTTTCCCTGTACGTATGCAATCATGAAAGTGAGAGACTTAAGCTGTTAGACAACAAAAAAGCGAGTGCACGTGACACCCGCTTTGTGTATGATAAGGTGAAAACTATGGATTAGAATAGATTCACACTGATTTCGATTAATTGCCTAAGGTATAAGTAATACCAAAAGTCAAGCCTGAGGTCAACGCCTGCGTCAACGCTCTGCGTGAGCCATTGCTTCCATTGAAAAACTGCCAAAATCCTTCAGTTACCAGTTCCCCATTGCGAGAGAATGTCTGCTCTTGGGTCTTATTTTCAATATCTGTGAACGAGAAGTCCTGACGATAGCGAATGGAAAAAGCAAGGGGCTCAGGAGGAAGCTGTATATCTACCCCGACCTCTGTGGCCAGTCCCCACACTGTACTTGTGTACAGATCAAATGTAGAAGGACGTGTAATCAAAGTTGGATCGGGTACAAGGTCTGCTGAAGGATTGTCATTGACTTGTAAGGCACGCGCCAGAGAGGTGAACTGAGGACCGACGAAAAAGGCAAACACCAGTTTCTTTTGCAGAGGATTGGTATTGAACCCTACCATCAGCGGTACCTTGAAATAGTCCAACTGCTGGGTAAAGCGCGTCACTTCGCCTTCGGTATCTGTCACATTCAAGGCAGTCCCTTGCTGCGAGTACTGCGCTTGTATTTTGACTCCAATGATATCGGAGAAGTGATACCCGACGGATACTCCACCCGTAGTTCCCCATACAGGAGCCGACTGAAAGGCATCACCTGTGAGGTTCGTATTGTCATCGGCATTGAGATGGTAGCCGAGTTGTGGTCCTACGAAAGCTCCGAGCTTCAACCCACGCTGTGCATAGGTGTAGGAGAGTAAGAAAATAGCAAAAAAAAGTAGAACGATCTTCTTCATTAGCCCTAGATTTAGCTCCTAAGATAAAGGATTTGTTTCCAAAAATCCGAAATATCTAAGCTTTTTCTTATTTTAATCTCCCTCATTAAATGCATATATATGGTTCTAAAAATTCATCCTGACAACCCTCAAGCTCGCCTTCTTCAACATGTAGTAAACGAACTTCGCAGTGGTGCTGTCATTGTCTACCCCACCGATACCATGTATGCGCTGGGCTGTGACATCAACAATAAGAAGGCAGTAGAAAAAATATGTGCCATCAAGGGAATAGATCCCCAAAAGTCTCGCCTTACCTGTGTATGCGAGAATCTCAGTATCCTTGGGCAATATGCCAACCAGATCGATACCACTGTATTCAAGATGATGAAGCGGGCTTTTCCAGGTCCCTATGTGTTTGTGTTGGAAGCCTCTAAGAAAATCCCTCGGCATTTTCGCCATCGTGACACTGTCGGGATTCGCATTGCAGGAAATAACATCACACAGCGACTCGTCGAGATGCTGGGTAACCCCATCGCTTCTATTAGCCTACCATTTGAAGAAAATACCCCTGAAGATATCCTTGATCCAGAACGCATCGATGCAAACTTTGGAAAACGCGTAGAACTAATTGTAGATGGTGGATATGGAAAGTTGGAAGTTTCTACCGTCATCGACGCATCTAGAGGGGAAGGAGATATAGAGGTTATCAGAGAAGGCGCAGGGGATTTGGCAAAAATAGGATTGGTCTTAAATGATTGATTTGGCAAGACGTGAGATCTTGGCATTTTTCAATTCCCTTGAATTTATCCTTTCTCTACAAAAATTTCCTCTTTATACTTTATTTCGAAGAAAGAAGTAACAATTCATTCCGTATATTGACAGCTGAGGGCGATTTAAGACAGTATAACTGGAAAGATTGATAACAGGAAAGATTGCACAAGATGAAAATTTACAGAGGAATTGGTGTCATGTCGGGAAGTTCAATGGATGGATTGGATCTGGCCTATTGCTCCTTCAAAGTGGATGGAGATAAATATTCGTTTGAGCTTGAGCAAGCAGATCAGATTCCATTGGACGCACGCTGGAAGAGCCGTCTCTCTCACCTTCCAACACAGTCTGCCGAAATCTTTGCCAAGACACATGTGTATTTTGGACATTGGCTGGGTGAGCAAGTCAAACAATTCATTGAGCGCTACCACTTGCGTCCCGACTTTGTGGCCGCCCATGGCCAAACCATCTTCCATCAGCCCGAAAAATCTTTTACCACGCAGATCGGAGACGGGGAGACCCTTGTCTCCTATCTGCCCTGCCTCTTAGTAGATAACTTCCGTAACAAGGATGTCGCCCTGAAAGGACAGGGAGCACCGCTCGTCCCTCTGGGCGAAAAATATCTTTTCCCCGAATATGACCTCTTCCTCAATTTGGGAGGCATCGCCAATGTCACGTTTCAACAGCAGGCATTTGATATTTGTCCATGCAACAGCATCCTCAATCACTTATACGTACATACCTTTCCTGAGTCAGATTTTGATTATGATCCTCAGGGGCAACTTGCTTCAGAGGGAGAAGTAGATGAAGAGCTCTTTCAATATCTCAACCAACTCAACTTCTATAAGATTCGTCCACCCAAATCTCTGGGTTGGGAGTGGACCGTACAGCATATGCTTCCCTTGTTGAGGGATTTTGACTTACCGATAGAAGATCTACTCTGTACGTTGGTAGAGCACATCGGCTTTCAAATCGCACGTGCTTTTAGGTTGATTGCGGCGACCGATCGAAAGCTGCTCATCACAGGAGGAGGCAGGCACCATCATTTTCTCATCTCCATACTAAAGGAAAAGCTCGCACCTTTGGGAATTGCAATTGTAGATGACTTTCCCGAATCTTGGATTGACTACAAGGAGGCCATTATCTTTGCCTTTTTGGGCCTCCGCACCCTTTTGGGGCATCCTACGACTCTTGCTTCCGTCACGGGTGCTCCCAATGATCTTGTGACAGGAGCGATTCACATTCCCCCTTCAGGAGGCATGAATTTCTTGGATTAGTATCAGCGATTATCACGAATCAATTCAGATAGGATTTTTTTGTGTAGAGACATGATTAATCGACATCTCTACCTAAAGAATACGATACCCACTCATTCGTGATATTTATTATGGTATCTGTGAGTTTATCTCTGCAAATATTTCACTTGCTTAGCGTCTCGTCCCTTTGAGTTTTACCACAGATCTTGAGGCGTTACAAATATTTTTCATCTACATACAGACCAAATTACATATAATCATACGCTGTCTCAGAGAGAATCAGAAGCTTGTCAGTTGGGAGACAACATCCCCCGCATTTATAGGGAATCTTTCAGGTATAATACCCATTGTAAGGTATAGCCACTACCTAATAATTAGGAATCCTATGCATATTGTCATCATCGGAAATGGAATTTCGGGAATCACCACAGCCCGTTATGTACGCAAGATGAGCGACCACGAGATCACTGTTATATCCTCCGAAACAGATTATTTTTGGTCTAGAACTGCGCTCATGTACATCTACATGGGGCATATGACCTTTGAAAATACACAGCCCTACGAAAAGTGGTTTTGGGCAAAAAACAGGATCAAGCTCGTCAGAAAACATGTCAATCAAATCAACTCTGACAGCAAGACCCTTTATTTCACCGATGGGGATGCCATGCCCTATGATAAGCTTGTGTTGGCGACAGGATCTCAATCCAATAAGTTTGGATGGCCAGGACAAGATCTCGCAGGGGTACAAGGGATGGTGAGCTACAAAGACCTTCAGTCGATGGAGGAATATACAAGAGATATCCGACATGCTGTAGTGGTTGGGGGAGGACTGATCGGGATAGAAATGGCTGAAATGCTACATTCACGGCATATCCCTGTGACATTTTTGGTAAGAGAAGAAAGCTTTTGGAATAGAGTCATGCCGCCTGAAGAGTCCGCCATGATCAATCGAGAGATTCATCGCACACATGGGATTGACCTACGGTTGCAAACGGAGCTTAAAGAGATCCTACCCGATGAAAATGGTCGTGTGCGCGCCATCATCACCAACGAAGGGCAAGAAATTCCATGTCAGTTTGTGGGGCTCACGGCTGGTGTACACCCCAACGTAGATCTTGCGGAGAGCGCAGGTATCGAGACCCACAGAGGCTTCCTCGTAGATCGCTATCTTGAAACTTCCGTCCCTGACATCTATGCCATTGGGGACTGTGCCCAGCTCCGCCACCCCGCAGACGGTCGCCGTCCGATAGAAGCAGTTTGGTACACAGGTAAATTCATGGGACCTGTGCTCGCCAAAACGCTGACGGGAGAAAAAACCGAGTACATACAAAAGACTTGGTTCAACTCAGCCAAATTCATCAACCTAGAATATCAAGTGTATGGGGATGTCCCCAGTCAAGTTCGTGAAGGAGAACAACACCTCTACTGGGAGCATCCAACGGAGCACAAATCCATTCGCATTGTCTATAGAGAGGCTTCTGGTGCCGTCATCGGCTTCAACCTCATGGGTATTCGCTACCGATCGGATGTATGCACACACTGGATAGAAAACGAGACCCTCATAGAGGAGGTACTCCAAAACTTGGGGGCAGCCAACTTCGATCCTGAGTTTTTTGCCCTTGAATACCGCCAAGACGCTGCGAAGTCCTTTGCGGTATTCAAGGGAAAAAAACGTGCACCAAGTGTTCGTGAGGAGGCAGGCGTGACAGTCTAAGTACTTGCTTCTCGTTTCCTTGCTATTTCCCTTTTATCCTTACTCTCTCAAATTACTGGGATACGACGCTACAGGTGTCGATCTCTTTTTCTAAGAAAATTATATCTCATGAGTCAGATAGATCATAGCCTTTCGCTGGCGAGTCCTGTACCTAGGAATTTCAATGCTGTACAGCGTATCGGATTGGCATCGGTAGGCGCAGGATTGGCACTGCTAATAGTGGCGATTTTTGGAGCGGCGGCTGCCAAAGAAGGCTCCTTCTTTTGGGGAGCGATTACCCTCATCTCTCTAGGTAGCATTGCTTTTTCGTGGAGTACCTACATGCAGGAAGCCGCAGGCATCAAAAATAATGGGGTCATGTTTTTCTCTGAGACGGCTCGGGGGGCACTCGGGTGGGTTTTTGGAGTAATCATCACGACCTTTTATGTGTTGCTGTATTTTTATCCCGCAGAGCTAGGGTATAGTGCAGATGGCAACACAGGCTTGGTGGCGCTTTTTGATCCGCTCAGCTACCTGCTGAAGGGCACGCCTGCTAGTCAGTGGTTTATGTATGGAACCTTCTACACGCTTTCCATTCTTATTTTGGGATTCAAATACATCCTGAAGTATCGCCACAGTCGTTATCATATCATTCGGACTAGTTCGGTCATGTTTTTTCAGACGGCCTTTGCCTTCCTCATACCTGAGTTTATGGCGCGCCTCAACCAAACAGCCGAACTGCAAGAAGCAGGAATGACCATTCCCTACTATGACTTCAAAAATGTCTGGCCACTCAACTACTACAACTTCGAGGGCTATCGAATCGATACGATGACCGACCCGACCTTTAACAGCTTGACGAATAATTTAGGTTTTATCATGCTACTTGTGGGGGTGGGTTCTGTCTTCTTCCTTTCTCCTCTTCTGACCTATTTCTTCGGGAAAAGATGGTATTGTAGCTGGGTATGTGGATGTGGGGGGCTGGCAGAGACTGCGGGTGATTCATTCCGCCACCTATCTGATAAGTCTCTGAAGGCATGGCGAATCGAACGCTGGCTCATACATTCTGTATTGGTATTTATTGTCATCATGACCATTGCTTCAGTCTATGCTTACTTGAGGGACAATGGAGCCGATTACTGGATCAATGCAGATGTATTTGTGGGAATGGTGGCAACGACGCTACTTGGCTTGACGATTGCTTTGTGGACCCGCAAGAAATTATTTGCCACGGTACAGACGGACATCAAAGTTGTCGCTTCCATCCTCATGGTGGCCATTACAGGTCTGACAGTTTACACGCATTTGTTTGGAGAAAATGGATTGGTCTTTTTCGCTCAGCCCTATAAAATTTACAGCTTGTATGCCTTTTTGATCGGTGCGGTATTCTCTGGGGTGATTGGTGTAGGTTTTTATCCGTTGATGGGGAGCCGTGTGTGGTGCCGATTTGGTTGTCCAATGGCAGCGATCTTGGGCTTGCAGCAGCGTTTCTTCTCTCGCTTCCGCATCACGACAAATGGTGGTCAGTGTATCTCCTGCGGCAACTGTTCGACTTACTGCGAGATGGGGATTGATGTGCGTGCCTATGCGCAACGGGGTCAAAACATCGTACGTGCGAGCTGTGTGGGTTGTGGTGTATGCGCTGCCGTATGTCCTCGTGGCGTTCTCTCACTCGAGAATGGTCCTAACACAGACAACAGTCGCATGGACGAGGTGAGATTTTAAGAGCGTGAGGCCTGTACTCCTTAGCGATAATTCTATGAAAGGGTAAAACCAAATAATAAGAACGGAGGCACCAACTTCCGCTCTTATCTATTTTATGGGGCAAAATTTCCCATTTTGCCTTTCACCCTCTCTTTAGATATCTCCCAGGCTTTTCTTGGGCTTATCCTCGGGTTTCTCTTCATTCATGATGTCATTGATGATGTCATCTTCAGAGGGTACATCTTCCATATCTAGCATACCCATCTCCTTTTTCATTTCCTCAATGAGATTTTGAGCAGAAGATTTGGCGAGCTCTGTATCATTCTTCAATTGATCAATTTTACTGGAAGTTTCGCTGCTAGCGTCCATGAACATATCCAGCTTGGCTTCGGTAACGGCAGAGTCCATGTTGAGTTTATCGATCCATTCGTCTGAGTCGTCATTGTTGATGGCGCCTGTGATCTGTTGGATGGCATCGTTGATTTTGCGGGAGCTGCGCAGCTTTTTGGCTTGATCGAGGAATTCCTTTCGCTTCTTCAATTCCTCCTTATACTCCTCCTTCATTTTGTTTCTTTTCTCTTCTCCAGTCATATGCGTGTGGTTATGTAGTTTCACATCACAGGAGACTTACAGGTGTGGACCAAAGTCTCTGCAAGAACTGATGTTCAGTTCATAAATGTTGTTTATACAGGCTAAATCTTCCGTCATCGTTTATCCACGACTTAAAACTTACCCTTTTCATTTGATAATAGAATCTATATAAAAAAAGGAGACTTTCCACGAAAGTCCCCTTGAATTGTATGTAAAATACGGTTATTCTAATTCTTTCGTCGGACCATCGAGATCCAGATCACCTGTCAAAGGATTGTCCTCATTCAGTCCCATCTCGATCTTAAATTGCTTCACCAATTCAGCTGCACGAAGTTTCTCAGCCTCTTCTTCGATTTTGAGGGTATCCGTATCTACTGAATCCAACGCCATTTCCATGCGCGCTTCGTTCTTTGCTGTCTGCTCATTGATACGATTGATCATCTCGTCATGCGTAGCATCGATGCCACCCACTTCGAACTGCTCCATCGTATCTGCAATCTTGGCCTGCCACTGCGCACGCTCGTTTGCCTTGAGGGCATCACGCGCTTCCTGGATTTTTTTCTGGCGTTCGCGCATGAACACTTTCTTCACTTCCAGTGACTTCTGATAGGCTTTCTGAGCGGTCTCGAACTGCTCCTTGGTCTGAACCATGTTGGACTTCACAGACTCCAAGCGGAGTGCATAGTTTTGAGCAATATCGTCTCGCCCTTGCTGGATTGCAGCTCTCATATTAGAAACGAGCTTCTTATACTCGGCTTTATGCTTATTGAGCTGATTTTCAAGCAATGTCACATTGGCCTTGATCGTCGCAATGTTTTCATTCATCTTGGGGATCTGATCATTCATCTCCCGGATGTTTTGCTCTAGAATCAACTTGGGGTCTTCGATACTACTGATAAGCCCTCCAAAAAGAGAGCGGATAGCCCTAATAAAACGCTTCCACATAGGATTAAAGGTTTGCTTTTGTAGGTTGACGCGGGTCTTTGATCTTACGGGAAAAATATAGTAGAGGTTAGGACCGCTCAAAAATAACTTTCTTAGGTCAAGACTACCTCTCTCCCATATTTCCCATATTCTGTGATATACTCCTCTAATTTAAGAACTTCTTCTTTATTTCCTACAAATAGCGGTACCCGCTGGTGGAGTTCGTCGGGCTCAATATCCAAAATGCGTCCCCGGCCACTGCTGGCCCATCCTCCTGCTTGCTCTGCAATCAGCGCCATGGGATTGGCTTCAAATGTCAGCCTGAGCTTACCTTTAGGCTTACTGATAGTTCCAGGATACATGAAAATTCCTCCCTTGAGTAGATTACGGTGAAAATCTGCTACGAGCGATCCGATGTAGCGCAGTTTATAAGGACTTTCGGAATCTCGCTTGATGAAGCGCAGGTATTGCTTAGTTCCTTCAAAAAACTCTCGATAATTTCCTTCATTGACAGAATACGTATTGCAGACCTCTGGGAAACGCATATTGGGGTGAGAGAGCAGAAACTCGCCGATGGAAGGGTCGAGCGTAAAGCCATTGACGCCATTGCCTGTAGTGTAGACGAGCATGGTGCTAGATCCGTACAGGATATATCCTGCAGCTACTTGGTCCGCTCCTTTTTGAAGAAGGTCTTCACGTAGTAGGTCTCCTTCCAGGTGCTTGCGACGATAGATGGAGAAGATGGTTCCAATAGACACATTCACATCAATGTTGGAAGATCCGTCCAGCGGGTCCATGAGGACAATGTACTTACCTGTGCTGCCTTCCTTGATGATGAAGTCGTCATTTTCTTCCGAGCCTACGGCGCAGACCATACGGCCTTTGAATAGAGCGTCGATCATCTGGTCATTGGCGTATAAGTCTAGCTTTTGTTGTTCTTCTCCCTGGATATTGACTTCTCCTGTGAGGCCAAGGATATCTACTAGGCCTGCTTTGTTGACTTCGCGATTAATCAGACGGGAGGCCAGTACGATGTCGCGGATGATTTTGGAGAGTTGTCCTGTGGCATAGGGAAAGTTACGCTCTTTTTGGATGATAAACTGTTCGAGCGTGATGACATTGCTGTGTGAGTTAAGGCCATTTAACATAGTAGAAGCAATTTTTGAGAAAAATAAAAACTAAGCGAATTTTCGCAAATAAAAGCAAAAATATAGATGACTTATTATCAATCTATTATTACAGGTATTTTTGAGAGAATGCTGGTTGTAAAGTATACTTTTTTTTGCAAATCCCCTGACCATTAAGGTGAAATAAATGTTAGTTAAGCAGGTGATTTTTAGTGTAATGGATTTAAGCAATGATCAAAAAGGCTAGCCACTTTCAATCTATAGTCTTGAACGAAGTGAAATCTCCCATGGGATGACGCCTTATTCATCTGACCTTTTACAAGAATGATTAGTCGTTAGCGTAGCCAACAACCATAGAGGATTGATAACCACTTATAATGATTATACCCCATGGATTATTGATGGCAAAAGTCATGTGGAACGGCAACTGATTCGGGGCTCAATCATACATTTCGCAGGGTAAAAGCAGGAACCCAGCCTGTAAACTTCCCCATAGAGACTTTCACCCAAATGTCTTGCTCGTCGAGTACGTCTACCATTGCGCCAGGATAAATGGGGTATACTTTGCTTTCGGCTCCGTAGCCAGGAAGGTCATAAAATGGAGTAGATTCAACTATCACACCTTTTGAGGGCGTTTGGTAATAGTTGGCGAGCAGCAAACCGGTACAGATAAGGATTGTAGCAGTGAGGGCAATGCCGATGGCACGGCTGAGTTGGGCGCGAGCCACAAATAACATGAGGACAAGCAAGAGCGTCGCCGTTAGGACACCTCCGATCAGGTATGTTTCGTAGTACCTCGCAGTAAGTTGGGATTCACTCCATCGGGTTCCTAGGGATACGCGTTCGCGTGTCATTTTACGGATAAGTTGGAGCACTTTCCCTTCGATATTTTCGGCACCGTATTCCCATTGGATTTTTCTGAGGTAAAAGATGGCTTGGGGATACTGCTCCATTTGTTCGTGCATGTAGGCGAGTCGGTAGAGCATTTGTTCGTGAAAAAATCCTTGATTGAGGACTTTCTCGTATAGATGGGTGGCTTTGGGGAGTTGGTCATATTTGAAGAAAAAATTTGCTTGGGAAAGCAAACTATCTTTTCTTTCTTCCGTTAATTGAGCACATGTGATGCTTACGGAGAAAAAAGTGAGAGAAAGCACGAAAAAAATACGGATAGTATTTGACATTAAATAAAAAAGTCTCTTTCTTTGCACTCGCAATTCAACTAAGGGTTGAATTTCAAACATAAAAGGCGATCTGGTAGCTCAGTTGGTAGAGCATTTGACTTTTAATCAAAGGGTCCTGGGTTCGAGCCCCAGCCAGATCACAAAAGCCCTAGCAATCTCGTATTGCTGGGGCATATTTCAAAATACAAGGTAGATTCTTATCTTGGGAATCTGAAGAAAAGTGTGGCAGTTAGCCGCTTTTCTGCTTGTATAAAAAGTGCACCTTGCCCAGGTGGCGGAATTGGTAGACGCGCTAGCTTGAGGGGCTAGTGGCCGTTAGGCCGTGGGGGTTCGAGTCCCCCCCTGGGTACCATACCCTTCATACATTGTGTATGGAGGGTTTTTTGGTATTTGCGCTAAGGATTGCGCCAAAACGTGTCAACTTTTTTCATTCAACAACCATGAAACATGAGAGAAAAAGACGTTAAAATTAATGTAGACTGTATTCAATATGTCTCAGCGAGATATATGAAAGGCGTCAGGGAATATGTAGAATATTGGGTCTACAATTATGATACAGGTAAACTACATAGACAAAGAAAGTCAATAAGGAAAAGCCTCCCCTCAAGAGAGAGAAATAAAGTAGCGCAGACATTAATTCGAGAAATTAACGATTTGCTTCATGCAGGTTATACGATGGGACTCAAAAAAGAAGCACCAGCCATTCGTACCCTTAAGGCGTTGGAGGCTTTTCAAAAAGCAAATGAAATAAAAGATAGTGAAAATGGAGCACGCTCTAATTCCAACTATAGATCCTATCTCAATAGTGATTATCACGAATGAATTCTTATTGAGCTTTTTGAAGATTCTGCATGGATAGCCTTAGCCCAACTCTTTGAAGTTATACAAAATGATTCGTGATAATCATTAATATCTTAACGCTCTACCTAACCTCACATAATAAGGATACATTACCTATTGACAGGTTTGATCGAAAGGAGATGTTTAACTTCCTAGATTGGCTAACCCGTGAACGAGGAATTGGACCGCGTACAAGAAATAATTACAAAGATTATGTACGCACTCTATTCACTACACTTGTGGATAGAGGCGTTGTAAACGAAAATCCTGCGAGTAAAGTAAAAGATCTTCCGACCAAGAGTGGTCGGTATATCATATTTACAGATAACCAGAAAGACGTATTGGAGCAGCATCTTCAGAGGCATAATCCTCGCTTATTCTTATTCACAAGATTCATCTATTACGGGTTCATGCGCCCAGTGGAAGTTTGTAGGATGCAGGTGAGAAACATAGATGTGGATAAACGCATCATTTTGGTGAGAAATAATCAGAGTAAAAATAAAAAGCAGAAACCTGTTGTCATCAACCCTCAACTTCTCAGTGTCATTAAAGAGCTAGGCTTAGAAAAGTATCCTGAGCATTATTATGTATTTGGTCGTAACCGTATGACTTCTCCACATTTCAGGAAAAGAAATAGATACTCTGAGGATCACAGAAAGGCGCTAGATGCATGTGGAATTGACGATCCAGACCTAGACATGTATAGTTGGAAGCATACAGGAAACTGCAATGCGTACACAAAGGGAAAAGTAGATATCAATAGCCTTAAGATTCAAAATCGACATGGTAGTCTGAAACAGACAGAGATCTATTTAACAGCACTGGGATTAAGGATTCCTGTAGAATTAAAAACTAAAGAATGGTAGTTACGCTATCAGTATCACATCAGCGAAACTATAGATACAATCAGATAATATAAAAAGAGTCACCTCCAAGGAGAAATGTACTTCTAAACAGCACCATGCACACGAAACGTACACAGTCATGCATAGACCATACGCACAAAAAACGCATCGTACACATAGGAAATGCACTTCTATGCAAGATTACGTGTACGCACAAAAACACATTTCGGGGCACTAAAAGGATAAAAGCATAAAAAGCTAAAAGGCTATAGATGCCGGGAGAGACGGAAACCGATGAGGTCGTCACGGTCAGAGGGGATGTCGGAGGCGCGATCGGCTACCCGACAGCCCTGCGGGACATTGACCCAACAACCCCCACGTATCACACGGGACTCGCCTGACTCAGCACCTTTTGGATTTGTATAAGTTCCACTTCGAGACTCTTCATACCAGTCCTGACACCACTCCCAGACGTTGCCTGACATGTCATATAAACCCAGTTCGTTAGGTTCTTTTTGACCTACGGGATGAGTCTTACTTCCAGAATTACCGTCATACCATCCTACCTCATCCAAAGTATTACTCCCTGCGTATTCAAATCCTTTGGAAAGATTTCCTCCCCTAGCGGCAAACTCCCACTCTGCCTCAGTAGGTAAGCGATAGTTAGAACCTGTCTTTTGGTTGAGCTTCTGGATGAACACTTGACAGTCTTCCCATGAGACATTCTCTACAGGGCGTATAAGATCTCCTTTAAAACTGGACGGATTATCTCCCATGATTTCTTTCCAAAGGCTTTGTGTGACAGGATAGGTACTTATTTCATAAGGGGAGAGTTTGACCTTATAGTTTTCATCCATTAAGAATTCTCCTCCCTCTACTTTTGTCATCAAAATTAGCTTGGCTCTATCAAGAATAAATGTTTTAGTCATGTCAAACTCTCTCAACTTTAATTTAGTGAGGAAATCAGGATCATTTTCAGCAAGAGAAGCAAAGAAGAACTCCAGTATAGATTTATGGGAAAATTTGAGGTTACCTGGAGCATCTCGATTGAGCAAAGATTTACTTTGCATTTCTAGCTCGCTTAGGATATTCAAATCAAATTGATGCTTTTCTGCAAAAAGGCTTAATTCATCTTTTGTAATGTGTAATTGCTCATCCTTTTCCCACTTATCGAATATTTTTATAGCAAGAGCTTCAGAGAAGTTCCTAAGTTCATCATAGAATCGTTGCTCTTGTCCATGTTTTCTTCCTGCCTCTCTCCATAACCATCTTTCAATCAGTACATCATAAATCTCATAGGTCGTATCGTATGCTCGATCTGGATCATTCAAGAAGGCATCAATATTCGCCAATAGCATAGGGCGTACCATCAGTCTAGGCGACTTTTGAACAATTCGAAAAGCAAGTACTTTATTTTCCTCATCCTCAGGCGTTTCACCAGAGAATCGCATATGCACATAATCTTGAATATCTTCATCGCTAAAAGGAGAGATATACATGAACTTAAACTGGTGAAATCCAGGATTAAGTGGATTATTTTTGGGTACTTGAAGTAAGCCTTTAGTAGAGTCCTCACTCGGAAAAAATTGTGTACGGCTCGTGATGATAACTTCTCGAAAGTTTTTGACTAGATCCATCCATTGATCCAACCTCTCTTTATAGTTCTTACTTGCCTCCCCATCTTCATCAAAAGCATCTAGAAGAAGGATTGTCTTTTTATCTTCTCCACTTTCCACCAGTCGCTTTACATCCTCGTATGCTGATGGGTACCGAAAAGCAAACAGCTTCATCTCATAGTCATGCGGTGCACGATTCCTGACATATGTCAAATAAAGATTAAGCATGAAGGTCGTCTTTCCCATCCCTGAGTCTGCCAATACCAAGTAGAAGCGATCGTCTTCGCCGATATTCTTTAAGGCCTGATCGAGAAAGAGGGGAATCAAAGGTTCTTTAGTAGTAAAAGCACTTCGAAGCCCAGGCTCCTGATCTCTAGATGGAGGAACATTTTGTCCTTTAGTTTTTATGTAATACTTCTGTGCATGGTCTACATCGGCTTCTGAGAAGTGAGGATGCAGATCTTCTATTTGCTTCTTCCGTATTTGTGCTTCTATTGCCTTTAATTGTCGTTCTTGTTTATGGATCAAAATAATAGAGATTCCCAAAAGTAAAGTAATCCCTCCCATTCCTAGACCGATTACCCACCATCGATAGGTATCCCATTCAAAGAGTTCTACGATACCGACTAAGCCTAGAGCTCCCGTGGCAATAACTGTCAATGCACTAATAAATAAGCTAGCTTTTTCAAAGCCTGCCTTCTCAAAAAAATTTATTAGATATTTAAGAAAGTCCATATCGTGCTGTGGTCGAATACTGTCGTGATTAGGTTATTTCAAAGCTATAGATTTTTAAGAGCATGTTTGGGAAGAAAATCTCATAGTCTTGCCAAAATGATCGTGATGAACATCAGTTGAATAAATGCCACT
>JBCBFT010000109.1:0-22675 GCA_038527485.1 Bacteroidota bacterium
GGTTGAGGATCAATGGTCACACTAGGGGCATCCTGCACCACGATCTCGCGGCAAACCACAGGAGAGGCACAACCCTGATCATTGACCTGAAGGCAGATCTGCTTGGTACCAGGAAGCTGCCATTGGACCTGATAAGGGCCGGAGCCTGTACCAGAGGCGACCTGACCGCCATCGAAGCTCCAAGAGTATACCCCTGAAGGTCCATTGGCACCTGTATAAGTGATCTGTGTCATGTCTCCCAAGCAGAGGGTATCCTGCAAGGCAAAGTTTGTAGAAGGTGTAGGCACGATGTTGATCGTCTGCACCGTCTCGGCTGATTCACAGCCATTGTCTTCGACCTTCAAGCGGATATTTTTCACCCCAGGTGTAGCCCAAGTGACCTGAAAAGAGGTCCCATTGGGGGCACCGACACCACCATCGAGGTCCCAGTTGAAGCTTCCTGTAGCGGAGCTACCACTACCCAAATACACCAGTTGCACAGGCTCTCCCTCACAAGCCTGCAAAGGCATCTGGAAAGCGGAGGTAGGCGTTGGATTGACATTTATCGTCTGAGTGACGGTTTCTGAGTTACAGAAATTATCATCTACTACGAGTGAGATAGACTTGGGGCCTGGGGTCGACCAAGAAACTTGAAGGGGGCCAGGACCTGTCCCAATAACTTGATCTACAGAAGGTCCAAAGTCCCAGTTATAATTGAGGGCAGGATTGGGTGCCAATGAGTATTGTACAGTAGCAAATTCGTCCTCACATATACTATTATCAGTAAAGAAGGCAATAGGAGGACCAGGAGAATAGTTGACGAATACTGAGTCATCTACGCTACATCCATTTTCGTCTGACACGCGCAGGACGTAGTTAACACCGATCGGACTTGACGAACTAGATATTCCAACAGAGGGTTCGGCAGCGTCGCCTGGACCAATGAATCCAAAGGTACTCGACCAGTTGTAGGTATAACCTGCCACTGACGGTGTACCAATGACGTGGGTCGCATTGGCACAGAGTGTCGTATCATTCCCCGCAATTCCTTCAGCTTCAAATGGATCGAAGATGGTTAGCAGGGGAGAATCACAGGAGAAAATATCGAGGGCAAGGATGATTGTTTCACTTCCTTCTAAAATACCATCACTGATGACATTCGCAGGAACATCAATCGAGTCTTCACCTGCTGGAATCGTGATCGTACTGGGCATATTATAGTCCACACCATTCGTAGCTGTACCTAAAAAGGTCAAGTTGAATGTCAATGGCTGTGTCGTGTCAAATGTATTGAAGAAAGTAAAATAGCCATCTACACAGTCTTCTCTAGCTTCTGGATTATTGGGATTGTTGAAGTTACGCGCGATGACCCTGGGAGTCGGGCTACCACAGGAGAAAGACTCGATGAAGACACCCGAGTCAAAGCTGTTGTCTTGCTCGTCGGCTACTGATATATCTAGAGTATATTCCTCACAGGCAATCACAGGAATGACTGCTTCTAATACAATGGTTCGCCCACTGTATCCTGTTCCCCCTCCATTTGCTTGGAAGAACGCATTGTTCGTTGCTGCATTCACATTGAAAATAGACACAGGAAGGGTAGTCGAGGGCACTACAGCCACATTGGTCAGGGGAGCATATCCAGGACCCGTGACAAACAATCCCATAACGTCGTTGTAGGTCGCTACGAATGTGGGATACTCGTAGGAGGCAAACATATATCTGATGCGGATGGTATCACAGGATGGACGAATTCGGATTTGAAAGCCGCAAGCATCATTGGTGATATCAGGCGCAATGAGCGCATCGAGATTGGGATCGCCAGGTGCACTGAGGTCTACACCATTACCACCAGCGTTGGGCAATGAGAAGGTAACAGAACCTGAAGTAATGACGACTCCATTGGTGAGACCTGCAGCTGTACCTGTACCATTATATTGTCCCATGGCGGGAAGGTTACCAGGTGAAGTCCCGATGGTATCACAGTATACAGAGTTGAGAGAGATAAACTCAACACCAGGCCCTACTAAACCAGAAATGTAATCGGTGTAGGGACCCGCCGTATTGACCGTAAGCTGGGCAAAGCCCATATGGTAAGAGAGCCCCAGTAGGAGGCTCAAGCAAAAAAGACGTAGATAGTTCATCATGCACAATGTGTATAGGTTCATGGATGTATAACACAAAAAAACAAGGAGCAAGGTATTAACCTCCTGATAACTTGTGTTTATACCCCATAGCAGTTAGCTCTTTTTGTACGAGTGGTCGAAAGTCTCCCTGCAATAAGATTTCTCCATCCTTGACCGAACCTCCGCATCCACACTTACTTTTCAGTCTTTTGCCCAAATCTTTCAAATCAGCTTCCTGGCCCACAAAATTATAGATCTTCGTCACCACCTTATTTCCCTTCAATCGCGTCAAACTGATCCTGAGTTGCTGTTGTTGAGGGGGCAAGGTTTCCACCGCTTCTTCCGCTTCCATCTCATAATCATAATCTGGGTCTGTTGAGAATACAACCCCCTCTATTCGCTTCTTCTTTTTCTTGGCCATCTTATCCTATTTCAATTGAAGGTACAATTTTTTCCGAAAAAATAAGAAGTTAGAGGGAAATCCAAATGAATTGCTTTCGATATAAAAGTGAAAAATTGTGTCACCAAACCAGATATTTAAGATCGTTCAATTCTGCACACACCTCGCGCATAAACCCAGACGTAGAAACCACACCTACAAGTTGGTTTTTGGGTGTATTTTTTTCAAAAAAGATTATCAAACCCTTAAGAAAGGGTGTTTTCGAATGTTTTTTGAAGTTTAATCAACATAATCAGCTTGAAGTGATGACCGTCAAGTAGATTGCTTACCCTCCTGAATTGAAACGTATTGAAGCAAGCTCCGACCCAGAAAAGCTGTCATACTTCCATTGGGTTCAGGAAATGGCTGGGCATTGATCTGTGTCACAGGCATGATACCTTTGATTGCATTTGTTAGAAAGATTTCATCTGCCTGTAGAAGTACTTTCCACCGAATGGGCCTTTCGTCTACGTCTATTTTGAGGCTTTGGGCAAGCTCAAGGACCTTTTCTCGCATGACACCTGCCAAACAACCCGATGAAAGCGGAGGGGTATACAGTTTTTTTTGCGAAAAAAAGAAAATATTTGCTGCACTGGTTTCTGCGATCTGATCGCCAGAAAATAAAATAGCGTCATCCCAACCTTCACTTTGGGCGTGTTGGGAGGCGAGTATATAAGTCAGCGCATTGGCTGTCTTGAGGCCTGAAAGATGATTTTTAACCAGCGACATCTCTCTATAATCCGTCAACTTTACCGACTGAGGCTTGTGAAAAAAGTCTGTTTTCAAAGCGGCAATTTCAATCAGCACCTCTATTGAATTTGTGGCGGGCCTATATGTTCCTGCTCCGCTTCGGAATACATGAATCCGTAGTCTTCCATTGCTAACGTCTTGATCATCAATTGCTCTAAAAATATCTCTGTGGAGGTCATTGAAAAAGTGATCTACATCATATGTCATGTGGAGTAAGTCCATCCCACGCTGTAGACGTGTGCGATGCGCATTCCAAAAAAGAGGCATACCTCGATAGATCCGTATGCTCTCGAATAGCCCATCGCCATATTTAAAACTTCGATTATAAAAGTACTGAAGGGCGAGATCCTGACTCAGCTTTTGACCATTGAGAAATAACATATAGGAGGATTAGGAATCGCTAAGGGGAGGTTTTCTAGGAAGAATCCCTTGAAAGCGTACCCTTGAGTTCAGAAAATAATTATATCTTACATGTTCCTGATGGGAATACATGCTAATATTTACGCTTTTACTAACAAATAACCCAAAAAACATGTGCTTCTCTTTGTAGAAGGCAGACAAATGTTCCAAAAAACTTGCAGTATGAAAAAATTCTTGTTGTTGTGTGCGATAAGCTTGACGCTTCCATGGGCTTGGGGTCAGGCAGGTAGGTTGACCCCAGAAAAATTGTGGGAGTTGGGTCGGGTATCTCTCGACGATGTGTCCCCAGATGGCAAAAAGGTTGTCTTTGGGATCACATATTATGATCTAGGTGAAAATAAAGGAAACCGAGATCTGTATTTGTTGGAGAGGTCCAATGAAATTGTGAAGAAGGTGTCTGCTTTCGAAGGAAGTGAATTTAATGCACGTTGGAGGCCCGATGGTAAAAAAATTGGCTTTTTGACGGCTGAATCAGGAACTACCCAGCTTTGGGAAATGAACCCTGATGGGAGTGACAAGCGACAAGTTTCGCAAATTGAAGGAGGAATCAACGGCTTTTCTTATGCCCCTACAGCTGATCGTATCCTCTTCATCAAGGATGTCAAGCTCGATGGTACAGCCAATGACATGTATCCAGACCTGCCCAAAGCAGATGCGCGTATCATAGACGACTTGATGTATCGTCATTGGAACCAGTGGCATGACTATTCCTATTCGCACATTTTCGTCTCGGAGTATAAAAATGGACGTCTGCAAGGAGACATCAAAGACATCATGGAAGGAGAGAGGTTCGATGCCCCTGTTCAGCCTTTTGGAGGAATGGAAGAAATCACATGGTCACCTGACGGAAACTACATCGCTTACACTTGTAAAAAGCTCACAGGGAAAGAATATGCGGTAAGTACCAATACCGATATCTACCTCTACGATGTCAATGCCAATAAGACCCAAAACCTCACCGAGGGGATGATGGGATATGATAAAGAGCCTGCTTTTTCACCTGACGGGACATACATCGCCTGGAATTCTATGGCAAGAGATGGATTTGAGGCTGACCGCAACCGCATCTTTGTGATGAACGTCAATGGAGGAAGCAACCCCAGAGAACTAACGGAAGGATGGGACCGCGACGCGAATCATCCCCATTGGAGTGCGGATGGTCAAACTGTCTACTACCTGACGGGCGAGCAAGCCACCTATCAAATCGGTGAGTTTGATGTCGAAAGCAGCCGCTACAAGACCTTGACACAAGGCGTACACAATTACACAGGCTTTAAGGTGACTGAGGCAGGGCTGATCGCCAGCAAAATGTCTATGTCCATGCCTACCGAGCTGTTCTTTGTAGATAAGAAGGGAGAAGAGACGCAACTGACCAACATCAACAAAGATGTGTTGGGAGAGTTGAAAATGGGGAAAGTCGAGAAGCGCTATGTCAAAACCACAGACTACAAAGACATGCTCGTATGGGTAATCTATCCACCCAACTTTGACCCCAACCGCAAGTATCCCACACTTCTCTATTGCCAGGGAGGCCCGCAGTCTGCGGTTAGCCAATTTTTCTCTTATCGCTGGAACTTCCAGCTTATGGCAGCCAACGACTACATCATCGTCGCTCCTAACCGTCGTGGGTTACCTTCTTTCGGCCGTGAGTGGAATGACCAGATCAGTGGCGATTGGGGAGGCCAGGCTATGGCGGATTATCTAAGTGCCATTGATGCAGTAAAAGAAGAGCCTTATGTCGATGAAGAAAGACTAGGTGCTGTCGGAGCTAGTTTTGGGGGATACTCCGTTTATTGGCTAGCAGGTAACCACAACGGACGCTTCAAGACATTCATCTCACACTGTGGGGTATACAACCTAGAAAGCTGGTATGGAACAACCGAAGAGATGTTTTTTGCCAACTGGGATATGAAAGGAGCTTACTGGGAACTCAAGCCCAATGCTTCCTACAAATTGCATTCTCCCCATCTTTATGTACGCAATTGGGATACACCTATTTTGGTTATTCACAGCGAGAAAGACTTTCGCGTACCCATTGGAGAAGGGATGCAAGCCTTCAACGCAGCTCAGCTTAGAGGCATTCCTTCGCGTTTCCTCTACTTCCCCAATGAAGGGCACTGGGTCACAAAGCCACAAAACGGCGTCTTGTGGCATCGTGTATTCTTTGAGTGGCTAGATGGTTCTCTCAAGCCTGAACTCATGGAAACGAGAAGGTAGGATATAATACCATGTTTGAAACCTCAAATCTGCGAAAAGTTTACGCTTTCAGAATCTGAACTTCATCTATTTTGATCGATTTAGTCCCACTAAATCTCATAAAATAGCTTTCGCCAGAACCTAAAATCTCTGCTTTTTAACTAGATTTTCATTATTCTAAATATGGTCTAAGCTATTTGTTCCTTGAATCGCCCATAATCTTCTCATTGGATTATGGGCGATTGGTTTTTCCTAATCTCCAATTGTTTAGTGTGACCCGAGTGATCTTTTCGCTTATATCTAATTCTTTAAAATGATCGGATGCTTTTTGATCGCTGCCGAATGTGTGGTTGGCCCATGTTGCGAGGGCCTGCTTAAATTCGTTTTGAATTTCAGCTAATGTTTGATGTTCATGAAAAATATAAGACGCAGTCGTATGTCTATCTCCATCGATTTGTTCATCATATGACTCTTTGGCGTACGAACAAGCAGTAGTTCCCTTGGGGAAATCTTTTCTGAGGTGAGAAGGAAATTCACTCCAAGCTCGATATGCCATGGCGATCCGTTGAAGATCTCGGAAATTGCCAGGAAGACTCAGTTGTTTTAGCCATCTTAAGAGATCTGCAGGAAATGGGGTAGGCTCTGGAAATGCTAGACCTTTCCAAGTGGCCCGCCAGTCAGATTCACGATCCTCAAATGTTTCTTTTAGTGCAGGAATACGTACATTGTATTGGACCATCCGATCGTAAAAAGGAGGAACTAGCGTTTTCTTTAACTCTGAGATTGGGAGGTGGGTGGCAGAGATGATTTTGATACTTGTTTGTTCATCAAAATATACCAAGCGATTTTGATCATCTGTGGAGAGATAATGAAATACTTTATGTTGAACTTCTTGAGTGAGAAGATGAAGGTCATCCAAGAATAAAATTTTTTGGTGTGCTGCTCTTAATTGACCTTGTTTCCCCAAAAACTGGCCCTCAAAAAAGTGGGGATCATTGAGAACACCACAGTGGATTCTGATCATTTGATCAGGAGTAGAAAAGGTACTTTCCAGCAAGTGTGTTTTACCTATACCTCGAGGCCCCGTAATCAAAATAGAGAATCCTAATTCTTTGAATATCTTTAGCATCTTGGGGATTCGATTGCGTTCTGGGGAACTCGAACTTTGATACAGGTCAGGAATCTTGGTTTTTTGAAAAAGGTCCTTATCTACAATATTGTATTGAATATTTTTATATCGGTCCTTCGTAGTGAGGCTATTTTTAAGGATAATACCTTGAATGAAATGACTGTCTTTAGGGAGGAGATATCTTTCATTCAATAGGTACCAAAGCGTATGTGCTTCTTTGTTCCCCATATTAAGGAGCACAAAACACTTGGCGTCTTCAATCTTAGACCAGACTTTATCTCTCCACATACGAAGCCCTTCGAGTAATTGAGCCATATTTCTGATGTCCTTGACAGGCTTTAGGGCATCCACTTGAATCCAGTGAATTCTTTTCTTTTGTCCATTCCTAAATTTGAATGGAGCATAATTCGATATACATTCTAACCAATATTGCTGATCGCTGAGTGGGTAATGATTGATTCTTCGCCACAATTGTGCTTTCATTTCCTCTTCATCATCTGGAAAATGCGATTTGATGTACGCTAATTCACTTTTTAATGTCAGCCCTTTCTCATAGATACGCGTCCAATTAAGATCAATTTTTTCTGAGCAGATCCCTGCTTCTACATCCTGTTTCCAGTGATCCGCGCGCATGCGATCCTTAGGGGTGGAGTGCCGTGCGTATATTTCGTCTGATACGTGGAATATATAGATTTCATCAAATGGGAATTTACCAGAGGGGTCGTCTAGTCCTTTATCCAGATCGTTTTGTCGATGCTTGGCCTTGCGGATACTGGGCGTACGTAGATTGATGTATTTTTTGTAACATGCTGCCAGGAAATTTTTGAGAAATCCTATGCCCTTAGAAGTATCATGCCATAGGAAGAGAATGGTTTGGGTAGGTTGAGTTTTCATTGACTGTCATTTGTGGGTTATATATGTAATATCCGCGTTTCAATAAAAATTGGGAGAAGGATATATGATTTTGATAATGAGGGGATTATTAAATTTAGAAAAAAATATCTTAAAGTAGGCATTTCATGCACTTTTGTTCTTGTCAGCAGCTGATACCTCAAGTAGTAGTTTGAGGTTTTGGTCGAAACTTGCCGAAAAACGACACAAACCAGAAGTAGGCTCCACTATTTATTTTATTTACTATGTCGAAGACAGGAAAGCAACATCAACAACCGAATTGGCCATCTAAAAAACCTGGAAAACCGTCAGGTGGAGATAGAACAAATAATCCTCCTAAGCCCAAGAAAAAGAATTGATCATTGACCTGGTCCTGGCAATAGATAGTGTACACACTTTTATTGTCAGGGCACCCTGCATAATATATTTCTGCGTCTTTCACTCTCCGCTTTAAGCACTTGTCTTATGCATATCTTAAAGATTATCCATGGGTATCCCCCCCTTTACAATGCGGGTTCAGAAGTGTACAGCCAAACATTATGTGAGGCTTTGGCACAAAATCATCAGGTGACAATATTCACTCGTGAAGCTGATCCTTATCGACCTGATTTCGAAGTCAGAATAGTTCAACTTGAGAAAAATCTCACCTTATATATTGTCAATATGCCTAGGGAAAAAGATGGCTTTGATCATCCTGATCTCAACGTGCGTTTTGCCAAATATCTTTCAACACTAAACCCTGATGTAGCACATATTGGTCATCTTAACCACCTTTCTACAGGTTGGGTTAATGTCTTAAATCGGGCAAAAGTCCCTATTATTTTTACACTTCATGATTTCTGGCTCATGTGTCCTCGTGGACAGTTCTTACAAATCAATTTTAACCAGCCAGCTTTTTACCAGTTGTGTGAGAAGCAAGACGATCAGATTTGTGCCCAGAACTGTTACAATCGATTTTTTCCTTCTTCAGTCCCTCATATACAAGATCTTACGTATTGGACCCATTGGATTGCTAAGAGAATGGCAGCTACACGTACCCTTTGCCAATACGTAGATGTATTTATTGCGCCTTCTCGTTATTTGATGAAAAGATTTATCTCAGATTTTGGCATCGAAAGTAGCCGTATCCAGTATTTGGATTATGGATTTGATCGTCAAAGATTTATGGGAAGGAAACGCCAAAAAGAAAGTGCTTTTACCTTTGGGTATATTGGTACCCATATTCCTTCCAAAGGTGTAGATCTGCTCATCCAGGCATTTTCAACCCTAGAGGGAGATGTCCAACTTCGGATTTGGGGAAGAGAAAGTGGACAGTCTACTCAAGCACTCAAATCGATGGCTGCTCTCAGCGCTAATGTTATCGAGTTTAAAGGAGAATATGTTAATAAGAATATGCTGGAAATGGTATTTAATTATGTGGATGCAATCGTCGTTCCCTCGATTTGGATGGAAAATGCTCCCTTGGTTATCCATGAGGCGCAAGCCTGTGGTGTACCTGTGATCACGGCAGACGCAGGAGGAATGGCCGAGTATGTGCAGCACAAAGTCAATGGCCTACTGTTTCAACATCGCGATAAAAATAGTTTAGCAGATCAAATGAACTATGCATTAGCAAATCCCGAAGAAATGAAACAGCTAGGAAATAGGGGATATCTTTTTTCTTCCGATGGGCAGATCCCCGATATTCATCAACATGTTGCTGACCTAGAAGACCTTTATGAATCTTTGATTAATTCTTCTTATCCCTCTAACCCTTCAACCTATGTGGCGCATCACGCTTGATACCAATCCCGAAGATTGTAATGCTACCTGTATCATGTGTGAGGAGCATTCTCCCTATAGTGACTTCATTGAAAAGCTATATGAAAAAACTGGCAAGAGAAGGCGTAGAATGCCACTAGAATGGCTAGAAAAAATTTTCACGCAAGCACAGCATCTTGGAATAAAAGAAATCATTCCCTCGACGATGGGAGAACCCCTGATTTACAAGCATTTTGAAAAAATTTTGGGCTTATGCGAGGCTTACGATATGAAGCTTAACTTAACGACCAATGGAACTTTCCCCAGGAAATCTGTTGAAAGTTGGGCAGAAATGATTGTACCTGTTACATCAGATGTGAAATTCTCGTGGAATGGTGCGACTGCTGAGACTTACGAGCGCGTCATGCAAGGAATCTCCTTTGAAAAAGTGTTAGATCATCTTAAGCGATTTATACAAGCAAGAGATCAGCATGCCATGGCAGGAGGTAACTATTGTCGTGTAACTCTGCAACTGACCTTCATGGAGGTAAATATGCATGAGTTATCTGATATGATCAGACTGGCGGCTGATTTGGGCGTAGATCGCGTTAAAGGCCACCACTTGTGGGCTCATTTTGAGGAGATCAAAGCCCAGGATTTTAGAAGGAATGAAGAGAGCGTGCTTCGCTGGAATCAGATCGTTACAGAAGCACTCCAGGCACAGGATATGTATCGCTTATCAAATGGTAGAAAAGTTCAGCTAGACAACATTTATCCTCTTGGACTTCAAGATGGGCAGAATAAGATCCCTGAAGCATATGCATGCCCTTTTCTGGATCAGGAGTTATGGATATCTCCTACTGGAAAAATCTCTCCCTGTTGTGCTCCAGATACGCTTAGGCAACAATTAGGCGACTTTGGTAATATAAAGGAAACTAGTTTGAAAGAAGTGATCGAGAGCAAAGCCTATCAGCATCTGCGTAAAAACTATCGTAAGATTCCATTGTGTCAATCCTGTAACATGCGTCGAGCACCTATTACCTAATGATATGTCTCAAATAATTGGAGTATATGGGATACAAGATCGATTTTTCCATCATTATCCCGCTTATGTACATGACCACAACCTCACTATCATAGAAGCTGGTAAAGTAGAAGGATACCTACACCTCGAACGTCATAGTCGAAGGAAATATGACAATCGCCTAAGTGAATATATAGAGGAACTACTGTTAGAAGGACCTTATCAGGTGGAACCTGATGCACATTGGGTGTTCGTTAATTCTTTTGTGGGCAACAACTTTCAGTCGAGTCAAGGTAGAATCAGATTTGAGCTTCAGGATAGTCCAAGGATAATGACGAGCTCACAAAGGGGTTGGGGGTGGCTACAAAACGCCCCTTGGGAAGGAAGAGAATTCCGCGCTTGCCTGTTGTCTCATGAGCTTGCACATATTGGTGCTTGTTTACCTTTTTATGGAGCGTTCAAAGAGAACTCTCTTTTGGTACATTTTGATGGAGGGGCAAGTCAGTCTAATTTTTCTGCATTCTTATATCGAGAAGGAAGAATACATCATTTGGAGCATCATTGGGAACTATCTCACCTTTCAAAATTTTATAACGACAACGCTTTCACTTTTAGAGTATTGAAGGCAGAGCCTGGAACGCATACCTCTGTGCCAGGTAAACTCATGGGATATGCAGCCTTGGGGAATTATCGCCCTGAAATGGTTAAATGGTTGGAGGAGGAAGATTACTTTAGAATGATATGGGATAATGAAACATATTTCCTCCACTGTGCACAGAAAAAATGGGGCTGGAAAGGGAGTCTGGATGATCAAGAAGATCCTTTTTTGTTAGACGTGACTGCTACCCTTCAGGAGATTTTTATTCAAGGAATTTTAAAAAAATTATCACAGCTCCAGCATATTTACCGTACCGATTATTTGTACTATTCTGGCGGTTGTGCCCTGAATATCCTTGCAAATAAACGCATTATAGATAGCGGACTATTTCACGAAGTATTTATTCCGCCCTGTTGCAATGATAGTGGTCTTTCTTTAGGAGCTGCTGCATGGGTAAGTTGGGAAATAGGTGAACAGACTGTTTTACATTCGCCCTATCTCAATCAATGGGGACAAGATAATTCATGGACTTATGATCCTGAGGATATAAGAATGGTAGGTGATCTTCTCTCAGAAGGAAGACTTGTAGCGATTTGTAATGGGAAAGGAGAAATCGGACCAAGAGCACTTGGAAATCGCTCTATCTTGGGTAGATCTGATGATCCTGCCTTGACGCAGAGGCTAAGCATCTCATGCAAGCAGAGAGAATGGTATCGGCCTTTAGCTCCTGTCATGCTTGGGGAGGTACTTGCCCGAGTGACGGGGCAAAAAGTTCCACAAGCCTCAAAATATATGTTGACGGAGTGCTTAATCCTGCCTGCTTTTCAAACAAAGCTATTGGGAGCTTTACATGGAGGAGGGAGTGCTCGCGTCCAATCAATCACTCACAAAAGACAAAATCCCTTCATATTCGACTTGCTGTCCTATTGTCTAGAGGCACACGGTATGTATGGTCTACTCAATACTTCTTTTAATGGAAAAAGCGAGCCCATCGTCCAGACGGAATCTGAAGCTCGTCATGCTGCGATTCGTATGAGCCTTGATGGACTTGTATTTAATGGGAAATATCAACCAATCCTTCAATCAGATGATAAATTATAAGGAAATTAAGCTGAGTGAGGACAGAAGTTACTTCAGCCTTGGGGATCACCAACCTCTGTGGAATAAAATGTTTGTGGAGGCAGGAAAGTTTCATTCGCCTGGTTTAGCACCTGTAAAAGATGATTCGGGAGCATACCACATTGATACAAATGGGCAGCCCATCTATTCTGTGCGCTATACACGTGTATTTGGCTATTATGGCGGGATTGCAGGTGTACAGCAAGGAGACCAGTGGTTTCATATACTTCCTGATGGGAGCCCCTTATATAAAGGTAACTATCGATGGGTAGGTAACTTTCAGCAGAATAGGTGTGCGGTACAAGACGCAGAGGGATATTTCCTGTACATTAAAGAAAAGGAAGGAATACCCCTTACACAGGAAAGGTATAAATATGCTGGAGATTTTCGTGAATCAGCAGCAGCAGTGCAGTTACTGAATGGGCGATTTACACATATTCATCATAAGGGAGCATCTTTACACGGGCAAGAGTTTCTGGATTTGGGTGTTTACCACAAAGGGTATGCAGTCGCCAAAGACGGAACGGGTTGGTTTCATATCGATAGAGAGGGACAAGCTATTTATTCCCATCAGTTTGCACAGTTAGAACCTTTTTATAATGGGTGGGCATTGGCCATTGATTTGAAGGGGAAACGCCTAAGGGTGAACGAAGAAGGAGAGATAATAATGCTTTAATTATTTGTAATAAATAATTGGGCAGAGGAAAATGAGGCGTCAGTAAAATTTAAAGACTCTCAATATCAGTATTTTAGTATATGATCTTGAGTGTTGGGGCAGTTTTTTTAGAATCGATTCTCAACATTTTGCCTCTTGTTCGAGAGCTAATTTACCTAACATCCTTTAATAGTAGGAGATCCCCTGAGATACTTCCTCATTTTTTCCCACTTTTGACATCCTTAATCTATCTCCTGATTTTATGAAAATCCCCAGCTATCGTCCCCACTTCCTCCTCCGCAATGGAAACGCCAATACTATATTCTCCGATGTTAAGCGCAATAGCCACAAAGTATTTCCCTATACGCGTAAGCGGCTAGAGACGCCCGATGGCGATTTTCTGGATGTTGATTATTACCGAGGGGGAAATCCTCGAATCGTCTATATCCTGCACGGCTTAGAGTCCTCTAGCCAGGGTTCTTATGTCGTAGGGATGGCCCACCTCCTCAAGTCTAGAGGCTGGGATATCGCAGCAATCAATTATCGCTCATGTAGCGGAGAAATCAATCGAACGAAGCGAATCTATTATGCAGGGGCGACAGATGATGTGGACTTGGTGTTGCGGGATTTTGTAGAGGAATACGAGGAAGTAGCCATGCTAGGATTTAGCTTCGGGGGAAGTTTGACGCTTCGGTACGCAGGAGAGCAAAAGGACCAATTACATCCTCATATCAAGGTTTTGACTGCGGTTTCTGTGCCATTGGATTTAGCTGCCTGTAGCGACAGACTGGATAATCTAAGCTCCAACTACGTTTACAAACGCATCTTCCTCCAGTCTTTTAGAGAGAAAGTCCGTGCGAAGTTTCATCAATTTCCCGACACCTTTTATGAAGCCAAGTTGAAAGAGGTGAAGACGATTTTTGACTTTGACAATATCTTCACAGGGCCCTTACATGGGTTCCCCACTGCTGAAGCCTATTATGAAGGATGCAGTAGCATGACGTTGGTCCCGCATATTCAACGACCGACCTTGATTCTGAATGCGCAAGATGATCCCTTTCTCGCTAAGGGAGATTATCGTCCTTATATAGAGCCCAATCCACTCATCCACATGCCTGAGATTCCATACGGTGGACATGTGGGATTCTCCTATCTCACACGTGGTTACAACTGGATGCAGCGTGTCGTGAGTGATTGGATGGAGGAAGCTATTGCTCGAAAAGGATGATTTGCTTTTCTCGACCCCGATATACCTTGTCCACGACTTCAAATGTATCCCCTGTGTAAGCCCCAATGGTTTGTTTCCAAAAGGTGAGGGCTGACGTATGAGAAGCCAAGACAGATACTTCCCATTTTCCTGGAAAGCGTGCAAAAGCTCGGAAAGCTACTTCCTTGCCTACTCCCTTACGTCTATATTTTCGGAGAATGAAAAATTCTGCGATGGCCCTAGCTTTAGGATCATCTAGGTATTGTAAGACTGAATTGATCAATACAAAACCTGCATATTTTCCTTTGACTTTGACTAGGTAGGGGTGTCGATTTTCTTCCTCAAAATATAAATCAAGATAGGGGTAGTGAAATAGCCCATGTGCGTCCACATCGGTTTGTAGGATTTCGCTGAAATCATAGCAATACAACTCTAGCAAACGTTGTAAAATGTCATGGTCAGTTTTTTGCGCTTGGATCAGTTCTATACTCATAAGGGATGGGGGATAGGTAGAAGAAAAGGATACGATAGGTATAGGAAATACATGCCTAATTTGTGAACCTTAGCGACAAATGTCCAGTATGAGAAGGATATGGAATACATACTGAAGACCCAACGTCTGGGATTGAGAAACTGGGAGATGGCTGATTTGGAAGCGGCTGTGGAAATGAATAGCGATCCTGAAGTGATGCGATTTTTCCCAAAGACACATGATCGGGAAGCCTCTATCGGGATGATTGAAAAGTTTCAGAAGCACTTTGACGCCCGAGGCTTTACTTACTTTGCGGTGGATGAGCTGGAAGGAGAAAAAGCGCTAGGCTTTGTAGGGCTATTTTATCAAGAATACGAGGCACCCTTTACGCCCTGTGTCGATATTGGGTGGCGACTCCGAAAGCAGTTTTGGGGTAAAGGATACGCACCAGAAGCTGCACAGGCATGCCTAGCATTTGCCTTTTCGAAACTCGACCTCCAAGTGGTGGTGGCTACGACCCCTTCTATCAATCTCCCTTCACGTCGCGTCATGGAAAAAATAGGAATGGTCTACCAGGGCGAGTATCTCCACCCTAAAGTCCCTAACCCACATAGCTTGCAGCCTTCTGTTTGGTATAAGATTGAGAAAGAGAGACAATGAGCACGTAGCATGAGAAATTCTACTCCTCAATCATTCGGCTATTCAAACACTGAATTAGCTTCCTTGCTTCAGCTTTTCTGCATTGTCTGCCACACGTAGGGGTTCGATCACGGGATCGAGGTCTCCATTGAGGACAGCGTCGAGGTTGTACAAGGTGAGGTTGATTCGGTGATCGGTGATACGGCTTTGTGGAAAGTTATACGTGCGGATTTTCTCACTTCGGTCTCCAGACCCGACCATCGACCGGCGAAGCGTGTCACTTTCGAGCTTGCGCTTATCCATTTCGATCTTATAGATACGGGCGCGAAGGATTTTCATCGCCTTCTCAAGATTTTTGTGCTGGGATTTTTCATCCTGCATAGATACGCGCACACCTGTGGGTTTGTGTGTCAGCTTCACCGCTGAGTAGGTCGTGTTGACCGACTGTCCCCCAGGACCCGAGGCGTTGGTGATTTCTTTGATGATGTCCTTATCTTCGATGACGACATCGAACTCTTCTGCTTCGGGCATGATGGCCACGGTCGCTGCTGAAGTGTGGATTCTTCCTTGCGACTCTGTCTTAGGTACACGCTGCACACGGTGCACGCCCGCTTCAAACTTTAGTACACCATAAGCGTCTTCGCCTGAGATTGTTGCTACAGCTTCTTTGTAGCCGCCTTGAGAACCTTCGTGAATAGAAGTCACTTCAAAACGAAGTCCCTTGGTGTCGCAATAGCGCTCGTACATGCGGAATAGATCCCCTGCAAATAGCGAAGCTTCGTCTCCACCTGCTCCTGCAGATATCTCCAATACCACATTTTTAGAGTCATTGGGATCTTTGGGAATGAGCATGATCTTGAGCTCCTCTTCCAGTTCCTCTTTTTTAGGCTCTAGCTCAGAGATCTCCATTTTGGCCATTTCCCGAAATTCAGGATCACTCTCTTCTGCCAGGACCTCCCTAGAGGATTCTATATTGCTAATGACATTTTTATACTCCTCTGTCTTCTTGACGATTTTGTCCAGATTGCGATATTCTATGTTTAGCTCCTTGTATCGTTTTTGATCGGTCATTACCTCAGGATCAATGATCTGCTGTTTGACTTCTTCAAATCTGTGGGCAATCTGCTCTAGTTTGTCGAGGATATCCATTGCTAAATTACTTTGACGGACGGTAAGTCGTCCTCATTTGACATTATCACAAATAGAGAATTTTTTATGTTAGCGATGATCTTTTCGCTCTAAACAATCCCTATTCACTCCATCTTACAAAACTAATTACTTATTTGATATAACCGAATCGCTTGGGGACTTAGGACATAAAAAAAGTTTCGATCTGCGTCTACATCCTGTATCTCCTGGATTTGTGGGAGGCTAATTTCCCGCATGGTATTGTCTCGGAGATAAATCATACGAAGGGTTTGTTCTTTCCAAAAGAATAAATGATTCTCCAATACCTCAAATCCATTCCAATCTTCTGCCCAAGGTACGTCGACAGCGGATCTGTAAATCCCGTAGATGTCGTAGATTTTGACTTTTGCCTCAGAAATATCCCAGATGTATACAAGATTGGTGTTATCTGTTTTGATGGATACAGGATCGAATAGTGCCCCTTCTCCATAGTCCAGTCCCCCGAAGGTCAAACCAGGTTGCGTCAAAGTCGAGTATTTATACACCAAATTGTCTTGTTGATTAAGGACAAAGATTTCCTCGGCTGGGGTGACGGTCATATCCAGTGGAAATAACTCCCCATCGGCTGAGAGCGACAGGTCCAACTGGTTGATGGGCTTAAGATTCGTATTGAATAGGGAAATGGTGCGAGACACATCATCCAATACATAAAGCCGCTGTCTATTTTTAATCTGAAAAGCCAAAGGGTGAATCAAGCCCTCAGCGCGCTGGCTTCGTCCACCAATGCTCAAACTGGAATCATAATGCTGAAGCACAAAATACTTTGTGAGCATACTGCTTTCAGAATCCAGAGTATACAGGTTACCTTCTGGATCAGATGCCAAGAGGTTGGCTTTATCGACGAGTAGAACCGTATCTACAGGGGAAGCAAAGACAGAATCTAGGTTAATCTGTGCCTGAGTGATAGTTGAGAGCAATAGGATTCCCCATGTAAATAGCTGCCTCATATGTTTGCAAGTGAAAGGTTGGATTCTTCTTTGGGAAATGTCAACAATTCAGGCCCTTGAGCAGAGATTTTGAGGTAGGAGAAAAAATGAATCCAGTCTCCTAAGACAAAAATATCTGCCTGCTCTGTGAGCGAAAGGTGAGCCAATGCGTGGCGATGACCATATATAAAGTGTCGATAGTCAGGTTCTGCTGCGAGGATTTCTTTTGAGTGAATGCTCAGAGGATCGTTTAGTGTAAAAGGCCCTTGGTCTTTGTGCTGGTTGTAATCGTGATCACCTCCATTGCGCGAAAGCCCCAATGCCAGCCCAATACCGAAATTGGGGTGGAGTCTTTCAAACAGCCACTTACTGAGCGGATGCGTAAACACTTTCTTCATCAGTTTGTACCCCTGATCCCCTGGTCCCAAACCATCCCCATGTGCGAGATAGTATTTTTCTCCAAAAAATGTACGTGTGATTGGCTGATGATGAATGGCGACCTCAAACTGCGATGGCAAATAGTCTTTGTACCACAGATCATGATTTCCCGAAAAAATATGCATCTCTACTCCTGCATCAGCCATATGCGCGAGCTTACCCAAAAATCTGACAAAGCCTTTGGGAACCGCATGGCGATACTCAAACCAAAAATCAAATACATCTCCTACGAGATATAGGGCCCGCGCATCATGTTGGATGGAGTCTAGCCATTTGACAACATGCTTTTCTCGAATGAGGCTTTTGGCTGGACTAGGAGAGCCTAGATGGAGATCTGAAATGATGTATACGTTTTCTTTCACTCAAGTACAGTTTTGCACATCTTCATGATGAGGGGAAAATACAGCCTGCCTGCGACACTGGCAAATGATTCTATACAGCAATAAGGCATCGAAGGCAGATCGTATGGGAGAATTCTGCCCCAATAAAGTAAGCTCTAATCCCTGACTTTCTTATACAAAAAGAGGAACCTACTTTCGCAGGCTCCTCTGAGTTTTTATATATCGAGACAATTAGCCTTCTGTTTTTTCGTCGGGCTCATTATCTGCAGATTCTTCTGTGAGGTTGACTTCCACTTCTCCTGAGGCGTGGGGTTCATGACCATTTTCAGACTCATGACCGTTTTCGCTGGCTACGAATCCATTTCCATTAGATCCATTTTCGGTGACGAGTGTGGGAGTATCTATGAGTTCTGGCTCCTCTGTCTTGAAGGGGCGCTCACCGATCAGGCGTACGAGATCCTCTTTGAATAGGACTTCTTTTTCGAGAAGTTCCTGTGCAATGGTCTCGAGTGCATCTTTGTGTTGCGTCAGTAGATCAATGGTACGTTGGTAGGCATTTTGAATGATGCTTCTCACCTCCTCGTCGATTACCTTAGCCGTCTCATCTGAGTAGGGCTTGGTGAAGTTGTACTCATCCTGACTGTTGAATGATACCAGACCGACTTTTTCGTTCATCCCATATAGGCGGACCATGCTGTAAGCCATATTGGTGATGCGTTCTAGGTCATTTTGAGCACCTGTAGATACTTCTCCGAAGATGACTTGCTCTGCAGCACGTCCTCCTAGGGTCATGACCATGCTATCCAGCAATTGAGGAACCGTATACAGGTATTGCTCTTTGGGTAGGTACTGCGCGTAGCCCAGTGCTGCCAAACCACGAGGGACAATAGACACTTTGACTAGTGGATGCGCATGCTCGGAGAACCATCCAGCTACAGCGTGACCTGCTTCATGATAAGCTACGATGCGCTTTTCATGTGGAGAGATGATCTTACTTTTCTTCTCCAATCCACCGATCACACGGTCTACAGCATCCTGGAAGTCGGCCATGTCCACAGCCTTCTTTCCTTTACGTGCGGCAATAAGTGCGGCTTCGTTACAGACATTCATGATATCTGCTCCTACGAATCCTGGGGTCTGTGCGGCGAGCTTAGAGACGTCTACCGTCTCTGCCAGTGTCAGTTTCTTTAAGTGAACGGCGAAGATCGCTTCACGTCCCTTGATATCTGGACGATCTACTCCAATTTGGCGGTCGAAGCGTCCTGCACGAAGCAAGGCGGGGTCGAGTACATCTGGACGGTTGGTTGCCGCCATGATGATCACACCTGTATCAGAGTTGAATCCATCCATCTCTACCAAAAGCTGGTTGAGGGTATTTTCTCTTTCGTCGTTGCCGCCTGTCATGTTCATACGGCCACGGCTACGACCTACAGCATCGATCTCATCAATGAAGATGATACAAGGGGCCTTTTCCTTAGCTTGTTTGAATAGGTCACGGACACGGGCAGCCCCCACACCGACAAACATCTCTACGAAGTCCGATCCACTCAAAGAGAAGAAGGGGACTTTGGCTTCTCCTGCTACAGCTTTTGCCAAGAGGGTTTTACCTGTTCCTGGAGGGCCTACAAGCAATACACCTTTGGGAATGTGTCCGCCGAGCTTGGTAAACTTCTGTGGATTCCGAAGAAACTCTACGACTTCCTGAACTTCTTCCTTGGCTTCCTCTAGCCCTGCGACGTCATTAAAGGTGACGTTGACTTTGTTTTCCTTGTCATAGAGGCTGGCACGACTCTTTCCGATATTGAAAATCTGTCCACCCCCTGGACCTGCACCCATGCGACGCATAAAGAAGAACCACAAAGCGATCAGGATGGCGATGGGGATCAGAATCTGAACCGCTCCACTCCAATCCGTCTCTTCACTGCTTGTGAAAGTGATGGCTTTGACGTTCGATCCTTCTTCTGGGATCTCATAAATTTCTTTGAAATTACTCAGGTCATCAGGAAGGGGAATCATCCAGATATACTGTGGTCCTTTATTATCTTTCACATCCTTTTCGGATGTCGAAGCGGTTTCTTTCCCTGCTTCATTTAGATAAATATAGGCTTTCTCAGCTTTATTGATAACCTCCATCTTCTGGATGTGACCTGCCTGCGCCAATTCGTAAAGTTTGGGGCGGTCAATTTCCTGGGCATTGCTTGATGCATCATTCGTTACGTAGTAAGAGATCAGCAAAAAGAAAGCAAATAATACCAGATAAATCCAGTAGATATTATTATTGGGTTTCGGCGTTTTTCTATCCTTATTCTCTGCCATAAATCGTACACACTCTAGAAAGGTACTATTCCTTGTATAAAACTAACTTAAAGGTAACGTGATTTGTTGGTTTCCCCAACTTATCCGTTGCTCCAAACGATGCACATATCGTAAATTCGTGCCAAATATAACACAGGGACGGATGAAAATGTGTCAAATTTTCGTTTCCTAATATGTATCAGTGGTTTCTACGGAAAAATCGAAAAGTGTTTGCTTTCTAACTATAGATCTTTCTGTATACAATCACAGACATCGTCCACTACACAACACAATAACTTGCTTTAGGTTCGAAACATGGACGCACGAAAACATAAAAAATTGCATGGATCAGGAAATTCGTCAGGTGATGTGGAAATTATTGTCTGAGCGGGGACCTCAGAAGAGTATCTGTCCCTCCGAAGTAGCGAAGAAATGTTTTCCAGAAGGCTGGCGTATGCACATGGAGGCGGTCCGTAAGGTCGCATACGAATGGGCTCAGGAAGACAAAGTCATGATCACACAAAAAGGTATACCTGTAGACCCTGCAAGGATTAAAGGACCTATACGAATTAAAATCAAGAATTAATTCTTTCTTCCCAATCTGCATACAATTGAACAAGCCCTTGAGAAGTATGTAGCCATGTAAAAGAATTTCGTACAAAGTCCTGCCCTTTTTGCCCCATCTCTGCCTGATGTGCTGGATTGCGATGGAGTTGTAGGACTTTCTCTGCAAATTCCTCTACGTCTTCTGCTCGATGGACCAGCCCGCAGTCATAATCTAAGGCTATGTTGGCTTGGGCTGTTGCATCGCTCACGAGGATAGGCTTGCCTAGAGAGAGGTACTGAAAAATTTTATTGGCGTAAGTGGTATCGTGATGAATGTTGCGGTGGATGGGACTCACACAGATCTGACTGGCCAAAATATAGGAAGGAAAGCGGGCGACATCTTGCCATCCTTCGAACCGCACATGTGCTTCCAGCCCTTTTTCTTTGACAAATGCCTTGTAGGTAGCATCGGCCACACTCTTTCCTACAATGACAAATTGAATGTTAGGAATCGTATCCACCAACAGAGGCAGACTTTGAAGGACGGTCATGATGCCTCGTCTAAATCCCGTTTCTCCTAAGTACAAAAGGTTGAATTTCCCTTGAGTCATTGCCTCAATATCTTCTAAAGGTTGCGCATCCTCATAAAAATCGGCATGCACGGTGTTGGGGAGCGTCACAAATTTTTCCTTAGCGACTTCTATTTGCTCACAATAATAATCCCGCGCTTCAGGGGTCACGACTAAAACGGCATCTGCTTCTTTTATCTGGCGAAACTCAGCTTTTTTCCATGTGGAGGGATAGATCAGGAGTTTTCCTTGAAGGGTATTGACATGGGTATAGAACTTCATGATTTCAGGGCGATTTTCATGAAGGTCAATGAAGAGTGGGAGACTCGTCTTTCGATTGGCTTTCTGCACCGCGGGTACGACCTGCATATCATGGACGTGCAAGATCTGGATATTGTGCTTATGAATGAAAGCCTCAATAGGGGGAGCCAGCAGATTGTGGTAAAAAGGAAGGGTATAAGCGAGTGCGGAAATGCTCCTCATGCGTGGACTGACTGGATGGCGAATGACATGCAACCCCTGGTAATATTCTTCCTGAGGCTGAGTCCCTCCTGTATAATCCAGACAAAATAAATGAACACGATGTCCAGCCCTTATGAGTACTTGTGCTTCATTGACCACCCTAGGATCTGGTGGAAAACTATTGTCTAGGATCATTCCAATATCCAACATAAACCTTAGTTATTTGACTTTGTCACGGCTCACTTTACTAAAGATTGTCCTGAAATAAATATCCATTACAATCAGTCATTTAAACCTGTGATACATATGGGTAATGGGTACTTTGCCATAGATTATCCAAGTATACATGAAAGGATTCGCGATCATCTTTATTGAGTATGGGAAAAATGAATAAGAAAGAGCATACAAGATGTTGTGCCCATATCCTTTTCTTATTGGTGGGCAAAAATATAAAAAAGAGTTACATAAAGGCTTTGTAAGAAGTCTATCTAACATACGAAATCTCTTTCAATAGGATTTTCCCCTT
>JBCBFT010000110.1:0-22493 GCA_038527485.1 Bacteroidota bacterium
GTCTGATTTTCCTTTATCAATAAACGCTCGTCCTCATTTACCCACATCCGTTCATGCAATTTACCTTCTCTCACCCTCAAAAAGGCACGGTCCATCTCCGACTGATTCAGGGAAAATCAGAGGGATCGATGATGGATATTCCGAGTAGATGGGAGAGTAAGGGAATGAAGGTTACAGATGAAGCAAGTACTCCTAAGGCGACCTTTTTCCAGTACCAATATTGGAGCATACAATTTAAGGCAAAGGAGGGTACAGATTTTCTTCCTCCCTATACATTCGAAGTAGGCCAAATCCTACGCACCGAACACATCGGTCCACAAGTGTATCAGACGCACTGGCAGACCCAGCAGAAGCTGGGCTTTGTGACGATCGCTTTGAGGGATAGAGAAGGGAAGATCTTGTGGCAGTTGGAGACAGAGATCTTTCCTGCGTTGCTGCATTACAAGGAGGATTTTCAGGCGATCTATCAGGATTTGAGTATGTGGATGCAAGCACTGGCTTTTCGCATGCAAGGCGCAACCTACAGCTATCTCAAACCTGGACTAAGGAAGCACATGCAGCTCCCTGCCTCCCTAGATCTCTGGATGTATTGGATCACCCAATGGCAAATGGCGCTCCACGATATCCGTCAGCATCCCCACAGCCTACGCTACAAAAAAACCGAAACTCTCGCTACACATAAGATACTCAAGCCCATCGCACCTAAGCATCCTCAGAAAAAAGTACATCGCATACCAGCTACAGTTTGGCAAGATCAGGTGGATACAGAAGTCAATCGATGGGTGAAATGGTGTATACAAAAGGTGGAGGCCCTTTCGCCTGAGTCTGAAATAGGCCAACAACTCCATCAGATCAACCAATTTTTTCTCCAACAAACTTTTTTTCAGGAGGTGTCATCGGTCCCTCCCAAGCGCGTGCCTCAGCTGACGTATTTACCTGAAGCTTATCAGCGTTGGTTTCAAACGTACTTGTGGCTTCACCGCAACCTCACGCTCTCTCATCTCCCTATTTTCCAAACCACATTCAAGGATCTGCCCCGATTATATGAGTACTGGGCTTTCCTCAAACTGGCAGATTTACTGGCAAGCCTGACTCAGCACCAACTAGATAAACAAGAAGTTCTGACCCTCCATGGAGACCACTGGCAGTCTCAGCTCACGCAAGGCCAAGCCATTACCCTCACTTTTCGTTCACTCACGGGACTAGGGACATTGAAACTATGGTACAATAGATCCTTCCCAGACCTCGCTTTGGGAAATCAAAGACCTGATATCTTACTGGAAATCAAACATGCACCAGAAGAGACGCCTTTCTGGATTTTCTTTGATGCAAAGTATAGAGTTCACCATGTGCAGGGAAAATGGGCAGCTCCTACCGCTTCTTTGAATCAAATGCATAGGTATCGAGATGCGATCGTCACCCAGATCCACCCCAATATGGGACCCAAAGAAGCCCAAAAAGCAATGGCGGGCGTGGTACTTTTTCCTTATCCTCTAGATGAATCGACCTTTGTGGCTCATCCTCAGTTTCTTTCCTTAGAAAAAGTGGGTATAGGAGCCCTTCCTTTACGTCCAGGTGAGCCAGAAGCTACGCTATTAGCAGGTTACATCTCTGGCTTACTGAACGCGTCTGTAGAAGCATTGGAGGAGCAGTTGATCCAATACCGACTCTCTCCCCAAGGCATCAAGCCTTCAGACTTTGACGCTACGATGGTTTGGCAAGAGAATCTTTCTCCTGCAAGACAGGTGGAAATTTCTCCCTCTCCTTTTGGGGCATCTTTTCAGTTTGTGGGGAGTTTTATCTCGAATAATCATCAAGTCCAATTCGCTCCTGTGGAGCACCTAAAGATCGAAGATGCTGGGTTTTGTGCTGAGATGGGAAGTTGGGAGTCGCATATATTTCCTCTGCCATTAGAAGACCTGATGCTTCCTATCTGGGGAACTTGGGGAGGATTACGAGCCGCTCAGCGATATCAAGAGCCTAAGTTGATGCTTCTGCCTACGTATCCTGCTTACCGAGTTTGGCAAAAACTAAGAACCCTTTTTCCTACTGCTACTTGGGATATATATCGGCAAGAATCAAGGACAGTGATGTGCTTTGATGTAAAAGGAAAAGAGATCAAGTGGACGATTGAAGGCGAACAGATGGGAGTCTTTAGGGATTCTAAGCCCCTCGCTACGTATACGCCTCAAGAGATTTTGCAAGATTTTATAGAGAGGGTCTTTACTTACATTCCCTAGCAGGTATTTTGATTCAGCTCTTACCCCCTTTATATTTGTTTGTATACGAACGGTTTTTACTATGCGTCATACCTTCTTACTTTCCTTCCTCTTCTTCATCCTATTAAGCCTGATAGGTATGGGATGCTCCTCGCCTTCTGATCAGACTTCATCAAAGACCACGACACCTGAAGAAGCGGCGACTACTCAGCCCAATATGGAAGTAGCTGCTGATAGTGATGGCGTTCAGACAAGGGGGTTGCCTCCTGCTGAAGCACGACTGGCACCCCAGATGTGTGACAGATTTCCTTTAGTCTGCGAGGCCATAAAAGATGACTCCAAACTATTGGAAGAACTGAAAGGATATGTGGGTTCGTTATCGGAGAAAGAAAAGATTCAGGAAGATCAGGATATCTTGGATATACTGGCTTACAGAGACCAAAAGCTGGCGGGTCGACTGCTCCCTTACATTGAAAATCTACCTGATGGGTATATAGATGCGAAGGCACCTGAGTTCATGCGCGAGTTGAACCAGTTGGGATTCCAGATGAATTTTGCTGAAGGCCAATTTGTCGGATTGAGTCCCTTTCCCATTCTGGAAGATGAGGCATCATCAGTTGGATCACAAGCCTTGAAGCTCAAAATTCAGTTTGAAGGGGCCAAGGGAGAAGCTCAAAATGGAGAATATCCTTATCTGAATATGACGCCCTATATCCAAATGGTTCAAATCGGAGAGGAAGCTAGACAGATCAAGCCCAATCCTTACTGGGATGAGATGGAGAAAGATTTTGAGCGTGCGCTCACGAATTTGACAGATATCCACCTCGTACATCAGCCTACCAATCGCCAAGCACAAGAATGGATCATTGGAGGTACGAATCGCGAAGCCTATCCATATGCGACGGAAACCGAAGGTCGTAAGACCTTTGCCCAATCTGCTTCTAGCTACAGTCAAGTGGTCGCACGCATCATGGAAAACCCCTCGGAAATCAGCAGCGAGCCTGAAAATATCTATGTAATTGTCACAGAGTGGAAGGATGCCCAAGATCTCGCTCAGCAGCGTGTGATCTATCATCTCAATAGGGGAGTGGACATCCCACACACGTTAAAGATTCGTAGAGGAGATGGGACAGACCGCTATGCAGTGGCGTATCGCTTCTACGAAAGCGAGGATTTGGCTGAGCAAGCTTTTGAAAAAATAGAAGATAAATTTCCTGACGCGCGCCTTATTTTGTGCAGCGTAAGAGGAGAGGATTTGTATCAACTTGGTCCGAGCGAAGACTAGGTCCTCCTTCATCAGATTCAAATATTCCCTACATGCCATCACACATTTTGCTTACAGGTAGCAATGGACTCCTAGGTCAAAAAGTCATTAACCTCCTAGCTGATCGTTTACATGTCGAGCTGACAGCTGTAGGCCGAGGGGCCAACCGTCATCCTTTGAGAGAAGGCTATACCTACGAAAATCTAGATCTTACTGATAGAGACGCTGTCACCGCGCTATTTGAAAGGATCAAGCCTACAGCGGTGATTCACACAGCAGCTATGACCCAAGTAGATGCATGTGAGGACGACAGGGTGCGTTGTGACGCAGTCAATATCGATGCCACGGCCCACCTTGCCCAGTTGTGTAGCGTACACGGCAGCCATATGGTCCATATTTCGACGGATTTCATCTTTGATGGAGAAAATGGACCCTACAAAGAACAGGACACTCCCAACCCTGTCAACTATTACGGACACTCAAAGTTGAAAGCAGAAAAAGCGGTGCAGGATGCAGGCATTTCTCATACGATTCTTCGTACCATCTTGCTTTACGGCATTACCCCTGGTATGTCACGGTCCAATATTGTGCTTTGGGTGAGGTCTTCCTTGCTTGCAGGTAAGGAAATCAAGGTTGTCAATGACCAGTTTCGGAGTCCTACTCTAGCCGAGGATCTTGCGACAGCCTCTGTCACAGCTGCGATGAAGCAAGCACAGGGGGTTTTTCATATTTCAGGTCCTGATATGATGTCAGTAGTTGATATTGCCCGCACAGTAGGAGAAGTCTACGAGTTGGATACATCATTGATTTCGGAGACCAACAGTACTTCTTTGGGACAAAAAGCTAGACGCCCACCCCAAACGGGTTTTATTATTCTTAAGGCGCAGACAGAACTCGACTACAAGCCTCATACGCTCAGGCAAGGGTTGCTCGTACTCAAACGTCAGATGCAGCAACTAGGGGTGTAGAAGATTATTCTTACCTTCTACAAGGTAGAGTTTTGCTCTTTTACCTTTCTATAATAAGCTATTCATGAGATGATTGAACCATTTTTAGTATGTGCTATTATCTCTCGATTCCCTTCTATTCCAACCCTTTAACTTTTTTCGTATCATTTATATACTAAAAATCATATTTCTTGATTGGGCATATGTTCCCAAATATTTTGTCCACCTTTAAATCTATGATATGATGAGAAAGTTCATGGGTGTTGTTATGCTTATCGGTTCTTTCGTTGTCTTTGGACTCCGTATTTACGATGGGGTGATTATCAGTCAAAATGTGACAGGGCATCTCAAAAATGCAGCCGATGCAAACTCGATTGAGTTGGCAGAGCAGGAACTCACGATCGCCCTTAACTACCTTGAAGACAATGGACTGACAGAAGGGTATACGTCTATACTTTATAATACGCCTAAGGAAGACATCAGCTTTTGGTACCGTAACTTGAAGGCTAGCCAAGAGGAACTCAGAACACTTTCTTCTTCTAGTTCATTGGAGAAGACAAACGTTTTGATGAAGCTGAGGGAGACTTTGGTAGATGTAGGTGAGAGTACGAAAGTCACGATGCCCAGAGGACTAGGTCGCTATCCACATAATGGCATATGGGCAGGTGTTACTACTGGTGCTTTGATCGCCCTCATTTGGGGGCTTGTCCTTGTCCTCCCCAAAGAGGCTTTCCAGACAGAATCTGGAAAGAATAAAGAATAAAAGTTGGGGGAGCTAGACTCCTCCATTGGCTTGCGATGTTTTTGAAGTGATATCCTCGGCCTCTTCAGGCTGGGGATCACTTTTTTCTGTCTGTTGCATGTAGGTCTGGACGATAGCCATGATATCCTCACGTAGCAAAGAGTAGGTAAGAATGAAAATTCCTAGAAAGAGTCCCAAAAATAGCCCAATGGCAATGTAAAGGAAACGGGAAGGTCTGATGATATCGAAGGGAGGCTGTGCCCTATCTAATACCTGAATAACGGGAATGTCTTCCTGCAACTGGGCCATCGCTTGCTCGCGCGCCAAGATAAGATTGACATACATCTGGCTTAGAATCCCTTGTTCTGACTCTAATTCAATGATCTTAATCTGAGACTCTGCCCTATAATCAAATATTTTTTTATTGATTCTGTAGGCGAGCTTTTCATTTACCTTCTTAAGCTCCGTACGGATTGAATCTGCTCTAAAGGAAAAGAAACGAACATTTCGACTTGCTTTTTCTGTACGTCTTTTTCTGTAGTAAGAATTGAGTTGGAGTATATATTGGTCACTGATGAGGTGGGCAATACGAGAGTTGTAAGAGGCGATTTGTAGTTGGATAAATCCCTCTTCTGTTGTCTCTACTCCTAGGCTATTGTTAATTTCTCTTCCCGCGGATCTAACTTTTCCGCGATAGTCGTATTCGTATGTAGAGAAGGTAAAAAGATATTGAATGTAGGTTCCGATAGAAGTAAAGTCAGGTCGATTTTCAATGATGAGATCTGCTAACAAGCGCTTTTGTCCATCCCACTCTACCGAATCAGATGCTACTTGCTCACTTAGGTGCTTACTCTTTAAGACGCCGATCATAAAGCGGCTTTCACTATTTTCTCCTGGTACACCACCGAGTAAAGTTGAAATAGCAGATGTAGGCGAGCTTTTCTCAGCACCATCTTCTGGATGGAATACAGTCATTGCAGTGAAAAAAGGCTGGCGCGTCAGGCTGACCATACCTAAAACTCCCATGCCCGCGATGCAAAATAGAATCAAGACCAGTCGGCGGCTACGGAGCGCTTGGACATATTCGAGTAGACGGTCTATGAGCTTTTTTATATTCACAAATGATACGTGCTAGGGAGTGATGATTAATGAATACTGGATAAATTCACGCGTTTTTAGTTTGCAAACGTCCGATCGATCAGGAGGTAGAAAGTCAATAAGGAGGTCGCAGAAGCCAGTACTTCCTGGAGGTTGATATTTAATCCTCTTCTTTCTCTCTGATCTCTCTCAGGTCTAGCTGCCACATCGATGATGGCCCCTTGCTCTACTTTTGGATAGAACCTTACCAGCATGATGCGCTTAGAACTTTTCACCCGTCCATCTACATAAGTGACTGTAATCTTATTTCTTTGAGTCCTTCTATCAAAACCTCCTGCGAGATTCACGTAGTACTTCATCCGTTTTCGGGTAGGCTCATAAAGGACTTGCGTACCAGGTTTGAGTACATTTCCCTCAATACCTACGATGTCTACACGCTCTGGGATGACGAGGGTGTCTCCTTCCAATAGAGGAACATTAAAGCGAGAATTGGGTCTACGCAGGGCTTTATTGAGCTTGATGGCAATTTGCCCTCTGTCAGGTCGCATGATATAAGCGCCCTCTACATAGGCAAGTTCTGTGATGCCTCCTGCGCGGGCTACGAGAGAATTGAGTCGTTCGTCTTTTCGTTTCTTATTGTATTCACCTTCTACAAATATTTCACCTGAGAGAAATACACTCTCTTGCAACTGAAAGTCAGGATTTTTTCGGACAATGACTTGATCGAAGGCATTGACTTTGATCTGATCCAAGGTAGAATCTTCTTGCCAGTTTTGGCTACATCTTACGGGTTGCAATGAAATAGGTACGGGAATGATCTGACCATCATCTGTCTGTGAAATGAACACTCTTGAAAGCTCAATGTTATCAAAATCTGCTTCAATTTTTAAGCCTTCTGCCATATAGATCAAGTCCTTGAGTGTCATATTGGGTGAGACTTCATAGATCCCAGGCTTATTGACCAATCCCTTGATGGTGACGCTTCCAGGCTGGAAAAAATCTAGTTCAGATCGTACGACAATCTTTCGATACCCTTCTACAGAGAGACTATCCGCCAACGTACTCGTCTGCCAGTCTTTTCGAATTTTGATCCGCTCTATCTCTTTTTGAGGTGTGCGGGTATTGTAGTTCCCTCTTTCGGAGATGTCTATATCTTTATATAATTCAATTTCGCTTTCATCTGCAAATTCTTCCAAACCACCTGCCTGATACAAGATATCCTTTAGGTTCATTCCTCTTTTGACTTGATACCTACCTGGATTCTTGACGGCTCCTTCTACATCTACATATTGAAAAAATATAAAGTCGTACTTTGAGTATACTTTCACTCTATCAAAATTGTATACCCGCAGCGTATCGATGACAGGATCATTTTCCCAGTCTGTGGAGATGGCGATGCGTTGGATCACCTCTGGATCGTCTCCCTCTACGTCTCCTTCAGCATCCCCTTCTGGGGCTTGTCCATCTGTACTTGGGGCATCTGCAGTGCTAGGTTCAGCAGACTGTTCATCATCTGCATTTTGTTTGCGTTTGACTAGATCTTCAGCGCGTGTGATCGTTGACAGCTCGATATTGTTGTAATCGGCATCTTTCTGAGGTCCTCCGACTAGAAAGAGCAAATCCTTGAGCGTCATAGTAGGAGACGTGCGAAAGGTACCTGGGTTTCTAACGAGTCCTTCTACGTCTATGAAACGGTCATCCAGAAAATCCTGTTGAGAGAAGATGATCAGTGCATCAAAAAACTTCAGGTCGAGATTGTTGATATTATTCGTATCAGGGATCAGAGAATCAGGGTTAAAAATCTGACTCAGATCTAGCGGTATGTAGAGTAGTTCACGAGAGTTGGGGACGATTCGAACGATATAGGCTCGTTCGCGGTAAGCTTCGATGCCCAAGCCTCCTGCTTTCAAGACAAGGTCCACAATTTTATCTCCCTCTGTCAATTGATAGGTTCCAGGATACTGTACATCTCCAAAAACTTGTACGACGTTATAGGCTCCTTTGATGACTTCTTGCAGAATGATATGATCCCCTTCTGTCAGACGAAAATCTTTATTAGGATTTTCTAAGACACTCGCCAATTCGAAGTCTATCAATACTTCGCGTTCATTTTCTAGTCGCGCTACTTGAGCCTTACTCGTCTTAGCGTCGTAGGTAAGGCCACCACTGAGCGTAAGGAGCTGCTTCAAATTCTCTCCAGGAAGCAGTTCGTACTCCATGGGACGCCGAACAGGGCCAGTAATTTTGACGATCTTTCCTTGGGGAGGAACAATGATGAAGTCATTATTTTGTAAATAGACGGGTTCTGTACGTCCAAAAATGAGATAATCGTAGAGATCGACGATTTGTACGAGTTTCCCATTGCGTTTGATGAGGATGTTACGTACCGATCCTATGTCATTTACCCCACCTGCTGCAAAGAGCGCATTGAAGGCAGGAGTAGAGGCGTCTATTCGATAGCTTGCAGGCTTGAAAACCTCGCCCACGATATTCACGGTGATGGGTCGTATATCAGAGGTCAACCTTACTTCTATGGTAGACTGAATAGACACCACGTTTCGTATCAAGCGTTTGATTCGATCACGTGCCTGGGCATAGGAGAGCCCTGCGACATAGGCCTTACCCGTGTAGGATGTTGATACTGAGCCATCAGGCTCTACGAGCAGTGTAGTGGTCAACTCAGAGCCGTTGTACACATTAACGAAAAAGTTGTCCCCAGGTCCGATGATATAATCTTCTGGTGGTACATTAGATGAGTTTTGCTTAAAATCGAATCCTTCTTGAGAGAAAATGCGGTGGCCAAACACGTTACTTTTGACATCTGTCAGATTTTGTCCGGGTGCCTCCTTGGGTCTAGATTCAAATGCTGCTTCATCTTCATCCAAGACAGGATCTGTTCCCTCAAGTTCGATGGGGGCTTGGTTGGGATCAGTAGTTGGTGTAGATGGATTAGCAGATCCGAGTGGACCGACAGGGTTTGGAGGCTGATTCACATTTAAGGACCCAGTCTGAGAACCCAATCCTTGTCCTGGCCGCTGGATAGATAGTGGGATAGAGGGAAGTCCACTAGGGTCAATCCCTGATTGAATCAACTGATTGAGCCGGTCCTGATAGTTAGGTAAAGGACTGCCATCTGGAGCAATGGGGATATTGGGGGTTTGCGCAAAAATGAAACCAGGTATATACAGCCAGATGACGAATAAGAATAGTTTGCTAAGGTTTTGCCGCATAATTTTCGCTAAAACTCTGCCAAAGGTAGTAATTCAAAATGGATATCTTCACAGCTTGAAGTTGATTCCACTTGAGAATCTTACGTGCTCAAAAAAATGTTGGTAATGGGAGACATTCCTCCTTTTTAAACGATTCTACCTGATATAACCGTGTATGAAGTCGAATCTATTTTGGAGGATTTGCTATATAGGTTCCATCCATGTAAGAACCCTAACTTAGATATGAAAAAAATAATTTGGAGATTTCCCTGAGAGATTTTGGCTAAAATCTAATCAAAAGGCAGAGCGCTTGCTTTTTCCATCCCTTTACTTTGGCAACTTTGTATCCTTATCCTTGCTTTGGCAGAGTTCTACCAATACGCCGTTTGTATCTTTAGGATGAAGGAAACATACCCATTTGTTATCTGCTCCTGATTTGGGTTGTTCGTTGAGTAATCGAAAACCTTCATCTGCCAATCGCTTTATCTCCGATCGAATATCGTCTACCTCAAAGGCAATATGATGGATGCCTTCGCCTCTTTTCTCAATGAACTTTGCAATGGGTGAGTCTGGCTTTGTAGCTTCTAGTAGCTCAATCTTGGTCTCTCCCATCTGAAAAAAGCTGGTAGTTACACCCTCAGACTCTACACTTTCTTCTTTATAAGGGGTCTGCTGAAATAAACGTAAAAATAATGCATGTGAATCTGACAAGTTCTTGATCGCGATTCCAATGTGTTCTACTTTCATGCTCAATTAATTTTGCCCACTAAATAACGTTTAAAAAGTAAGATCTCCATTTTCCTGAGAGATTTCGATTGAAGCTGGAAAAAAACGAAGACATATCGATCTAGATTCTTTGCCATGGAAGGAAGATGAAAGTTCCCCCTTGAGAATGGACGTTATTTTCAAGCATTCCCCAAACATATTACTTATCACATTGCTTACTGAAATATGATTTTTCGCATTCACAAAGAAGGAAGGGCCCTTATTCCACTATCTTGGATGATCCTTCTGATCCTCTGGATTGGTTTCTATGCTCTTTCCCCCATTCTAGGTAACATTCTTGCCATTCCTGGTATCGCCTTGGCATTGGTGATTTTCTTTTTTTTCAGAAATCCAGTAGTTGATTCCCCCATCGACCCCCATACTGTATTGTCTCCCTGTAATGGGAAAGTGGTGGTGATAGAAAAAGTCGAAGACCCTCACTACTTCAAAGGACCTGTGATGCAGCTGAGCATCTTTATGTCCCCTTTTGATGTACATGTCAATCGCAACCCAATAGGTGGGAAGGTAGAGATGATCAAATATTTTCCTGGAAAGTTTCTGATGGCCTTTAATCCCAAATCCTCTGAGCTGAATGAGCAGAATTTGGTTGTGACTTCAAACGAGCACATGACAGTGGGCTACAAGCAGATAGCAGGTTTCTTAGCCCGACGAATCAAATGGTATGTGGAGGAAGGTGATTCAGTGGGGCAGGGACAGGAATATGGATTTATTCGTTTTGGATCGAGAATTGATGTTTTACTCCCCTTGGATTGCCATATAGAGGTAGAATTAGGAGCCACAGTCAAGGCGGGGCGCTCTCTCCTCGCGCGCCTAGAGAAAGAGTCGTAAGGCTAGGCGGACATCGTGTGATCCCCTTTGTCTATCGAATGATAGGCTATCTTCGTTCGTGCGCTAAGATAGCGGCAAGTTCATCTAAATAACGACGGTGGTTGGCAAGGCGAGGGACTTTGTGCTGTCCGCCTAGCTTGCCACGTTTTTTCATCCATCGGTGAAATGTCCCCGCGGGCAGTGCGTGAATGCGGGGGGCTACCAAGGCGAGATCTGCTTGGCGCTTGGCCTCGTAGTCCGAATTGAGTTGCCTCAGACGCGTATCTAGCTGCATTTGGAACGCCTGCAAGGAGCTGGGTGCTTCTTCAAATTCTATGTACCATTCATGTCCGCCTTTGGATTTACCATCAATGAATACAGGTCCCGCGGTATAATTGCTCACGATAGCACCTGTTTGCGTGGCTGCATCTGCGATCGCCGTCTCCGCATTGTCGACCATGAGCTCTTCTCCAAAGGCATTGATAAAGTGCTTGGTACGACCTGTGATTTGAATGGTGTAGGGATATCTTCCTGTAAAAATGACGGTATCTCCTATCAAATAGCGCCACAAGCCTGCATTGGTCGTGATCACCATGGCATAATTCACCCCAAGTTCTATCTGGTCGAGCGTGAACGCAGGAGGATGGTCTTCATCTAATCTATCTAAGGGTACAAACTCGTAAAAGACGCCGTGATCTAAGAGGAGGAGCAAATCTCGCTTGGTAAGATCGTGTTGAAACGCAAAATATCCTTCGGAGGCATTGTAGATATCCATGTAGCTCATCTTCCCAGAGATGACTCGATCAAATTGCGTACGGTATGGCTCAAAGCTTACCCCGCCATGAAAAAACACTTCTAGATTGGGCCATATAGCGCGGATGTCACCATCCTCTATACCGTAAGTATCTAGCAAGTGGTGAATCAATACGATCGTCCAGGTGGGTACACCGGCAAAGGAGGTCACGTCTTCGTCATACAATTCGCGCGCCATGACATCTATTTTTTCTTCCCAGCTACTCATGAAGGCTACCTCCTTACGTGGCGTGCGAGCCAGTTCATAGAAGCGAGGAAGATTTTCGGTAATGACGGCACTCACATCTCCGTATCTTATGGGAAGCCCGTCGGGGTGGTCATATAGGCTTCCTCCGATGGAGAGTCCTTTTCCTGTAAAGAGCTGAGAGTCTGGGTTTTGATCAAAGTACATCGCGAGCATGTCCTGCCCAGCTTTATAGTGACATTCTTCTAGTGATTCTTCTGTCACGGGAATATACTTGCTCTTGTCATTGGTTGTACCTGATGACTTGGAAAACCATTTCCGCTTCCCTGGCCATAAAATACTATCCCCGCCATAAAATTCTTTTTCGATCCAAGGATAGAGTTCTTCGTAGGTGCTAATGGGTACATGTGCCTGAAAGTCGCGGAGACTCACATCAGGACGCAAGCCATACTTACGTCCAAAAGTGGTCAGTGCTCCATGTGCTACCAAATGTTTAAAAACTTGGGATTGTACCTCATGGGGGTGATCCATGAAGTACTCCATCTGCTCCATTCGGCGTTTGAGTATCCAACTTGCGACTTTGTGTACGACCTTTAGCATCAGCGATTGAGTTGAAAATTCTCCCCTAGGTATAGTCTTCTCGCATCGGGATCATTTGCAAGGTCTTCTGGTGTACCCGAAATTTGAAGACGACCTTCGTACAGAAGGTAGGCTCTAGTAGTAATTTTCAGGGTCGATACGACATCGTGATCCGTGATCAGAATGCCAATGTTTCGCTCTACCAGACCTGTTACCAACTCGCTAATCTCTGCTTTGGCAATAGGATCGATACCTGCAAATGGTTCATCGAGCAAGATGAACTTAGGATTTACGGCAAGTGCTCGTGCAATTTCTGTTCTCCTTCTCTCCCCGCCTGAGAGCACTTTCCCTTTATTTTTTCGAATATGCGTAATTCCGAGTTCTTCTAATAATTGATCTGTTTTTTGAGCCCTTTCTTTTTTTGAAAGGTTGGTTCCCATCTCCAAGACGGCCTTTATATTCTCCTCTACTGAGAGATTCCGAAATACAGAAGCTTCTTGGGCTAAGTAACCGATCCCTCTACGTCCTCGCTTATACATGGGCATCCGGGTAATATCCTCGGTGTCCAAATGAATATATCCTGATTTGGGACGGATCAATCCCACAATCATGTAAAAAGTAGTGGTCTTACCTGCACCATTGGGTCCCAATAGACCTACAACCTCTCCCTGATTCACCTCAAGGGAAATGCCATTTACCACTGCGCGTTGACGATAGACTTTGACTAAATTTTCTGCCCGTAGTGTCATAATTTCAAAATTACGGGTGTACATAATATAAAAAAAGTAGCGATGTCCTGAAAACATCGCTACTTTCTTTTATCTGGCTCTTTTTTTCTTAGGGCATTACCCACATTTTCAGTGTCTCGACTTGGTTATTATACTGAATACTAAGCATATATACACCCGGAACCCAATCCTCAGTATTGAGTATGATCTGCCCTTGATCCTTTGCGATTTTTTCTGAATAAAAGTAGACCGCCTGCCCATTTACGTTGTATACACTCAGATTTAAAGGGCCTTGAGGAAGGTATTTCCAAGAGAGGGTCGCATATTGGCTGGCAGGATTGGGAAATAACTGCCAGTCTGGTTGTAGGATCTCAGACTCTGTCAAAGTACTCAATCCCTCGCTGGCGTAGAGTAGCCCAAGTCCTCGATTGTTGATCTGCGCCTTCTGCCCGATGACGTAAAAATCCTTTTCTATCAGATGGAAATCAAAGGGTTCAGCAATCTGGGAACTATTTGCCAATACTGAAATAGGCTTCCACACACCCGAAGGATCTCTAAAAACAAGTCGGAGTTCGCCTACACTGGTAAGGAAGTTATAGGCAATCCAGGGACTGTTAAGATCTGAAATAACGAGGTTCAAGTCTACTCCTGTAAAATCAGCGGATTCTCCTTCTACTTGATCACTCTCCCATGCTGTCCCATTCCATTCAGCAAGAAATATAGAATCGACAAAGGCATCACGGAAAGCAATCAAGGGTTGGTCCAAGGTATCTAGCGCTAGATCAATTGTCGTAGGATTAAACTCGAAGTCAGGTGTGACTTCTGATAGCTCCCAGTTTCCGCCAGGAGTACGGACGCCATACTTGATAAGTGAACGTGAGATGTCCACATAAGCTACATGTAGCGTGCCATCAGCAGCCACTTTTGGCCGCGGCTGGTCACCGACTACTGCAGAAGTCGTATCTACTAAGCTGATACCCCAGTTAGAACCTGAAACGGGCTTTGTTGCTAAAGCCAAGCCACGTTCGTCTGCATCAAAAAAGAACACCAACTCATTGTTTCCCTCACGTGCCAAAGCCACGTCGTCTACCGTCTGTCCAGAGACGACACTTTCCTGTGACCAGTTCCCTCCATTTTTCCTGAATATCTTAATCTCATCATTGGACTCGGGGATAAATCCGATGACAGGCTGACCATTGTCATCTAAGATCAGACTCACCGACGCTGTACCCTCAGCTACAAAGGGAATCTCCTCAAGCATCCATGTCCCACCCTGGCGAATTCCATAGAAAAGCTGCTTATTTATGACTTCATTGTATACGATATGGACTTCATCATCTCCTACCTTACGGTTGACAAGCGAGGCCAGTACGTCTCCCGATTTAAATGAAGTCGTCAAAAACTGTGTCTGCCATACAGTATCATTGACATGTCGCTTGGCAAACCAGAGTTGGTCATTCTCATTGTGATGCGCTATCAGGAAAAGCGTATCTCCCAAAAGTGTAGATTGGATGGGGCTTTGTGTCGTGAATTCACCAAGAACACGTTCTGTCCAGCTTTGGGCACCGTCTGTCGTATACTGCTCAATGATACGCCCTGAAAACCGCTCGTAATAGGCCAGCATGACAGTTGAGTCATTGACAGGTGTGATCGAGTTTTGAAAGGTCTGAAGACTGAAAGCAGGATCAGGTTGGCTGTGAAAAATGGCTCCTGGGTTTCCTAATTGGTTGAGATTGACTCTGAGATAATAATAGGTATTTCGCCCAGTGACGTTGGTATTGCTTTGACCAAAATGATTGGAAACATTGTAGGTGATATGAAGGATGGAGTCATTGAGTAGTTTAGAATCAATGAAGCCAAAGCTCTCATAAAACATACGCGTGGTAATATTGGTCGAAAAGGGCGCAATACGAGTCAGCGAATCAATGGCAAACATGTCCCAAGACGTCAGGCTGGAGTCTTGATTTCTGAAGAGGAGTAATTTATCATCGTGCATCCCTAAGGTCAGGGCATAGTAGCTGCCATCCGCCTGCTTATGCATTTTACAAAACTCTCCGAACCGTTCGCCATCACTCAAGCAGTTACCTGTAAGGGGGACGTTGAAGGCTCTGACCTCAAACCAGTCATCCTGGACATTTTTTACGCGATAGCGCATGTCCATTGCATAAATTTTATAGATAAGAAAGATGTTATTATCTGGGCATTCCTCAATGATGTTGTAATTTCCATCAAAATAGAGGACGGAAGGTCGCCCATCAGGCATGAAAAATAGATCCAGACTAGGCTGCACGTAAGTGGGAAACTCTGAATCGAAGCCATAGATCCCAATGAATTGATCGGTCAGGATCGAGTCTTTCTCTACATTTTCTATCGTCCAGCTTGTCCCATCAAACTGGGCATATCGTATAGAAGATTCCCCTTGATTATCAAATAAGTAAGCTAGTTGGACATTTCCCTGTCCGTCTAACTCAATGCTGGATCTGTAGCCATACTTCCCTTGGTCAGGGACGAGCGTAAACGTCCACTTACCTGTCTGTACATCACGGAAGCCGTAGTAGAGCTGGTCTGTGATCTGCTGCCAGTAGGTAGCATGTAGATTGCCTTGCGCATCAGCTAGTAACTGGGGCGCTGCGCCCGACTCTTGTACATCTGTGACGATATTGTCAAAGGTCCAGTTTAGTACTTGTGCATGTAGAAGAGAAGAAAAGCTCAAGCACATCCACATACCCCACAAAAATGTTCTCATCATAGAGATAGTTTGAAGTCTTTTAAACGTAAATCGATGGATCTTCGTCCGTTCCATTCATTGATTACGGGTTGATAAGCAATGTCTATATTGCCCTTGGGTAAAGAAAACCATTTTTGCGCCAAATTAAACCCGATGGCTTGAAAGCTACAGCCATTTTTTTCTACCCTCAACCGGACGTGTTTTTCTTTTAAAATCCTGGCGTCCTGGATCGTTACCTGCTGTGTCATGAATACAGGCCTTCGGTTCTCGGGACCAAAAGGGGCCATTCTATCCAGCAAGCGCATGAAGCGCGCATCAAGTTTATCGAATTCCAAGATCGTTTCAATCCTTAGGAGGGGTACCTTTTGTTCGGGTAAGATGCTTTGCTCTACGACTTCTTCAAATCGCGCTTTGAAAGCTTCAAAAGCCTCTCGTTCTATCGTTAGTCCCGCTGCATATTTGTGTCCTCCCCACTGCAAGATATGCTCATCGCACTGGGACAAAGCCTGATACAAGTCGTATCCTGCCACGCTTCGTGCGGAGCCTACCAGCTTCCCTTCAGACTCCGTCAGCAAAACCGTCGGACGGTAGTAAGATTCAATCAATCTGGAAGCGACGATCCCGATGACGCCTTTGTGCCATTCGGGTTGGAACATGACGGTCGTAGAAGCGGCTTGGTATGCGGGACTTTCTGCGATAGTCATGAGCGCCTCTTCTGTCATCTGTCTGTCCAGATCTTTTCGGGCATCATTGGACGATTGTAGGGCAGCAGCTAGATCAAATAGATTGTCTTCCTTCCCCATCAGGACTTCTACAGCTGCATGTGCATGTTCAAGACGACCTGCGGCATTGATCCTGGGACCTAGGAAAAAGACCAGATCCGAGATGTCCCAACTCCTTCCATGTGCATCTTGATCCATGAGGACCTTGATTCCTTTGTTGGGATCTGTTTGCAGCTTGTGCAAGCCCAAATGCGTCAAAATCCGATTTTCGCCCACAATGGGGACGATGTCGCACGCGATACTCAAAGCGAGTAAATCTCCATATACCAGAAGCGGGTCATACTCCTCATAGGGAAGCGGGAGGCTCTGGACTTTCATCTCTTGAACCAGTGCTTGAGCGAGTTTGATGCCTACACCACACCCTGTGAGCTCCTTAAAAGGATAGGTATCGTCGACTCGTTTGGGGTCCAAAACAGCATGTGCTTCTGGTAGGTGATCCCCTGGATTGTGGTGATCACAAATGATGACGTCGATCCCATGTAGATTGGCGTAGCGGATTTTATCAAAAGCTTTGATCCCACAATCGAGGGTAATCATCAAGCTATGTCCCTGATTTTTTGCATAATCCACTCCTTGATAAGATACACCATATCCTTCCTTATATCTGTCGGGGATATAGTATTCATAGGAAAATCCCAGATCCGTCATGACCTGTCCCATCAAAGCTACGGATGTTGTTCCGTCTACATCGTAGTCACCATAAAGTAGGAGCGTCTCTTGGTTTTGAAAAGCCCGAACTAAACGATCCACTGCTTTTCGCATATCCATCATGAGAAAAGGATCATGCAGATGGGCTGTATCAGGCACAAAGTAGCCTTTCGCTTCCTCCTTTGTCTCTATCCCTCGCTGAACCAAAATCTCTGCCAATGCTTTCGGAAAAGCCTGACGGGTGCTTAAGTCTTTGATTAGCTGCGCGACGATCTCTCCATCGGCTCGGGGACGTAATTTCCACTTCATCTAATTTTCGATCCTTTTCTTTCCCTACAAATAACCTCTTTAGCGAGAGGCAATGAACACACCCAATTTACATGAGGATTATCAAGGTACGATGGAAAAAAATCATAAAATTCAAGATTAGTAGATAAAATATTGACAGCGATAAAGTCTCTTCTTCTACTGGGAATGTCCTACACACAACTTCAAGTGCGCCAAATGATGTCGGCCATGCCATGAATAGGCACCTAATGCCACGTCTAGCCTCGTCATTTGTTGAGATTCTGGGTGAAAAAAGGTGCGCGCCCAGTCCTCTGCTGCGAAATGCTTCAATAGAACAGTCCAACGAGCATGTACGCCTTCAAGTATTTTGAGTGAAGTCTCTAGTGAAGCTTCTTTTGTATCTGATAAGTTGGCCCAAGCGCCTTCTTCATAAGGTTTAATGGTCGGGTTATCTTCTGTCAAAGCGAGTTTGAAGCGGATCAGGCAGTTCATGTGACTATCTGCCAAATGGTGAACCAGTTGATGTCCCGTCCAGCCTCCAGGCCGATAAGGAGTCGCCAAATGTTGAGGGGTCATTTGGTCTAGTTGATCGGAGATCTGCTGGGGGAGCGTCTGAATGTCATGGAGCCATTCCTCCCTTAGAGACTCGTCAATTATATTAGGAGCAGCATACTTGCCAATGGGGTATTGAAGATGTTCGATGATATCTGTGTATTTTTTGTGTGAAATCTGGTGAATGAGAAACTTACTGAAAAAATATATAGAGGAGAAGGTAATGGGGCAGGTTAAGTTTGCGATTTGTCATTCAGGCAAAATATCTAGAATGTATATTTTCATATATTTAAAGAAATAGTCACCAAATTTTATTCCACCATTTTATGAGCACCACATCAGACGATCAACTCTCCCTACGCATCCTCCATGGTGCCATGGTCCTAGGTACGGTTATTTTTCTAGGTGTCGCCTTTTTTCTCAACCAAAATGATCCTATAGGGCAGGACTTCGGAGATAACATCATGCTTTTTTACATCCTATCAGCATTTTTCGTCGTCGTTGCATATCTCGCTGTCCCTTACATCGTCAAACCCATCCTCCTCCAAGCACGCCAAGGCAAAAGCCTCAATGTTAAAATGATCGGGTATAGAAACTATTTGATCATCAAGTGGGCGACTATGGAGGCAGCTGTCTTTTTTGCCCTAGTTTTTTACTTCTTGACAGCAGAATATTTCTTTATGGGAGCTGCCATCATTGGTATTCTAGCTTCCTTGACATTGGCCCCCAGCACCCCAAAGACGGTTCGGGATTTGAAGTTGGAAGGAGCAGAGAGAAGCGAGGTAGAAGGCTTACACTAGGCATCATAGGATGATGTTCTATGTAGAGACGCGATGAATCGACATCTCTACATAGAACATACATAGAAAACGCAGCACCGACTCATTCGTGATAATCACTATTGAATCAAAAAAAATGTAAAATCCTTCCTTTTCCCGTTATAAAATGGGCGACCTTTCTTTTATTCTGGAATGCCACATATATGAGAAAAATTTTATTGCTTTTCCTACCCCTGCTACTCGCTTTGACTAGCTGTGATCCCACCATCGTCAACCCCAACAATACCGCGAATAGTCTGTGCGGAGAGTGGGAAATCTTGACAGATCCTTCAGGCAACATGCCAGGAATCAAAGTTCGCGTACAAGGTAGTCAAGGGGTTGTCATCGATCCTGGGAGTTCGGCTTACGCTGTAGGTGACGTAAAATGGGACAATATTGAGTCCCAAGGCATATTCTTCCGTTATGATGAGATCACAGAAACGGATAGTACGCTCCCTCAGCGGTTGATGCTCGTTTCGGAGGGCTTTCTCTACACCAACATGCGCCGACTCGCCATCAATACAGCTGAGCAGTGGGCTGTCCAAAAGTATATCCCCTGCGATACCTTGCGACTGACCTGCGAGGACATTACACGCAAGCTCATCCTTGCTGATGGGCCTTCTGCCATCGACTACATCGTCCCTCAAAACTGCTTACTCAACATCCTCGATAGCCTCATCATCGAGCCTGGCGTGACGATTGCCTTTGCTGATAGCGCGGCCTTGGTTACGGGGAGCTTTGGGCCTGCCTTAGTTGCTAACGGCACAGCGGGGGAACCTGTAACCTTCCGTGGACTGAATCCTAGCCGAGGAAGCTGGCGCGGGCTGTATTTTACCTCCGATAGCGACAATCTGCTGGATCATGTGGTGGTAGAACATGCGGGGCAGCTACCTGTATTTGCAGGAAAGCAAGCAGCTTCCATCTTCACAGATGGGGGAGAGGGTACGCTGAGTATCCGAAATACCACCCTTCGTGAAGGACTTGGAAATGGAATTGCCTCCCAATCCAATCTTTTCTCGTTTTGGATATGTGAGAATAACACGATTGAGACGCATAGCGAATATCCGCTCTACATACCTTTTGATGCTTTGTCCAATATAGACGGCATGAATTCCTCCTTCACAGGCAATGACAAGGATACTGCCTTCATTCCTTTGGTGGGGGCATTTAGTGTGGACGCGTCTTCTACAGTGAAAAAAATCGATCTTCCTTACCTCATAGAAGGAGGGACTCACTTGGTCAAAGCTATTTTGGAGATTGAAGCAGGAGTAGAGCTGATCGCTGATGCCGATGCTGCCTTACAGGTATTCGATCCAGGGACCATAGGTAATCTTGTCATCTCAGGAACCTCTACAGATCCTGTGATCATCAAGGGAAAACGGAGTACGCCTGGCTATTGGGCAGGAATTTATCTGGATTTGGACCCAAGCTTTGCTGCACAGATAGACTATTTAGAGATTTCGGATGCAGGAGGCGCCCCTATCAACGGAGCCATCGCCGCTGCCAATATATTTGTACAAGCTGGGCAGCTCACCCTTCAAAATTCCTCTCTTAGCAACAGTGCCAATTGTGGCGTAGCGCTAAGCCCTAATGGTACGCTTTCTCAGACAGGTAATAGTTTCTCCAACAATCCAGGTGGAGACATCTGTCCCTAAGTAGGTGGGATTGGATTATGTAGAAAACGAATTAATAAGACATATACATAAGTGAAGGAAGTCTTTGGTACCTATCCATCGCTTCCTTTTTTCATTTATCCTATCCTGATGTAGTCTAATAGCAGGAGAAGAATTTCATTTTATTTCTCAAAATTGATTATCTTTTTCCTGGAAATATTGCCATCCATCATGAAATACATCTTTTCCCTAGGATTGCTCGTTCTCTACCTATGCTCAGATCTTTTGGCACAAGACACACTCGCTACAGTTGAAGTACCTTTTCGCTTCCAGCAAAATGTACTTCAAACCAGCTTCTTGCATCAGGATACGAAGGATCATCTGCTATTTATTCATGAAAAGAAGCGTTTTTTTCTCGCTTCATTTGATGATGGGTTGAATCTCACCCGTAATCTGGTGGTCGAAAAACCCAAAAGGGACCTTTATCTTGCAAGCGTCAGGGCGATCATTAACCTTCCAGATACTCTTTTCCTTTATACGCAGATCAATAAGACTGCACGGGGCCACGTCTTACTTACCATAGACAAGGCTACGCAAAATTTGAAGCGAGAGAGTCTAAATTTCCAAGAAAAGCCCAAAGACAAGCTCATCCAATTTGTCATTCACAATGGAAAAATGATTCGGTGGTATGTCAATCCTCAAGAAAAGGTCTTGCGTATTTGTGTCTTGGAAAAAAGTCACGTAATTCAACATCAGACTTTTTCGTTCAAAGACATTCGAACATTGGCACTACTGTCAAAGGCAGCCCAGCGGCGGGAGATCTTCGCCAATATTTCACATCAGAGTGCGGGAAGGCCCGATGATTTTGCCAGGAAAAAGAAGATTTACACCTTCCCAGATAGAATTATACTTACACTAGAAGATCCTACAGAGGGAAAAACATACCTGTTGAATCTTTCTACGGAGACCTGGACATTGACTCAGCAAACCTTTCGCTATCCTAAGTTCTTGCTTGAGACGAGTTATCAAAATATAAATTCGACGCTACGAGGTCCTTACCTGTATCAAGTGATCGTCAATAAGCAAGGACTTACCCTTGCCCAACAGGAAGTGGCTTCACAAACATTGATTCAGCAGCAGACCTTTGTGGATGATGCGGCTGTGAAGGCTTACTTTGGTGGAATCTATCGTCAGACTTACGGTAAGTTTAACCGCAAAAAAGTGGCCCATCCTGTCTTGCTGAGGACGCTACCCTTTTCTATCTACGTGTACTTCCTCGAAAATCAGCTAGGAGATCTTCGTTTGCAAGTAGGGAGTTACGAACCCAGGGTAAAGGATAACTTTCTCACACAGACTTTTACGTATGGAGAGGGTGTATTTGATGAGACTACTTTGGAAATCGCTGTTCTGGCGCAGGAATTACCTCCCACCCAGAAAGAAAAAGTATACGAGTATGTCCAAGAACCCCGAAATGAAATTCCTAAAGGATCACAAGCTGTTCATATATTCAGTTGGAGAGGGAAAGCTGTCATCGGATATGGCAATCAGCGGAAGTACTATTTGGTAGCTTTTGAGTAATGACTGATTTATAAGTAGGTGGACAGATGTAATCGTTCGATAGAAAATGATCTTTTAGTCTAGGGTTGAAACCACTAGCCTAGGTTCTGCCACCCTTTCAGGGTTCAAAG
>JBCBFT010000111.1:0-22333 GCA_038527485.1 Bacteroidota bacterium
AGATCTAGCTAAAAGGCAGAGATTTTAGGTTCTGACGAAAGCTATTTTATGAGATTTAGTGGGGCTAAATCGATCAAAATAGATGAAGTTTAGGTTCTGAAAGCACAAACATTTCGCAGATGTGAAGTCTCAAATATGGTCTTATTCTTATGCACAGAGAGTGTATCTGTCTAAGGTTCCACAATGAAAAATTTCTAGCTAAAATATCCGATTCTTATGTCATTGAGATGTATCATTGTCGACGACGAACCCCTGGCACTAGATGTGTTGGAGTCTTATATTGAGAAAATAGACGGCCTAGAAATGGTCGCCCGCCTGGACAACGCGGTAGATGCCTTTAACTTCCTAAATCGACATACGATAGATCTACTCTTTCTCGATATTCAGATGCCTAAACTCACAGGAATAGAGCTGCTGAAAAATATTTCTCACAAGCCCAAGGTGATATTTACGACAGCCTATAGAGACTATGCTTTGCAAGGCTACGAATTGGATGTGGTCGATTATTTGCTGAAGCCCATTTCTTTTGATCGATTCTTGCGCGCTGTCAATAAAGTCTATCAAATCAACCAGTCCAAACAGGAGCAAGTCACCCAGTATCTTGCACCTGACGTGCAGCCTTATGCAGAGTCTTTTATCTATCTGAAGTCAGATAAAAAGATGGTCAAGGTTCTGCTCAAAGAGATTTTGTACATCGAAAGTCTCAAAGACTATGTGCGGGTTTTTTCTCCAGATAAATCTGTGACTGCCTACCAAAGGATTTCTTATATGGAGGAGAAACTGCCTGAGGATAAGTTTATTCGCATCCACCGTTCCTTCATTATTTCTCTGGATAAAGTAGAGGCCTATTCTGCTGGTTTCGTGGAAATTGCAGGTAAGGAGATTCCTATCGGGAGAAATTATCGGAGTGAGGTATTGAAGACGCTGAATCAACAGAATCTGCTGAAGGAATAAGTTGGATATTTATCTCTGGAGGAATATGGTCCAAAAATTCGGTGAGATTTTTTCGTAGTGCTTGAATTTCATCCTTTTCTACGGCATAAAAACTCACAGTCTCGTCCGCGCAAATGACATTGTCGGGAATGGTCCAAGTGGCTACTTTCGTCCAGTGATGAGGGACTATAGGTCCTACCCAGATGTCATGTACGACAGCTATTTGGACCTTTCGAATGCGCGTGAGCGAGTCTATGACGGCGATTGTATATCTTCCTTCTGAGCGAATATCATGCACTGCCTGGTCTCCAATTCCTACCATATCTGTCAGTTGCAATTGCGCAAAAAAGCTGCCTGCCCCGATGTCGTTCATTCCCACAGATCGCCCTTGGTAGTAGGTAGCTAGAAACTGCCCGACGAGATAAGGCTGTTGGTAAATATTCTGGCAAAAAGTTGGATATTGATAGGTGAAAAAGGCTGTACGCATGCCTAGAGGTAGGAGGAGAAAACAAGCCAAAAGTCCTACAATGGCTTTTTTGTGTAAGTCAAATATCCGCCAGTTGTTTCTGTGTATAGGCATTCCCAGTAGCAGGGTGGCGACCATTCCGACCAAATAAGCCTCGTATCGAAAGCCTCCAACCTCTGCTAGTTGGATGTGCGCACCCAGGGTCAAAAGGAGTATCCATCCACTTCTTCTTATCGGGATAGAAGTTGGGAGATAAAGGGTCAACAAAACCAGAAAAATGAGGGAGAGCATAAAGGGATTTTCATATAAAACGCTCATCCATCGACCACTCCACAGCAAAAATTCTGTCAGTGTGTCGGTAGGAGAATGCCCCTTACCAAGGACTGAAATGGGGAAAAATGTTCCTCCTTTTGCGAGCGAATAACCACCTGTCAGGAACATAGGAACTAAGGCTAGAAAGAAGGTTTTGAGGGAATCTCTGCTTCTTCGTACCATCACAAAAGCAGTGAGGACAAACAAACTTTCGTAGCGTAGCCCGATCATAATCATGCCAATTATAGCTAATTTGATCCATGGGGTGGCTTCTTTCTCCTTCTGCGACTCGACCAAAAACCAGCAACAAAAATAGATATGCAAGAGATGTTCCATCCCCAGCAGGACTAATAAATGCAGGGGGAGCAAGAGACTAAGAAGGGTGAGTGTGAAGATGTCAATGGGGGAAGGTAAAGAAGAAAGAAGGGATTGTGACTGCCAGAGCTTGAGCAGAAAAAAGGTGGTGACGATCTGTATAGCCAGTGTCCAGTAGAAAGGGGAAATGCCCAGAAGCTGAGGTATCCCTACGCTTAGGCTAAACAAAGGACTCGACGAACTCAATTGAAACTGAAAGGGAGAAGGCCCCCAATTGCCTGAAGTAAATACTTCCCTTCCTATAGCCCAGTGAATGTAGGGATCATCCAAGGGGAATACCCAGATGCCTGTGGTCCATTTCATTCCCAGCAAAGCAAGTCCCCCTGCTAATCCTAGCATTCCTGTAAATGCTATCAGCAGGGGGACTTGTTTGTTCATGTTCAAAAAATTCTAGATATGAGGCTAAGCGTCGGCCTGTGTCGGCAAAGATGAAGGGGTTCCTGCATCTTTTTTTACACCTAGATTTTGTTGCTTGAGAATCTGATGCCCCATTTTCAGCTTTTTGGTTATCAGGTACTGTTCGTTGAAAGGGTTGGGGGGGATCTCAATCGATACGATATCCACGATCTCCAGTCCATATCCGATCAACCCTGCACGCTTGGTGGGATTGTTGGTCATGAGGCGCATCTTGGTGACGCCCATATCGCGTAAGATCTGTGCCCCTACACCGTAGTCGCGTTCATCCATCTTAAAGCCCAGCTTGAGATTGGCTTCTACTGTGTCATAGCCTTGCTCTTGCAATTCGTAGGCTTTGAGTTTATTGACCAGCCCGATGCCACGGCCTTCCTGCTGCATGTAGAGAACCATTCCTTTACCTTCCGCCTCGATCATTTGCAGCGCTTTCTCTAATTGAGGGCCACAGTCACATCTACAAGATCCAAATATATCACCTGTCACGCAGGAAGAATGTACACGTGCTAAGACAGACTCGCCTGGCGTCCATTCGCCTTTATAGATGGCTAGATGGGTTTCTCCTGTATTGATTTGCTTGTAGGCAGTCATCTGAAAATCTCCCCAAGCAGTCGGCATATGTACTGTTACTTCCTTTTTGATCAGGGATTCGTGCTTGAGTCTGTAGCGGATGAGAGACTCAATGGTGATCAGTTTGAGGCCAAACTTATCGGCGACTTTTCTCAGATCGGGAAGTCGCGCCATGGTTCCATCCTCTTTCATGATCTCTACGATGACAGCTGCGGGTTTGAGACCAGCCATACGTGCGAGATCTATTCCTGCTTCTGTATGTCCTGCACGTCTGAGGACACCTCCTGACTTAGCTTTCAGCGGAAAGATATGTCCAGGACGCGTAAAGTCATCGGGATGCGTATCGGGGTTGATGAGTGCTTGAACGGTACTTGAGCGATCCTGTGCCGAAATGCCCGTCGTCCCCCCATCTTTGAGATAATCGACAGGGATCGTAAATGCTGTCTGAAGTGGATCCGTGTTTCTTCCCTGCCACAAGTTCAGACTCAAAGCCTCACATCTCGCTTCTGTAAGTGGGACACAAATGAGGCCTCTACCGTGGATGGTCATGAAGTTGATGACTTCTGGTGTCGCATATTCAGCAGCTACGATAAAGTCACCTTCATTTTCACGATCCTCGTCATCCACTACTACGACTAGTTTACCCTTTTTGATGTCCTCTAGAGCATCTTCGATAGAATCTATTTTGATTTCTTCCATGTGCTAATTCTTGCGCCCAAAGATACAGCTTAACTACATAAATCTAAGTCAAGGGAGAGACGAATCCCTACAATCCTTAGGCTGGTTTCAAAATGATCAAAATGATTTATATCAACCTGTAAAGCTTGCTATTTGCCTTCCTATTCGCTTTAAGCCATTGATAAAGAAGCCTTAGAACGACCTTCTTATGATGAAATACACATGAGATACGCTTTTTGTTATAAAAATAGGCACATAAACAGAAATATTATATGTGTTTTTTATCATATTTTATTTATATTCCCTTTGTCAAAGCTATATTATCAAACAAAACCTAGTATTTGTTTAAAAAAAATTGTTAATTGTAAAACAAGAACACATAGGGTGATAAGTTAGGTGCGATTTGTTTAAGTTTTTCTTGTAGTTGCTTTATCAAAAAACTATGCAGACCTCTTCCGTAAAATTAGACAAAATGTTGCTAGAGAAGACAGCATCTAGTCTTAAGGCCATTGCTCACCCTGTCCGCCTTGCCATGATTGACTTGCTCAAAGATGGGAAGCGGATGAACGTGACGCAGATTTATATGGCATTAGGATTGGAACAAGCGGTAGCTTCTCAGCATTTGAGTATCCTCAAAGACAAGGATATTCTGGACTCCAAGCGTCAAGGCAAGCATTCTTACTATTTCTTGAAACATGCTTGTATTGTCGAAGTGATCGATTTGGTACTCAGTACTTTCGAAGATCACGAGTAACAACTGGGCCAATTGTAAGCCACTTCCTGTAAATATATCCCACAAGGATTTATGTATCAGGAATCGGGAAATGATGTAGCCCTTGTATCATTTTACTTAAAGGATGTATGTATCTCGTATATGAAATCCTCTAAGTTAGACGTTTGCATATTCGCCAAATGTCCCCCTTGACCGCGTTTCCATCGTTTTCGAAACAGTTTAAGTTTAACGGACTTCAAAATATATGCACTGGAAAAAGTCAGGATGTAAATCCCTGGCTTTTTTCTTTTTTTTAGTCATCCCATCTTCCAAACTCTCCGCAAATATTGAGGAGTTTCGGGTCCAAGGTTAAACAAAACATCTAGAATAGAGAGCCCAGCTTCAAAAGGCTCAAATACCTGCATATAGGGTTCTGCAATGAACGCTTCGGGATAAGATCGCCTAGAAGCGTCAAAGGCCTGACGGAAGTCCCCTGTATAGGCATCCGTAGGGAGGAAGTCTTCTGTGATCCGAAATTCAATAGAAAGCTGCATCAACTCCCAAAGTTTGGTAGTGATATTCATGAGATGCGGCACCAGTTGGGCTTCTGGCTCTTGGAAAAAGGGACGCAACTCTTCCTCATAGTATTCGAAGTAGGGGGAATTTCTGTAAGCCGAAACCAAACTGGCCCAATGCTGATGTGGCCAATTATCTTGAAAGGTGATGCGCTTGTCCTTGATCGGTACCTTGGCTCCTCTACGCTCTACGGGTAGCGTCAGTGGGAGCACACGGTTAGCTACACGGATGTGCATCCGACTTGTATATTGCTGTTTGCGATAATGCTGGCATACCTCCAAGGCAATGACAGACTCGTGGATGGCAGCAGCACACCAGTGGACAGGGGGGAAATAGCAAATAGGAAATACCTTCACCCCACAAAATTAAGGAACTTCTCATAGATTGAAAATGGGCTGTATCTTCGCGTTTGGCCCTTGCGCGGGAATTTCTGATCTTGCGCTGACTTGCTTATTTCAAACAAGCTCAGATAAACTGAGTTATCGGCAAAAAGCAAAACCTTGGCTACAGATTGTATGGATTCATCAGAATCTTACGCTGAGCCAAGCGAACATACCTCACTATTGCTCATGGGTGTACTGGATTGGGTTATTCTCGTAGGATTTTTGGCATATACCATATGGGATGGCATCCGACACACACAAGAAAAACGTGACCTAGAAAGCCTTGTCCTAGCAAGCAGACAGACACCCTGGTGGGCAGCGGGCCTCTCAGTCATGGCTACTCAGGCATCTGCAATTACTTTTATCGGGACCACGGGGCTGGCGTTTATGCATGACATGCGCTTCCTACAGGTCTATCTTGGTCTTCCTCTCGCAATGGTTATTCTGTCTGTGACACTAGTTCCCCTCTACCACAGACTCAAGGTATATACGATTTATGAAGCCCTAGAAGATCGATTTGGACTGAGGCTGAGACTAACGACGAGCTTTTTATTCCTACTTTCCAGAGGAGCCTCTTTAGGATTTTCTATTTCTGCCCCTGCTTATGTATTGGCCCTATTATTCGGTGTGCCACTCAAGACGACCATCATCATCATGGGGATTATTGCGACTATTTATACCATGTTTGGTGGTATCGGAGGGGTGATTCGAACAGACATGAAGCAGATGATCCTGATGATGCTGGCATTGGTATTCTGCCTCTTTTGGATCATTGGGGGGTTCCCTGCGGATGTAAGTTGGCTGGATGGGCTGCGACTGGCAGGAAAATTAGATAAACTCACTACGATTGATCTGAGTTTTGATCCACAGGAAAAATACAACCTCTGGTCAGGGATCATTGCAGGCGGATTCTTGATGTTGTCTTATTTTGGGGCTGATCAATCGCAGGTCCAACGTGTCTTGACTGCCCGTACATTGGCAGATGCCAGATCCTCCCTCCTCATGTCGGGCATCCTGAAAGTACCCCTTCAATTTTTCATCCTGCTGATTGGTGTGTACCTCTACATTTTCTATGTATTCGAAGATCGACCGCTACTATTCAAATCCTCCGACCAAACGGCTCAAATGACTTCCTTTGAGAGCGATTTTCAGCAGATCCAAGATCAGCGAAAAGTTGCGGCACGTAATTGCCTATCGGGAAATTGCACAGATTTTATCGAAAAGGATAAAGAAGCCGTGATGCTGCGGAAAAAAGCGCTGCACGAAGCTTCTATTCAACAAGGGAAAGTTCAGGATGATACCAATTATGTGTTCCCATTTTTCATTCTTTCTCAGTTACCTACAGGTGTCGTAGGATTGATCCTGGCTGCTATATTGGCTGCGGCACTCTCGAGCATAGATAGCGGTCTGAACTCACTGGCTACCAGTAGTGTGATCGACTGGCTTCGACGCTTACAAAGTCGCCCTCGAGGAGATCGCTACTATTATCTGGCCACGCGCTGGGCGACGGCTGCCTGGGGTGTCTTAGCGACGAGTTCTGCGGTAGCCTTTGGAGAGACAGATGCCATCATCGAGATTGTCAACAAGGTAGGGAGCTTTTTTTATGGTCCTATACTGGGAGTCTTTATTTTGCTATGGCTTCCTCGTGCCACCTCCAAGAGTGCATTTTGGGGATTTATTTTAGGTTTTGCGGCCGTCGTATTCATTGGAGGATGGTATCTGGGAGAGGAAACACAAACCTATATCTGGGAATTTCCCTTTGGTATGCATCCCGAAGGTTATCATCCGATGTTGGAATATCTATGGCTGAACCCTATCGGTGTGTTAGTGGTCATATTATGTGGGATGGGTTTGGGGAATGGAAAGAAAAGCTGAATTTATATTTCCGAAGATTTATAGTAATTTTCTGTAATACAAGAATGGGAGGAAAGGGAATAAATTCTCCCCAAATCAAAAGAAAGGCATGTCTACTGCGATACATACAGAAAATCTCATCATAGGTGCGGGACCTGCGGGTTTGGCGATGGCAGGAAGGTTGACAAAGGAGGGAAAGTCCTATATCATCCTTGAGCGAAGCCAAGAGGTGGCCCATAGCTGGCATCATCATTATGATCGCCTCCATCTCCATACAGTAAGTGATTATTCTCATCTCCCTCATCAGCCATTCCCTGCGGACTATCCACAATACATTCCGCGTAAGCGATTGGTCGAGTATTATGAGCAATATGCGCGAGACATGGACATTCAGCCTCGGTTTGGGGAGGAAGTCAGGTCGATCAAGCGAGCGGGTACGCATTGGGAGACAACCTCAGGTACAGGACAAGTCTATCATTCGGATCAGGTGATCGTGTGTACGGGCTTCAACCGCAGGGTCAACAGTCCTACATGGCCTGGAATGGATGCCTTTAAAGGTAAGATCATGCACAGCCGACTCTATAAAAACGGTAAGCCATTTGAAAATCAGGAAGTATTGGTCGTAGGAATGGGCAATACAGGGGCCGAAGTATCGGCTTGTCTGCATGAACACGGGGCGCAATCGGCCATATCTGTCAGGGGACCTGTCAGTATTACGCTGCGCGATCTCTTTGGTCGTCCGACGCAGTTGACGGCGCTTAAACTGGCGAAACTGCCTCACTGGCTAGGGGACGCGCTGGGAGCGATCGCTTCGCGACTGGCCGTCGGTGACATGAGCAAATACGGCATTCCGAAGCCTGATGTACCTCCTGCTAAGCTCCTCAGGACGACAGGTAAGACTCCCGTCATCGACGTAGGGGCTGTGCCATTGATCAAGGCGGGCAAGATCAAAATCTATCCAGCAATTGATCATTTTGATGGGGAAGAAGTCGTCTTTGTCGATAGTCGAAGAAAGAAATTTGATACCGTTATTTTGGCCACAGGATACAAAGCCGCACTGGAGGACTTTATCGAAGATACAACAGGTATTTTCAACGCAGACGGCTATCCAAAGGCCATCACGGTAGAGGAGCATCCTGGTTTATATTTTTTGGGCTTCGATCCTTATGTGGCAGGTGGATTGCTCCGCGTCATTTACATGGATTCCGAGCGCATTTTGAAGCATATTTTGTCTCATACAGCCTTATCTTCTCCCGTAACCGCGGAGGCATAGGCATTCTGTCTACTTACTATTTGTAGAAGCACCCTAGATGAAATTTTTACTCAATCTCAATCAATCTCTGGATGCCATCCGATCTAATTTATTTCGGGCAGGGATTACGATTTTCATTATTGCGCTAGGCATTACAGCCTTGGTTTTTGTCCGAACCTCGATTGATGGCATGAAGTACGGGCTGGGGGCAAGCTTTTCATCGCTGGGAGCCAATACATTTAGGGTAAAAAATCGAGCGACCAGCGTCCGTTTTGGGCGTCGAGGCAAGCAGGCGAGGCAGCGATTTCCCGAGATCACCTACCGAGATGCCATGGAGTTCAAAAAAGCTTTTGAGGGGATCGCGCCTGTAAGTGTCACAGGATCTGGAGGGGGAGCCAACCAAGCAAAATACCTTGATCGGGAGACCAATCCCAATATTTCCATAGAGGGGACAGATGAAAACTACTTACAAACCAGCCGTTACAATGTGGTCGAGGGGCGCTTCATTTCCGCGGATGATGTCGAGCTGGCCAAAAATGTGGTGGTCTTAGGATATGAGGTCAAGGAGCTGCTCTTTCCTTTTGAGTCGCCTGTCGGGAAATTTATCACCATCAAAGGAGCTAAGTATAAGGTGATTGGGGTCTTGGAATCTATGGGGACTACGGGGATGTCTAGCTTGGACCGCCGAGTCGTCACGCCTATATCTACCTTGAGAAATAAGGCATCCAATCTAGGTTCTCTCACTTTGAATGTATATGTGGAGAATCCCGAACAGATGGAGGGCTACATGTCAGAAGCGACAGGTGCTTTCCGTGTCATTCGTGGGTTGACGCCACGCGAATCAAATAATTTTGCTGTGGACCGAAGCGATGTATGGATCGGACAATTGCTGGAAAATTTCCAGGTGATCACCCTTGCTGCGCAAATCATTGCACTGATTACCTTGCTGGGAGCCTCTGTCGCCCTCTTGAATGTGATGCTAGTATCTGTGACAGAGCGGACAACAGAAATTGGGTTGAGGAAGTCTCTGGGAGCTTCTAGCAGCAATATCCTAAGCCAATTTTTGTGGGAAGCAATTGTCATATGCCAGATAGGGGGACTGCTAGGAATTCTCTTAGGCATCTTGGGGGGAAACATAGTCGGAAACCTACTTTTTGAAGGTACGTTTGTGATCCCTTGGTCGTGGATCATTGTAGGACTGATTTCCTGCTTTGTAGTAGGCATCCTATCAGGGTTCTACCCTGCTTGGAAGGCGGCTAGAGTCGATCCCATCGTCGCCCTGCGTCATGTCTGATGTGTCATCCTCCATCTCTATCTCCTTCAGAGAAAGGATCATTTGCTGGGAGGCTGCTTGCCATCTTTCTGCCTTGGCTTGAGGGTACCAAATCAGGACCTGATAGTAATGGGTATTTCCCTCCCAGACACCTAACTGATAGCTGATTGGCTGGCCTTCAAACTTGCCTTTTATTTGGCCCATTAGTCCACGCATTCCTCCTTGGTTTAGGGTATCAGGTACCGAAGTTTTGACTCTATCAACAGATAGCATCACATTCTCTTTGTGAAAATGATACAGGGAGTCCAGGTTCCAATCCTGAGCGGGGGTATTGAGTGCCTCTTTTGCCGTGTGATGCATAGCCAAATAGACATTCTCACTGGGATTACCCAATTGCACTTGTGCATTTTTGGAGAGGTTTTCTTGAATAGAGAAAGTAGTAGGAATATCCATTTGATAAATATCCTCTACCACTTGTGTTTGATACAACAATTCTTCTGGACCACAAGCTGTCAAAAGGCAAAGGACCAGTCCCATCCATCCTGTTATTTTCAACTGTTTGATTGTATAATGCCCCTTATTCACCCTTCGAAAATAGTGCCTTTCCATCATTCCCAAAAATAAAAAGTAAGGGAAGTATTCATATGATTGATTGTAAACATTTTCGCAAGTGGATAGCGCAATGATTCGGGTATTTTCCCTAGTTTTACATTTTAAAGTGAGACTGTTCATCCGCTAACTGTAGTTGTTTCCTTGATGATGAAGAATATCCGAACCATTTTCCGAAAAGAGATTGCCTCCTTTTTCAACTCGCTCATTGGCTACATGGTGATGAGTGTATTTTTGATTGGCGTAGGACTCTTCTTTTGGGTATTTGAGTATAACATTTTAGAGTCGGGAATTACCCAAATGGATGGACTCTTCATCTACGCACCTTATATGTTCCTCTTTTTGGTTCCTGCGATTACGATGCGGGCTTTTTCAGAGGAAATGAAAACGGGGACCATTGAGTTTTTGGCGACCAAGCCGATCACGACATGGCAAATAATTTTAGGAAAATATTTCGCCTCCATTTTTCTGGTCTTCTTTTCCCTTCTCCCCACCTTACTCTATGTCCTCTCTGTGTATTGGTTGGGTATACTGAACCAGCCGAGCCCAAGTGGAGGTGTAGCCATAGGTCAGATATTTACTAGCATCTTTTCAGGAGAGTCCAATCTGGATATGGGTGCCACTTGGGGGGCTTACGTAGGACTCTTTTTCATTGGAGCCATCTTTGCGGCCATTGGATTGTTTACCTCTTCTCTAACCGAAAATCAAATTGTCGCCTTCATCTTAGGGGTATTTCTCTGCTTTTTCTTCTATCTCGGATTTGACTTTATCGCAGGCATCAAAGTACTAGACGCCGTCAATTCCCTTTTCCTTAAACTCGGTATTCTCAATCATTATGACAGCATCAGCCGAGGCGTGATCGACACTCGCGATTTGCTCTATTTCGTTAGTTTCATTGCTGTAACCCTTATCTTGACTTATTTGGTGGTCAATAAAAGAATGAAATAGGGAGGTAAGATTACAAAGCAGGTGATCTTAGGTGAAGCGTAAAATCTGTGGTAAGCAGAAAGAGCCTACCACAGATTAAATGAATGTAGAAAATCACAAGGATACAACTTGTATATCACATGCCACTCCTAATTATACGATCACACTATTTACTGACCATAAATTTCCTCGTCATATGGACCCTATCACTATAAAGGTTGATCAAGTACAAGCCTGGCGCAAGATCGTCTAGCTTGATATCTGCTTTGTTGGGACCAATTACGGCTATTCTACTCTCCGCCACAGTTTTAATCAATCTTCCCTGTACATCCAAAATCTCTATCTGTATAACGTCGGATTGGGAAAGAGAAAATCCGATAGTCAGGTCTTCACGCGTCGGATTGGGGTAGGGAGGATAAAATTTATCTTCAGGTAGTCGAAGATTCGCTAGTTCCTCTATGTTGGTCGTTGTAGAAGTATCTGAGAAAACGAGGAATTCATCTCCTTGCTGGTAGTTTACGAACATAAAGGGAAGGTAAAACATCTCATCAGCTGTACCTTCTCCCCATCTTACACGCTTAGGGGGATTATTGGGATTGAAGGGGTTATTCGTCGAATTGTCATAAGTAGCCAGTGCGTGAATCTCACTCCCAGCCTCTATGATCTGAAATTGCTTGAAGAAGTACGTTCCTTGCCAATTGAAGTCCCACTCAGGAATGGAAACGATGCTTGTGGTGTCTCCAGCAGGTGAAACAGCATAAACTTCCCAATCTTTTCCCAGCAAATGCATATGAGGAGCTACACCTAGCAAGCTTACTTTAAAAGGGACCGTCCACACACCGTGAAACTGCTTGACGGTATTGGGTTGAATGACGAAGGGACCATTGATTAGGGTGCTACCAAAAGGCAGCATGACCTCGCGCTGTATGGTACGGCCGATGATCTCATCTGGATCAGCAAAGAATAAGTTGACGGTAGAAGAATCCGTTTCGTCCACAGGCACAGGGGCATAATGCATCTGGATCAGCAAGTCAGAGTTGGCATAGATAGGCTGTCCCAAGCCTTCGGGATAGGTGATGACCAGGGCGCCAGGGACATAACCTGGATAATCCTCGACTTTGTCTACTCCAAATCCACCAAACCCACTGTAGCCATAGCTAGGGTCCTGCGCATCCTTCAATTGGGCCTGCCCTGTCGTATCCAAAGCAAACAAAGCATGGTGGACAATCTTATTATTTCCAGGACGCAACTCGATGGCTTTAAGAATCTTATCTTCCGTCAATCCTGTCGGCAGGACAAAGTTCTGGTACTGATCCACATTATTGCCCTGATGTAGGTAGGCTTGGGAAAAAGAAAGGACCAAATCAGGCGTACCTACTTGCGAACCAGTAGGAAATTGGGGGAGGGGAGGAGCCGCATTTGCTGGACCTTCAGGCATGCCTGCACTCACCCAGTCTGCAATCTTTTGTTTTTCTCCATCCGATAAAAAGCGCTCTCCCTGAAACTCCTGGAAATTTGGGTCTGGTGGCCAAGGAGGCATGTAATTAATGGAAGTTACGTACTCAATCATCGGGCCCCAGTCTCGTATCTCCTGATAGGTGGTGAAGGGCATCGGGCCTATTTCGCCTGCACGGTGGCAAGGGGTACAATTTTCATAGATGATAGAGGCAATATCTTCCGTAAAAGTCACGCTCTGTGCCTGGATGAGGCTGAACGTCAACAAGCTGAATGTGATAATCGTAAGGAGGCGTTTCATAGGGACATTTAATTTTTGTTGAGATATGTAGATGAATGGAGAAATGAAATAAGAGGATGGGGAAGGCAAAATCTTGGTTTGGGATACGCTAGGTCCATTTTTCAATCACTCACTGAGAGGTATTGCACTGACTGATTTGCGTGATGAAGCAGCCTATAGCAGTCGTCTGAGTGATGGCGATAGGTTGATTTGCTGTCAAGGATTGGAGCGCATCTCTTAGCTCAGCAGTCGTAGGTTGAGGCCTCCTTCTACCCACACGAACATATTGGTCATTGATTCTTCCCTGGTACAAAACCTTCTGTTCAAGACATACCACTACTTCAGGTGTCACTTTCACATCAAACTTCTTGGTCATTTTTTGCCCTTCATCTATCGAGAGTGGAAAAGGAATCTGATATTTCTCCCGAAACTGCTGGATACCTTCTTCTGTGGAATACCCATTGGGAAACAGACCGACGAATGTGACTTGCTCTGACCCATACGCCTCGTAGATACGGCGCATTTCACTTGTGAAGTTTTGGGAAATGATACAATGTTCCCCCAAGAAAAAATAGACAGTCACAGGAGAGGCAGCTGTCTGTGAAGGCGAAAGACTGGACAGGTAGAAGAGCGTAGCAAAAATGAATGACATAGCGGATATTTTTTCTTGGACTTGAAACGCATGAGATGGTTTAATCCCTACCATTTTTCATGAGTATAGGTCTCCCATTTGCCTTGCTGTTCCTCCCAACCATCCCATTCTCCCCAAAATAGGCCCTTTCATCCCTTTCATTTTTAGGCATGAAGCCCTCCCTTTACCTTGACTGCCAGAAAATCACATCAATTCATCACATATGAGTTTCTCAGAGAAAGGAAAACAAACGTTCATGGAAAAGTATGGACCCTGGGCTGTCGTGACAGGGGCTTCTTCGGGCATAGGAAAAGCGCTCGCCGAAGAAATTGCCGTAATTGGTCTGAATTTGATTCTTGTGGCCAGGCGGGGGAAAGTTTTGGAGGAGTTAGCTGATCATCTTAGGCAAAATCAGGACGTAGAAGTCAAGGTAGTGGCAGCCGATTTGGGTACTCCAGAAGGTTTGGAGGCTGTCAGAATTATTTCGCAGACTGTAGAAGTCGGATTGTTTATTCCCGCAGCGGGATTTGGTACTTCTGGCGAGTTCATCTTTTCTTCAGTGGAAGAAGAGGTCAATATGCTGCAAGTCAACTGTACGGCTATGCTGGCACAGACACATGTATTTGCACGCCGATTTGCCGATCAGGGTAGGGGAGGGATCATCCTTTTTTCCTCTCTGGTTGCTTTCCAGGGTGTCCCTTTTGCCGCCAACTACGCGGCGACCAAGGCATACGTCCAAACTTTTGCAGAAGGACTCGGGATAGAACTACAAGAGACAGGTGTGGACGTGCTTGCGGCTGCTCCAGGTCCTGTAAACAGTGGCTTCGGCGGTCGCGCCAATATGCAGATGGGCAAGGCCATGAAACCTGAACAAGTAGCCTTTCCGATCTTGTATGCTTTGGGTAAGCGCCGCACAGTCTTCCCTGGCTTTATGACCAAATTTCTGACAGGTTCTCTGAGCTTGCTCCCTCGCTGGGGCAAAGTCCGTGTCATGCGGCTAGTGATGGGAGGCTTTACCGCACATCAGCGGACCAATATTCGTTAGTATATATTTTGAGTAAATGGATAATATTATTTGAAAAAGAGAATGGGGAGATCATCGGAAAGGACTATGTTGCAGGATAATGAAAGAAGACCTGTACATGAAGGATCAAAACTTAGACTTGACGCATGAAGACTTCCAACGACTGTTAGATAAAGGAGCATCATTGGTGATGCGTCAATTTGAACATATGTATCAGCAGAAAGCTTATCACGCTTTCCCCCCTCAGGATGTAACTCAATGGTTTGATGAGCCAGTACCCCGTGGAGGAATGGATCTAGACGAGCTGCTAGAGGAAGTAAAGGAAAAAGTGATGGATACAGCCACAGGGAATCTAGGACCCCATATGTATGCCTATGTGATGGCAGGTGGCACGCAGGTCTCCATCGTGGCGGAGCAACTGGCAGCGACGATCAATCAAAACGTGACCAAGTGGCATCTAGCACCTATTCTGAGCGAGATTGAAAAACGCGTAGTCAAATGGGGAGCAGAGATGATGGGCATTCCTGGCGAAGTAGGCGGCGTATTTACGAGTGGAGGCTCTTCGGCTAATCTTGCAGGTCTTACTGTCGCACGAAACATCTTTTTTGAGCGAAAGGAGATTCGTAAAAAGGGACTTTTCGGGCAGAAGCCTTTTCGCGTATATGCTTCTAAAGAAGTACATGGCTGTGTCGACAAGAGCGTGGAACTTCTGGGAATAGGTACAGATCATTTGTGCAAAATAGACACACATGCAGATTACACGATCAACCTAGAAATACTGGAAGTACAGATTCAATCAGACCTCGCATCGGGCTTTCAGCCTTTTTGTATCGTGGGTACAGCAGGCACGGTCAATACGGGAGCCATTGACGATCTGCTTGGACTGCATCAGCTAGCGAAGAAGTACGACTTGTGGTTTCATGTAGATGGGGCCTATGGAGGCTTAGTAGCGGCTTTGGATAGTTTGAAAGAAGCCTACAAGGGCATCGAACGGGCTGATTCCCTCGCGGTAGATTTTCATAAGTGGTTGTATCAACCTTTCGAAGCGGGCTGTCTCATCGTCAAGGACTGGCAGACATTGAGGCGAGTTTATTTCAAACAAGCCGACTATTTGGATACTTCGCTCGAAACAGAGGAGGGAAGGCATGACTTTAACGAACATTACTTCCAACTCTCCCGCAATGCCAAAGCCTTCAAGGTATGGATGAGCCTCAAAGCGTATGGATCTCAAGCGATGAAGGAGATGATTCAAAAAGACATTGATCTGGCGCAGTATCTTGCAGATCGTGTAGAGGAGGCCCCTGATTTTGAGCTGCAAGCGCGATCGGAACTAGCCATTGCCTGCTTTCGTTATACGGGGGATCTCACGACTGAGTCTGACATCATAGATCTCAACGAGCGACTCATTCCTGCTTTGGAAGCAGACGGAAGGGTATTCATTACAGGAACTCGATTGAAAGGAACTTTTGCACTCCGCGCTTGCTTGATCAACCATCGCAAGACTGAAGCAACGACGGATTATTTGTTGGCAGTCATTCGAGAAGTAGGGCAAAAAATACGGAAATCCTCCTAGGAACTTCACAAACAAGCTTAGATTGAGATGATCTTTGCCGCAGAAAGGGGAAAATAGGGTCTGCATAGCCTTATTTTCCTCAGTTTCATTTATATTCATTCGAATATCCAAAACCTATACACACAATGAAACGACTCCTTAGTTTCTTGCTGCTCCTTTCCACAGTGGGACTGTGGGCGCAACCTTGTGATACCTCACAAGTGACATCTTCCGCTATCACCCTCCTTTCGGTAGATAGTGAGAATGGAAACCATCCTGCTATAGATATGCTAGATGGCGATCCCAACACCTATTTTCAGACTAACGGTAGCGATCCCTTTCCGCATGAAATTGTACTGGATTTGGGAGAAAGTAAAAACATCAACCAACTCACCATTCGCCCAAGACAGGACCAGACGCAAGGTCGCTTGAAGGACTATGTGATTTACATATCAGATGATCCTCAGGCTTGGGGAGATATGCAGGCACGTAGCCAGGTCCTGTACGAGTTCAACACCGACCGAGACCAGAAAGTGATGGGTTTTGGCGCTGTGAGTGGGCGTTATCTCCGTATCGTGGGACTCTCTACAAATGATGCTGCTAGGCCTTACCGATGGACCATCTCAGAGCTAGAGATTTGGGCAGATAGCTGTGCCACGATCTCGCACATCAATCAGACGCTGGACTTCAATTTACCCGATAAAGCTAAATCTATCAGGGAACCGATACCGTTGACAGCATCTGCTACTTCAGGACTTTCTGTCAACTTTGAGGTAGTATCTGGACCTGCAGTAATTGACGGAGGAAAATTGTCTTTTACAGGAGAAGGAAAAGTGAGGGTACGTGCATTTCAGGAGGGAGATGGTACCTATTATCCTGTTTCTACCCAGCGTGAGATTCAAGTACTTGACCCTTCCAATTATCCTCCTGTTGTAGATGTCAGCGTCCACGAATTGTATCCCGTGGAGATGTTCACCCTTAAGCCCTATCCTGTGTATGCCTATGTAGAACTGGCAGACGAGGAGCTTTTCGAAATTGACACGGTGGTATTTGAGATTTCGGGCAAACGGTACATAGCTGAAAAAGAAGGCAATGCCTACCGCATCAATTGGCAGCCTGAAAAATATGGCTTGAAGCGCTTCTACACCAAAGCCATCACCAAAGATGGTGTAGCGACGGTGGATTCCCAGTTGATTGTAGTGGCTACGCCTTTATTGGATCGTACATCGCGTGCCTTCTACGGAGATGTCATCCAGTTTGGGGGAGAAAATAGTCGATGGCTGACGAAGTCATTTGAGCTTCCGACCCATGTCGGTGTCTATGATTCTCTGCATGCACGCTTCTGGACAGAGTGCCCCAATGTCAATGGTGGCTGTGACGACTGGGACCGACTGGCCTGGATCGAGGTGCAGAAACCCAGTGGAGAATGGGTAGAGATCATCCGATACATCACCCCATATGGCAAAGGATGCAACAGCTCGATTGATCTGACCGACTATCTAGGGGTTTTACACGGAAAGGTGAAGTTTCGTATGTTCATTGATACCTGGGGAACAGGTGGCTGGGATGTCAACCTAGAACTGGATTACTTCAAAGGGGCACCTGATCACGATTATTCTCAAGTAGATGTTTTGTGGAAAGGGGCTTACTCCTTCGGAAACCTCGCCAATCTTCAGCCTGTAGAAATCAAAGACTACACCTTTAGGGAAGATGGAAGCGCGCCGCGGCTGCATTTGGTGACGACGGGGCATGGTTGGGGACAAAACAATACCAGCAACGCAGCAGAGTTTTTGCACAACATCCACCATGTGTATGTGGACCAGACCCCCACTTTTGTACAGGATCTTTGGGCGGATTGCAATCCGAACCCTGATGGCTGCCAGCCGCAGTTTGGTACATGGGAGTTTGATCGTGCAGGCTGGTGTCCTGGGGCCATCGCCAATCGCTATATCTACGATCTGGAAACCTACCGACCGCAAGGAACGATCAATCTGATGTATCGCTTTGACAGCTCCTATGTGGATTATTGCCATGTAAACAATCCCAATTGTATCAGTGGGGTGACGTGCAACAATTGCAACGATGGCTACAATCCTTTCTATCAGGTTTCTGCCAACATCATCACGTATTATGATTCTATTACCCCCACTGCTCCTGAGGTGCGTACCCAAACTGAAGCTGTGGTAGGCACTCAATTTGATTTTGAGATTGTTCCCAATCCAGCTACTCAGAGCATAGAATTGGTGGTTGCGGGAACAAATGCTCTCCTATCATGGAGCCTGATGGATCTGTCAGGTAGGGTGATCATGGGGAATGAAAGTATGACCTCACAAGCCTTGAATGGAAAAGTGTTAGACATTTCTTCTCTTCCTGCTGGGCTTTACATGGTCCGTATGGTATCTGGAAATGAGGTGATGACCAAGCGCTTGATCAAGGAATAAGGCAAAAACTTCCACTATTTTATACAAGGGAATAGTCTTTTAGGAGGCTATTCCCTTTATTTTTTGCAAAATCGTGCAGCATTTATTCCCTTTCTTTCGTCAAAAGTTCAACGTAATTTATGTATTGTCAAATATGTAGTATTCATCATCTATTGAAACCCTGTTTACAACCAAATCTAGTTCCATGAAAAAACATGTACTCCCACTTGCCGTACTCGTCTTTGTGCTTACCTTGGCTGCCTTTCCGTCTCGATCCTATTTCTCATTTTCTGGTCTTGAGATGATCGAAATCGCCAGTGACTCTAGTCGTCCCCTTTTGCCTCCTGTTCCTTATCCCTACTCGGATAGCACGGTTCCTTTAATCCTCAACCTCGGATTGGGATCAGGTTATGAACCCACAGGGACTGCAACTGTAACAGATGAAGGAGGTACCTTAGGGAGGGTCCTTTTCTATGATACGCGACTCTCTGACAATTATACCATCTCTTGTGCGAGTTGTCACCTCCCTGAGTTTGGGTTTAGTGATTCTGCGCGCTTTAGTAAGGGCTTCAACCACGAGGTTACACACCGAAACTCTATGGGCTTAGCCAATGCTCGTCTTCAACCTTCTCAACGTTTCTTCTGGGATGCGAGTGAGGATACCATGCAAGTCCAGGTGTTTGCCGCTCTCCAATCGGAGATCGAAATGGGCATGGACTTGGATACTTTAGTAGACCGAATTCAGAACACGGATTTCTATCCTGCACTTTTTCAGCAAGCCTTCGGTAGTCCGCAGGTGACAGCAGACCGTATCGCGGGTGCCATCGCGCAGTTTGTTCTATCCATGAAATCGGCTAATTCCAAGTATGACATTGGGTTTATTATGGCTATGGGAAATACGCTTGATCCTTTTCCTAACTTTTCAGACGCAGAAAATAGAGGGAAGGAAATCTTTTTTTCCATCCCTGTTGCCTGTTCACATTGTCACGTAGGCAACAACTTTACCATGTTCTTTCCTGCCAATAATGGTTTAGAGATGGTCTATGACGACAAAGGCTTGGGAGAAGTCACAGGGTTCGCTTCTGACATGGCCATGTTTAAGGCCCCTTCGCTGAGGAATATTGCGCTGACAGCTCCTTACATGCACGATGGCCGTTTCCAAACGCTGGAAGAAGTGGTAGAGCACTACAACTCTGGGGTAATGGATCATCCCAATTTAGGTGACCCCTTGAAAGAATGGAACAACAATGTTGGGGGGCTCAAACCTAAACGAATGAATTTGACCCAGCAAAACAAAGCAGACCTTGTGGCCTTTCTGGAAACCTTGACAGACAATTATTTCCTGACAGATCCACGCTGGCAGGATCCTTTTACCATCTCAGAGGTGGCAGACCTGCCTATCCACCCTACGGATACGATGCCCTTCGGGAATATAGGTTTCCCTTTCAATCTTGACTCAGAGGCTGACGCTGCCCACGTGCGACTCATGGGAAATCCTGTTGTGGAACAGCTCAAAATGGAGATAGATAATCCCAAACATTTGGAAGTATACATCCGCTTGACGAATGTAGAAGGAAAGCTTGTCAAGGAGCTCACGGGACGATCGGAGAGCTTGACGGTAGATGTGGAGGATCTCTCTTCAGGCAATTATGTGCTACAGGTCAAGCATCCTGACTTTGTGCATACAGAGCAGATTGTCAAGCAATGATGAGAAGCATATAGGATATGTTACATGGGGCATATTTTATGTGTAGAAAAAAGAAATAAAGTATAGAAAAAATGTAGTAAGAACTTGGAAAATTTGGAGGATGGGCCTACTTTAGTGATGCGAGGTAGTACTTAACTACCGACTGTAGGAAAGATAGCCAAGCGGTAAAAAAACCAAAGGTGAGGCCTACAGGATTGTTTCACTAAAATGAAAGGAGGTAATCATGACTAGTTCCAGTTTCCAACTAAATGTCAATTTCATCACCCTTAACGCAGCGAAGATTTAATCGCATTGTGATGTGAATTACCTTCGTTAGCTTTTTGGTGAGGCCGTCCCCGGCAATAATCAGAAATTGAGTTAACAAGGAAATATACCAGTACCGTAGCGGGTACTGGTTTTTTGTTTTTCATCTTTCTCTTGTATTTCGCATATCATCTTTTGTAAGCAGACAGACAGATGTAAGAGGTCATCCTGTGAGGGATCACGTCTCAATAGCTGACCTCTTACTTATCAATAGCTTGAGATGGGGGAAGAGATTGTGTAGAGAAAATGGCGATACGATCACAAATAAGCATAGTTTTTGTGCTAATTTCTGAGGAAGTGATAGTCATTTAGATTCGCCTGATGCCGTTATGTCTGAACAAAAATGAGATAATCTTCTGTGGATGGATATAGACAACAAGGGGAAATCTTGCGGAAATTTTCTATCTTTCTTAACACACACGAATTCCGCGTGATTACGACTTAACTTTTCACACTTCACAACGTACCAAGAAGGGAGTTTATCCTAAATATATGCCAGAAAAAAGCCCATTTTTTGAAGATCCATTCGAGAGAGAAGACCGTGCGGATGAATACAATTACGAGTTTGAGGATACCTTTTCGTCGGATCTTCGAAGAGAATCGGCTATATATTACCAAACAGCTTCGTCTTGGCAGAGACTATCCAACTATTTCATAGATTCGTTTGCCATCATAGCATTTGTGGGACTTGCCATGGGCCTATTGGGAGAAGAATTTATTGTGCTTATCCCCTTTATGCACTTCTTCTACTATGTGATTTCTGAGAAGGTGTGGGGAAAAACATTAGGGAAACTCATTACAGGGACTTACGTTATTGCAGAGGATGGAACAGCTCCTACCACAGGACAGATTCTAGGTCGAACCTTGAGTAGATACATTCCATTTGAAGTGTATTCCTGGATTTTTGCCAAATATGGCTGGCATGATACGCTTTCCAAAACACGCGTGATCAAAGAAAACTCTCTTACCTACATTGATCCTGCCCGCTTAGATTGACCATGAGCCAGATCATTGGTTACATCGCTGTACACCAATGGTTTTACCTTTTGCTAGGGTAATATGTATCCTCATGATAAGATGCGTTCGTTTGCTATTATTTGATATTCAGCTGCGAAGTGGATCTTATGCGCACTGAGGTACGATTATGGAGGAATATCAAAGCTAGAGAGGAGAATTGCGGTTGCTGACCATCTTTAAGACTGCGGCACTCAATAATATGTATGAACCACAGGATGATCGTATAAAAGTATATGTTGTACTTTCTCTCCAAAAGGGCTTATGGAGTCACAACCGCAATACATTTGGATAACAAGAAGAGCTATGGGAGATAAAAGACGACAGAGGGCATAATAATGGCAAAGAGTCCCTCCGTCGCTTATTACTTTCCTAATCATGTCTAAGGTACGGCCTCATATGATTTTTCACATAGGGATTTATACCTAATTGGGTATACGTATAAATACGGTATTTTGAGCATTTCTTAAGATCATGTTTGAGACTTCAAATCTGCGAGAAGTCTGTGCTTTCAGCATCTAAAATCTCTACTTTCTAGCTAGTCGGTCCTGAAAAAAGATGTTTAAATATGCTGATTGAGAATCTTCTGTACAGATAGGCTCCTTACGAATATCT
>JBCBFT010000112.1:0-21897 GCA_038527485.1 Bacteroidota bacterium
ATAAGATTAGGGGGAAAAGGAATATACCACAAGCACAAAAGCAACAACTGATCGACAGTATCCAGCAGTATTATGTCCATTTTGAGCATGTCCGTCAGCTAGACGAAAAGTCTGGACGATTTGGAGCTATTGGGCTTCACTCACAATTGAAGGATATTCAGTACGAGATCAGCGCGGTCTTCGATGGATGGAAGGGAAAGGAGAGAGAGCGGATTCGAAGTCAAGAGAAATGGATCCAATCCCAAGAGGTCATTCTCATGCTGATCATGGTATTATTGGGGCTGATTGGGAGTATTTATTTTTCTCGATATGCGACGGAAGGGCTGACGCGACTTTCGATTGCGATTCGGGAATATATTTCTCAGGGATTTATCGCCACACCACTACCTGTCCCTCGAAAAAATTCTCGCAATGAAATAGATTTATTAACAGAAAGCTTCAATTATCTCCAAAACCAAATTCAGAAGCACCTAGAAGAAATCACGGATAAGCAACAACAAGCAGAAGAAGCCAATCAGGCGAAAAGCGTATTTCTGGCCAACATGAGTCATGAAATTCGTACCCCTCTCAATGGCATTATCGGTACAATCCAACTGCTCAAAGAAACGCCACTGGACCAAGAGCAGGAAGACCATCTCGATACGCTGAAGGCATCCAGCCAGAATCTTTTGGATCTCATCAACGGTATTCTAGATCTATCCAGGATTGAAGCGGGCAAGCTTTATCTGGAAAATGAGCCATTCTCGTTGTATGAAGAGGTGCATAAAGTCGTGCTGATTTTGAGGGGACGTGCCATAGGCAAGAATCTGACCCTCACACTTACGATGGAAGATGACCTATTGCCTCAAACAGTGGAGGGAGATCCGCTGCGACTACGTCAGATCCTAGTCAACCTCGTAGGCAATGGACTCAAATTCACAGATAAGGGGGGCGTTCATATTGAGGTGACAAAGGGTGAGGCAGCTTACATCCATTTCAAGGTAAGAGATACAGGGATTGGGATGAGTGAAGAAGTGCAGCAGAGATTGTTCCGATCATTTGAGCAAGCAGATGGATCTACGACACGAAAGTACGGTGGATCTGGGCTTGGTTTAGCGATCAGCAAAGAGTTGGTAGAAATGATGGGAGGGATCATACAGGTCACTAGTAGACCAGGCGAAGGCTCCGAATTTACCTTTGCTGCGATGCTCCCAGCTACGAAAGCCACCATGACGAGCCAGGAACCCTTCCAGCAGTTACCCATCGCACCCATGAATGTATTGGTGGCAGAAGACAATATGGTCAACCAACGGGTCGTCAAGCGGATGCTAGAAAAGATGGAGCAGCACGTCTCGATTGCCAATAATGGGAAAGAAGCCTTTGAAGCTTACACACATCAGGCGATAGATCTGATCCTGATGGATATGCAAATGCCAGAGATGGATGGCATCCAGGCTACGCAGATGATTAGAGGATATGAAAGGAAAGAAAACCTAGCACACACGCCGATCATTGCGCTTACTGCCAATGCGACACCTGAGGACCGCGCACGCTGTCTGGAAGCTGGAATGGACGACTTTCTCACAAAACCTGTAAGTAAAGAAGCACTCGGACGCATGGTGCATAACTGGCAATCTATCGCTTTCAAGTAGGTGGATTGAAGAATTGGCTAGAAATAAGTTGATTTGTGCGCATCTTGAGTCTCTAAGTTCCCTTCAGTTCCTTTCGTTCATCTGCTAGATTCTGCCTGGCTTGCGCCTCCAGTTGATCCCTAAAGTAATCTGTATAGTAGATCCTCGGACGCTGAAGGAAGTGATCCAAGACCTTGGCCCGACCAGGTCTATATAGGAAATCAGGATACATACGGTATTCCTTACGAATGGCCCTCGTGTAGGCAGTGTATGCCTCAGGTTCTGCTCCCAAAATCATCAAATCCATGTCTAGCATCCAGGGCAAATCAGGATCGTCTGAAGAAAGCTGATGTGTCTGTGTAGCTAGGATCAACTGATGTACTTTTGCCTTCCAAGTAGATGAAACAGAAAGCGCCTCTGCCCATCTCAAAGCTGTTTCTGCACTTCGCTTTTCATTATCCTTTCTATACGAAGTATAAATGACGTCGTGAAACCAAATGGCGTATTGTAGAGCCGTGGCATCTTCCCACGGCCGATCCAACTCCTCCCAGGCCTGTAGCATCTGACTGATATGAGAGAGCGTGTGATAGTGTCGCTGAGGAGCTTGATAATGCTTGTTCAAAAATATCCATGTCTCCTCCGCCGTCTTATGCTCAAAGGAAAGATGTGCAGCAAGACGATTCCATTTGGAGTGGAGATTTGTTTGATTCATATAATAATATACATCGTCGTGCGCACAAAAATTTATTTCCCTGAGATCGATTGGTCGTACGATTTTTTATTTTGATAGATTTTATTTTCCCAAAATCTTAAACATCAGTTTATTCATCCATTAATTTCTCATAATTTGTCCTGTACTACTTGCATCATATTTCCTTTGAACAAACATTTTAGCAATTTGCATTGTAAAAACACCTCGGATTGAGGTGTATGTTCAGGACTTGACTTATCTTCCTTTATGGAATCTGTCCAGCATTACATCAAAGAAGGGATTTTATACGAACCCGTTATCCCGAGTATCCAGGAATGGCCCATCAATCTGCTGTTTAAGCAGAAGCACGCCTTCTATGACGCCGTGGTTCAGGATGCGATCCAAGCGCTGAATCATCGGAAAGATCGAGAGGATACTTCCCTGGATCGCTATGTCGCACGCGCTATGTACTTAGAGCGTATCCGAATGAATGAAGATCCCTGGAAGGTGGATCCCAAGGATGAGAGCAGATTTTGGAAGGGGATCAAAAAGAACCTAGTCCGCTACGAGCAGCTCGAAAATGCACCCGAAAGTGCAGCACTACACAGCCAGGAGATGCTAGAACTGATTGTGCGGCGATACGCCAACGAGATCATTTCTACCTTCAAGCCTGCCACCTATCAGTTTGCCAAACGCTTCCTCCCCTTCTTTTTCTCCACGCTTCTCAATGCATCTGCTGGTAAGACTATCCGATCTGTCATCAACCATAGCGTGCAGTTGCAAGAGCGGGTACACCTCAAGGGAGAAACAGAACTGCTAAGGAAGCTCACCAAGATTGGGACCATTATCCTGGTTCCTACACATATCAGCAACATCGATTCGATCCTGGTCGGTTGGGGGGTCCATGCACTGGGCTTACCTGCCTTTACCTACGGAGCAGGTCTAAATCTGTACAACAACAAAATTCTTGCGCGTTTCATGACCCGATTGGGGGCTTACACGGTGGATCGTAGAAAGAAAAATGCCATCTACCGGGCAACGCTCAACGCCTATGCGACGCAAGCCACGATGCGGGGGACCCATCATATTTTTTTCCCTGGGGGGACACGCTCTCGATCAGGCGAGATAGAAAAGAAACTCAAACTTGGTTTACTCAGTACGGCGATTGAGGCTCAACGCCGTAATTTTTTGGCCCCACCACAAGCAGTTTCAGAAAAGGTGTTTATCGTCCCACTGGTCATGAGCTACAACTTTGTATTTGAGGCAAAGTCTCTCATCAAGCAACATCTCAACCGCACAGGAGAAGATCAGTATTATGTCCTGGACAAGGAGTCTAGTGACATCACCAAGATCCTGCGCTTTATCTGGACGACCTTCAGCCAAAGCTCGGATATCGTACTAAGTTTTGGGAAACCGATGGATGTATTTGGCAATTTTGTAGACGAAAGTGGCCATAGCTACGACGATGCAGGTCGCCCTCTGGACATCAAAGCCTATTTCATGAATCGCGGGCAGATCACACAGGATCACCAACGCGACTTGATGTACACGCAGTTGCTCAGTGAGCGTATTGTCGAACGATACCATATTGAGAACTATGTTTTTGCCAGTCATTTAGTCGCATTTGTCGGATTTCAAATACTTCGTAAGCGACGTCCTGAACTAGACTTGTACGCCATTCTACGTTTACCACCAGATGAACGCAACCTGGACTTGACCGAGTATCGGAAAGTATTGGAACGGGTATATCAGCGGCTGAGGGAGCTATCTGATCAAGGCAAAGTCAAGCTACCTACGCATATGCTCAATGATCCTATGTCTATCATAGAATATGGGATCAAGAACCTGGGGATTTACCATCCTAAGCGGCCCATCAAAATGAAGGATGACCAGATCCTCACGTTGAACAATATGAATCTTATTTATTACTATCACAATCGCCTTGTGGGTTATGAGCTCGAATCCCTTATCTAATGAATATGTAGGTGTAATTGGTGCAGGGAGTTTTGGGACTGTCTTCGCTAATTTACTCGCACAAAATAGAAAAGTCATTTTGTATGCCCGTCGTCCGGAGGCTGCTGATGAGTTAGACAAAGCGCGTGCGTATAAATCCTGGAAGCTCGATGATCGAGTAGAACTCACCAGTGAGCCGCAATACTTGGCTGAGAATTGTGAACTTATTTTTCCTGTCGTACCGTCGCAGAATTTTCGCGCGATGCTCCAGCGATTTGCCCCCTTTCTTCAGCCGCACCACAAAATGATCCACGCGACCAAGGGCTTGGCGGTAAGCGTGGCCGAAGATACGCCGCTACACAAAATCGAAAGTCTTCATCGAGACCAGGTCCGTACTATGACGGAATTGATCAGAGAGGAGACGGTCGTCATGCGGGTAGGATGCGTGGCAGGGCCCAACCTTGCGGCTGAGATTGCCCATGGCCAGCCCGCTGCGACAGTGGTCGCGAGCAGTTTTGACGAGGTTATCCGAGAAGGTCAGACTGCGCTGAGAAGTAGCAACTTTCGTGTACACGGCGCACGAGACGTTACAGGTATAGAACTAGCAGGTGTACTGAAAAATGTGATGGCCATCGCAGCAGGTATACTCGAAGGCCTCGGATACGGTGCCAATACACGTTCGATGTTGATCACAAGAGGCCTAGCCGAGATGGTCGCCCTCGCCAAACCTCTGGGCGCAGAAGTCAATGCCTTCCTAGGATTGGCTGGTATCGGGGATCTGATCGCCACATGTTCAAGTCGAGACAGTCGCAACTTTACGGTTGGATACCAACTGGCGCAAGGAAAGTCAGCTAAGCAGGTTCTGCAAGAAATGGATGAGACAGCCGAAGGTGTACAAACAGTCGCGATAGCCAGAGCACTTGCCCAAGCCTATCGTGTTCCTGTCCCCATTACGACTTTACTCTATCGTATCTTATTTGAGTCCTACGACATCCAAAAAGGAATCCGCCTCCTGATGGAAATACCCTATACAGAAGACGGAGAACTGGTGTAAGGAGATAAAATGGGTGAGTACCTTATTGTTTTGAAAGCTATGTGTGCAGCTCGTTGGACCTGTCTACATTCGCTTCTATTGCTTTAAAATTTTTCGGATCCACTCTATCTGTCCCTCGAACTCAAATTGTAAAAAGTAGATGCCAGGCGTCACGTCTTCTACAGGTATTTTCAGCATTCCTGATTGTATGACTCCCCAATAGAGCAAGCGCTTTTGGCGTCCGTCCAATGAGTAGAGCGTGAGTCGCCCATTGCCTTCTATAGATGGAAATACCTGTACCTGTAGTAGGTTCTCAAATGGATTAGGACCTACTGTGATGTAGCTCAGATCGCGTGGGATATTTACTTCTATTTTGGGAGAATAGTCCTGCTTTCCATCAATGTCCAACTCTTTGATGCGATAGATATATTTTTCGGCATTTCCCTGAATCTGTAGGTCTTGGAATTCAAATGTATGCTGACCCACCCTGTAGGCTTTGATATCCATTTCTCCTACACTGACAAATTCTTCCCCATCTAGTGAGCGCTGGATATCGAAGCTCTGATGATTTCCCAAAAGGATCGCAGTCCAGATGAGTTTTACCTGTCCTTCCAAGAATTCTCCCTGAAAATCGCCCCATGTCACAGGTAAACTTTCAGGTGGGGCTTCACCTGGAACGCCCGCACCAAAACCTGAGAAGCCATTGGAGAAAGAAGTACTTATTATGTAATCAGTCCCATAGGTGCCAACTGTCGGGAAGGAATCTACATTGATACTCCCATCGGGGTAAGGGAGAGAAGCACTCACATTTGTGATAGAGCCAGGACTTTTGACAAACTGGAGATCATTGACTGTATGATTGTTACCTGTAGCTGTGATCCAATTATTGACCTCTGTTTGGGAAAGATAGTAAGTGAGCGTGTAGGAAGCTGATCCACTATTATCTGTTGGATTGATGAGAAGTGTTTTACTGATCAAGTCGTGTCGATTGTCAAGCTCATCACTGTCCCAAAACTCTGTAGCGGCTGCGCCCGCACTTGTCGCTGATCGGTCGATCTGTATAGTCGTCATCCCAAAGTCGTGACTTCCATTATCAATTCTACAAACGACATCTCCTGCATCGTCATAAAAGTAAACAGTTTCATTCGGCCCTAGATAAGCCGTCGAAGTACCAATCTGCGTCGATGGTGCAGATGCGAGGGATTGATAGAATCGCGCGTCAGGACGTGTATTGTCCGTAGAGCTATAAGAGAGAATCGTACAGCCATCGCTGTTGTCGGCATTTTGATACCAGACGACTTGGTTGCCATTGTCAGTACCGTATACAAGGTCGTTGCCTGTGCTTGCGGCGTTGTTGAAACAGATGTCCATGACGAGATTGGAGGCCCCATCCCATACAAACTCTTCGGTGAAGGTAATCACATTCCAGCCTGAGGCAGTATTCAAGTCTCCCGAGTAGACGGTCTCTGCGTCCGTGACAAAAAGCCCAGAACTAGGAGCCTCTGTCAGCGTCGTGTGTCCTAGTTTGACAGTGAAGTCTGTGTAGGGAGCCGAGCTACCTTTGGTAAGTACTCGGAAAGCCCATGCTTTGATCGTTCCTGCACTCAATCCTGCACTGCTAAGCTCAGAAGCTGTCCAAAGGATTTGGGTTCGGCTGTCGTGATTCCCTCCTGCAAAGGGCTGACTGGTATGGGTGATTGTCGCTGAGCCAATCTGCTGATAGGAGGTGGATGTAGTTGGTGCAAGATCGCTTTGGAGAACAGTAACAGTGGCCTGCTGAGAAGTGCCCATGACGACATTTGTTTGGCTGGGGCTATTTACCGAGAGGTCCAAAACGATAGTTTCGCTAGACTCCGTATAGTCATCGTTGTAGATGCGAAGGGTAATATTTTGGGTGAGACTCTCACCTGGAAGAAATACGAGACTGTCTCCGACAAGGTCAAAATCAACGCCCTCTCCAGCCGTACTAGATCCATTGATTGAGATGTCGAGTCGAGTGGTATCATTGGGACGACCGTCGAGTGTTACCCCTAGTGTATAGTCTCTGTAACTAAAATTGGTGTTCGATCCGCTTTGGTTGCCTTCCTGCACCTTGAGCGTAGTCGCGTCTAGATTGGCAGTGACTGTGGAGAAATAAGTAGAAGTAAACAGTCCTCTTCCATGCGTAGCCGCTACGATGACGTTGTCTGCTGCGCGCCATTGAAGCATGTCCACACGACAGTTTGCCAAGCCTGTGTTGGAGGGAGACCAGGTTGTGCTTCCAGCATCGAGGTTACCCGTGGACCAGACACCTGTTTCTGTGGCGAGTAGGATTGAATCCGATTGTCCAGGCGCAAATAAAGCAAAGCGGACAGGCATGTCAGGGAGATTTCCGTCGCAGACGGACCAGCTAGATCCTCCATCTGTTGTCTCCAACACTTGTGAAACCCCATAGTTGCTAAACGTAATGACGATATGGTCATCATCTCCTTCTTCTACTGCAATACTTGACACAGTCCCAATCCCTGCATAAATCACGCTGCCCGAAAAGGAGCCTGAATGCGCATCGTCTACCCTGACCACATCTCCATTATTCAATCCGAAGAATACCCGATTAGCCGTATTAGGAGAAAGGGTTACAGACGTGATAGAGCCACCCGAGAAGGCCGCTACTGTCCGTGTACCCGTCGTATTGGATGTCCCGACGCTGCTGATGTACCCATAGTTGCCTGCTGCACCTCCTGCATAGAGGATGTTGTTGTCGCTGTCGTAGTCCGATGGGTTGATAAATTGCCCATCAAGCCCACTTCCAATCGTGACATTGCTATAGGAGGAAAAAGAGTTGGTAGAGATGCGGAAATAGCTGTAGACATAAGCCGCAATTTGGATACTAGGATTGTCCTCATCTATATGACAAAATCCGCCATCACCTCCTACAACCTCATTTGTCGTATTAATACCCGAACTATTGAACTGCTGGGTTCCATTATCTTGAGATCCTGCTAGAAAGTAATCTGTCCCAGCGGTTGGATGGACGGCAGCTGCATAAAACTGGGTGACATTGAAGCCCTCATTTTTATCTGTAAAGGAAGGCGTACTCCCCGTATTATTGATATCACTGGAGTAGTAAAGCCCCCCATCTGTAGCGACGATGGCCTGCGTACTACTGCCAGGGTAATAGACGATGTTATGGTGGTCCGCATGAATGTTTTGATTGGTGCCAAGCCCTGCCGCAGAGGTCGTCGCCGAGGGAAACAAAGACCACGAGGTGATTTGCTGCCAACTACTCCCTGCATTGGTAGTACGCAATAGATCAATGCCTGCAATCAAGAGGATATCCTCATCATTGGGATCTACGGCTGCAGATAGATTGTACCATGCTTGACTCCGTGTAAAAACAGAATTGGACCCTTGATCTATGATTGTAGGAACGGTCAGACTCGTCCAGGTTCCTGCAGCCCCCCCATCATCTGATCGGAAGATATGGGTCACATCGTTGGATGCGCTTCCCTGGCAAAGAGCATAGAGTCGGTTGGCATCAGAGGGAGCTGTCGCGAGTTTGATACGTGCGTAGGTGCTAGCAGGCGGTGTGATATCCGTCCAACCTCCATTATCTCCCGTACTAGATTTCCATATCGCTCCCGATAGCGCGGCGTAGATGGTCCCATTTGCAGAAAACTCCACATCGTAGGCAGAGTTTGAGCTGCCCTGACTGGCTGATGTGCCGAGTACCACTGTCCATGTTTGTCCTGCATCAGTAGATTTTCTGACACCTGATAGGGTAGCGGCATAGAGATCGCCATTTGAAGCGATGGCCAGATCCAGCACATAATGAAAGTTGGAGTTATCTGTAGAAGAAAGCTGCGTAAAGGTCGTCCCTCCATCTGTGCTTCGCCATATTCCCTCTCCCCGTACAAAGTCATAATTGAAAAATCCTTCGCCCGTCCCCACATAGATTGTATCCGAATCCGTCGGGTCTTGGGCGATAGATGTAATGGCCAGATTATCCCAAAATGCGTCTACATGCGTCCAACTAGGAGTTCCTGTAGTAAAATTTGTGGCTTTCCACAGTCCTCCTGAGACGCTACCTGCAAAAATGGTGTTGCCTGTCGCGTCATTGGCGTCCACGAGCACGGCTCGAGTACGACCTGCTACATTGTTGGGACCCCTTTCTTCCCAGTACAGCGTAGATATTTCTCCTCTTGAGACTTTGTCTTCGAGTATTTGTTGTTTCCGCGCGGTAATTTCTCTAGCCAGTTTAAGCCGTTCACGTGGGATATATCCTAGCGCTGGATCTTTCGTGGCCTCGAATTCCATCCGCATGGCTTCAGCTATTCGATCGTATTTAGAGAGTTTTTTTGAGGATGTGGGTGGGGACGGTTCACAACTGAGAACCCATAAACAGGTCATCCCTGCTATGAGCGGGAGTAAGCGTAGTCTTAGCATGAGTGTAGCGCGTGTATAGAGATGTAAATCGAATTTTTATGTAAATGATTTACAGAGAGCTAGGGAGTGATTTAATGAGACATAGTCAAAAAGTATACCACATCTTTGAGAAAGGGTCAGTGCAAGCGACTCATAAGTAGGATGTTGATTGGGATAATTTCTGTTTATGGAATGTTTTATCCGATTTTATGTACTATGCAAAAAGAGTGAAATTTCTATAAAAATCGAATAGTGATGTTAGGTTTTTGTGACTTTTCATCAGAAGCTATAGAAAAGTCATGATATGATATGAATTCATGAAGGAGTGGAGGGTCTGGAGAAGGAGAAACGTGAGATTATTTTGAGTAGGAAGAAAAAAAAATGAAGTCGTTGATAACCAGAAAGGGAGAGATTCGTTTTTATACTATCTTAGCCAAAAGAAGTAACATAAGCGATATAGACTCATACATGGAAAATCAGCTGACGCCCGCTCGCATCGTCCAAGAGCTAGATAAATACATCATCGGACAGGCAGAAGCCAAAAAAGCAGTAGCAATTGCCTTACGCAATAGATGGCGCAGGCTCTCGGCTCCCGAAGAGATTCGAAGAGAGATCATTCCTAATAATATCATGATGATCGGCCCTACAGGCGTGGGGAAGACAGAGATTGCCCGACGACTGGCACAACTGGCCCAAGCCCCCTTCACCAAGGTTGAAGCATCCAAGTTTACGGAAGTAGGATACGTGGGGCGCGACGTCGAAAGCATGGTCCGCGATCTCGTCGAGCAGTCCGTCAATATGGTCCGCAAAGAGCAGAAGGAAGCGGTACGTACTACTGCAAGCGAAAACGCAGAAGAACAGATACTCGATATCCTGATTCCTCCTATCCGAACCACACGCAACGAATCCCTTGAGGGGATGTCTCCTGAAGGAATCGGCTACAAGCCTGCGGAAAACTTCTCTGACAAGGAGCTGAACGAACGCACACGTGACAAGTTTCGTGAAAAACTCAAACGTGGCGAACTAGAAGACCGGCAGATCGAAGTGGAAGTGACTGTCCCTAGCCACAATGTACAAGTGATGGGGCCTATGGGAATGGAAGGCATGGACGGACTTCAGGAAATGCTTAGTGGCATGGTCCCCAAGAAAAAGAAGAAGCGTAAAATGACGATCGCTGAGGCGCGTGAGCATTTCATCGAAGAAGAAGCGGAGCGACTCATCGATATGGATACGATCACCAAGGAAGCGATTGACCGCACAGAGAATAGTGGGATCATATTCATTGATGAGGTCGACAAAGTCGCGGTGAGCAGCTCGGGAGGCAAAGGAGGACCTGATGTCTCTCGCCAAGGTGTACAGCGTGATCTGCTGCCCATCGTAGAAGGTTCGGTCGTCAATACAAAATATGGAAGCGTCAAGACAGATCATGTCTTATTCGTCGCTGCAGGAGCCTTTCACGTAGCCAAACCCAGCGATTTGATTCCCGAATTACAGGGGCGTTTTCCCATTCGTGTCGAACTCAATCCGCTGAGTAAAGAAGACTTCGTGAAGATATTGTCGCAACCCCGCAATGCGCTGACGCGACAGTATCAAGCTTTGCTAGAGACAGAAGGTGTTTCCCTCAAGTTCGAGGATGATGCCATAGAAGCGATGGCTGACTTAGCATTCGAAGTCAATGAAGAAGTCGAAAATATTGGCGCCCGCCGTTTGCATACCATCATGAGTAATCTGCTCAACGACATCCTTTTCGAAGTACCCGACATCAATCCAGAGGTTACGTTCGTGATTGATAAGGCCTTTGTCATGGAAAAACTGGGGAGCATGGTCAAGCATCGCGATCTGAGCCAGTATATTTTGTAAGCATACATGACATACATTTAAGTATAAACTGCTCACGTTTTCATAAGGTGGGCAGTTTCTTTTTATCCTTCCGTAACCGATGACACACCATCTACGACAACTGATTCAACAATTGAAAAAACCAGCCGCCTTCTATGTATTTTTTAGCATCATTCTTACGTTATCATCGTAACAATAGGTTCTGCGGCTCATGGATAATTATCAAAATACGATATACAAGCCCACTGTTCGGATAAATCCTGGATTGAAGATCCTATTGGTCCTCTTGCTGCCTGTGGGTATAGGCGTAGCAACCTATTTCATTTTTGAAGTTCTAGCCTCCGCTTACACTTCCGAAGCCCAGTTGCAAGTAAACGTACCCCTTTGGCTGGCAGATGAGGAAGAAGAAGGCAAAAAGCCTGCCCGTCAGAATCCTATGGCTCACCGCGTGGGGATGGTGCAGAAAGAAATATTGGGGGAGATTCCCTTGACTTTGCTATCATTTGAAATGGTCCGAATCGACATTCGTGCCATTTGGGATCAGGAAGACGAATTTGCAGGAGATACCCAATATTTACGTGTCATCTACGATACCCTGAGTCGCCGGTTAGAGGATCTAGACCCTCGCCTGGGGTTGACGGAGGTCGATCAGTCGGTGCGTGAATGGATCATGTCTCGCCACTACAAGCCAGATGAGTTGAAAACCCGATTTGCCATCACACCCATTCCCAATACGGCATTGATTCGGATAGAAGGGCAAGCACCAGATAGTCGTAAGTCTGGTTTGATGGTCAATGCTTTAGCGGATGTATATATTGGCTATCGTCAAGCAGAAGAGGAAAAAGAGCTCTCCCATTTATTGGATGTCTCTCATCATCAAATGGCTGATCTCAAGCAGCTGATCAAAGACAAAGAACAATTTATCGCGGAAAAAAAGCATTCTATAGCGGAGGCTGTCGACGATGAGTTATGGGAACTCAGAAAACGAATTAAGAGGTTAGAGCGCACGCGTACGCGGGAGTATGAATATATCGAGAAGCTACAAGACCAGCTCGAAAAGTATCCTGAACGAAGTGCTTCCGACGTCGTCCCTGTCATACAGACTGCTGATCAAGAAGGTATTTCTAATGCTCCTGCTTCTGCATTGAGGGAACGATTGGATCAGGCCCAGTCTAGGATGTCTGTAATTGATAAACAGCTCAGGATGTTGGAGGATAAGTTTGCGCAAAAAGAAGACGGCTTGCTTGCCCCTCATATGGAGGAATTGGCTAAGTGGAAAGCAGACTTTGCCAATTTGGAGCTTCAGCACCAGCGCCTACAAAAGGCCCTAAATGTCGTAGATAGCCTCTTGGTTTTGATGGTCAAAAGTAAGACACGTACCCCCAGTCCACACACCTCCCTCATTTTGTCTCTACAGGTAGGACTTGCTACATTGCTTCTCTGGGGGATTTTTCTTTACCAACTAGGGTATATTCATCTTTTCGACCACTCAAAAAATAGTACAGGCCATTCGCAGCAAGCTACTATCCATTGACCCACCCCTTTGAAAAAAGGATAGATATTTCCCCTATTTTGTCTGATATTGAGTAAAATGCATGTGACTGCATATTCATTTCCCGTTCTCATAGATGTATTATTTTTGAAAGCCTGATGATCTCAGGTTCTGTAGGAGATGAAGAGTTATACGAAAAAAATCATTCTCGCGAAATATTCATTTTTAGGCGTATCTAATTTCTGTTCTAGCCCGAACGGTGAGATCCGCAGGATTTTCGCATAGGCTCGCTTTCTTTTCGTAGGCTAATTGCTGTTATTTGCCCCGAAATGGCGCAGACTATATGGATTTAATCAATTTTTTGAGAATTCTATCAAGGCGAAAGTGGTTGATCTTGGCCATCACCAGTGTAGCGGTCATTGTGACTTTTTTGATCGCCGAGCAAGCACCTAGCATCTACAAGTCCTCGACTCAATTGAGTACGGGATTAACGGATTTTAATACCCCATTTTCGCTATCGAGCCGTACAGAGCCGCTTCAAAAATATGAGATTGAGGCCCGACTCAAGACTTATGAGGAAACATTGGTCCTGGATCAGGTGCTATCCTTGGTATCCTATCAACTTTTCCTTCATGACCTGGATCTGTCGGAGCCTTTCCGCCCTTTGGAACGCTTGCGGAATACTTATGCCGCGAGTGGCGGAGCCAACACCTACTCTATCCTAGAGGTCGAAAATGCTCGAAAGAATTTTGAACAGAAATACGATTCACTTCAAACCCTGAAGTCTACAGATGCCCTCGATCGCCAACATCTACAGATACTGGATGATATGGGCTACAGTCCCTCTATTCTCAGATCGACCTTAGCGGTACAAAGCATTCCAGGGACAGATTTGATTGAGATCACTTTTGCCTCCGAGGAGCCTCGACTTTCTGCTTTCGTCGTCAATACGCTGTCACAGGAATTTATCAGGTATCAGACTTACCTTCGTGCCCAACAAGCAGAGAAATCCTTGGAATTTTTGAACCGAGAGGTGGAAATCAAACGTGGGGAACTGGCAGAGAAAAGACGGGTGTGGGATGGCTATAGGCGTGACAATGGGATCACACAAGTATCCAATCCCATGGATCGTATGCTAGAGAGGATAGAGGATTTAGAAGAGGAAAGAGAAAAGGCCAATCGACGTCTGGGAGAGTCTCAAAGCCGTTTGCAGCAACTTCAATCTACACGTAGTTTGGTAGTTCCTGCTTTCAATAATAATAATCGAGCACAAATCGCTCGACTCGAAGGCTTGAATGAGCGTCTGACGCGCTTCCACACGCGGATGGTCCGCGATAATAGACAGACACAAGGATTAACGGATTCGCTGAAGAATACCTTAGATGAAATGGAGGCTGCATTTTTTCAGAATCTGAAAGAAAGCAATCCTGGTATCATCTCCGAAAATGACCTCACCATAGCGGCGAAAGAGCAAGCGCAGGTAGGGGCATTCCAAAATCTGATCCGTGTCATCAATCAGGAGATGCGCCGCCTGACGCGTGAGCCTTCTGCTTACTCTGTTCTGGACGGAGATGCTTCAGCCTATGCACAGGATGTAGCCGAAGCAAGAGATGCCTACCTATTGTCGCTGACTAAGCTCAATGAGGCTCAACTTTCAGCCAAGGAAATCAACCCTGGATCTATCAGCCAGATTTCACTCGCCCTTCCCGCCGAAAAACCAGAACCTTCTAAGACACTTCTTCTGGTGATTTTATCAGGCTTGGTGAGTCTTTCTCTAGGAGTTGTCGTGACATTCATCCTTGAGTATCTCGATACCTCTATCAAATTCCCTTCTCATTTTGAGGAACTGACAGGGCTACCTTTGATGGGGACGCTGAATAAACTGCTGACCAATAATCTGGACCTCGTCTCTTTGTTCAATGAAACACACAAGAACAAGAGTTTGGAAACATACAAGCAATTGCTCCGCAAGATCAGATACGATATGGTGGAGGATTGGCCCAGAACGACATTGATTACCAGTACCAAGTTCGATGCAGGTAAAACCTCCTTGATGATTTCTTTGGGTTATTCCTTGAGCTTGAATGGGAAGAAAGTCCTGCTTTTGGATGTCAATTTTAAGAACAATTCCCTGACAAAAATTGTGGGTGCGAGTCCTTCATTGGAGAAATACCTCAGTCAGGAGATTTCACGTCGCAAGTTGATTTCTAGGTCTATCTTCAAAAATGTAGACATCATCGGATGCGAAGGAGGAGATCTTTCTCCCTCAGAAGTCTTTCCAGATGATACGTTTGAGAATCTGCTGATTGACTTGAGCGAGTCTTACGACTTCATCCTCATGGAAGGACCACAACTCAATGACTACGCAGATTCTCGAGAGCTGGCACGCTATGCTTCTAAGGTGGTTCCTATCTTCTCCGCGACAGCAGGGATCTCACAAAAGGATAAGGAATCCATTGAGTATCTGCGTTCACTAGATGATCGCCTCATGGGAGCTGTCCTGAATAAGGTGGAGATGCGAAACTTGAATCTGTAATAAGCATGAACAATGCTTGTAGCTGAGAATACAGGTAGCAATTCTCTACATCACGAAACATCCACTGTATTGCGCGCGCTCCGAAGGAGACGCACGCCTCCAATCACAACGCCTACGCCTACAAATCCTCCCAATATCCACCACCAAGGAAGAGTAGGGGAGGAAACGGGCTCATGATCTCCTACAATGATGAAGCTGCCCCACAAGTAGGGGTGTGCACTGAGATGATCACCTTGGCTGAGGTACGTCATTTTAGCTTGGTGTAGGGCTTGATCTTTGGCCATGCCCTGCTTCAAATTCATGTAAAACTGGGTCATAAGCTTTTCGGTTGCCTGATCATTTACCTGCCATAGAGTTGTGGCGACACTCTGGGCACCTGCATAAATCATACCCCATGCCAGACTGATGATGCCTTCCCCTTTGCGCATTTTACCCACGCCTGTTTCACAAGCGCTAAGTACGACGAGATCCGCTTGGAGATCGAGGTTAAATAGTTCTTTGATCTCTAGCCGTTGGTCTTCGGTGCTGGTCGAGTCTTCTGTAAATATGATATGAGAATTGAGCCCTTGTGCATTGTCCACGATGGCGTGACCCGCTACATGTATCAACCGATAGTCCACGGCCTGCTCTTTAAATGCTTCTTCAGATGCTTCTGCTCCTGTGTAGAGGACTCCTCCCATCAGTTGGTGTAAGCGCTGGGCTTCCTTTTGGGCGTAAGGGAGGTTGCCGAGATCGCCTCGACTAGTGGCAAGTAACTCTGGAATCGCATGATAGGTAGGGGCAAAAGCTAAAAAGTCCTTGTTAGCTGTGCGTCTAGGGCGATCTTGCACATTGGGAAGCAAACTGCCTGCATAGGTGTAGCGGAAACTATGTTTGCGGATGAGATAGTCCCATTTGGAATAAGCTTCGGGTATCTTGGGTATAGAAGAAATCAATGTTTCAAAAGAGAGATAGCCCAACTCTGCGTCTGGAACAAGTAATATTTTCTCTGGAAGGTTTAAGGATTCTAAGGTCTTCCAAAATCGTAGATATTGTATATGTGAAAGGGAAGCTAGTTGTGCGGGGGGACGCTGACTGACACGTTGAGGAAGGAAGGACTGATAAATCTCCTGATGGTAGGCCGCAATAGATTGATCCCAAAGGGAGGGAAGTTCCGTACGGAAAAAATGGCGTTGATCCCCATACAGTACCATCGTGAAAAGGACGGAATCCGCCATAAAATATTCGACTAGCGCCTCGTCTGCCCTCAATGCATCCTGAAGTTCATCGATGGAGACTTGGGGCGTCTGATAAGTCAGTCTGTAGTAGTCGGGATATTGCTTCCTCAGTATCTGAATGAGACTATCGTGAGAAGCTCTGACGTGATAAATCTCCTCTTCCCATATCGGAACTTGGACTTCCAATTGACTGCCAGGTCTTTCTTGAGTCAGAAGGAGCTGCTGCTCTAGCTGGAGGATACGTGAACGGAGGTTCCTTTCGGTTGCTAAGATATTGACGGGAATATTGAAAACTTGCTCTGCCTTTTGCTTGGCGAAGGATTCTGCAAGCAAGGTTGCCTTGTTGCGCTCGGAGAAGACCAAAGCTTCTTCCATCCATTGTGTTTCTCCCGTTTGCTGATAGAGGGCAAATAATGCCTCCATTCCTTTATCAAATACCTCATCTCGTTCATAGAGAACCTCATAATCTGCGTCCATCGACCACCCTCGCTCGCGGCGGCTGATGCGGATGGAATCCATCAAGTCGGCCGCCAATCTATAAGCATTGTACGCTTCAGGGAGCCTATGTGCCTTATCTAGATAAGCGATGTCTCCAAATGTAATCAAGGTCTCTGCGAGGTTTCGCAGCTTAGGTACCGCGCCTAGCCCTGGTAGTTGTGTATCTGTACCTGGATTAAAATCGGGGAGGTTACTCAGTTTCCAACTGTGCTGAATCGTCTTCATAGAAGCCTCAATATCCTCCTGCGCGTAGTAAGCCTTGGCCAGAGTAGAGAGGTTCGAAATACGCGCGGAAATGGAAGCCAATTCTTTTTCCTCCCAAAGATTTTCGGCTTTTCTCGCTAAGTCTATCGCTTGATCATAGTCACCTGTAGAGAGATAGAGCTTGGCCAGTGCTTCATAGTAGCTGGTGAGATGAAAGTCTTTATTGGATTGTACGCCTTCCAGGAGTTCTTCTGCACGTTCGAAATAAGGTGTTGCTTCAGTTTCTCGATCGAGTTTTACGAGGATAGATCCCAGAACTACATAGTCTATGAACTGATATTGGGGAGGTAGTCCAGGATATTGCTGTATGATGTCGATCACTTGTCTGGCGTAGGTCTCAGCTTCATCATAAGCTTGTACATTGTAGTAGAAGAGGGCGAGGTTGCCCAGGATATTTTTGGCTTCCAACGAGTTGGGGCCTCGTGTCCCCAGCACGCGTCGGTAGTAATATTTGTGTAGGTCAATGGCCTGTTGGAAGTCTCCCCGATCTGCATAGATGAGGGCCATCAGCATTTTGACTTTATCAGCATTTGGGCTATTGAGTGCTTGATAGGCAGCCTCTGTTTTTTGTGCATAGTGCAAGGCGCCCTCATAATCCCCAAATCCTCTCAGCACATAGCTCAGATTCATACTAGAGGCAGCAATAGCGACTGTCAATGGAGGATCATGCGCCTCTGCCATGGCGATGGCTTGGGTGTAAGCTTTCGCAGCGCCCGAGTAATCTTCTGTGGCGAATGAAATGTTTCCTAGGTTAGAAAGCGTATGGGAGATCTGTAGAGGAAGCCCTTTTTCTTGGTAAAAAGGGAGGATCTCTTCGTAGCCTGCTTTGGCTTTTTGGTTCTGTCCCAGTCGAAAGTTGGCACCGGCCTTGAGGTTTTGCAGGTTGATGTAGCTGTCGAGGGTATCTGTAGTTGCAGGAAATCGGCGCAGCAGCGCCTCAGACGTGAGCCAACTTTGGAGCGCTTGAGGAAATTGTTGCGCTTTGAATTCGATGATTCCTCTGGCTAACCACGCTTTTTGGCGAAGGGTATCGATGTTGAGTGAAATATTTTCGATCAGCAGAAAAGCAGAGTCGATGTCTGCTATACTTGCTTGGGTTTGCAACTTATTGGCTTTTGTAAGTCCTGCCATCACCTTTATTTCTGCTTGATGGAGGTATTGATATTCCTGCCCCCATTCTTGGCTCTCCAGACTCTGACGCAGTAGGATGGCACACGAATCATATTGATTGGCAAAATAATATCGGTAAGCTTCTTGGCGAAGGGGAGTATAGGTGTCTTGGGCAAGGACAGGAAGGAAGAATCCTCCTAACAGAAGTATAAGGATGATTTTTTGCATGCTCACAGATATTCGCTTTGGAAAGGCAGATTATACTTAGGCTAAACGTTTGAATGTGAATATTTTCAGCCTTCTATCCTACTCAAATAGCTCAGTTGCCCTTCTTATATATGGAATTTACGTAAATTCAGAATGTAATTCAATGAATGTATTTTTAATCAGGTCGATTTATATGGTATTTTCCCTATAATCGTTTACTTCACCTGAAAACCATAGGCAAAGGGGTCATCCTCCGCATCGATTAAGATGGTATTGAAGCCTGTGATCTTTGCCCAACCTGTGACCTGTGGAATAATCGCAGGAAAATCCCCACAGGTAGTAGATGCTACCACTTTTCCTTCAAATAGACTCCCAATAATGCTCTCATGTACGAAGCGATCGCCTACTTTTAGCTTGCCCTTGGCGGCCCACTGTGCCATACGTGCAGAAGTACCTGTCCCACAGGGAGAGCGATCGATGGCTTTGTCACCATAAAAGACTGCATTCCTTGCCGTAGCGTCGGAATGCTGAGGCGCCCCCGTCCATAATACGTGTGAAAGCCCCTGAATTGCATCATCCGTAGGGTGGTGAAAGCGGTATGCGGCATTGAGGCGCTGGCGTAAGACGGGGCTCCATCGAATCAAATCAGAAGCTGTATAATGTTCCAGCCCGAGGTAGTTTGACTGAGGATCTACAATGGCGTAAAAGTTTCCTCCATACGCGACATCTACCTTCAGGTGTCCAAGATCAGGACATTCGACAGATAAGGCTTCTTTGTAGAGAAAAGCGGGGACATTGGTCAGGGAGACGGCACGTACTTTCTTTCCTTCTTGCTCATAAGCAATGTCAATCAGTCCCGCAGGTGTTTCTAGTTTCAGCTTTCCTGGCTCCCTTGGTGTGATCAGTCCCTCTTCGATGGCGACGGTCACTGTGCCGATCGTACCATGTCCACACATGGGGAGGCATCCGCTGGTTTCAATAAACAGAATGCCTGCGTCGTGTTGAGGATCAGCTGGTGGATAGATGATACTTCCTGACATCATATCATGCCCTCTAGGTTCAAACATCAGCCCGCGCCTGATCCAATCGTGGTGGGCCAAGAATTCCAATCTCTTTTGACTCATGGTGTGGGATTGGAGGATGGGACCTCCTCCTGCGACGACTCGAACAGGGTTTCCACAGGTGTGCGCATCGATACAAAAAAAGCGTTTGGACATGTAGGTTCGTAGTGAGCGTGAAGTACTTGCGAAAATCCCCACCACATGCTTCTTCTCTTCCCTTTCGCAGTCTCTTTAGCAAGTTAAGTATGAGCAGGGGATTAATATATGATTATTTTCATGAATCTATCAGAAAGGGAATGTTCGAGTTAAAACAGACACCTTTTGGGATTAATAATCAATGAATATGAAACGTACTACTTGCACGATGGGAATCGTCATGCTGCTGTGGGGTAGCTTTCCGCTCTTTGCCCAAGAGATCAACATGGGACGCTTGCTTGAAGATGAAAATATAGAGGCGATCAACCGAACGATCCGTTTAGAGGAGAAAGCTGTCATGATGGATGCCCAGCCTTCGGATGGTTTGGGGATTTTGAAAGGAATCTCTTTTGAAGAAGGGTCCATCGAGCTAGACATCAAGGGAGCCAACAAACCAGGTCAAAGTTTTGTCGGATTGGCTTTTAACATTGAGAACGACTCTACCTACGAGGCCGTCTATTTTCGCCCGTTCAACTTTGTGGCAGAGGAGCCGATTCGCCGTGCGCATATGGTGCAGTACATTTATCATCCAGCATTTCCTTGGTACAGGTTGCGAGAGGAGCGCACAGGAGAATTTGAACATGAGATCCAGCCTGCGCCTAGCCCCGATGATTGGTTTCATGTCAAGCTAGAGATTACGGAGAAGAAAGTAAGTGTATTTGTAGAGGGGGCGACTTCCCCTGTCTTAGAGGTCGCGCGCTTATCGAAGCCGAAGACAGATATTTTGGCGATTTGGACGGGATTCAATTCGGAGGGTCAGTTTAGAAATCTGAAGTTGAAGAAAAAGTAGGTAGTACTTCATCAGAAGCACCCTATATAATGAATAGGAATGTGAACCCAGGAATTCACGGGTTGCGTTCCTTTTTTTGCAGGCGCAAATATGAGATCGGGGATGTGCTGGATAATCTCAGCATCATAGATGGGATGGCATTGGGACCGGAGCCGATAGCAGACGATGTTGCCCTCTTTCCCTACCAGAATCTCAATGGAGGCTCGACATGTGATGATCCCTGCCTCCCGCATCAGTTGAAATCCGTCGCTGGAAGATAGCTCTCTGTAGAATTGTATGAGGTTCAGAGGCTTCACTGCCACATCTGGAAAGGAATCGATGTGGAGCTCACCTAGCTTCTGGTAGCATGTATCATATACAGCTGTGGAATGAAGGGGCCAGTCTCGGGTTTCTTGGGCCATCAAGCTTCCCATTGCTAGCAAGCAGAGTATGAAAAGCAGAGGGTTGCGCATGGGATAGGAATTAAAAGGTAGTCAGAGTGACTGATCGCTAAAATAGGAGGGAATCATTAGAACCATTTTTATTGTTTGTTTGTAATGGTTGGTGTTATGTGGTACTCGGCTGCTTGCTAGGCCTGAGTTGTAGGAGTCAAGACTTAATCTGACAGTTGAAATCAATATTCACTTTTCTAATCTTCTTCTTCAATCCAAAAACAGAAGTGTAACTCATTTGAGGTAATAATGACGCCCGCATCAAAGGTTGAGTCAGTCATGTGATTCCACCCAAATCCATTGGAGCTTTCATGATATTCATCCCATGCTCCGTTACAAAAACATTGGCATTCCATTTCTTTGAATCCTTGCAACAGATATTCACTGTATTCATTTGCTTCATGTATGGGCATATATTCCTCTGGATAAGCTACTCCTTTATTTAAAAGAGTCGAAACAATTTTCTTTGCTTTTTGAAATTCGATTGATAGAAGATCATCCTTGTTTGGTAGCAACCCATTAAGTTTTAGCAAATCATCTAAATCTTGGATGAGCTCATTTGAATA
>JBCBFT010000113.1:0-21781 GCA_038527485.1 Bacteroidota bacterium
GGTTAGCTCCTGCACTCAACCATTTAGTGATGCATATTGTATCAGATATGAGCGTTTTAGATCCACACAGTATCCAGGATATAAGTGTCATAGACTCCTTTCCGATAATGACTTGTAGCGGTAAGCGTAGGGCCAAAGTAGCTCCCCAACTGACTGATAAAGGCTATTGTGCGACTAAGTCGATGCACTACTATGGATTAAAGCTACATTTCATGGGCTTTCATAGACCTGGGGGCTTACCTTTCCCAGAATACATGAAAGTCAGCCCTGCTTCCTGGAATGACCTCAGTGCGATGAGGGAAGAGATATCCCAAATCAAGGAACGTGCTATTTTTGCTGACAAGATCTATGCTGATCAAAAGCTACAACAGCATTTAAACAATCAAGGGAGCCATCTCTACACACCCGTCAAGCTAGTCAAAGGCCAATCTCAATGGGAAAGGCAATTCAATGCCGCGGCTGACAAGCTCTTTTCCACTGCTGTATCAAGAATCAGGCAACCTGTTGAGGCGATTTTTAATTGGCTAGAGCAAAAAGTAGAGCTACAAAATGCTTCCAAAGTCCGATCTACTAAAGGATTAATTGTCCACACTTTCGGAAAATTGGCCGCAGCGTTCCTTTTCCTTATTTTTAACTGTTAATTCGCATATCCTATTGATTTCAGTAAGTCATAACCTCTTTGAAGCTGTTGACCATAAATTGGGTTTTTAGGGGAAATACTATTTATCTTATTGAGAAGTGTACCCCCGTTTTTACCAAGACCATGTATTTCGATTAAGGCTTGCTCAACAGCTCTTGCATCAGAACGTGATAACCCTCCCATTAATTTCCGAATACGAATACCTTTAGATGATAAATGTTCCGCAGATCTCCTCGCTAAATTGTTTGTTATCCCTACATAATCAACTACATCATTTGCATTTTTGGAAATGTACACAAAGTTCTTACCCCCCCTAGCGGCTACTTTACTTGAACTACCCAAACTAACACTACTACCTCTCAATTTCAAACGTCCAAATAAAGGGACTATACTTAATCCAGCTTTTATAATCCCCCCTGTCACATCCTCTCCAGAAGCTGCCTCGGCAAGGCCAATCGGAAAATCAAGGATACCTCCACCTGTCATCCCCCAAATACTTACCTGAACTTCCTCAGTTGCATCAGGTAAAAATGCTGCAACGGGCCCCATAGTCACATTCCGCATAGCATTTACTACCTTAGGACTTATTGTAAATAGCTCAGTTTTATCACTCAACCACTGACTTGTCGCCCTTACATCTTTGTAGGTAATAGTGGCGGCGCCTGAACTAGTCCTTTCCTGAGTAGCACCTGGACCAACAGGAAGCCCTTGTTCACGTAACCATCTATTCGCATTTACTCTAGCAAATGGATAATTATTCCGTGTCTCTGTAATGTCAACCCCTTCAATATAGACTTGAGGTTGTGTTTCACCCTCTGGATCGGCAGGCGTAGAAGGTTCGAGTCCTTCAAGTTCCACCATATCTACTACCCGATTTCCAGAAAATGAATATGGACTATAAAACGGATACTCCGGCGCCAGTGGATCAAGACTTAAGAACCTCCCCAACCTCGGATCATGCACCCGGTACTTGTAGCTAACAGCATTCTCCCCCCCATACACCTCATCATCCGTCTCCTGTCCTTGGAACCCGTATCTATAATCTCCAATACTCAACTTCCTCCCAGCCATCCCCATCCCAAAGGGATAATAATCCGTCGCCATCCGTACATCGGGTATCACCTCGACTATAGGATTACCCAAGGCATCCGTAGAGAAGGTATAGGCCCTGCGGTCAGATAAGGTCACCATGACATTTTTTCGATGCTCGGTGAGTTCGTAGCGTTTTTTCCCTCGGGTGAAGGCCAGTCCCAGCGTGACACTCTGTGGGAGGATGCTCAGGCTGCTACTAGTAGTTTTGTCAAGATAACCCTGACTGTCATGACTGAGATTGTCATATCCTTGGGCCGCAAGTAAGCGTCCATCATAGGAAATACCCAGTCGGCTAGAACCATAAACCTCATGGGCATCTATGGTCAATTGTTCCACATAAGCTGTCCCCGTAGGAATGGTGATCTGTGGATTGCTGACATTGCCGCTAGGCTGGAAGTCTCTGGATAGGGTTAAAAGACGATTGCCATCAAAGTCCGTGATGTAGTAGGTATATTTCCATGTCTCTTCCGTCGCGTCTTCTTTGACGACCTTGGTCACACGGTTACCGCCCACATCATAGAAGAAGGAGAGATTGGGACGTAGGTCACCATTGGGATCGAAGGTGATGCCTCGAATTTTGCCGTCTACATTCCACTTGATTCGTTCGATGCCCTCTATCTGGTCTGAGATGAGGTTGCCGATTTCATCATAGACATAGTGCTTCGTGGTATCCTGATTGTCAAAGTCCTCTGTTCCATTCGTAGCCTGAGAATAATTACTGGCATCCACCGAATCATACACCCACAGTAATTGATTGGTATTGGGCTTGTACCTGTAGCGGAGATTGTCCATCTCCAAAGGATCGCCATTGGCTGTGTTGCCATTTCGGAACAGCGAAAGGATGTTTCCATTGGCGTCATAGGTATAGTCGGTGGCAAGGTCCTGCAGCGGCATGCTGACTGTCCACTGGTTCCCATTCAAGCCCTGATAGGCACGCTGCTGTGTCAGGCGGTTGAGCTGGTCATGATGATAAGTATACAGCTGCGTCGGAAAGGGATTGCCCCCCGTCTCCTGGAAGGCCGTGACCATGGCGCCTATGTTGCCATTGTAGAGACCTCGGAAGTCCTGGGCTTGCTGCCACCCATCTGCCTCGAAGTTCGAGACACCTACCAAGCCTGTCCCAATAGAGGTATAATCCGCCTCATGGTTGGCATCTGCCGCATAGTACTTGAGGGTGTACCCAAAAGCATCACGTACGAAGTTCTGGTTATCGACACTGGTTCCTACGATGAAAAACGGAGGACGTCCATCCCTTCCTATGTCACTGGAGATAATCAACTGGTCGGAGTTGACACCTTTTAGCATCCCATTGAGGGTATAGGCATAGTCCATCCCCTGGATGTTTTGCGCCCCAATTTCCACTCTAGCCAGCGGACCGTGGTTGTAGTAGAAGTACTCCGCTTCTCTCTCCTCTGTCTCTCCTGCCTTTTGTGTCATGACACGGGTCAGACGATTGTCTGCATCGTATTCGTAACGGTGCGTGTAGGCCATCTCAGGATCATCTGGAGCCAGATGCATAGCATGCAGGTTGCCCGAAAGCAGATCAAACTCCGACTCCGAATGGATGTAGCGATAGCCCAAATGCTCGAGCGACGGATACTCCTGTATCATGTGTATGACATGTCCGTGCTCGTCGTAAGAGAAGTGTCTAGCGAAATCGCGATTGTCGTCTTCCCCATCGACGAAGTAGGTCGAAGCAACGCGTCCACGTAGTTCACGCTGTACGCCATCGGGAAATAAAGCTTCTATCGCCACATCAGGCTGGAAATCGTAGATGGTACGTGTCACCCTGCGCGTGTTTCCCTGGTCACGCCATAGTCTAAAACTCACCGTATCTCTTGCGAGGGCGACCGTCATGACTTGCATACCCACTGTGACTGTGAGCTCTCCTCCTTCTATGGCTCTTCCTAGTCCATCATATTTGACGTACGAGTAGCGCTGCGGAATGGCGGCAAGCTGTCGCGCATCCTGAGAAGCGACTACACGTCCTAAGTTGTCGTACCACATCCTGGCTTCGCCTCCATCGGGTGTGCTCTGCCAAGTCATGTTGCCAAAGGAGTCGTAAGCATACTGTGTGCGGAGCTTGTGGTCGGGAGTGAGGCTCGTACCATCATTTGCTTCACGTGCTGCCTTGACAGCAGATAGCTGGGTTGTTTCGAGATAATCAACGCCTGCAGGAGGAACCGTCTGGACGAGATTTGCTGCCTGATCATAGAAATACATCATATGATGGCGCTGGTTGTAAGGATGGGTGAAGGTAAAGGTCTCCTGCACCGAGTCGATACACTGGCGCTGATAGCTCGCGAGGAAGTCTTCGGATAGATCCTGGAGGTAGTCGTTGTAGGCGCGAATCGCCTCGTACTCTGCCTGCGCCAGCAGTTCATCTTCACATGAAGGTAAGTCTACCTCTACAATGGGAACCAAAGGATTGGCGCAGATCTTCACGCTGGCTGTGTCGCAGAAAGGCAGACAATCGGATATACCTGTCAGTCTTACAGAATCTGTCACACCTCCGACTGTATACATCCCCCACAACTGGAAGGTACTGTCTGTCAATATCTCTGTACTTGTCAGTAGCTCAATGTCATCAAAGGTCACCCCTGTAGGTGCATCCATGCTCAGCGTCGTCTGACAGTCTACGCAATCCCCATCCAAGTTCACCACCATGGTCTGCGGACCACAGGTAAGGGTGGTATTGTCCGCCACAGGTGTGACTGTAGTGGACAGGCCTTGCATATTGATCTTTCTAAAGTCGCGGAAATAGGCGTCACTATTTGTCGTCAACTGTGTCGTCAAGGTTCCCCACGATCCTATTTCCACTTGGCATGCGGTGATGTCCCAATGTGTTGCAGCACTTCCCGCAAACACTTCTTCCTGTCCTACCAAGACGTCGAGCTTAGGGAAGGTTTGTACGACAAGCTTGGCATCCTCCCCTCCATTAGGTATACGGATATACTCAGGGTCTGTACCTAGAATCAAGCTCATGAAGAAAGGCTCCTTCCCACCACCTGTCAAATTACGTAGACCTGAGAGATACAAGGGACCTGCGGTACTCCCTGGATTGCTGGACTCAAAGTTTAAGATCTCCGCTCCATCCAGCTCATTGCTGAAATTGACAAGGTAAGACCAGAGCTGTCCGCCTGTATCGGAGATATTCATCACATAGGTATCCCATGTAGTAGTACTCACGTGATGACGAAGCAATACATATACACCCGAAGGATAGGCTGGCGTGATGCTCATCGTGACAGAGTCTGCATCGCAATACTTCTGGAAGGGCTGGATCTTACGGTTCCACTCTACCTGAAATTGGTTGTCAAGCTTGAGAAGCTGGACGCCATCCGCGCTATCAGAGACGCCAATCATATAATATCCACCCGTCGCATCTTCGATAAACTGCTTAAAGTGCGGATGACGCGTGTCCTTTCTGAACGTGTTGTACCCCAACTCCGGAAACTGTGGATCTGACCCATTGACGAGATTACCGACATTGGCGATCTCGATCATCTGGGTGCTCAAACTATGAGGGGAATTCGTCGATGTATGGGTAAAGGTAAAGATCATTCCTCCCCCACTCACTTCTTCTGCTCCTGTGATGTCTTGAGGAACTCCTGCCACCCCCTGAATGTCATAGGTACGGCCAAATTGCATGGTACCCGTCTCGGAGAGTCGGATGATTCCTACCTTTTGAGGATTGGTTCCATCTTCGAAGATCCCCAATACCGCTACGCCTCCATCTGACAAGCTTTGGAGCATGATCCCCTCTGCTTGCAATGTCAGGCTCGGATTGAGCTGTACTTTCCATTCGATGATACGCTGAGGAGATTGCTTGTAAACGAAGAATTGGTTGGTCGCATCCTTCCCTATCATGAACAATCCCTGGTTGGCACTTGCGACCATGTCTAGCATGGTCTCCTGGAACTGGAAGTTTCCTCCAAACTGGGTTTGATAATTAATGTCGGTACAATTTGCGCCTTCGTATATGCCGTTGGGATAAGTGGGAAGTAGGTCCAAATTGTTGGTGGTCCACTGCCCATCTTGGATAAGTTGGTTGAAGAGTCCTGTCAATTCTTGGGCAGCTACGGTCTGCGGACAGGTGAATGTTACTGCACAGGTATCGTAGAAGTCCTGATACTGAATGAAGGTCAGATTGAGATCCAGCTCGCGATTCATCATGTTGGCAAACATGTCAAAGGCCCCCAGCGAAATGAGCGAGTCATAGGTGGGCCATAGGCCTGTGATATCCTGACAGGTAGCACACTGTGGACAACTGATGTCTGCAGGTACTCTTGACTTAGTCTGTTTCAACGCATCGTTAGCCGATGCGGACCATGACCCTGCTTCTGTCCACGAAGTACCATAAAGCGCAAAGTACGTATCTTGGCAGTCACAGGCTACGCCCGAAGCATTGGGAACGGTCGTCCCTGTCTGCGCTGTTAACCACGCTTGGAAAGAAACGCTGTCTATCAGAGAATCTCCTTGCTGGTAATAGGTTTCTTGCATCCCCAGAATGAAGTCACAAGCGCAGGTATCCACCTTGGGATATGTCAGGGTTTCTATGTTGTTGAGTACACTTTCATAGGGTCTCGGAAAGTCTAGCATGAATATGTTACATACAGGATCCTGTATCGGATCTGCTGCCATGGGCCCGTTGGAGAAGAGCGTGGCATCACCGAGTACATCTTCGAAGCTCGTATGCCCTCCTGCCGTAGGAATACCATCTTTGGTTGTACTCGATCCAAAAGGATGAAAATCATCCGAACCTGCTATGCATACATCGACCAAAGCTTGAATGATCGCAGCCGAATCTGCAAGATTGACATTGCCGCAAGCAGAAATCTCCTCCCACCACTGTACAGCGTATCCTTCACAGGTGAGTTCGTAAGCTTCTCCTAATCCTGTCTGTACAATATTTTGGAAGTCTGCAAAGATATCATCATCTGACTGTGTCATGTCCACTCCTGTCAGATCTTCTATGGAAGGAAGTTGTGTTTCATAACCAGGAGGGACTAAGGAAGAGTCTAGACAAGGCAAATCATCTATATACTGATCTATCAAGGCCTGTTTTTTCGATAGATATAGCCCTCTAGCGATAGTCCAAAAACCATCTACTTCACAAGAATCAGGATCTTGCGGCAGGCTGTTTAAACAATTGATCATTTCCTGAGCTGCATCTTCTGGGCTTAGTGTAAGATCGGGCTCACAATTGGCCAGCATACGGATATAATGCAATAGCGACATTGTATCTGTGAAAACGATTATAGCATCGGGATCTGTCAAGTATGTATTCATCGTTGCTTGATCGGCCGCTCCTAAAGCGCCTGTCTGGAAGTAGGGATCTGCATTGAGGATGTCTACCAACGGATTGGGAGAGACAAGTAATGTACTCGGTATATCTTGGAAAGTCTCATAGCTGAGTAATTGCCGATCAAATTGATCACTGGCCCGCATGTCCACACACCAGTCATAGATGCAATACTGAGGGTGTAGCGTTACCAGTTCATCTAGCATATCATCCGTGAAGTTGTTGATGAACTCCTCTGCTGTTACATTTTGGGCTGGCACCCCATTGATCAAAATAGGCTGTCCATAACGATCCTCAAAAACAGGGATCGTAGAAAATAGCGGATATTGTGTACCTCCAAAGATAGAGTAGGCGTCGTGAGTCATATTCCCTGTACCAGGATCTATGGTATAGCCACCGAAGATGGCTCCAGGACGCACTTCCTCCATGAGTAGGGTAAGGCGCTCATCACAGGCATCTTCAGGATCACAATTGTCTACGCAATTTTGGATGGCATTGAGATAATCCGTGGTATCCGCTCCTGGATTTGCTAAGAAATATTCTTGGATGGGGCCTATTCGGTATTCGCATTCTGACTGACAGAAGCTTTTGCCGCAACCCGAAAAGTCTATAGCAGCCTGATATTCATCAATGAAGTCGGAAAGCGTACGAATACAAGTATTCTTTTCTGGATCTGTGTACCAGCTCAAATACTGCGACTCATAATCTTCATTGAGTGTCAGCGTTTTCGTGATGGTGTACAGCCCTTCAGTAAGTATAAAGTCTAATTCGATAACGCTATCTGCCGCATTTTGACAAAGCGAATCGATTTGTCCTGCAGGTGGGATGGTGCGCATGATCGGCCATCCAGTCAAGACCTCTTGCCCACTTTCATCCTGTATGCTCAGATACAGATCATACGCACAGTCCAGACAAAGCGTACTGTCTAGGCAAGAGTCGATATAATTTCGATCCTCGATTCGATAGTAGAGAGAATGCTCCCCTTCTACTGTAGCATAGTAGGTAAAATTGACTGAATATCCTCTTCCGTCATTGTTGAGCTTGTTATAGACAGGGTCAGAGAGGACAAGGGTCAAATTATCTGTGGGGCTTTCACTGGGTAGCTCATCGAGATTGGCAGGCGTCTCTCCATCCAACGCGGTCAAAATCACATTTCCTGACAGGTCTGTGATCGACAGGCTCATCTGGCCGTTGGGATCGGTGACGATCTGCTTGAAATAGTGGTCTGCGAAACCCACATCTGTTCCAAAGACTAAATCCAGTTCTTCTTGTGAAGGCGTGACAAATATATTGGTCGTTGCATGACCATCCACCTGAAAATCAGGGCCAGCAGCTCCTTGGGTACGTATACGACCTTTCCGATCAAACGTCGTCTGGGAAAACGGATAGTCATGCGCATCTGGCAAGTAAGCTTCCTGCTTGTTTTTGTCAGGATTATTGGGGCTGAAGTATTTGGACGCGCCTTGGGCATCGCTCATGCCTGTGGCCACGGTCGTACTTCCCCCAGGTTGTACCACATCAAAATCACGCCAACTGTATTTCTGTCCAGCCAGATTTTGATTAAAGTTTTCTACATAATCGAGTTGAGTACTTTCGGAGGAACCTGGAAGAACTTGCAAACTTCCTCTCCCTAGATGGTCGTACATCGTCTCCGACACATAGGTTATCTCTCGTTGCGAGAATCGGGAAATCGTCTGCCTACTTTTACGTGAACCATCTGCATACTCCAATCCTGCCCCCATTTTCCCATCCTCTACATAAGAAGCGGTATAAACCCAATTGAGCTTAGGGCGGTGAGAAGAACTGATATCAAATCGATGATTCTGAAGATTGGGACTGGAAAGATCTCCAATCAAACCATAAGAAGAAGGCAAGCTCCACACGCCGTCGTACTTTCTGTAAGGTGCATCGATACTTCTCCCTACAGGAGCTACTCTGAAGATCACCGCTCCCTGCGGAAACACATTGTCTATCTCGTAGAAGGAATGCGGCACAATGACGCGCACCGAATGCTTGTCAAAATCATAAGGCAGTTTATCCAGATCCTTGTAAACGATTTCTCCATCGGGATCTGTAGTATAATCTACATGAGAATAATTGTCTATGTAAGTCCATTCTAACTTGTATGCTTCGGCCCCTATGACAGGTGCCCACTCTACTAGTAGCTTGCTACGATCCGCATCCACACCTACAGGATAAAACTGAATGGCTTGCAGACGATCCATCTCATAACTACGGTTGACCTTGATGCTAGAAGAGAGATGAAGGAAATCTGGCGTCTCAGCAATCGTCACATTGGGCGACTGGTAATTGAATATCAGATTGAGAATTTCTACCTCTACTTTATAGGCATCCGAAAAGAAATGCGCACTTTTCTCGATGTAGTCTGTTCCTTTTTGCGGATCATAATTGATGTAAAATGTCTTATCTACGCTAGTGGTGCCACCCGCTGCGTCATAAGATGTAATCCGAGCGGTGAGTGTTGCCTCAAACATGATGTCCATCTCCAGCGCAAAAGGGTCCAGACTGAAAATAATTTCATTCTCACAGGATATATTCCTAAAGCCCCAAGCTGCTTGGGAAGTACTGGTCATCAGGTCGTACTTATTGTCCTCCATGATCAGGACATTGTCGACATCGAGATCTGTCCCTGCCCACTTCATGTAAGCAGGGGGATCCACTCCAGCCCAGACCAATGTGGTGGAGAAGAAAAGTAAGAGTGAAAGGAGGTAGGCTTTCATGATATTATGGTTGTGCTGTAAGGTCTATGATTTGAAACGACTGAAAAGGTACTTGGGGAACAAATCCACGTGGTCCTTTTTTGATGTAGGTATCTAGCTTGAGCTTTTGGCGAATTTCTCCCTTTGTCAAAGCCATGGGCTCGTAGAAGATTCGCACAGATTCTTCTGAGTCTCGCGCGCTGTATAGTTCGTAGCTCATCAGTTGATGTGAAGACATATCAAAGGAGAACTTGATCTTCGGAAACCGCTGCGGCCCTTCCAAAGAAAACGTGTAGGTCCCCACTCCTTCCTTCCCATCAAAGGTATGGTTCTCTATCCCTCGCAAAGCGCGAAGAATTTCAGTGGGACTCTGAACAGCCAACGCTTGAGGCGGGTAAAGCACCAAGGATTGGTCCGATGGAGTGATCGACAAGAGATAATCTTGACCATTAACCATTACATTCTCTCCCAACTGTTGGAAGAACTGAGAGTCCTTGAAGACTACATAGCCCTCTACTGCTTCTCCCTCCTCACGTACTCCTCGGGCGTTGTAGTACTGCATATTCATCGTCAGACCAAAGCCTTCCTTGCTAGACAGATGGGCATATATCTTATCGAGGTCTGCTTGCAAATCCTGGGACCATAGGACAGGCATCAGCATCCAGATGATCATTTGTCCCCATATGTACCTGATGTATTTATTCATAGCGGTTGTACTGATTGTAGCGAACTTCCTGCAATGACTGAATTCCGTCACGTGTTTCTATTTTGACTCCAGCAAGCTGGCCTGCCTCGTTGTACTGATAGATCTTCGCATAGTTGTTATTGTCCAGCTCAGCCAGCACCTTGAGATCGACGGGATCGTATACATAGGTTTTCATCTCACTGAGGAATCCGTGGAAGCGGAAATCATCTATGTAGACTTTCTCTCCATTAGGATTGTAAAAGGTCTTCATATTGAGGAACTGTCCTTCGCTCCCCGTGGGAATTTCAAAGGTATACTCGTGGCGCTGCCAGCCATCAATGACATTGCCCCTAGTAGACTTCAGCATCGAGACAGGCACTGAGTTGACTGTGACCTCCAATCCTACTTGTGGATAGTCCGTGACAGGCTCAGTAGATTCGTTGTATTCATCTGACTTCACCCAGAAGGATGCCACATACTTTCCTGGCGATGGGTTGAATTCATCCAGACAATCACACTCCTTGATCAGGTAGGGTATATTGTCAGCATCAGGGACCTTGGTACAAGGATCATCTGATCGGATCTCTGCTTGAACGATTCCCGCATTTCCCCAAGGATAGAGTACCATAGAGGTGCTTCCTGTATGCGATTCCTCAGTCGAAAACTGCGGTTTATCTCCATAATTGGTGAATCGGAGGTGGTTGCCACATTTTTCCAGGACTTCCCCAGGCTCTTCAAATCCTGTAGCTCCCATATTCTTGATGGGCGAATTCGCGGCGACAGCAATCGGAACCTGATAATTGTGCCCATATTGCACAGAGGAATAGCGGTTCAATACATCTCGACTCTCAATATCCAGTCCTAGTGGGATATGGGTCATGTTTTCACTTGGCCAGATCCAATTGGTAGAATTGGCGGTCCATTCATTGTTCTGATACTGCCAGAATGTGGAGAAATCAACGTAGGCACCCCCATTTCGGACATCTGGTTCGTCGCTGGCTTGGTAGCTTGTCTGTTCTGCCGTACGATCTGTCAGATAGGCATAGGACATTTTGGGAAGATAAGTTCCTCTGATTCCTACTACATATGGATTCACCTGATCTCCAATACCTTGACATGCTATCAGTTCAGGCTCGCGTGGTGGACATGATTTGGCGTCAAAACAAAACCCTGTGGCAAGTAAGTCATAGGTCTGTGTCCCTATATCGACTCGGATCAGAAAATTTTGGGAATTGTTGCAGTCGCTCACATTAGCGTCTACAATTCTCAGATTTGTCATCCCCTCAAGATCCGTCGTACTTAGGTTGGAGGGAATGTCTATGTTCAGATCACAGACAGAGCTAATGTTACATGTCGCAGGCCCATCATCTTTGAATAGCTCAAACTTAAGCTGCGTCAGTGCATTGGGATTTCCGCCTGTGATGGTTGTCTTCCAATAGAAGTCTTCTCCAAAGTTGTAACCCAAGGCCAGCGCAAGCTCCGAAGAACCGTTGAAATTCTGGTGGACGTGACTCACAACCGTCATGTTAGGGCTAAATAATCTCCCTGAACTATGCACATCTCCGAAGACGTCTAGGAAGTCCCGCGCTTTTTGATTCGGTACTTCACAATCGCAGGAAGGCGTTGTGACCGTACTGCTACAGAAGGTCTGCCACTCATCGCTAAACTCTGTCGCGCTCGCACTTAAGATATTCTGATAGTTTAGCTCCGTATCATTGACAATCGGGTTGGATTGCGTACTGATATTTCCAATGGGTATTTGGGCCATGTTGCGATGACCTGAGCGTATGATTTTGATAGCAGAATAGTTATCGGAAGTCGTGTTGCCATTGGCCACACTGACCAATGTTCCTTGCCTGTCAACCACCTTTAACTCGTTGGTGGTTTTGTCGACGTATAATACCCAAGCCTTCTTCACGTTATTGTTGGGGTACTGTAGGATGAGCTCATCTCCTTCCTGGAAGAGCGACAATACAGGAGCCAGATTGGAGAACGTAGGCAGCAATCCATTCGAAGTATGACTGCTTGTAATTTCAATTCCCTGGTTTTGGTACGCTTGCGCCATCCCGCGATATACCCAGTGTGCGGGCTGTATCGCGCTGTAAAGGTCATCATCAAACTCATTGGTCACTTTCGTGATAAGCGGTGCCCCTGTTTCGGCATCGTAGGCTAGATTCTCCGTGGTGATGATCGTTCCATCTTTGTAGGCCTTGGTCTCTTTCAAGATTCCCACTTCTGCTATTACCTTGTTTGTAACAAGGGAGCGGAAACGTTTGGTCGAGACTTTCACACCGCCATATATAAAAGGTACTGCTGAAGGGAAAATTAATTCCCCCTCTAAGTTAGCCTCACCCTCAATTGCTTCTGTACTTAAGAATTGTTCTTTTGAATCAATGGTTAGGTCAAACTCTCTTCCCATTGTTTTTCTACGTAGACTACCATCTCGCTCTACCACTAGTAGGTCATCATTTGCGAGTCCTTGGTAACCTACATACTTAACGGTTGTGTCTACTTCTACTGAAAGATCATTTACATCCTGATTGAGAACGGGTGTGTATACTTCCTGCCGCTTGACTCTAGACTTGGTGTGGTAGATATATTCAGCACCCGCAAACGGTAGGGTATCGCCTTCTGCAAAGGACAACTCTGCTTTGGGTACGCCATGCATAGAGTTGATTTTTACCGAATAGCCCTGAGTATTAGTAGAGAAAAAGAGCCCCAGCCCTAAGAATTTAAAAATCTTTCCTGGCTTATCCTCTTGGCTGTCCAAATCAGAGTGTCGCGTAATCACAGGAAATTCTTTTGCCGTGTAAAACTCATACTGCTGATAGGGTTGTGCACCGTGTGTGTACCCTGTCTCTTCTGTGAGCCCTCGGACACGTACTTGTCGATAGGTCACATTGGGACTCGGAAAAAACTCTGAACCAAAGGGTCCTTCGATATAAAAGTCATCATCTGGATACAGGATTCGTTTGAGTTTGTAAGTAATGGGTTTTACAAAAGAGGCTTCTCTCCATCCCAACTGAGGCTCACTGGCTGCTACGCCACTACTAATTCTTTTTCCTTTGTCCCCCCCATAATCTTCTGTCATGGTGTAGTCGTATATAGAGCCATATATCTCTCCTTGCTCTCCTGTCATTCTGTCCATTCCATCATGCATCGTGATCTTCCAGACTCTACATCCCCCACCTGTTTTGAACCCATTGCCATTGTAAAGTCGTACCCATGAACGCTCTGGATCGACTACTTGGCAGTAGCCTCTGCGTATCATGACACCATTGATATTGGTCAGCAATTCGTTTATGCCATTTTGGAAAAGGAGCAACTGAGAAAGCGCTGCCTGTATGCTCGTCGTGTCTACTGCTATCGGAGCTGAACCCTCATATACATATTCAGGCAGGTGCATACGCGCATAATTCATCAGGGTCATCAAGAGTTCAGGAATTTTCTTCCCCGATTCTTTATCCTTGTCCCTGTAACTGAGCATGGGCAGCTCTAAAATCGCTACGGATGGATCGGTAGGATGTATATGCGTTTTAGAAATACGTACCCAAGCAGGAACGCGTTCGCGTATACCTTTACTTGGAGATATCTTAGTCGAAAGATTCATGAAGACGAGCCCATCTTTATCGAGATACTTTTCTTCGATCTCTTCAGCAGAAGTGGCCGCTTCAGGCAGCTGAACATACACAAAGCGATTATATTGGGCCGATCTTACGCGTGGAATGGCAGCATTGTGTTGGTATATTCTGTCTGAAAGTGCTGCCAAGGCCGTGTTACTTTCATTGCTAAATCCCATGATCTTCATCATCTGACTTGCTCTGTAATCCTGTACATAGGCATAGTCGTCGGACTCATAATGTATATTGATCTCTCCTCCTGAAGGTGTTTCAATCTTCTGCAGATTCCAGGCCTGCGCATAGATATCCGAGTTTGTCCAAGGCACGTTGGCAGAGCCCTGTCCTCCAGAGAGTATCTCTTGATCTGCATAGGGAAAGTCCCAATTGGGCAAGGAAGCATTCATAGGCTTATACGTACCCCATCGGTCGTATGCTTTGGGGTGGTAGTTAGGATTGTAGGTGAGATCATCGCTGTAAGTAAATCTGTATGGATTCAATGTAGCGCGTCCAGATTCTTCAGACGACATCTCAATCCGCTTCAACGTGAGTGCGCCTCCCTGATCTGTGGGATCATTGGGATTGTCATAGTTGAAAGGATTTTTTCGAAGGGAGTAATCATAGAAAAAGCTTACCGTTTTCAGCGACTTCGCCTCATTCTTCTGCGTTCTCCAGTCTTTGTAGGCATGCAATGTAATGCGATCCAATTTCAACAGGCGATTTTCTGTGTCAAGCTGGTTCCCTCCATCGCCCAGGACACCTAGTCCGTCGTTTCGCTCGCTGTAATGAAATACCGCAATTCTGTTGCGTGACACAATCTGAGCGATGGCCCAGTTATCCCTTTTCCCACTTTGTATACTTGCTACATCATCCTTTGACTTCATCTTGAGCCTTGCATCAAAACTCGCTACTGGCTCTGATTCTCCTTTTGGGGCAAGGGGCATACGCCATTTGTAGTCTTTGTGTATCCGATGATAGCGCATCTCATAAAAAGTACCCAAGTCGTCTCGGCTAGGTCCATTTCCTGTTACGTCCACGTAATCCTGGGAGAAAATACCCCCTAACAAATAGCTTGAAGCACTAGCAGGTGTCTCGACTTTATTGAAATAATTGTCGATTCCACGTTTGTTGTCAAGGACATCATCCTCTCCGATCACATAATTCGTAAGTCCATATTGCTTCAGACCTGTCGTATCTCTTCCCGAAACATTAAAACTAGTTTCAACTTTATGATAATTCTGTGTAGGAACGTTGTAGATATATCTCACACCATCTGGTTTCAGGACCGTAATCTCAGAAATGTGATGTGGCTGTCTTCCTTCGGAGACGTCTACACGATCACTAGAATCTGCCAGTGCCTCACGTAAATCTTCTTTACTTCGCGGTTGACCCGTCGTGGGATCTGTCGCCAACTTGTAGCTATAGATACGCTTCTGAAGTCCATATTTTTCTGCATCTCCTCCTGTCAAATATGAAAAAACCTGATTACGTCTTTCTCGTCCCGAACGAAACTCATCTGGCTGATATGTCAGACCTCCTCCGATAAATGACGCTTGTGCATAATGTCCTCCTGCGAATCCTCTTTCATTAAATTTGGCATTTAAAGGCTTGTGATCCCCTAGAGATGCTAAGTAATCTTCATCATTGATTCCTGTCAACTCTCCTACCTGCTTGAAATAGGAGGGCTCGTACTTGGCCTGACTTTCCTTAGAAAACGTCCCATCTGGCTTATTGCCATAATAATATTTGTCCTTGAGTTCATTATGTTCCCGCCACTCACCCGAATATGATATGTTCTTAGTCCATGAGACATCGATTCCAAAATCAAAGCCTGCCCCTCCACCTAGCTCCAATCCTAGGGAGCCATTGTCTGTCCTGTCTCTTTGATAAGAGTTACTTACGATTCCTAAATCGTTGCGATAAGGGCGAAAAGTACCTGAAATCCCATGTCCTGATACAGTGTAGGTATCAAAAGTTAAATGTGAATAGGGAAGATTAGGCGTCGCATCTTGAATAAATGTGCGATCATTTCCCCTATTAAAATCTGTTAATATATGCTTAGCGTCATCTCTCTTGGTCTGCTGCTTTTCATTCTCTTTGTACCCCTCGCTCAGGTGTAGGTATCCATATGCTTCCGAAGTCCTTTGATTGAACTTCAGATCCTGCTCCGTATAATATCCTGTAAAGTTGCCTTTAAAATCTGCAAAAATAGGAGCCTTGCCCCCTAGGCCCACTCCTAGCGTAGCCCCAAAATTGCGAAAAGGAAATGGCGTGGAAGGTGAAAACGTAGGAGACAGCAGTTCATACAGGCCAGATGCACCTGCACCTAGGGAGAATGAGGATTTTGTATGGCTATACGTTTTTCCTTCCTCCTTGATCAATCCATTGAAGGTTTTCTTTCTCTTTAAAGATGCCTTCAACTTAGTATTGAAATAGCTTATCCCTGATCTTGAATTGTAGGCAGATGATAAGCCAAAACCAATCTTACCATCTTTATGTATTTTATCGTAGTCTCGTAAATGATAATTATTTGCGTATTCTGTCCCTTCTTTCTCCGATATCTTAAAAGAGAGGTCAGCATTGGCATTTGCCCCCACTGTAGTACCCGATTGAGAGCTTATCCCCAGATTAGCTCCACCAGTAAAAGAAGCAAACATCTTCCCACCTAACGCTTTGTCAATCTGTACACTTGGACTCAACCCAAATTCCGTCCCGAATCCCGTATAATTGTCATAAAAAACACCAATAGTAATAGGCAGTGATAAAGAGAGACTATCCACAAGATTCTTGAGCTTATCTCCTTCAATTCCTATCAACTCGGGAGCAATGGTCATATCTAGCCCCAACTTCCATTTCTTCGCCAGATTCATTGTAGTCTTGATCTCCTCTCCCTTAAAGTCGTCAGGCAGTCCCCGCACATTTCGGTTGATCTGCCCGATCGAGAGGTTCCAGCCCAAGCCGACCATCGAAGCCTCGTCTTCCATACCCACACCTGACTGGTAGGTGATGTTGATGGGATAGCCTTCTACCGACATGAGGGGAATGTTGTAGGTAAAATCTCCTGTAGCAGGATTGACCATCTCTGTCATCCCTGCAGGCGTGAATCCCTGTACCTCTGGCTGCTCAGGCCCCGAAGTCAAAGCCAAAGCCTCTAGAGGCACAAACAGCTGCGCCAAGAGCGACCCAAGGCTGTAAATAGCGAGAATACGTGCGAATAAATGATTTCTGAAAAGCTTCATGGATGTGCTATATATGGAGTTGCGCTTTTTGCTCGATTGTTTGATCTTGAATGGATATCTGGAACTCGCCCAAACCAAAGAAGTCGTCTTTTATCTGAAGTCTTCGATGGGTCATTGGCTGTGCTTTTGTATCAAATGCCAGCAGACAATCGATGCCTTGTGCCATGCCCAAACCCTGATCGAGATGGTAAAGCATACAAGGAATCTCTAGTGAGTCGGTCTTGAGTAGTAAGTTTTGCTGTAAGTCAAAGGAGAAATACAGATTGGGATCTACCTCTGCATAAGGATGTTGCATATCTAAGACCTTTCGCTTAGGATCTTTGGAGTGGATCTGCAAACGGTAGTACTCGATCCCCGTCTCCTCTGCGAGGGCTGCACGAATCGCTTCGTCACCCCCTTCCCCTCTCAGCCTGCTGAGTACCTGTACCTCTGTAGGGATATATGTGAGGCGGAAGTCTAAATCTTCTACAGATTTTTCTACTGTAAATGACTCCACATGCTTCCCATACCAAGGAATATACTCCGAGGTAGAAAGTACCCGATCTCCTCCGCATCCACTCACCCAAGCGGATAGGATTAGGGTTCCTGCACACAACAGGAAGGAAAATCTATGTTTTTGTATGTTAGTCTGCATGCTTAAGGAATGAGGAATCTGAGCCAGTAAATACGGTCTTTGATGGTCTGAACCTTGACTGTGTAAAGCCCACTTGATGTGGGGGCGCCACTCGCAAAGTCCAGTGTAAATAGATTGTACCCATCGTGTTGGAGGGTCCAATTCGAGAATAGGGCACCATCAGGCGTACGAACCTGAATCTGTGCGATATCGTTAGCCGCCTGACTGCCTTTGTAGTAGATGTTGTCAAAGCGGAAATGAAGATCATCTGTATCGAGCAAGTGATAGCCAGCATCTGGCTTGGTGCTCAAAGAAGCATACTGCATGCGAGGGGGATCATCAGGCTGACTCGTAAGACCAAATAGCCATATTTCACTGCTACCCGCCAAGTTGCCATCTAGGTAAGCCTCTATTCTCCAGACATATTCTCCCCCGGCCGTCAAAGGCGTACTCGCGCCGCCAGACCCGTATTGGACGAAGTTGGCTGTGATGCCAGACTGCGTGTAGACAGGTGCATTGAACTGCATGGCATCTGCTCGGCTCTGGCCAGCGTTGATCGGTACGATTTTGATCGCATAGGTCACATTTCCCGTTGGCGCCGCTGGCCACTGCCAGTTGAAGATGGGATAGAAAGAGCTCAAAACGGCCCCATCTGCAGGAGCAGTCAGTGTGACCACATTCACAGCTTCAAGCTCCCCTGTCTCTCTGTCTGGATGGTATCCATACAGGTCAAAGAGGCAGAGGAACGCCCCCAAAAAGATCCATGATTGTATGCTGTATTTCATGATTTATATGTTTGCTTGTATAGATGTCCTGATAAACCACCCCTTTTCATAAGTAAATTCCCGAATGCCACGTTCGATGGGGATATCGCCATAAGAGCCATTGAGTTGGATAGAAATATTGCGCGTCAATCCTCCATTGATTCCCCCAAAGAATTGATGAAACTGCATGCCTTGCTGACTGAAACTGGTGCCTCCGCCATGAATCTTGATGTTCTTCCAAATTCGCGCACTCAACTGTCCATTTACATTGCTCACAGCCTCTTCTCCTAACACATAATCTCTTGCGAAGTAGGATCCTCCCAGTTGTACCTGTCCCCAATCTCCTAAGGATAGTCCCAATGAAATGTTGAAGTTGGGATGAAAGAGCGTCTGTCCTTCCTTCTGGCGGGACTGTAGATAGATCGAATTGTACCAGTTGAATCGGATATTTCCTCCTTTTTCGAAGGTCCAATCAGAAGTTGCGCTTAGCAAAGAACCCGTTGCATTCTCATTCGGATTGTTGGGGTTAGTGACAATCTGATTGAATACAGGTGCATAGCTAAACCCTAGGTTCAAGTTTGGCATTCTCCAATTTGAGCTGACGCCTGCCAAGACTTGTATGGGGGGCGTACTCCCCAGCGGAAGCAGCGTAATAAAATCTCTTCTAGCAAAAGCACTAATGGTCCATTGGTCAGCCATCAAGCTTTGGTTTACTTCTGCTGCATATTGCGAAAGCGGCTGCAAAAGCCAGGGATTGGCAACGGCAGAAAAATCGACAGATCTTCCTTGGTATCTCACAGTACCCTCCCCTCCTTTCCAAGGCTTCAAGTCAGCCTCTACCCGTCCACTGTATGCATATCCCGTAGTCAACGTGGGCAATTGCGTAACCCATTCTCCTTTTATGTATCCTTTTTCTTTGGCTAATGGAAAACCACCCGTAATTCCCACAGACTGATAAGTAGCAGAAGCATAGTCAGGGTGGAAAGCCCAACTCGCCGTATCTGATCCTGCATATACGAAGGTAGCCCCTACATAAGGTTGCCTCCCCTTTGCATCTCCCCACATGAGACGACTGACGAATAACCTAGGAGGTGTAACAGCTTGTAAAGCTGCAGCGTCATTCCCTGCAATTGTCTGCGGATAAATCCATCGCCCTCCTGCCAAGTCGATCTGCCAATTCCTGTAAGTATAGCGCATCAATGCTCCCTGAAGCGCAGTCCCATTAATCGTAAGTGGGGAAAATGAAGGATAGACGGTTCCTATCTGCAGATTTTTAAACGCCAACAACTTGTATAGCTTATCTTTACCTGTGAGGGATCGTGAATCGAATTGGGTAGCTTTTTTGTATTGCTGCTCAGCCAGCCGTAGTTGCTCCTTGAGTGCAAGCCCCTGCTCGTATGCTTGTTTGTATTTGGTATAAGAAGCGAGTCTTCCTTTGTACTTGGCAAAATCCTGATAAGCCTGAATATCCGTTCTCTTCAAAGAATCTTTGATTCTAGCCAGTTCATTGGCTGGTGTTTCAGCTGAAACACCATATCGATTTTCTATCTCAGCTTGTAGGGCTTCGAAGTCTTTGTAGGTAGGAGAATTTAACTTATTCTCATAGTATGCTAAGCCATTTACTTCCTTTTGGACATTTTCCCAATAAGCCAAAGAATCTAAGTTTACATGTTGCTCCACTTGCTCACCCGCCTTCTCTTTGGCTTTCGCTTGGAGGATTCGCATTAGTTGCTGCTGGTCGAGCGAAAGTTGGAATACATTGCGCCACCAAGCACCCTGTTGCTGTGTGCGGAAAGAAGCATAGTTGAAGCGTAGCTGTACAGGCACTTCCGAAACAGAGAATGGAACATTGCCTGAAACCTGATAAAAATTTCCTGGAATCCGTGTTTCGGTATCGTCCCAAGAACTCAACTGCCCTGTCACTTGGACCTGTATGGGTTGTCGTTGGATCATAGAATTCTTAGGGTCTTCTGTACTTTTTCTTTGGCTGTTTACGAGTTTAGGCGTAAAGTCCAAAAGCTCTACTTTTTGACATTCTTCCGCCATTACCTCCTCCGTTTCCAAAAGTAGTATCCGCAAACAAAGAGTAGCCCCTCCTGAAATCGCTACTTCAGTATAGCTTTGTTCCTCTGCTACAGTCAAACCTAAAGCCGTCAGTGCGCTTACACCTGTCCCTACTAACGCCTGATTGGAGGTGAATCTGTGTAAGATCTCTCCATCTTGGCTCAAAGTGGCTTGCACAAATACCTGAACAGGCAATCCTTGATTGATGATGTCACCCTTCCACAATGAACTTGCAGTGGCAGTCCATGCTTCCTCATGATTATTTCGCACTTGTATCTGCTGGGCGTAGGTATATACGCTTGAGCATAGAATGAGCATCAATATGAGTATGCGAAGTAAATGCAAGGGCTTTTTTTGAAAAAATGTAAACTGAATAAACGTTGCGTCTGAAATAATTAAGCTAATGTGTGTAAATCGCGCTAGTTGGGATTGACTGTCCAACCTGCGGTTTGTAGCGTCTGTGCAGATGTAGTCATACTGGTGGTAAAGTTTGCAGTAGTCAAAATTGCACTGGGATCTCCTGAAGGGTTATTTACAATATCTATTTCTGGAGCACCCGTGTAAGTATTTTGAGATACAACACTAGCCAGGTTACTCAATATTTGTTCGATGTCTGCGTTTACAAGATTATTCGATTCGAGGTCATATGTTATATCTGATCCTAAAATACTTCCAGCATGCGCAGTGGGAAGTACGACACTCGTAAAATCATTGATGCCAATGTCTAGGAATGTCAGCAGATGCGAGCTCCCTAAATTTAATGTGCCAGTAAAATCTCCTCCTCTTAGATCAAGATATTCAAGATCTGCCATATTATTGGACATCGTAATTGAGACAGAATTATTTGGAATAAGAGTACGATTTGCGGATAAAATACACCTTTGGAGCAATTGAGACTGGGATAGATCAATACTTCCAGTTAGCTTACTGTTAGCTGCATATAACTCTAATAAAGCGGGAAGATTAGTTACATCTAAAGTGTCCAGATGGGAATGGTTTTGATTTTGAGTTAGCCCAAGATATCTCAGAGAGGTAAAATCTG
>JBCBFT010000114.1:0-21696 GCA_038527485.1 Bacteroidota bacterium
TAATCTAGAGCCGTGTCAGAGACATCGCCCCAGTCCCTATCAAATTATAGCCCAAAAATATCTGTCCACTTACTTACCTAATCATTCCACTGAAAATCACCCCTCAAGAAGCACAATCGTGTAGCTAAATTTCATTTGGTTTAAAAAATTAGTTTTAAGTTTAAAAAAATAAACGTATGTTTGGGTGTAATCTTCAACTCCTATGCAAAAACTCACCAAGGCCGAAGAGCAAATGATGCAACTCTTGTGGAAGCTGGACAAAGCCTTCCTCAAAGAGATCATTGATGCTTACCCAGAACCCAAACCCAAGAAATCAACTATCTCCACTGTTCTGCGGATCTTAGAGGAGAAGGGATTCATTCGACACGAGAGTTTTGGGAAATCTTTTCAATACATCCCCATCGTGAGTAAAGAGATATATGCCAAGTTTTACTTTGGCTCGTTTTTGCATGGCTACTTTGACGGCTCCTTCCAGAAGCTGCTCAACTTCTTTTACAAAGAGGGGGACATATCTACGGATACCTTAGATGCTTTGAAGGAACTGGCAGAATCAGAAGAAACCCCAAACGAGGAAGATCATGAATCTTGAATGGATGACATACTTAGCTTCGGCTGCGATTTTACAGATTCTGTTTTGGGGCATCTATCGCGCCTTACTCAATACGAGAGGAGACTTCCGTTTCGAACGCTATTTCTTGTTAGGCGGATTGGTTTTGAGCTTAATTGTGCCTTTACTGGATTTTTCGGGAGTATTTCCTGAATCCGCCTGGGGGACCTTGGCGCTCAACCCCATGATCATAGGGGTAAATACAGGAGTCGATGCCGCTTATACGAGTTTTTCTTGGTACGCAGTCATAGGTGGCATGTATATGCTTACTGTGGCCTTGGGCTTAGGGCGGCTATGGATCCAGCTCTTTCGCTTGCACCGCATCATACAGACATTTCCTAAAGCTGCTCATGGACAGCGCATGACAGGAGGCCGTGTGCCTACCTCTTCTTTCTTCCAGACCTTGCTCTGGGATGAGACACAGCCGCTAGATGAACATGAAAAGGCTATTTTGCTGGCGCATGAGCAGGCACATATAGTGGAGGGACATTCATTTGATCGCCTCTTTGTAGAGCTGCTCCACATTTTCTTCTGGTTCAACCCCATCTTGGTTTTCCTGAAAAAGGACCTCATATTGGTTCACGAAGCTTTGGCAGATCAAGCGGCTTTAAAGGTGGGCAGCATGTCGACCTTGGCACGTGTACTCCTCCGTCAGGTGGGAGCGGTGCGTCTACCACTCACTCAGACTTTTTCTCAGCCGCCTGTCGATCGTCGGGTGGCCATCCTCACACGTACTTTCACTTCTAATATATATATCATTATGCGAATGATCACATCTTTATGTCTGATTGTAATGATCAGTTTCTTCTGGGCTTGTACAGAAAGCGCGACTGCACTCACCGCCCAGACCCTACCTTCAGGACCTACCAAGGAAGTCCCTGTAACTCCCCAATCAGCTGCTCCATACAAGGCCGTACTAGAGGTAGACGTGCAGCCAGAAGTCCTGAACTATCGCGAACTCCAACAATCCATCGGTTATCCCAAAGCAGCCCATGACAATAAGATCGAAGGACTTGTCGTCTTCCGTATCTTGATTGATGAGGAGGGGAAATATGTCCAACATGAGATCGTCAAAAGCGCTAATCCTATTTTTGAAGAAGCAATTGAAGCGGAAATTGCCCGATTGCGTTTCAAACCTGCGATGAAGGACGGAAAGCCCGTACAGTTTTGGGTCAGCATTCCTTTCTCATTCAAGATAGTGGCCTTTGACAATTTGCTTCCTACCCTTTTGCCTAAAGATCAATGCTAGATAGGGGATGATTATATCTGCCTCTGCGAGGATATGATTGCGCTATTCTTTGTAGAGAGATGACTACGCCATTAACTTATAAAGAGAATGACGACATTTGTTCCTATAAAGAGATGACCACGCCATGGCGGTGGTCCTACGATATTACACAATATCCATTTACGTTTTTATATGCACACCCTGATCATGTCAGCTTACCTGCTTTGTATTCGATGCCGGTAAGGGAAGGATGAGTGTGTCTTTAATTTTCTGAATGACCGGTCGCAAGGATTTGGTTTCTGAGCATGCTTCCAATTTTGAGAGCAGTTCAGGAGGGAAATCTTTGCGCTGGTTTTTCCTTGCTCCTTCCAGAAAAATCTCCCATAGTTTCTTGGTATTCTTGATCGGTTGACCTGCCATTTGGGGAATCATCTCCGCTATTTTTTGTCCACGCCGTGGCGGTGGACCTACGAGATTCCCCAAAATCTCTTATATTTATCCTTAAGCCTTTCCTTTCTAATTATCCAACCAATGTAATGGATCATCATTCCTATGTCCACTTACCAGGAAATACGTGCGCATATCCAAGCGGACGATATAGAAGAAGCCCTAGAGGCTGCAGGTGCCCTTTTTAAAGGCACAGCCTATGCGAACGACTATTCTTTGATCGTGCGGAACTACAGACGTAGTGAGAAAGCGGCTGCACTCAATACCGAAGACCCTGATCGACTCTCACGTGAGCAGAACAAGGCCCTGCGAACGCTTCTAGGCATGTTGAGTGCCCACGAGCAGGGCGAAGAACCTGACTCTTATCTCGCGGCTACGGATGGTATCCTGCATGGACTTACTCCTCATCCCTTCCGTCCAGAGGTCTTCATCGGGCGAGAAGCCGACATGGATGCGGTCTACGACCAGCTTTTCCACCAGTCCCAACTGCTGCTGCTGGTCCACGGTCGTGGGGGGATCGGTAAGACGACCCTGGCTGCGAGCTACTACTGGAAGTATCGCCGCCACTATGCCCATGTGGGCTGGGTGCTGAGTGAGCCTTCGCTCATAGATGGGGTGCTGCGCTTGGCGGCAGCTTTTGATATGCAGTTTGATCCTAAGGCCAGCAAGGAGCAGCGCCTCGAGCAACTGCTCACGCGACTCGACTGCCTGCAAGGGCCTTGCCTCCTCATCATAGACAACGCCAACGAGTCCTCGGACTTGGAGGCCATGTACAGGCACCTCCGCCGCAACAATCATTTTCATATCCTGCTTACCTCTCGCATTCCTTCCTTTCGCGAGATGGCTACTTATTCCGTCCGGGGGTTATCTGAGGAGAAGACGTTGGAGCTATTTCGTAAATACTATCCCAGGCTACAGCCAGAAGAAGAAAGCCTGCTCTATCAAATTCGGGAAGCCGTCTATGAAAATACTCTTGTGCTAGAGCTGCTGGCCAAGAACCTGGGCCGCGTCAACAAATTCCGCGTCAAGTATGCCTTGCAGGATCTCCTACACGACATTCAAAACAAGGGCCAGCAGGCCCTTACCCATACCCGCGCCGTAGGCACCGACTATCAGCACTTCGAAAAAGCCAAGCCCGAAGAAATCATCGAAGCCATGTATGACTTGGGAGGGTTGGAAAGAGAAGAGGTGGCCCTGCTGTCGATATTTGCAGTCCTTCCTCCTGAGAATATTCCCTATGAACTCCTCCATACGCTTACCAAAGACGAGCCCGACGAGGTCTTAGAATCTCTGATTGAGAAAGGCTGGCTGGAATTCAATGAAGACTACAACGCATTCAAGGCTAGCCCAGTCGTACAGGAGATCGTGCGGAAGAAGAATGAAGAGATTTGGGAGGATTGTGTATATACTGTACGCGTACTCATAGAGGGGTTAAACGAAAAAAATCGACATCAAAATAACTATCGAGAAGCGGCTGTATGGGTGAGATTGGGAGAGGCTGTGCTGTCAAATCTGGATCTCGAAAAGCGAAATCTAGGGACACTTAGTCAAAATATAGGGAACTATTATACTGAGATAGGAGATCTTTCCCTCGCGATGGAAGTGTATCTCAGAATGGAGAAGATTCAAAAAGTACTGTCAGAATCAAATCCTGAAAATACTGACTTTAAAAACGTCTTGGCGATCTCTTATTCGAAACTCGGGGATACCCACAGCAGTCTGGGTAATTTGGAAAAGGCGTTGGAGTATTATGAAAAGGATTTAGTCTTGACAGAAGAATTGTATGCGTCCTATCCTCAGCATGTGGGCTTTAAAAACGGCTTGGCGATCTCTTACATCCAGCTAGGCTCAGAGTGGGTCAACCAAGAAGATCTCGAAAAAGGGAAGGATTATTATCAACAAGCAGAAGCACTTTATCTAGAACTGGTCCAAGATGCGCCTCAATTTGTGGAGTATCGGAAGAATTTGGAGTGGGTGCAAGAAAAACTTGACAACATCTCCACATAAAAATGTTACGACATTGAATTTTTTTATGTGGAAAGACAAGTCAATCTCTGGTAGGAAATATTATTTATGCTATATTGTTGTATTGATTGAGTAATCTGTCAATATTTCTGTGAGCTTGATGCAGCATTTTCTGCAAAATGACAAGTCAAGAAAGAACGATGATACTAACACATGATTCACATGGCACAATGTACCCCACATGATCCGCGAGGGCCAGGGAAGGGCGTTTCTATTTGTACGCACACCCTCCCTACAGCCCATTAAAAACACAGTCCGTAGCATCGTCGAGAGGGGAGGCTGCGGATATTTTTTGTTCGTACGGTTTGGGATGACGCTGTTTTTGGGGAAAGCCATTTCTGTACATAGCAGGTCTACTTAAATTTAACACCAATAGAAGTCAGCAAACCATTTTCAATCTCCAATACCACAACCCATGAAAACAACACACTTATTTCTTGTGCTTAGTTTCATTTCCCTAGGAATCCCACACCTCCTACAAGCTCAAGATGGATTTGTTCAAGGTACCATCGTCCTTAAATCAGGCGAAGTCCTAGAAGGCAAAATCAAGTACTACTCAGGAGAAAACACCCCTCGGAGCATCGACTTCTTGGGAGAAGAAAGCTTGGTTCCTAAGACGTTCTCTCCAACGGAAGTAGCTACCTTCGATATCGGGTCAGAGCGGTATGTCGGGGCTGTCGTGGAGCAGGAGTACTCCTCTCGAAACGACGCCCTACTAGAACGCGAAAGCGGATACAATATTCTCATCGACACGACCTTCTTGCTGGTACTGATCGATGGTGCCTTTCCCCTTCTCAAGAGTGAGAACGATGGTGACGTTACGAATTTTTATATTATCCAGGAAGGAGAGCAAGAACCCGTACTCCTAAAATATCGCAAGTATCTCTACAGAGAAAACGGGCAGCAGGAGATCCGAGAAAGTAGTGTCTACCAGGAACAGCTAGCCGATTATACACAAGCTTGTGAAGACTTGGACAAGGAGCGAATTAAACTCGTCTATACGCAAGCCTCGCTCATGGACTTGTTTGAGGCATTTTACAAATGTATGGGAGTGAAACCCACATTTGTCTTCAAGAAGAAAGTCCTGCCGAAGATCAACAAGCTCACAGGTCGGTCTCCCTTGCCGATTCGCGTCGGACTGAAGCTAGGCGCACGGCAGACCCGTGTGAGCGAGTCCTACCTCCAAGAGGATAACCGCAACTACCGCACCTTGGAGTTTGAACCTTCAAATAATCCGATTTACGGTGTCTACGGAGAGGTATTTCCCGTCCCCAAGTGGGAGCGCTTTTCGATTCATGCAGAATTCTTGCTGAGTCGATTTGCCTTTGCGGCCCAGGAGACGACCCTTGTCATCTTTCGAGATGTGCAAGCCATCTATCGAACTATTGAATTTAACCCTCTCTTTAGATATTACCTGATCAAAGCTCCCTTTCAGCTATACGTCAACGCAGGGATTTCCTTCAACAGTGACCGTCTGGTCCAGGACTCAGATATTGTGACCATTCGCAGTATCTCCTCTACAGGCCAGCGCAACATCCCCTTGTTCAAGTCAGGTTTTCAAGGACAGCTAGGCGTCTTGGGAGCGGGCTTCCGCTACAAAGGATGGGCGTTGGAGGGACGGTATATGCCCATTTATCAGAGTACCCAGCGCTATCATTTACTGCTGAGTTACGACCTTTTTCAGTTTGATTTGAGAATTTAAAGGTGGATCTGACAATTATCTTGAGCCATATCCAGCACCATGAAAATCATTTATAACAACCTCTATCCCATATTCATGAAAACAAAACTCATCCAGCTCGGCATCATATTGCTTTTATTATTCAGCAGTGTGGCCCTTCCTGCACAGGATTTATTCTCCCCTGGGAAAATTACGCTCCAAACGGGGGAGGTAATCGAGGGGAAAATCAAATACTTTGTGAGAACTTATACCCTTCGCAGCATTGACTTCATTGCAGATGGGAGTGTTGTTCCTAAAACCTATTCCCCACTGCAGGTGAAGTATGTGGAAATGGAATCTGAACGCTTCGTCGGTGCGGTTGTAGAAGCCGAGCAGTCCTCTCGAAACGTGAACAATTTATCATCCCATAACAAGTTTGAGATAGGTTTGGATACCGTCTTTTTATCCGTCCTGATAGATGGAGCACATCCCCTTTACATGCAAAAGGAAGCGCAGGAGGTGTACAATTTTTATATACAAGGAGAGGAGGGGCCCAAACTGCTCAAGTACAAGAAATATAAGGCAATCAAGGCGGGAAGGACGATCTTCAGAGAACGTACCAATTACATCGGACAATTGGTCCAGTACACACAAGGCTGCAAGGATTTTCAGAAGCAACTAGAAGCGCTTGCGTACAAGCAACAAGAACTGATGCGCTTCTTCAAAGCATATTACAACTGCTTAGACATAGAGCCTACCTATGTATTTGAGCGGAAAGCCTTGCCCAAACTGGATCAGAAGAGTGGCAGGGACCTTTTTCCTATGAGAGTGGGCCTTAAAGTAGGGAGGCGTGAGACCTCTATCAGTTCGGAGTATGTCACGAACTTTGCCCGTAATTTTCGCGACTCAAGGTTTGATCCCTCGATAGATCTTGTGTTCGGAGGCTTTGTAGAGGTGTTCCTTATCCCTTGGATAGACCGAATGTCCATTCACACGGAGTTTTTATACGGTACCTATCAATTTGCGGCTCAGGAGACCACGGATATCCAGTTTAGAGACATCCTAGCCTCGTATCGTACCTTCGAATTGAACCCCCTCCTGCGGTACCGACTGGTCAAGGATCCTTTTGACTTGTACCTCAATGCAGGGGTTTCCTTCAATATGGATGTGGTGGTTGAAGATCGGGATATTGTGACGCAACGAAGCAGTGGAATTGTGACCGAGAGAAGTATCCCCTTATTCAGACCAGAATTTCGAGGACAGATAGCTGTCTTGGGTGCAGGTATAGGGTATAAGGGATTCAATATAGAAGGACGATTCCTTCCTGTATTTCAGAGCACAAGACGATATTCTGTTTTGGTCAGTTATGATCTGCTACGATTCAAGCTTTGACGTTTCCAATATGTCTAAATTTCCATTGCAAGAGGAGAGATCATAAGACTTATTTCCCCTATTGAATGATTCCATTACAACCATAATCCTAGTTAACCTATGAAAACTTTCGTATTAATTATCAGTCTTTTTTTGACTTCCTATCTACAAGCCCAGTATGGTTTTGTTCCTGCTGAGATCACACTTACATCAGGTGAGGTACGCAAAGGAAAGGTAGAGTATGCTCCTACAGACTATACGCCCCGTGACATCGTATTTATTCCTGAGGGAAGTAAGACGCGCCAAACCTATGCTGCATCCAGTGTATCATCCGTGTACATGGGCAAATGGCGGTTGATAGGTGCTCCTGTCAGACAAGAATATTCCCCACAGCAGTTGCAAAAGTTAGATCGAGACAATGCCTTCTATTTTCGAAGAGACACCGTTTTTCTCACAGTCCTTATAGATGGAGAGCATCCCCTGTACATGTGTAAGAAGTATGGAGATGTTGTGAATTTTTATGTAAAAGGGGAAAATGGGCCTTTATTGTTGAAATATAAGCGCTATCTCAAAGCCATCAATGGTCGTACAACCTTCGTAGAACGGACCAATTACATCGGACAATTGACGCAGTATACCCAGGATGCCCAAAAGTGTGGGAGCCTCAAAAAGCCGTATAAAAAGATAGAGTACAAAAAGGTTGAGTTGATGAATTTAATCCTGGCGTATTATGAGTGTTTGGGATTGATGCCTACGTATGTAAAAGATAAAAATATGCTTATGTCTCCTGGATCTGAGTTGGATAGGTTGTTTGAGCCATTGAAGCCGCGAACGAAGACACGGAATGAGTAGGCGTGTGTTTGGGGATAATGTTTGGGTGTTGGGTGGGGGTGTCCACGCTGTAGCGGTGGACCTACGAAATCTATGAATTGTTGGGGGTGTCCACGCTGTGGCGGTGGACCTACGGGGAAAATGAACAGACTCCCAGATTTATCAGTATATTATCTATCTATTGAAAAGGCCTTGTGCCATTCTTATTACTCGAAACACGATTACTACGGACTGCTATGCTCAATCTCGCATTTATTCTGGAAAATAGCGCCAGAGAACATTCTGCTAAGCCTGCTTTTACCTTCATGGATACCACCCTCACCTATGCCCAAGTCAATGGCGCCGCCAATCAGGTCGCCAATGGTTTGCGTAGCATCGGCATCCAGCCTGGAGACAAGGTAGCCTTGAGCTGTTTGAATATTCCCTATTTCCCGATTGTATACTATGGCATACTGAAGGCTGGGGCGACGGTGGTTCCTTTGAGTGTGCTTTTGAAGAAAGACGAAATCGCCTACCACCTCAAGGATAGCGATGCAAAGGCATATTTTTGTTTCATCGGGACAGAGCAACTTCCAATGGGGCAAATGGGCCATGGGGGTTTCCAAGAAGCACCTGACTGTAAGCATTTCTTCATGATCATGCCCAAGGGCGATATGCCTTCGCCCATCGAAGGGACACAAACGCTGGGTTCCCTCATGGCAGGACAAGCACCGACGGGTACCTACGAACCTACAGGCGCAGATGATACTGCCGTGATCATCTATACCTCAGGGACTACAGGTCAACCTAAAGGTGCCGAACTCAGCCATTCCAACCTCTTGACGAATGCTGCCCTTTGTGTGGACATGCTGCAAATGGTCAAAGACGACAAGCTGCTAGTTGTCCTGCCTTTGTTTCACATCTTCGCGATGACGGTGTTGATGAATGCGGGCGTGTACATTGGCACTTCGAATATCCTGCTGCCGCGATTCGAGGGAGAAGCCGTCTTCGGACTGATGCAAAAGCATGAGATCACGATGTTTGCAGGTGTCCCCACCATGTACTGGGGCTTGCTGAATGTGCAGAGTGATCAATTTGATTATGAGGCGATCTCCTCTAAGCTCAGGCTCTGTATTTCGGGTGGGGCTTCGCTACCTGTGAAGGTATTGGAGGACTTCGAAGCACGCTTCAATGTGCCCATCGTAGAAGGATACGGCATGTCCGAAGGCTCGCCTGTAGTGACCTTCAACCAATTGGCCGTAGGCCGTAAGCCTGGATCTATCGGGACGCCCGTCTTCGGTGTCGAGGTAAAACTGGTCGATGAGCAAGATCAGGAAGTACCTGTAGGCGAGAAAGGTGAGCTGATCTATCGTGGCCCCAATGTCATGAAGGGCTACTACCAGCGTCCCGATGCCAACGCAACGACCCTCCGTGGAGGGTGGATGCACTCAGGAGATGTCGCCATCAAGGATGAGGATGGTTTTTTCTTCATTGTGGACCGTCTCAAAGACATGATCATCCGCGGCGGACTCAATGTCTATCCACGTGAGGTCGAAGAAGTAATGATGAAGCATGAGGCTGTTTCGCTCGTAGCTGTATTGGGTACGCCCGATGAGAAAATGGGAGAGGAAGTGAAAGCTTTTGTGGTGCTAAAAGATGGTGCTTCGGCGACGCCTGAGGAACTGATTACCTTTACCAAGGATCATATTGCTGCCTATAAATATCCTCGCATCGTGAAGATCGTCGATGCGTTGCCGATGAGTGCGACGGGCAAGATTTTGAAAAAGGTATTGAGGCAGTCGTAGGCACTTGCTGCAGCAAGTAGCTACAAGAAATGAATGCAGAATATAGCACAAATCTTATGAAAAAGTCACTGATCCTCAGCCTTCTCGGAGTCATCTTATTTGCATGTGATCCTGGGCTTAACGTTCCTGATCCCTCTGTGGCTGGAGAAGGTATAGGAGAGAACTGCGGGATAAATGAAGATTTTACGGCGCCTGCTCTATTTGAGTTGGTAAGCCAAAACCTCATATCCTTTGAAGGGAGCTTCAGATCCTGGCAGTTTCTGGATGATCAAACGGGTTTTCTTTTTGGGAGTAAACAACCGGGTGGGTATGCAGGTGTGTTGAAAACAAAGGATGGAGGAATGACTTGGGAGTCTCTGCCCTTGGAGGCGAATTACAGCCCCATTTCTATGTATTTTGTCGATGCGAATCGTGGATTCGTGACAGTACAAAATACTGACGGCTGCCCACCGCCCAATTGCCAAAATAAAACGACCCTCTACGAAACACAGGATGGAGGACAGACTTGGGAAGAACGAACGTATCCAGATCTTAAGGGAGTGTTGTACGAGATTCAATTTGATGAAGCAGGCAACGGTTTTGCTCTCCTTTTCCTAGATTCCAACGTGCGCCTTTTACGTACGACAGATTTTGCCCAGACTTGGGAAGTGCTAGTTGAAGAAGGGGATATTCGTCTGCCCAACATCAAAGGGGGAATGGTTCTGGAAAACGGGCGCATCTGGGTGCATGGAGCCCAAGGAGAGCTCCTTCAATACGATACGGATGGCAATCTGCAGCAACGCTTGAATATGCCCATGCAAAATTTCTATCAATTGAAGGTGATCGATGAGGAGAAGCTAGTCGCAACGGGGGTGTTTGGGGCGATTCGCTCTCTCGATGGTGGCCAGAACTGGGAGATGATCTATGAGGAGTACGCTGAGTTGATCGGGGCAAATAGCGAGGATGAACTTTGGCTCATCGCCAATCAGACTTTTTGTCTATCTGATATTTACCGCTCGCAGGATGCTTTCGCCTACTCCCAAGACTTGGGCACCAATTGGACCTTTGGGGAGTTGGGAACCAATCTTGGCATTGGCTTCGTAGATGCGTATCAGCAAGAAAATGGAAATTATTTGGTCTTATTGGATCAGGAAATCTTTGTAATCAAGCCTCAGTAGTAGTAGATTATGAAGGGAAATGAATGGAATAATTTTGAAATGGAAGTGGAATAGACCTGAAACTTGGTGTTTGCTCGGAATGGGCTTGTTGGTATGTTGTGCAGTGACCATTATAAGTACAGAAGCCAATGCAGCGTTAGACATTCCTTTGCATGACACCTATTTTATGACTACGAGTATTCAGAATGCAACTATTCTAGTCGGGATATTGGCCTTGATGGGATGGGGGTATCGCTGGCTGAATATGTCTAGGGTATCTGTGTGGGCAGGAATTCATATCGGATCTATGGTCTTATGGAGTCTAGGTATCATTTCCATGCCGATCTTACTAGATACGCTTGCAGGTCCTGCTCCTCATTACTATCAATATACCGATGTAGAAGAGGGACCTCTAAGTTTAGCCTATATGGATCTATCTACGGTTGTTACCTTTTCTGTCATATGGATATTTTGCATACAAATTATTTTTCTAGCTGTCTTGTTTCGCCAGCTGTTGAGGAGAGGTTAGAAAGAAAAGATCACATGAAAGCCGAATAGGAAAATAGCTGCTCAGTTTTCATTTTTCATAGAAGCAAAAGTTCTTCCTTCGTATGATAAAAGTCCTCTTCTCGCGTGGATGCCTTTCATTCCTTGCATAGGTCAAGCTATATATGCAATGGAAATCATACCACTGAATCATCTCGCCTCTTATCTTCGCAAACTGATCGACGCCAAACTATGGCAAAAAGTCCTGATCGCCATCGGAATAGGACTTGCTATCGGCACCTTGATGAATCCCGCTACAGGGATTTTTCCAGAGAAACTCAGTCAGTCTCTTGGCAACTGGATGGCCTTGCCAGGGCAATTGTTCCTTAAACTGGTACAAATGATCATGCTGCCCCTGATTTTTACCTCGATTATCTCAGGGATCGTGAGCAATAGCAGTGAGCAACTCAAAAAAATGGGATTGAGGCTGCTGGCTTATTTTGTGGTGACAACCACCGTCTCTATAGCCATTGGCATCATCCTGACCGTGCATCTCAAGCCAGGCACGTTTATCTTTGAAAATCAAGCTTTTGATATACCTGAGGGAATGCGTACAGCGATCAGTGGGGGAAGCGATTCCTTCCAGAGTATACCTGACGCGATCATTCGGTTGATCCCTGAGAATCCACTCGCTGCGATGATCTCGGGGGAGATGTTGAGCATTGTGATCTTCACGATCATCATCGGCGTCGCCATCATACAGCTTCCTAAGCGTACTGTCCAATCCACCCTGGATTTGTTCCACGCCATTCAGGAGATATGCATGACGATTGTAACTTGGGCCATGTACCTGGTTCCATTTGCCGTTTTTGGACTTCTGGCACAGCTTTCCTCTAGCATCGGCATCGAAGGCTTGGCAGGAATCGGTTACTACGTAGGGATTGTGTTATTGGGCTTGGCCTTGTTGCTGGTATTTTATCTTGTGCTGGTGGCAACAGTCGGTGGGAAGAATCCCTTTGCGTTTATGCGTGACATACGCGAGGTTCAGCTTTTGGCTTTCTCGACGACCAGCTCAGCTGCGGTGATGCCCCTGTCTATGAAGACAGCAGATGAAAAGTTGGGCGTAGCTTCCAAAGTAAGCGATTTGGTCATCCCTGTAGGTACGACCATCAATATGGATGGTACGGCGCTCTTTCAGTGCATTTCCGCTTTGTTTATTGCTCAGGCTTATGGCATGGAGATGTCCATCGGAGGATTGCTCATCATCATGGTGACGATTGTCGCTTCTTCTATTGGGACACCTGCCATTCCAGGTGGTGGGGTCGTCATTTTGGCATCAGTTCTCGAGAGTGTCGGTATTCCTACGGAGGGATTGATCATTATCATCGGGGTAGATAGGATACTGGGAATGTTTCGTTGTGCTGTCAATGTGACGGGAGATTTGACTGCTTGTGTGATTTTTAATAGGTGGCAGGAGCGGCAGAATTTAATAGAAAAATCGCAAGGTGTAGCCATGGTTCATTGACCCTCATCATAATGCTCATTTTGTGGACATCCTTTTGGGTAGATCTGACACGCTTGATCATTTGACCGCCATTCCTCCCATCTTTTGTGTGACTTGGGCGTACAGTCAATCAAACAACAACCAAACATTAACCCCCACGAAGCATATCTCTCATTTGAAAATCACACTTTTGGCCCTCGCCACCTTGGTCATGACCACATTTTCTTGTTAGAGAGCAACCCTGGAAAACCACACAGAACGACTCCTGCAACTGCAAGGCATGTGGGAATTGAGTGCCCAATGGCCAGGAGATCTTGACGATGTTACCTTGCCTGTTCCTTCTCATATCACTTTCGAATCGGAGGATGTTTTCTCAGCCAGTATGCAAGGTGAAACCCTGTATGGCGGGACGTATGTTCTCGGATATGAGTACGCGGCAGAGGCAGAAGAAAATTACAATGGAAATCTGATCACTGTAAGGCTTGAGTCAGGAGAGGAGTTGAAGTTTGTCATTTGCTTACTGACGAATAACAAGCTTCACACCATCTACAATGATCCTGTCACAGATACGCCAGTGACACTCGATGGTGAAAAGATGTAGCAGAAGAATTTTCACACAAACAAGCACTTGGGTCGGCCTTTGGAAGGTCGGCCTTTTTTTATAGATATAGGGTGTTGATAATGAGTGAGAAATGTGGAGACGAACATCAGTACCCTAATTCGAATGTATGTTGGAACCAGTCAAGAAATCGTTTTGCCAGGAGCGAGTCTTTTTGAAAATAACCCGCAGCCAAAGCAGTCCCTAATGAGAGTCCAGGTTTCTCCTGAAGGGCCAAATATGTATGAACGAGTGCTGTCTGCTTTCTCGGTTCAGTAAGTTGACAAAAATCTTTTTCCCAAAAATCATCCAAGACCTCCCTGGTAAATGCTAAGATTGAGTTACCTTGTTCAACCAGCTCAGTTGCAAAATGCTCAAGGTATCCTTGGTGCTCATTGTCAGGCATAATCCAGACGCCCAGTTGTAGATTTTGATCTGGTAAAGCCTGAGTGAATCCATTTTTAGGGAAATTGGGGATACGGATTTTAATTGATAGCGTAGATTCAATGGTTTGTCTTAGACTATCCCATCTCATTGCTACTCCTGCGTCATTCGCATCTACAATGATTCCAATATGCGTAACATCTGGTGATTGTAGCTCTTCTTTTAGAATGAGTTTGACTTTGGATATTCCACCTGCAGATTTGACAAACTCTTTTTGATACTTCACAGGATTGTTGTAGCCAAGGGGAGGAGGAAGTCCCTTGAGTTTACATAGTTGTGATAGGAAAATGGCATCATTTCCTTCAACGATCAATCGTTGGGCCATGTTTATCTAATTTCGAGTTCTAGGTTGAGACTGTCTTTTAGTCGATCTCCATCATAGATAATTGCTTCGTGTTTACCTGTACGACCCATTTGGAGGCGGATAAATTCTGCTTCGTCTGTGTATTTTTCTTGGGAAGCCACATAATGAAAGGTACGTATCGCATCCTGGCTATGAGTTGTTGCAAAAACTTGAATATCCCACGCTACTGCATATTTGAAAATGATTTCCCATATTTTTTCCATGACAGAATGATGGAGTCCTAGCTCAATCTCATCAATGAGAAGTGCTTTACCTTGTGCGTTTGCAAGACCAAGAGCTATGAGTAAGATTCGACGAACACCATCACCAAGTGTTTCTAGGGGAACAGGCTTTTCTGTATCCTTCAAGCGTACTTTGATGGTGCTTTGGTCAATGGCGAATCGAACAAGGTGGGGTTCTATTGCCTCGCGGAGTATGGCTAAAACATCGTCTTCCCTAGGTGTAAGTACAAGCGGAGACCAGAGCCTAGAGATGGTGTGAAAATCTGGACTGGAAGAGAAGCTTACCTCGATAAATTCATCAAAGTATGAGGTTAGACTGTATTTATTCTCCAATAGAAAGTTTGCCTCCCAATCTCCCAAGGTGTTAGCTACTTCGTGTTTATACCAACGTTTAGATTCCTCTATGGTAAAAGGAGGGTCAATATTTCCTTCAAAGTAAGGATCACCTTTTCTTAGAAGCAGGGAATTAATACGAAGTTCTCCGCGGGTAAGTAATGATTTTCTGTGAATGAGAGAATCGTATAAATCTCCACTATATTTATTTTCTTTGTTGAATAAATTTCTATTTTTTAGAATCTGTAAGAAAATTCTTTGCCCGCTTTGCTTAATCACTTTCTCCATCAACACAACCTTCACCGCATCCAACAAAGCCGTTTTGCCCACATTATTTTTACCTGCAATCAGATTTACCCTTTTCAGCTTGTCAATGTGAAGCTCTTGAAAAGGCATAAAATTTATAATGTCTAAATACTCGATCATTCGGCCTGAATTATTCTCTCCTCTAACATACGCTTTTTATCATTAAGCTGTTGCTACCTCGTCTTATCCCACAAGGTCTGTATATCGCTCGTAATGTCATTGGTCGCATTCAAAATCTTCTCCAACTCCTTCCATTGTTCGGTCTCTTCTACAAATTCTAGGGAAACTTTCAGCTGTGTTTGCAACTGCTTGGCTTCGACTTTCAGTTCGATCAGATCGTCATAGACACTTGTCAGGTTATTTCCACCCGAAAACGTTCCCACTTGCAAGCGTTGGACCACAAGCGTCAAAATCGATCCTACCAAGGCTGCTGCACCTGCTGCATATTTCACCCAATCCTCCTCCTTCCCAATATCTGAAAGTAGGGTCGCCCCTCCGATGGCCACCACAATCTGGCTGACAAACTGTACATTTTGGGCACGCTTGATCCTGCCTCGGAGCTTGGTGGTCATCTGATCTGCCTTGAGCAGCATTTCCCCTAGGGCCTTCTCTGTAAGCTGGGCATACATCAAGACTTTTCGGGCTTCTGGCCCTAAGTCTCCTTTGGTTTTGAGTTGTTGGTCCAATTGCTGGACAGCCTCCCCCATCTCCACTCCGACTTCTAGTAAGTTGCGCAACTCGGGAAACTCTGCGCGTAAGTTGTCCAAGTCCTGCTGGGCATGTAATTGCAAAAAGCCAATGACTTCGTTGGTGCGTGGGTTCATTATCTATTTTCTTTTTCTTCGTCTTCCTGATCTATCAAGCTCCAAAGTATGAGTCCGCCAATCACGGCATCTGCTCCTCCTTCAGCCACAGCTCGCTTGACAAGTTGATACTCTGCATAACCTAAATTACGAAAGGTCTCTTGATTCACAATGAGCTCGAATTCATCGCCCGCAAATTTCTGTAAAGCCGTACCCAAATCCTTACTCGACTTGATCCCCTCAATGAGTTTCTGTGTATCAGCATAAGAGTTAAGTAAAGCAGTTGTCCCCACTTGCGCCTGATTTTGCATACTAGAATTACAGCCAAATGGGAAAATGTTGAGCTTTAAATCTTTACCCACTTGCATCAGTTCATCAATGGACACCTCAAATATCTTTTGTCCCTTGTGATAGGTGACAAATTTGCCCTCTTCTACATGTCCTACCACAAATACTGTCTTGCGTGGACGCTTAGCCAACTGCTTTTTGAGTTTGGCTACACTCGCAGATGGAGTGAGGGGAAACTTGATTTGATTCCGCGCAAAGGAACTCTTGATCATGCGCTCTGTCGCTCGATCCTTGACGAGGTTGAGGATCATATTTTCTTCTGGAAGATAGGTACGTGAAAGCTGCTGGCTTACGGTCTCAAGTTGGGTTTGTAGCGCACGAGGGTTGCTAGCTGAAAATTGGACAAAGAGCTTAGATTCGGGAACTTGAACGGTCTGGATCGGAGGTCTCGTTTCGTCTATAAGGTCGACAAAAGCTTTTTGTTGCAGCTTTTGTCCTTGAGGTGTGAACCAATAGCCTGCCGCTTGATCTAGGAGAATACTTTCCTTCAAAGGGATGTCCCCGCGCTGGCTGTGTTGGTTGTAAAAGCGAATCTGATCGGCAGGATCGGGTAGTCGAATGCCCACTTCATGCAACGATTCGCCAATCTGCGCCTTCTGGCTTTCGATAAACGATTGTGTTTCAAAATCATAAACACCTGATTGGGAAAGGTTATGCTGGGATTGAAGTTGTTGGATATTTGAATAGTCGAGCAGACCTATCTGTTCCTGCCAGTAAACGACTTCTTTTTGAAAGGATTGAGCATCGGCTGTAATCTTCTGAATGGCTTGATCTATCGACTTACTATCTTTCAGATATGCGTTGAAAAAGCGCTGGAGGTTTTGCGGTTCTCCCAATTCAAAAGCTTCTCCAAGACTTCTACTTTTGGCTAGTTGATACGCCATGTCGAGATAGTTTTCTGCGGCATGTTGCAACTGTAAGTACTTGTGGTCGATAAATGCTCGAGTTGGCTCATCCAAGAGCCATGTTTCGGGAAGGCCGTATTGTTCTTGGAAGCTGAGGATTTTTAGGTTGGAAAATGTGCCGTCAGACGCCGTGGTCGGTAATACTTTTATTTTCTCCTGATAGCTTGCATACATTTTCTGAAGATCTGCTACTTCGATTTTCAAAGCGTTTGTGAGATCATCTCCTTTCAGTCCTTTCTCTAGTGCAAAGCGGTAAAAGGTCTGGATCGATTTATTGGATTCTTGGAGGTACCATGGAGGAGGATTTTTAAGGGTAGGAGGGCGCTGACCGAGTACATAGGTGAGCCGATGATATTGCGTCATGTCATCTTGCATCCGAACGAATGCTCTTGCTATTTCAATATGACGCGCCGATGTGATGGATTGCCCTACAGGCGTAGCGGGGGTTTTAGTGAAGATTTTTTGGAATGCAGTTGTACGTTCCGTGGAGTATTTGAGGTAGGAAAGGTAAGCAGGTTGATGGGCTTTTCTGGCTGCGGAGATCATATCTTGTGTAGAGGAGCGATAATTTTGGGAAGAAGTAGGAGTATTGATCGTTTTTAGCCATTCATCATTGAGCTTGGAGATGTTGTGGGGCTCATCCAGTATAGACCAAATCCTGTAAGCTCGCTTGGGACGTAATTTGCTAACATCATCGCTGTAGGATGAGGGACGCTTACTGAGGTTAGGCAAGCGCTTTTGGGTGACTGTGAGTGTGCTTTGGGGAATTTTGAATCCCTTGTATACGGTTGCGGACCTCCTGGCAGATTGTATCCAGATACGTACGGCAGCATATTGGGAAAAAGAAGGAAGGGTCAAGAGAAAGGCAAGAGATAAGAATAGAATAAGGCGCTTCATAGCGAAAATAATACGTCTATATGTGATATCTCAAAGGCTGTCGTTAGCTTAGGCGGATAAAAGTCATTTGCACATGGGTGCGATCGTACACAAACAGCCTTCGCTGGTAAAATATAAGCACTCAGGAAAATAGATACTACATTATGTGAATTTGTGGGCAAAATCCCCTTTATTTTCTCTCTCAAAGCTCAAGATCCATTGTATATTTGTAATATGAAGCAGATACTACTTACACTTATGATCGCGTTTGTCCTGACAGGATGTGTGGACCGCGAGCAGGTAGATAGAGACGCCATTGAGCAATACCTGGAAGACAATAATCTGACCGCTGAGGTAACCGATGACGGGATTTACTATATCATTGACCAGCCAGGATTTGGTGCGAAGCCCAATTTGGCGAGTGAGGTGACGGTTCACTATGAAGGATTTTTATTGGATGGAAGTAAATTCGATTCTTCCTATGACCGTGGAGCACCTGCAACGTTTCGTCTGACAGGCGTCGTGCGTGGCTGGCAACTGGGCATCCCGTTGTTTAGAGAGGGAGGAAAAGGAACACTCTTCATTCCATCGGAACTCGGCTATGGGAGTGACAGCCCTAGCGATGACATCCCAAGGAACTCTGTTTTAATCTTCAATATCAATTTGATTGAAGTAAAATAAAGAAGTCAAGGAGAGAATCATTTTATACAAACAAAAATAAAAAGGAGGCCCGAAAGCCTCCTTTTACTATTTTATTCCTCTGAATGCCAAGGATATCGGTAATCACGTGGCGGAACAAAGTTCTCCTTGATCGTGCGAGCCGAAACCCAGCGTAAGAGGTTCATATAAGAACCTGCTTTGTCGTTGGTTCCCGATCCACGACCCCCGCCAAAGGGTTGCTGTCCTACGACCGATCCAGTAGGTTTGTCATTGATGTAGAAGTTCCCCGCTGTATTGCGGAGGCGATATGTCAAGTCCTCGATGACATAGCGATCTTGAGAGAAGATGGCACCCGTCAAAGCATAAGGGCTCGTCTTATCTAGCGCTTCAAGCGTCTCATCTACCTTGTCGTCGTCATACTTATACACTGTCAAAACAGGTCCGAAGATTTCTTCTTCCATCGTCTCGAAGTGTGGATTGGTCGTGACCACGATGGTTGGCTCGATGAAGTATCCTTTGGATTTGTCGTAGCCACCGCCTAGGACGATTTCGGCCTCATCGGATGCCTTCACACGGTCGATGTATCCACTGATTTTGTCGAAGGCGCGCTCGTCGATGACAGCATTGACGAAGTTGGAGAAATCCGCAGGATCTCCCATTTTCAATGTATTTGCCTCTTTCAATGCTTCTTCCATGATACCGTCATAGAGGGAGGCGGGAAGATAGGTACGAGAAGCAGCTGAGCACTTCTGACCCTGAAATTCAAATGCGCCACGTACCATGGCTGTAGGTATGACAGAAGCATCTGCTGTGGGGTGAACAAAGATATAGTCCTTTCCGCCTGTCTCCCCTACGATGCGTGGATAGGCTTTGTACTTATGGATATTTTGTCCGACGATCTTCCAGAGTGCCTGGAAAGTTGCAGTAGACCCTGTGAAGTGTAGGCCTGCCAGTTCTGGATGTTCAAAAATGATGTCACCCATCATAGGTCCGTCTCCATAGATCAGGTTGATGACACCATCGGGGAGTCCTGCTTCCTTGAAGATCTCCATGATCAGGCGAGCGGAGTAGATCTGGCTATCAGCGGGTTTCCATACACAGACATTGCCGAGCATGGCGGCAGCTGAGGGAAGGTTTCCTGCAATAGCGGTGAAGTTGAATGGGGTGATACAGAATACAAATCCTTCTAGGGGACGGTATTCGACACGGTTCCACACGGCGGGCGTAGAGATGGGCTGCTGATAGTAGATCTGCTCCATGTAGGATACGTTGAAGCGAAGGAAGTCTACCAACTCTACGACTGCGTCGATCTCTGCTTGGTGGATATTTTTGGACTGTGCCAGCATCGTCGCCGCGTTGAACTCTGCACGGTAGGGTCCTGCGATGAGTTCTGCGGCTTTGAGGAAGATAGAGGCCCGCATTTCCCATGAGGTCTTCTCCCATTTTTCTTTGGCGTCGAGCGCAGATTGGATGGCTTGGTGCACATGTTCAGGCTGGGCCCATGCGTGTTGTCCCAGGATGTGCTGGTGGTTATGCGGAGGGCTCATAGGCTTGGTTTCCTCCGTCATGATGCGCTCCCCGCCGATAAAAAGCGGCGCATCGATCTGCTTGGAAGAGAGTTCGGCCAATGCGGCCTTGGCAGCCTCGCGTTCGGGCGTACCAGGGGCATAGCTGAGCACAGGCTCATTATATGCTTCAGGAATTTCGAAAAAACCTTTAATCATAGATTCTCGGTGTATTTGCGAGTAAGTCTTATTCGGCCGCAAATATAGGGGATAAATGCGAGATCTTGAGAGTATCTGTTACTTCATTCTGCCTTATCCTCTATGATTTTCCTTACAATGAGAGAATCTTTGGGTAAATGAAAATCTCACGATGGATTCGAAAGATTTTATTCTTCCATAAAGTCCTACTAGCGTTTTCAAAAACCATCATCCTAGGTCCTCAAACTTATTTGAAGGAATCTCGAACCCTGAAAAATGAACCTTGAAACATGTACCAGGCCTACCCCTTAATCTGCTTCATCAAATCTGCTCCATCAATGTTGAAGGCAATACCTGTAGCTGCTACAACCAAACATATTTTTTCTTCCAGTGGAGTATAGATGGCCCACTCGCGCTGATGCGCAATTTCTAGGATCTGGCTGACTGTAGGATTGACGGGGTTCCAAAAGAAGGTGGTGCTATACAGCGTCTCTTGCCCCTTGCCTTTGGGTAAGTTGATCTCCCATTCCTGATCTTTTTGATCGCGGAGGATGAGACTTTCGAGGGGAATGAAAAGCATGACGTGCTTCTCGGATAGGTTTTGGAGGAAGGTTAAGTCACTTTCATCAAGGGTGGAGGCAACAAAACAGTGAAGGGAATCCCGCTTAAACAAGCGAAGATTCCCTTCTGATTGTATCATTTCAGGTATTTCTGCCAGTAGATTCATACGGATCATTTTTCATTTTTCAGAGACCATGGTTCCCGGATCAATCTGGTCATTTTGCAGAAATCAACGTTCATGGATCAAAACCCAAAACTAATGATTCAAGTACGCCTTGAAAAATGAAAAATGAAAAATGAAAAATGAAAAATGAAAAATGAAAAATGAAAAATGAAAAATGAGTGATTCAAGAATTCAACCATTTCATCATTCAAACATTCACTATGCTACTGCATGCATCTGTCGATAGATCTGTGGTGTCGCGCCATAGCTACGCTTAAAGAGCCGCCCAAAGGAAGAACTGTCCTTTAATCCTACCTCTTGGCAGATTTCGT
>JBCBFT010000115.1:0-21606 GCA_038527485.1 Bacteroidota bacterium
CTAACAAAAATCTCTTTTCTATTCCCATTCGGAACCATCTCTTGAGCTAATTTTGAAAATTAGAAATGATTCCATTTTACTGGTACGTCGCCCTAGTTTCTTTATTACCAATAACCTTAATCCGCATTGAGAAAGAATCCCTCAACTTAAATTCCTATTTCTTTGGGTATCTGAATGAGTTCTACAAAATGGAAACTATCATGATGATTTCTTCCTTCAGACTAGCCGTGCTACATTAAGAATACTTTGATAATCAATAATATAGATTCTTTCCACTGAGATGAGGGAATAACTATTCATTGAAATTGACTAAGTCAAAGGTTATAATTCTCTTAAATTAGATATACTCATAGTTCACTTATTTATACCACCCCTATTTAAAGTGCTCATTACTACAGAAATGCCATTGAGACTCACCTACTAAAGTACCCACTTTGAATATTTTTTTTCTTTAGAAAATTTGACATATCTTAAGATCTATAAGACGGCTTTTAAGAGTTAAAAAAACATTTTTACTCTTGCCCATACTTATACTGCATAATCAAAATATTGATATAACATAATATTTTAGTGGATTTTATTCACATATTACTGCATAAATGAATAATGTTTCGTAATGATGAATGCTAAAGACTATTTAATAATTATACTTTTAGGAGGTCTTATTGGGACTTCATTATGGATAAATCGTAACAAAGATCTTCCTTGTCCCAAATGCCTAACTCCTGTGACAAGATGGAAAGAAGATTTAAAAAAGGGAAGGGAGTATATGGATAGCCTAGATATAGATATACCTTTTGATGATATTATTATTAATTTTGAAAGGGGGAAGGATAAAGATTACCACAGAATAGGATTAGTTAAAGATACATTAAATAAATTCAGGGAAATACCTCTAAGTTGTACAAGAGATAAAGGTGTTTACTCTCATTCATCAATTTTATTTTCTTTTGGATATGAGCTAGAAGGTAGACTAAAATTTCTCGTTCGTAGACCAGTAGTATCAAACTTTCCTGGTCAGCCATTAACTCATAATCTAGAAGATATATCCGATCCGCTTTTAGCATTTGGAGGAACCACAGGTCATGGTTATAATGATAATCTGAATTTTCTCGTTCAGGAACACGATCAGCCTTTTGTACTTTTAGATAAGGGAATAGCAGTGTTGATTTCTCGAATCATAGCTGCAAAGTGGGAATATGGAAAAGGCGCCAATACAAGAATTTACACTTTTTATTTTGAAGATGATTTCTCTAAAGTATATAAGTGGACAGGAAGTAGTAAATATTCCAAAAGACTTTACAATTTATTATGTTTGATGGATGGGAGTTCTCCAATAGATCATAGAGACATATTTGGATCTTTTAGAGATTGCTTACTGGTAACAAAAATTGAAACTAGTCATTGTAACAAACTCGATGCAGATCTCTTAAGTGGAGACTGGAGACCGTTTTAAAGAGATCTACTCCCAACCTCCCCCCCTAATTCAAATTCCTATACTCAGAAGGACTCATACCCGTCTTCGCTTTAAATAACTTGTTAAGACCCTGTGGATATTCAAAGCCTAATCCATAGGCGATTTCGCTTACGGTCTCGGATGTGCTGACGAGTTTCGTTTTGGCTTGGTCAATGACAAAATGCTGAATGTGGTCTTTGGCACTTCTACCTGTCTCTAATTTGATCAAGTCTCCAAAATAGTTCGGAGACATGTTCAGCGCGTGGGCGCAATATTTTACAGACAAAATCCCATGTGTTAAGACCTTACCTGACTGATAATACTCACGCATGATTTTTTCAAACTTACTGACGAGCGCTTTGTTGAGGTTGGTCCGAGTGTAAAACTGACGGTCATAGTATCGTTTACAATACTTGAGTATCATGTCAATATTGGCTATGATGATTTCCTGACTGTACTTATCAATATTGTGTTGGTATTCATTTTCGATCTTTTGGACTAACTCTCCTAACACCACCTTTTCACCATGGGATAGATGCAGTGCTTCATTTGTCTCGTACTCAAAAAAAGAATATTGTGCGATCCCATGACCAAGTTCTGACCGTCTGATGAGGTCAGGGTGAAAAAGCAAGGTCCAGCCCTTACCTCCCTCGTAATCCTCGCTATCGCCTACCCCAATCACTTGGTTGGGTTTGATAAATGTCATGACACCCTCTCTGAAGTCATAGGAATTTCGGCCATAGATAAGGGTTCCTTTGATCCCCTCCTTTAAGCTAATCTGAAAAAAATCAAAGGTGTACTTACTTTCTCCGTAGTCAAAATTTGTCAGGCGCTCATCTATGGGCAAAACTGAAATCAATGGATGCTTGGGTTTCTCCAAACCATATAGGTCATGGACTTCGGTGATGTTCTTTATTCTAATAATTTGATTCATCTTCCTGTATATAGAGAGATTCTGTACGAGTTTTGATCGCTTGGTTCAATCGCTGATAGGCAGCTTGGACAGGCGCTGGATTCCAAAAATTCACATATATCCCACGATATTCTTCATGGATCGTAAGACGCGTGCCCTCACCAAGAGGAGTTAAGATATATTGATGATCAAAGATGATGATGAGTGGAACCCCTCCTTGCTGATTGAGCAATTGCTGAGAGACCATCTGCTTGACCGTCGAAGAGATCTTACTGATATTGTTCTCGTCCTGCGTGAATTGATATTTCACTTGATTGCCCTCCTTCAAGTCTCCATCCAGCAATTTCATCACAGGGTTCCACTCCTCATACCTGTCGGCATCCATCAACACCGACCAGACTTCTTCTGGTGAAGCATCAACCATTATCTCATGATGAACCGATTTCTGGCCTGTCCAAGCTAGCACGACCAATAAAGCAATAATAAGTAAGCTGATTATAAGTAATTTAGTCATGATGATGTGTTTAGTAAAACAGATAAGGTCATGCTTTCGAGCACTTTTGGGCAGATTCTTTACTTCATATGTGTATCAAACCACTCAATCATTTCCTCTGGGTGATCAGAAAAGTAATTGTATCCTTTGAATCGTAAAGGAGTGCCCTCCATATATAAGATTTTTTTATCCTCTACAGGGGTGACTTCATACATTTCCTGTACATCTGACCATCTCGAATTTGAGTCATCCCTCACCTGGAAGAAAAAGGTTGGGATATGAACATGCTTGAATTTGGGAATGATATTGTGATCCGCCACCGTCAAACCTGTAATATCTGAATAGATCGGTTCAAAGGCTTCTAGGGCAGCATCTGGCACTATTCCCATTTGCTCTGATTGTCTCTCGATTGTCGTTTGTCCTTTAAGGGGAGCAATCGCTATCAGAGATTTGATATCTTCAAATACTTCAGGTTTTTTCTCCATCGCATTGATGGTCGCATTGGCACCCATACACATACTCATGAGGGAAATGTCACTATTCGCTGTATCTTCTCTCTGTTTAATGTATGCGATAGAAGCCAAGACCTCTTGCCACTCGTAATACCCAACTCCTGAGATATTGTCTTTGCCATCTCCACTCTCTCCGTGGCTTCGTAGATCGTAGGCTAGGACACTATAACCTGCTTCATGTAATGCTTTGTACCTAGGTAAAAAGTTTACTTCAAACCCACCTGCGAAACCCAATCCTTCCAGATGGCCTGCAAACCCATATCGATTGGCAGGTGAAAAATGATTGCTGATGATCACTTTGTTAGAGGCTGAAGGAATGAACCATCCTTTGACCCCTACTCCATCCTCAGTCGTAAAAGATACTTCCTCAAAAGCCATCCCGTAATCAGAAGGTGTTCGAAGGATAGGGGTCCTTGGAGGAGTAGAAAGTCCCTGCGCCAATGCAGCGAGCATTTGCGTTTGTTGTTCGTTCAACATGTTACATATAATTTTGAAGTGAGAATTATTTCATAAAGTTGTCAAACCAATACAGAATCTTTTCGGGATTTTGAGTTAGATAATCGTAAGCTGCTGCCCGCTTTTTCCCTATATCAGATAACCAAAGCATCTCTTTTTCGACATTTAGGCTGGCATAATATTCATCTATAGATTGCTTATTCAAGTACTCGTCTTGATCGTTTTGCACAAGAAGGGTAGGGACAGGAATCTGTGAGACATCTTCTTTGAAGGACTTAGCTGGCATATCGAATCCTACACGCTTGCTGTTCTCCGCATTTACCCATCGCTGCAAAAATCCTGGAAGTCCTAATGCCTGTACGAAGTCGAGGTAACGCATAGGTTGAATGGCGACCATCGCTTTAATATTCGGATACTTTTGCAAATCATTACTTCCATAAGCATAGGTTGTAGCTGCTGCTCCCATGCAAATGCTCAACAATCCAATCTGCGCATCTTTGTAGAGAGGGTGGTCAGCCACATAATCAATCGCAGCTACCAAGTCCTGTGCTTCTAATGGGCCCCATGAAACCCAGTTTCCCTTTGCATCCTCGCTCTCTCCATGACTCCTAAAATCATACATCAATACTGAATAGCCTTTGTCTACCAGATATTTGACATGCTTCAAAAAGGGAATCTCTTTGTCCCACAACTTCACCATTCCCTTTCCCTCTGGGGTAAAACCTGCGCGACAGGCTTGCACACCAAAGTGAGACTGAACGATGATTTTATCCGTCCCGCCATGAATCAACCAACCCAAAATTTGGGTACCATCAGCAGCAGAAAAGCTTACCTCTTTATAATCGAGCCCATAATTATGGGGATTGTCAAATAAAGGAGCCATTCCTCCCTTGACGATAGTATTAGATAAGAAACCTGTAATCATTGATGTCTGGTTTAATGTTTAGCAAACACTATAAAAGTACAGGTATCAGTCTCCTAAGACGTATCTCATTTACTGCGATTCGTATCCAGATTACAGAATCCCTCTCGTCCCCTGCTTTTTCTGGCTGTTTCTATCATATTTTTGGGCAAAATCATTTAGACCATATTGGGAAATTCTAATCAGCTGAAAGTTTTTTCTTCCAAAATGACTTTCGTTAGAACCTATAATCGCTGCCCCATATCCAGCGTTTCATTGTCCTAAATATGGTCTTAACGAATGATACTAAGATATATCCCTTGCCCACTCCCCCATTCTCCCGTATCTTTCCCTTATGTTTCACGTCAGACATCCCTACCAGAGCCCGACAGGACAGATCAAGCTGTCGCAAGCCGCTGGTGGATCTGTCTTCCAAAATGTGACGAAAGGACTCGCCCTCAAATACGTCCTCCAAGGACAAGAAGTCTACCTCATCCAAGATGAATATATCTCCCTCTCCGCAGGACAGTTCATGCTACTGCGCGAGGATGAACCTTATCAAGCGAAGACAAAGACCCACGCAACGCTGACGCAAGGGATCTGTGTGGATCTCGCGCCCGATTTTGTGGCGGCGCAAGTACCCAGCCTGATGGAGGATTCCTTTTGGTTTCATATGCCTATGCAGGCAAAGCTGCTGCCAGATGTCCTGCTGGATTTTGACTTGCTGGGACAGCGCAATCAGACCGCCGAAGGCGAGAAAGCCTTGAATCGACTCCGCCAAGGACTGGACGAGCTGACGCAGTCCATCGCTCCTTTGCAGCATGCCATCCAATCCCTCGCCAAGAGGCGACGCACACAACAAACCTTATTCTCCAAATTGATGATGGCCAAGGACTACATTTCACAGCATTATGATCAGTCGATCAGCCTGAAGCAGCTCTCCACTGTGACAGGTATCTCTTCGTTTCACCTCAATCGATCCTTCCACACCTGCTTCCAAATCAGTCCCCAACAATACCAACTGAAACTCCGCATGGAAGCTGCCCAAAAGCTACTCGCACAACCTCACCTCAGCCTCACACAGATCGCCTTTCAACTCGGATATCACGACCTACCCGCCTTCTCCCATCAGTTCAAAAAGTACTATCAGCAAACGCCTAGAAATTTTAGAAAAGCGTTGTGATGAATCAGATCAAAGACTCGGAGAGCCGAGAGTCGAGACTGCTTCTTTCTGCTTATGCATGAGCTCAGGTATGCTACCCTTTATCCTAGATCGGCAAGGATAGATGAATACAGCTTTCCACGCTGAAAGAAAGACTCCTTGTAATGATAAGCCCCTTCACTTTTGGCAAGATTCTACAAGTTTAGAAAGGAAGTAGCACGCAACTTTGCTGAGTGAAGCATATCTATACCTACATTTTTTGCACCCTCTGGTGTTTTCCCTCTCTTAACCTGCTTGCCCAGAATTCATGGGAGGCGTTTGTGACAGATTTTCAAGCGCAGTATCAAGCACGAGATATTGCCCCGCTCCAACTCTCTTACGTCACGAACCTTGAAGCGATTCCTGATAGTCAAGAGTTGCATAAGCAGCAGGCATTCTGTATGCAGTCTCTCGATCGCTTACAATCATTCTCCTCAGCACAACTCTCTCCACAACAACAACTGGAACATGCCCTCCTCTCTTATCAGTTGCCGCTCTTTCAGGAAAGATTACAATTGGAGATGCAATGGGCCAAAGCAAAGCCCAAGAAGGTCTCAGAAAAAGGACTGGCGACTGTGCCTCTCGGAAAGGAGTTTTATGCCCTTTTCCTCAAAAGGTGGCTAGACAAAGAAGTCACACCTGATGCGCTGTTTCAATTCGGCATGGCAGAAATCCAGCGCATCAAAGCCCGGATGAAAGCCATTCAAGAGGGTTCAGGGATGGATAGCTTGACATTTGACGCCTATCTCAATGAAGCGCACTTTTTTTATCCAGATGTGGCCACTACCCAACAAGCCCTCGAAGCATACGCAGCCTCTATTCAGGAACGCATTCCTCGATATTTTCCGCACACAGCCGAAATCCCTCCCCTTCAAATAGCTGAAGGAATAGACAAAAGGCTCGCACAGGTGCCTGGATTTTATCGCAACAACACATTTTTCTATAACTTTTTTGATAAGCCTTTCAATAAGCGGCAGGTCGGCTGGCTCTATCTACACGAAGGCATCCCAGGACATCACTACGAAGTCAATCATCGAACCCTCGTTTCACAGTCCACGCTCCAAAGCCTTTTTTACTCTCCAGGTTATTCGGAAGGCTGGGCTGCCTATATCGAGGATCTCGCCCTTGAAATAGGGGTATATCGAGATGTATATGACGAATATGGCAAGTGGGAATGGGACATCATCCGATCTGTGCGGGTGCCGCTAGATGTGGGAATCAATTACTTCGGCTGGACAGATGCGGAATGCCTGGCTTTTTGGCGGCAGTACATCCAAGGGCAAGATGACATCGCAAGGCGAGAAATCGCACGGATGAGACGCTGGCCCTGCCAAGTGATCACCTATAAATATGGAACGAGGAAGATCCTGAATTGGAAAAAAGCGTGGGAGCAACAAGCAGATTTTTCTTTACTCGCATTTCATACCGCTTTACTCGCGCATGGTCCTCTGCCTTTCTCCATTTTAGAAGATATTATACGCCCTAATGATCATTTATCTCAAAAATAAATCCTCCCTATGAGAAAGTTATGTCTGTTTTTGCTCCTAATATGCATGACTGTAGTACATGCACAAGATACCCTCACCTACGAAGTATTCAAAGATCTTGCCTATCGTACCGCAGAAGAGATCACCGTCGACAGCCTACAACGCCTGAATCTGGTCATTCCCCAAGGCATCGACAATCCGCCACTCCTACTCTGGATCGGCGGCGGTGCCTGGTCCTTTGTGAATCGGCACCAAGAGATGGGCCTAGCCAAGCAATTTGCCAAGCGAGGGATAGCCGTGGCCTCGGTGGGACACCTACTGAGCAAAGGAGAATTTAACGATGCCAGACATGCCGCTGGCGTCACCCATCCTGCACATATCCAAGATGTTGCGGCAGCCTTTCATTGGCTACGTAATCAAGCCGATGCCTATGGATACGACGCAGACAACATCTTCGTCAGTGGATTTTCCTCAGGCGCACATCTCGCCGCACTCTTGGCGATGGACGAAAAATATCTCAAAAAGTATAAACTCACCAATGAGGACATCCGTGCAGTCATTCCTGTAGCGGGAACCTACGAGATCAAGGCTTACTACGATGTATTTGCCAATCATGAACGCAAAAACGTTCGAGAGATGGCCCGAACCCATGTGATGGATGTGTTTGGAGATGATATTGAAGCATTTGCAGAGGCCTCTCCTGCGACCTATCTCAAAAACTTGGACATCCCCATGCTGCTGATCTCTGAGGGGGGATTGTTTGAATACACCCAACTGTTTGAGAAAATGATCTGGGAATCGGAATATAGAGATTGCCAGATTCTACATGTATTGGACAAGAGTCATGGAGGACTATGGCAGGATATGTCTTTTGCAGAAAATAGTCAGGCCCGAAATGCGATGATTGATTTTATTCAGCTGAAAAGTAAAAGCGAAGATCAAGGCTAATCAAAGAAGGTCCGTGGGGGAAAGTACCTATTTGTCCATAAAAAATGCGCCATCCCAAAAGTGGGATGGCGCATCTCAGGGGTTTTGTCAGATTATGTTTAGCTCACTAGAAGGAGAACGTGAGACTCTCTAGGGCTTCCTTAGTATATTGCTGTCCGTTTTTGATGTACGTCACAGTCAGAGTCTTTCTCGTTCTAGGTGCAGGGTCTCCTTTCATGGTACCATTGTTAGCTATAAAGCTCATGTTACCCTTAGCTACCATACCTTCGAGTATAGACTTCACGTCTTTAGTTCTGGTGTCAGCTCCCCATGTCGCAGAAATGATCTTGATAACGCTTTCTGATTGGGCCGCTCCTACTTCGAATTTCAGGTCTGCGCCTGGATAGAAGTTCCCTTGGAGGTAAGCCTCCCCAGACACGGCATTAGCAGAAGTATGTGCGATGGTATTTCCCCATTTCAACTGACAGATGAAGGTATAAATTTCCCCATCGTTGAAGGGTATGGGATCAAATGTAATCTTTTGCTTTGAACCAAAGTTGGGGGCGTTAAGCTCCACCGTTTTTTCAACTAGTGCTGTTCCTGTAGTAGTTTTTCCTTTAAAAACTTTGAAAACTACACCTGTTCTAGAATTTCCTTGTGCCCAGTATGAAAAAGAGGTAAACGCATTTCCTCCCATGCAGCTTGAATTCGCCACTACACTTTGGCCAAAAGACTTGGGACCGAACACGTGATTCGCTCCTGTATTGATCCCACTTTTATTATTGATGTTGCTGCAAGCAGTTTGTGCTGATAGCTGGACAGAGAGGCCGAGCGAAAGAAGTAGAAGGAAGAAGATTTGAATGGAAACTTTCATAATAATTGGGGTTGATTTTGTTTTCAATTGATGTAACAAAACTAGCTTCTACTCCTATGCGAGCACATCGTACATCTACTTAGTTTAAGAAACAGGTAAAATTGCCTGTGCGAAGGGCATTGTTGCGTGTAACGTCACAAAAAAATGAGCCATCCCTATTTCCAGGATGACTCATTTTTCCATTCGAGCATGATATCTAGGCTAGATACGCTATCTCAACACCAATTTCTGACTGACTTTCTGATTCCCCGCTCGTACGGTGACCACATAGGGACCTCTCGCCCAACTCGAAATATCCAGTTGGGTAGGCGCTGTCATATTACCCTTTTTCCACACAATCCTACCATTGAGATCGAAAATGGATACACGCGCAGGCTCAGACGTACCTGCTATTTTGATCGTCACTTGATCGACTGCGGGATTGGGAAAGGCATTCACAGACAAGTCGGTGACTGCCTCTCTGCTGAGTTCTACAATCTTAGAGAAACTGTTCGCCCCGTCTATGTCAAACTGCTGGATGCGGTAATAGAATCGATTGGATGCAAGCAAATGGGCTTCTGTATCATCAAAATTATACGCTGTAGGCGTTTTACTATTGCCGACTCCTGCTACGCGCCCCACGCTCGCGAACGATGCCCCATCCTCTGATCGCTGGACGCTGAAGTAGTCATTGTTGACCTCTACACTTGTCGCCCACTGGATTTCAGCGGTATTGCGATTCCATTTGACAGAGAAGTCCAACCACTCCACAGGTAAATTTTCGATGTTATAATGACGCCAATCTTGATCGGCCTCGTTGGTAGAATTGTTGGGATAGGCTCCTGGGGAGTTGATGCCATTGGTTGGATCGAGTGAGACGATGTTATTGTCAAATCCGTCCATGAGACCATCAAAGTCTATGTCAGAAGTATCTCCCATCAATCCTGTATTGGCCATCGGCGCATCATACTCGTCTACTTGGCCATCTCCATTGGTATCGTGTCCCTCTATTTCATCACTGATATAATCATCATCTGAATCAATGTCAATGTAGTCAGGTGCTCCATCGAAGTCTGAATCTACAGGAATGATGGCAGCACCCGATACCGATCCACAAGGCGTACAATCTCTATCATAAGCATCATCTAGTCCATCTCCATCGGTGTCATTATCCTGAGGAAGCACATAGCCCGAAGTCGTCTGAGCCTCCGCATTGTCTACGATCCCGTCGTTATCAGCATCAATATCTGTGAAATTCTTCAACCCATCTCCGTCCGTATCTGGTAGGCTGAGCGGAGTTCCACTGGTCACTTCCCCCGTACCACTTCCACTGTCCCGATTGTCAATCACATCCCACAATCCATCTCCATCATCATCTACCATAGACAGCGGATCGCCTGGCGTACAAGGTATACGTTCCCTCATAATGCTTCCAGCCACTGGTATTTGTACCTACACGGGCGACTTCCGTCTGGTTCCCTACAGGTCCTATGAGGATATTCATGGAGTCCACTCCCTTTCGCGCTCTATGCTTAATCGACCAATGGATCACGCCTGGACGAGCAAAATAGACATCTTGATACAACTCTGAATTCGTGAAGGCATTGATTTCGGCGTGATGCCCGTTACTGGCAGAGGTGACGCCTCCAAAGCCAGACTCCCAGACTTCGATTCTATTGTTGGGAGCGGTCGTATTCCATCCTGGGATGTCGCTCTCCCACAAAGCCATGGCACGCTTGGGCGCACGTCCCCACACATGAGTGGCTTTAGAAGCATCCAGTTCTTCAAAGTCTCCGTTGAGCAAGGTTTTGACATAACTCCCCTCCTCACTGTCGGGAATCCCGTCATTATCATCATCCAGGTCTATGTCATTGGTGATGCCGTCACCGTCCGTGTCATTGACTGCGTTGTGGGTCGTCGCATAAAACAACACCGCTGTCAACAGCAATAGAGCAGGACCACTTATCAGTATTCTTTTTAGGGTTGTGTTTACAGATCCTTGGGGTCTAGGCGTTTGCATAAGCGCACTCATTGGGATAAGGGTTAAACCGTCTTATTTTTCCCACAAAGTCCCTTCAATTCTAATATTTTCCGCCTTAAAATTTGCACCTTATAAACATATGTAGTTTCAGGATAGAAATGGTTCCTAATTTTGAAAAATGATCATGAAATAAACAGACCCATGATGTATTTCCTTTGCGGGAATTTTTACCAGACATACATTTTACCCACTATTTTCTCTTCTCTAGGGGAATAAAATCCTCCTCCACTTTGTCTAATCATAGAAATTGTAATATGAATGAATGACCAACAAAAATCTGATTCTGCTAGTTGGGAATCAGACAATAACGTAAGACTCATCGATAATTTTTCCTGATTCGTCGGATAGCCTTTTCATTTCTTTCAGTAAAAACCATGTTTGCACATTGACTGAAAGGGCACCACATTCTACACTCCAAATAACTAAGCACGCGAATATGCAAAAGTATGTTTTCCTCTTTGGGCTTATCATCTTAATCAGTGCCTCCACGGTCATGGCCCAGTACCCTCCTAGCGGAGGACGCCCTGGAGGTAAGGGAGGATTCGATCCCTCAAAGTTTATGATTGGTCGCCTCTACGGTAAGGTGGTCGATGAGGAAGGAAAGCCCATGGCTTATGCCAATGTCCAACTCATGGGTAAGAAGTTTGATCGTGCGACACGCACGTTGAAGGATACGCTCTGGGCGGGGCAGTTCACAAAGAAAAACGGAGAATTCAATATGGAGAAGCTCCCCATCATGGGCGAGTTTGACCTCATCATCTCCTACCTCGGATATACTAAAATGAGCCAGAAAGTCGACTTCGGGATGAAGCGCCCTGGCGGAGGACAAGGAAAGCCAGGAGGAAGTGCTCGCCCCTCTGGTCGTCCAGGAGGTGGATTTGGCGGAGGCTTCAATCCTGCTAATTTTGAGAAAGACCTCGGAAAGATCGTACTCGTGCAAGAAGCTGTAAACATAGATGAAGTCTCTATCGAAGCTTCTGCTACAGGTACTGTTCTGGCACTGGATAGAAAGATCTACCGCGTAGACAAAGACTTGACGACGGTCGGGGGAACAGCAGAAGACGCACTCAGAAATGTCCCATCCATCTCCGTCGATCTAGATGGCAACGTATCGCTTAGAAATGGTTCTCCCCAGATCTTTGTCGATGGCAGGCCGACGACGCTGACCCTTGATCAGATTGCGGCTGACGAAATCGAAACAATCGAAGTCATCACCAATCCCTCAGCTAAATATGATGCAGGAGGAGGTACAGGAGGAATCTTGAATATTGTGCTGAAAAAGGAAAGAAGACTGGGGTACAATGGAAGCATTCGATTTGGGGGAGATACCCGACTGGGATACAATGTAGGGGGGAATTTTAATATTCGCGAAGGGAAAATCAATGTGTTTGGATCGGGTGGTCTCAATAGTTTCAGAAGCATCGGTGACGCCTTGACAGAACGTGACAATCTTGTGGCGCCCATCTCTTCCTTGGTACAAACTTCTAATGATACGACCAGAGGGACCTTCGTTCGCCTAAGAGGTGGCTTTGACTATCTGATGGATAATCGCAATACACTGACAATCAGTGGAAGTTTTGTACAAGGTAGTTTCCTCCCTGTTTCACAGCTAATCAATACGACTGAGACAGACTCCTCTAGCGTGACCTACACGCGGGACGCCAACCAGGATCGTATGTTCAGAAATGCAGGGGTTTCTGTTCAATTCAAGCACCTCTTCACCAAAAAAGGAGCTGAGCTGACGGCAGATGCCAACTACAATCAGGTAACATTTGAAGGAGATAATCAGTTCCTGACTACTTTTGACGATGGGGCTACCACTCAGGAGCAGCAGTTCACTAGCGGAGGCGGAAGTTTCCTTACCCTCCAAACGGATTTTGTGAATCCGCTGTCGGAGAATCTCAAGCTAGAGGGGGGACTGAAGACCATCATTCAGACCAATAGAAATGAGCAGGAAAATGCCATTTTGGATCCCGATCGCAATGAGTTCATCTTCTTCTCGCAGGTAGCCGACCGTTTTGAGTATACAAATAATATTTTCGCGGCTTATCTGCAGACTGGATATCAGAAAAACGGCTGGGGTGTGCAGGCGGGACTTCGTGCGGAGAGCAGTTTCTACACAGGGACATTGACAGAGATTGACTCTTCTTTCCAGATCAATTTCCCTATCAGCTTATTCCCTAGTGTATTCTTCTCACGGAAGTTTAAGGAAGGAAAAGATGAGATTCAGTTGGCTTACACACGACGAATCAACCGTCCCAACTTCTTCCAGACATTGCCTTATACCGACTATTCTGATTCCTTGAACTTGAGAAGAGGAAATGTGGGACTTTTACCTGAGTTTGGCAACAACATTGAATTGACGTACCAGAAGTTTTTGGGTAAAAATCACAGTGCCCTACTTTCTGTCTATTATAAGCAAGCGAGCAACCTCATCACGACCTACCAGTTCAACGAGTTTGATCCTGTACTCGACCGTGAGGTCATCGTCACGAGCTACATCAATGCAGACAACGCCTATGCCTTCGGTAGCGAACTGACGATGCGCAACAAATTCTTTGGGTGGTTAGAAATGACGACCAATATCAATGTCTATCAGGCACAGGTAGATGCGACGAATGTGGAGAATGCCCTTCAAGTCGATCAATTGAGTGCATTCATTAAGGAGAATATCCAGATCCGTCTGCCCAAAGATTACTCGCTACAGATCAACGGAACGTATCGATCGCGCGCGGCATTCACCCCTGCCAATCCCAACAATAGAAGTTGGAGAGGAGGGCCGACCCAGACTGCGCAAGGATTCCGCATCCCGCTTTGGTTCCTAGATGTATCTGTCAGGAAGAGTTTCTGGAATAGAAAGGCAAACATCACCGTCAGTGCTTCAGACATATTTGCTACACGTCGCTCAGGTACCGTGACAGATACCGATCTCTTCTTCCAGGAATTTTCACGTATTCGCAACCCACAGCTGATTCGTGTCAACTTCTCTTACCGTTTCGGGAAAACAGATATGTCCCTCTTTAGAAGAAAGAACATGAACTACAACACTTCAGGTAGTGACATGATGGGAGGATAAAGATAAAAGGGGCTGCTAGAATGTTAGTAGCCCCTTTTTTATTCCATCATCCTTCTTATTCTACTTTCAGCCCCTCTTTCAACTCAAACTTAGCCTGGGCTTTTATATCCATACTTGAAGCTCCAATTTTTACAAGGTAAGTCCCTGCTTCGGCTACCCAACTTGACTGCTCTGCATCATAAGAAGCCAGCGCCTTCGCATCCAGCGTAAATGTCAATATCTCACTTTCGCCAGGATTGAGAAGCTTCGTCTTGCCAAATCCTTTGAGTTCGTGTACAGGCTTATCCATCGAGTTACTAGGTGCGCTTAAATACAACTGAACCACTTCTCTTCCTGCCACTTGCCCATTATTGGTAATGGTAACCGAAGCCGTCATGCCTCCTGCAAAGGTCTCCCCACTTAACTTCAGATCTGCGTAATCAAATGAAGTGTAGGAAAGTCCATATCCAAAGGGATAAGCTACAGGTACTTCTTTTGTCAGATAATAGCGGTATCCCACATAGATACCTTCCTCATAGGTCACATTGGCAGGTCTACCAAGAGAAATAGGCCCTAATTTCACCTCCTCTGTTCCGGGTACTGCCTCTCCAGGGAAGCTAGCCGAACTCGGTCCATCTTCATAGGATACCCCAAAGGTAGTCGGAAGCTTCCCTGAGGGGTTCACTTTGCCTGTCAACACATCTGCCAGGGCGTTGCCCGCTTCCTGGCCACCTTGCCAAGCCAGCACGATTCCATCCACCTTAGCCTTCCAGCTTTCCATCTCGATGACATTCCCGATATTGAGCAGTACAACTACTTTCTTTCCGACAGCGTGATAGGCATCCGAGACCTTGGATATCATCGCTTGCTCATCTGCCGTCAGATAATAATCTCCTTCGGTCGTACGATCTCTAAATTCACCTGAGTTTCGTCCTAAGGTAACCAAGGCTACGTCTGTTTCACTTGCAGCTGCTGCTACATCCTCAGCCTTCAAAGGCATCTCAGGAAGCGGAATTTCTGCGTCCAAAATAGATTCCTTCTTGGGGAGATTGGCGCGCTCAGCTTCGATGTAAGGGAGGTACATTTCCTGCGTAGTTGCGTGGAGTGTATGTCCCGCATTTGTCAGTCCTTCTACAATAGAAACCGTGTAAGCTTCATTGACATCTCCACTTCCTGTGCCTCCTGCAATGAATTCATAGGACCCAATACCAAATGCTGCAATTTTGAGTTGATCTCCTGTAAGTGGAAGTGCTTCTTTATTTTCTAGGAGGATGATCCCTTCTGCAGCTGCCGCACGAGCGATCTCAGCATGCCCCTTCAGATCAGGATCGTCTGTGTAGGCGTATTTTTGGTAAGCTGGAGAACGGAAGACGATATCCAAAATACGTCTTACGTTGGCGTCTAGCACTTCCTCCGAAAGTTTGCCACTTTTCACAGCTGCTAATATAGCTTCACGCTGACCAGGTACTCCCGGCATGACCAGATCATTTCCTGCGTTCATTTGGGCGATCTGATCATCTCCTGCAAACCAATCTGTCACGACTAATCCTTCAAACTTCCATTCATCACGTAATATCTTTGTGAGTAAACGAGCATTTTGAGAGGCGTAGGTGCCATTTACTTTGTTGTAGGCACTCATCACAGTCCAAGGCTGCGCCTCCTTGACAGCGATTTCAAATCCTCTCAGATAGATTTCTCTGAGGGCTCTTTCGTTGACATTGGCATTGAGGAGCATACGGTTGGTCTCCTGGTTATTGGCTGCGTAATGCTTGATAGAGGTACCTACTCCGTTGCTTTCGACGCCGTTGACCATGGCCGCTGCCATCTTGCCTGAGAGCAGAGGATCTTCTGAGTAGTACTCAAAGTTGCGCCCGCCTAGAGGATCGCGATGAATGTTCATACCGGGTGCTAGCAAAACGTCCACGCCATATGCTTTTACTTCTTCGCCCATCGCTTTCCCGACGCGCGCGACAAGCTCTGTGTCCCATGAGGAAGCGAGAAGTGTGGCAATGGGAAAAGCCGTACAATAATAGGTTTTTTCAGAGCTATCACGCGTCGGATTGATTCGAAGGCCAGCGGGTCCGTCGGCAAGTACAATGGAAGGAATCCCCAGGCTATCTACCGCAAAGGTACTACCGGCTGCTCCAGGTACTTTTTCCTTTAGCTCGGTATTCATCGGCAATCCAGGGAGCCGCATGCCATTTCCTACGACGATACTCGCCTTTTGCTCTACAGAAAGGCCGTCCATCCATCGTGCAATTTGTTCATCTGCTGTCATTTGTATGTCCTTTGGGGGAGCTTCGCATGAGATGATCAGAAGCGAAATCCCTACAATAAAAATGAGATTTTTCATATTTGAGTAGTAGTAATCAGAAAAGAAAGATATGCGCTACGCGATATTTCGGAAATTAGGAAATTAATTTTGCTTTAAAAGACTAAAATCGTCATACGGATGTTTCCTCATATCAAAGTGGACTTTTTATGATCCAAAATCACCGACGAGTACCCGCAGATAATCGTCTTATCCATTGATATTCTTCTGGCCCTTTTCTAACTTTCATTCTATTCCTGAATCCGTTCAAACGAACACTTGTCCATATTTAACAAAGCGAAATTTAACTACTCATGCCAGTCTACGAATTGACCATTAATGGAACAAAACGTCAAGTCGACGTAGCAGCTGACACCCCGATGCTTTGGGTGTTACGTGAACATCTCGATATGCCAGGAACCAAATTTGGCTGTGGCATCGGTCAATGTGGTGCCTGCACCGTTCATCTCGATGGACAGGCCATGCGATCTTGCCTCCTTCCCGTAGGTGCCATTCAGGATCGAGCCATTACGACCATTGAAGGGCTGTCTGAGGATGGGGATCATCCTGTACAACAAGCCTGGCTGGAGCATGACGTACCTCAATGTGGTTATTGCCAAGCAGGGCAGATCATGAATGCAGCCGCGCTGCTCAAAGAAAATCCTCGTCCCACTGACGAGGAGATCGAGACTGCCATGCATGGAAATCTCTGCCGCTGCGGTACTTATGTCCGCATCAAAGCTGCGATCAAAACCGCTTCTGAAAAGATGGCCTAATTCCTACCCTTTCGATTTTTACTGTTCCGAATTTCAATTCAGAAAAATGACATTAATCAAAAATACATTCAACCGAAGATCCTTCTTAAAGGCTTCAGTTTTAGCAGGAGGGGGTATGATGCTGGGATTCAACTGGCTCGCTTCCTGTACACCTGTCAATAAAGAAATACCACTTCAGATGCCTGAGGAGTGGTTCAACATCAATGCGTTTCTCAAAATTGGGGACAATGGCGTAGTAACCATTATGTCTCCCAATCCCGAAATCGGTCAGAATGTCAAAACTTCTATGCCGATGATCGTAGCGGAGGAACTAGATGTGGAGTGGAAAAATGTGGTGGTCGAACAAGCAGGACTGGATACGCAAAGCTTTCGCCGTCAGGTTGCGGGGGGAAGTCAATCCATTCGTCAGGGCTGGCAAAGTCTGCGTCGTGCGGGTGCGACAGCTCGCGCTATGTTGGTAGAAGCTGCTGCCCAGCAGTGGCAAGTTCCTGCGAGCGAATTGACCACAACCGATGGCATCATCCATCATGAAAAAAGTGGCCAATCTATCGGCTATGGAGCAGTAGCGACACTGGCAGCGCAGATTCCTGTACCTGAGGAGGTCCCGCTCAAAGATCCTAAAGACTTTAAGATCATTGGCACAAGCAGAAAAAATGTAGATGCCAAGAAAATCGCTACAGGGCAGCCCCTATTTGGGTTAGATGTAAAAAAAGAAGGCATGCTGATCGCCATGATCGAACATGCGCCTGCCTTTGGTATGAAGATTAAGTCTATAGACGATGCCGAAGCGCGTGCCATGCCAGGCATCAAAGACATCTTCACGTTCAATACCAAGCCCGAAGGAATAGAAACGAAATGGTCAGACGTCACAGCATTTTCTGACTTGGTGGCGATCGTAGGGAACTCTACCTGGGAGGTGATGAAGGCCAAAAAAGCCCTCAAAATCAACTGGGCGGTAGCGAGCAAAGGAGAGAATACAGAGAATCAGCAAGAGGCACTTTCCGCTGTGCTGAATACCAAAGCGGAGAAAGCTACGCGACAAGATGGAAATATAGCTGGGGCATTTAAAGATGCGGCTCAGATCATCGAACGAAGCTATACGGCTCCCTTCCTCGCACACAATACCATGGAGCCGATGAACTTCTTCGCCCATGTAACAGCCGATAAAGCTGAGCTGGAAGGACCTATTCAGACTCCGCAGGCCTTGAGGGGACGTGTATCCAAGGTTTTGAATCTCCCAGAAGACAAAGTCTCCATCATGATGACCCGTATGGGGGGTGGTTTTGGACGACGTCTTTATGGAAACTTTGGAGTAGAAGCAGCCCTTATCTCGCAGAAGGCACAAGCGCCTGTCAAACTGGTGTATACCCGTGAGGATGACATGACTCAGGGCGTTTACCGCCCTGCTTATAAAGTGACGTATAAAGCAGGTTTGGATGCAGATGGCAACTTACTCGGAGTACACATCAAGGGAGCAGGCATTCATGGCAGCCCTGTATTTGCGCATCGTTTTCCTGCGGGAGCGATTGACAACTACCTCGTCGAAAACTACCGAGTAGACTCCAATATCTCTACAGGTGCATGGCGTGCGCCTCGCTCCAACTTCATCGCTTTTGCGGAGCAGAGCTTCCTGGATGAAGTTGCACAAGCAGCGGGGAAAGATCCCATTGCCTTCCGTCTGGATCTATTTGATCGAGCGAAAAATGATCCTGTAGGTGAGAAAAATGATTATGATCCTGAGCGATACGCGGGTGTATTGAAACTCGTCAAAGAAATGTCAGGTTGGGGCAACACCATGTCGGGTGTACATCGTGGGGTCAGTGCCTACTTCTGCCACAATACATACGTAGCCCAAGTCGTCGACGTCAAGATGAATGGAGCCGAACCACGTATACAAAAAGTTTGGTGTGCCGTAGACTGCGGGATTGTCGTCAATCCTGAAGCTGCGCTTAATCAGATTGAAGGAGGTATCGTAGATGGGATCGGGCATGCGATGTATAGTGGCTTGACATTTAAGGATGGAAAACCAGAGCAAAACAACTTTAATGCTTATCGCCTCATTCGTCATTCGGAGGCTCCACTAGAGATCGAAACCCAGTTTGTACAAAACGGGATAGACCCTACAGGTCTGGGTGAGCCTTCCTTGCCTCCTGTCTCGGCAGCCCTCGCCAATGCGATTGCACAAGCTACGGGTTCACGCATCTATGATCAGCCTTTTGCCAGTCATATGCCTTCGACCTCTATGATTAATGAGCAAAAGTTGTAGCCCTTATTTGAAACTTCAAATCTGGTCTTAGTTATAGGAAAGTCTGGAAGATCATGTGTAATCAGAAATTACCTCTTCCAGGCTTTCTATCATTTGAAACGGAAGCAACATAAACTCCAGATACAATCTGAAGGAAGCATTCGACTGCATGGATTAACATGCCCACAAGATTATCACAGATGTTGTTTCCAACTCAAGCCAATATAGGGGTGACGATATCCGTCTACCTTAGAGCGAAAGGCTCGGCTAGTAGAGCAATAGCATAATTCTTTAGAAATATGATGCATGAGTTCAAACAGATTGTGGCTCAAGCGTTGGAAAATCAGCGCATGGGGATTCCATCTGTTCTGGCCACTGTAGTGGCCTTGGAGGGTTCTTCTTACAGGAGGCCAGGTGTCCGTATGCTCATTTCGGAAAATGGCCAAATGACAGGAGCTGTGAGCGGGGGATGTGTAGAGAAAGAGGTACTCCGTCAATCGAGGAGTGTTTTTGAGTCAGGGCAAGCCAAGATCATGACCTATGACGGACGTTACCGATTGGGTTGTAAGGGTATTCTGTACATTCTCCTCGAACCTCTCTACTTATCTACTGAGTGGCAGCAGACATTTGATCAACACCTTTCGCAACGATTGCCCCTCACGATTGCTTCCTATTTTATCAAGCAAGATGGTGAACAGGGAAATTGGGGGTCTGTCATCGAGCTAGAAAATGAGGCCATTCCCTTTTCGCCTGCGTTCGTCCCACAACCTGAGTCAGAAGTATTTTCTCATATCCTTACCCCCTCTCATCGCCTCATCTTGGTGGGTGCGGAACACGACGCCGTCAAATTATGCAAACAAGGGGCGCTGCTCGGATGGGAGGTGGAAGTCATGTGTTCCCTATCCAACCCTAAGTCAAAAGTAGACTTTCCAGGTGCACAGCAAGTCCTGCCTATGACGCCTGACTTGTTTACAGATCATCCCATCGGGCCAGATACGTCCGTAGTACTCATGACGCATAACTATGCGCTGGATTTGAAGTACTTGCTCGCGATGAAAACGCGACAACCTGACTATCTGGGGATATTGGGTTCGGTCAATCGGAGAGAGCAATTATTCGATGCCTTATTTGAGCATTGGTCTGAGGTGGATGGCGAGTTTCTAGATTGCATTCACAGTCCAGCAGGACTGAATATTGGTTCTGTCACTCCTGAGGAGATTGCGCTATCCATCGTAGCAGAGATTTTGTCTATCCAGCGCCAAAAGCAGCCTTTCTCTCTCAAAGAAGTTCGAGGCTCGATCCACGCCAAATGACGTATCCGATTGCCATTTTGGTTCTGGCAGCGGGTAAAGCCCGTAGGATGGGGCAGTCCAAGCAGCTCCTCCCCTATGGAGAGACGACGCTATTGGGGCATTGTATTCAGACGGCCTTTGCCTGTCCTGCCCAAGGGGTTTACCCTATTATCGGCGCTTATGCTAATCGCATTCAAGCGGAGATTCAAGTGGATGGTATTCATTGGCTCCTCAACCCTCATTGGGAAGAAGGTTTAAGTGCCAGCATCCGACGGGGTATTTCCTACTTACTCGAAGAACGACCTACCATTAAAGCTGCGCTTGTCTTGTTGGGAGATCAGCCATTAATCACTGCGAAAGATCTACAGCCTTTTTTTGATTCGTTTGCGCAAGAACCTGCGAGGATTGTATCCACTGCCTATGGAGAGAAGCATGGGGTACCTGCTTTATTTCCGCGGAAATACTTCCAGGATCTGCTCTTACTGAAAGGGGATCGCGGAGCGGGCAAATGGATGGCGAGTCAGGCGGATATCAAGCGGGTTACATTAAGGACGACGTTTGATGTAGATACGAAGGAGGATTATGATAGGCTTGTTTGAGTGGGGAATTGAAAGGAAATACGTCAGAGTGGTGGGGGACTGATCGTGACTTGGCGATGTGGGGAGTGATCGTGACTTGGCGGTGTGG
>JBCBFT010000116.1:0-21576 GCA_038527485.1 Bacteroidota bacterium
TTTTGGGTAAAATTGCTGCTTTGTGTTTTATCGGAAGTACGGCTGTAGTTGAGTCGAATCCCCAAGGTGTCTATGCCTTCCACGATCCCGTTTCCATCCACATCCGCGTAGCTGTGGCTGCGTCCATCAGGAAACTGTGCAGACCAATCAGGTGCTTCTTGCACAATCCAGTCTAGCGTCGCCCCATTCCTGGTCGTTCCTGTATCGCCATAGGCCAGACCGATCGGGAGCAAGTCGGCGACGTTGGCTACGCCGTCCTTGTCTGTATCACCAGGATAGAGGGTACGGTTGCTCACAGGAGCGCGGAAGATAGTCACAGCAGGATCGCCAAAGTAATTGAGCTGACGGGCATGATTTCTGTAAATGGTGGTTTCAAAAGAGTCGGAGTAATGGACGATGGTAGACTGAATGATTTGACCGATAGACTGTCCCAACATCTTTTCGAACTGCTCCTCAAAGTAAACAGCCGCATAATTCTTTAAAGGACTAAGGTACGCAGGGCCACTACATCCCAAGACTCCTATCGATCCCTTCTGAGGAATTTCGACCCAATACTCAAGAATGGAGTAATGCCAATAGTCAGAGATTCCATAATTACCTAGCATTAATAGAAATAGGGGCTTGTGAATATTAGCATGTTCTTCTGGAAGTAAAACGGGTAGGTCATAAACTTGAAATATGCTTTGGCTGAAAGCAGTAATCATTCCTAAACCTTTGCTAATTAGAGAATCATATAATAAATGAGATGGAGTGATAAGATAGAATGAGTCGTTCTTGAAATAGCTGTAGGTTGTATCGTAAGGATATACATTCTTACATCTTTCCAAAATATCACGAATGATATCCTGCTCTCCTTGTGTATTACCTCCTCCTAGAAATAGAGCTCTTTCTCGCCAAGACTCAAAAGGACTACTTTCATAGTAAGTTAATTTTTGAAGGTAGGCCCTTCCCTCTTCATTTGTTTTGACTGGTATGCGTCCAATGGCTACCCTGGGATTAATTCTTTCATACTCGAAACCTCTGACATACTCCCAATCTGAATAGGGATATCCCCATGTAGGAACCATGGGAAGGTTCTCGTAAGCAAGCGAATCGGGTAAAGTAGATTTGTAAGAGGCCCCAAACCCCTTACCCAGTAGTAAAACATATTGTGGAGGAATATTCCAATTGGTTAACGCTGTATTCACAAAGCGCTTGATCGCCCAAGGCGTAAGGGAACCATATCCAAATTCCTCATAAATCTCATCTGTGTAGACGACCTTTGTAGAGTAGAAGTTAGACCTGTAAGCAGCATATTCTTGTGCAATACTATCTAGTGATCTATGCGTGATGATCAGAAATGCTCCATCATGACTTGTATCACTTAGATTGCTTAAATGGTGCTGAGGTTGAATGGAGGGCTTTTGGATGACTGAATCTGTCACAAGGTAAAGCGTCCGATCTAGCGTGTCAGCAGGAATCAAAACATGAACAGAATCGTGAGCAATCGCCGCTTCTAACATGCGATTATCTCCAGGATCTATGATCCAGCCCGTGCCACCTGTTTGAACTCCTGTAAACTGAAAGTATTGCTTTTGACTATTGGAAGGTACTTTCCATTTGAGAAAAGGGAGCGCATCTAATGCACAGCTTCTATCATACGTTAGTTCTAGCCATGTGAGGTGGTTATTATCTATAGGGGATTGATTCGCAAGAAACTGTATATAAGTTTGAAAAGATAGGGTTTGGGTAAAGGTGGACTGATAAGTTATTTGCTTCAATAAGGATTGAGTAATCGATGTATCTAAAATCCCTTGATTATTGACCTTTATTTCAAGATCATGATGTGTATTACTTCTATGAAAAACCCTTGCTTTGAGTAAAATATTAGGCTGTATAGGGTAAGGAGAAGGTGTTTCTAATGCAAGCGTAAAGGGATCATTCAGACTAAATCTGGGTCCTTGGTATCCCTCACCCGTTACATAGTCAGAATTTAGAGTGAAAAAAGTATCAAATTGGCCTCCCCCACCCAATACATATTCGGAGAACCCTGATAAAGGAAAACTAGGGCTTAGAACATACCCATTTAAAGGATCGCTAGGGTGATGCCAAGCCTCCGCTGTGTAGCGAAAGGAAGGCTCAGGTACATAGTTACTAAATGTGGTGTCTGATACCACTTGATACCTCAAACCAGGATATTGGCCCCATGTCAGATAATATGCCGAGGTATCTGTAAAAAGACTGACGTGAATATTAGGTTGTACTGTAGGGTCAGCTTGTCCAGTGATGGGATCTCGATACATCTCACGGTCAAACATCCCGTCATTCCTCATACCCCAAAAGCCCAGTTTTTCCAGGGCATTCCCATTCTTCCAAATACGCAAGGGCAGCTCTTCTCCACGATAATAGAGATGGAGATGATCGGGATCTACTCCCGACAAGTCATGGCCTGCTGATAGCAAATCCGAAAAATTTACCTCATACCATCCATCTTCAGCGAGGGTCATTTTGATGAAGGATTGATTGGCTCGATCCGTATACCATTCATTTCCAAGCTCTGTGAACTGAGCGCAAAGGGGGGTGAGGGTATACAGGAGCCAAATGAGAAGTACGAAATATAATCGAGTATACATGGTGACAATGCGTTATGGAAGCAATATGGAAGGAGATAAGGAGGCACAAAAGAATATTTTGATGCGATTCTGAAGAGGAATTTGAGGGGAGGATCTTGAGGTTTTCTGCCCATGTATAAAAATTAGGCTATTTTTGAAGTGGATATTTATATTTATTCTGAGGAAAATAATTGTCATCCTCATGAAACTCCTCTCTCTGCTCGCAACTTTTTCTCCCTGGGAAATGCAGCATCTCAAAGATTTCGTGCGCTCTCCCTATTTCAATAAGCAAGCGCGATTGGTAGACTTATTTGATACGCTACATATACGTCATCCTGATATGGAGGAGCTACCTAAGGAAGCACTATTTGAAGCGATGTATCCAGATAAATCATTTGATGCACAATTATTATATGACGGCGTGAGTCAGTTGACACGGCTGATAGAGCGATTCCTCATGCACCAGCGTGTGGAGGATGACTTTGCACATCGTGTACACTTCTTGTTGCCTGACTTACTGCTGAGAGATCGAAAGCGGTTTTTGCATGAGTGGAAGCGGCAAGCAAAAGTCAAGCCCCCCTTTTCAGTTCCTCAAGCACATTTTTACCAATACGAGCATTACAAACTCGCAGTAGAGGCACAAGGATTGTATCCAGGAATGTTCAAAGAAGCCCCTTTTGATGAGATGGTGGAGGAACTGAATCTATTTTACTTGACCCTCAGGCTACGCTATGCCTGCTTGGGACAAGCACGTGCACAGGTATTCAACAAGGAGAAAGAAGCCGTCATGGTAGAGCAAATTCTTGCTTTCCTCGCGTCTCAACCCTTCTTTTTGGAACGATCGGCCTTGCTCAAGAGCTATTATTTGTTGTACAAACTGCAAATTGAGGGAATCTATGCAGGAGAATTTCAGGCAGTAGTCCAAGAGATTCAAGCCAAGCAGCAGGAAATCCCCGAAGAATACCAGCGCGAGATCTACTCGCTTTTGACGACCCTATGCATTCGACAGATCAATTTAGGAGAGGAACCTTTTCGAGAGATCTTATTTCAGCTGTACCAATGGCAGTTGACCTACGAGATGATGTTTCAAGAAGGACATTTGTCTGCTCGTAACTTTAAGAATATTGTGGCCTTGGGTCTGAAACTGAAAAAATTTGAATGGGTGGAGGCGTTCATCCAGGACTATGGACATCGAGTATCAGAAGATGCACGCAGCAATGCCTTGGCTTACAATCGGGCGACTTTGTTTTTTGCGAGGGGAGAATATGAGAAAGTACGGAAGGAACTGAGGGAGGTATATTTTTCCGATGTCGTATACCAGTTGGGTGCCAATGTGTTGCTGATCAAGGTATACGTGGAATTGGGAGAATTTGACGTACTTTTTTCTTTATTGGATAGCTTCTCGGCATTTGTGAGACGGAACAAAGCGGTTCCTAGCTACCAGAAAAAACTGTATGCTACATGGATTACCTTCGTGAGGAAGTTTGCGCGGATCAAGGTTCAGGTCGTGGTTTCTACAGGCTTGGTCAAATTCAGTCAGATTCGTCAATTCAGGAAGCGGTTGAGCCTACAGAAGCAGATGGTGCAGCACGATTGGTTGTCGGAACAGGTGGACCGTCTGATAGAAAGATATCCCAGCTCTAAAAGCCATTAAGTGATTCAATATTTGGGGAAGGATAAACGTTTGGAAAGTCTACATACATGGAGATCGAAGGTGCAGGAAGGAAAGACTCTATGAATCATTCGGTTCTATTCAATGAATAACAAGGTTGGAGGCGTCGTTTATTACGAAATCACTCATCATTCACAGAAAAAAATTGATTATCTACGCCTTCCTTCTGTAACTTGCTCCCAAATATTTTTACCCATGAAAAGAATTCAAACGCTACTATTGCTCCCTTTTCTTTTGATTTTCCTTCAGTCCTGCGGCGATGGGGATGATAGCAAAACAACCCAAGATGCACCCAAGGATGAAGCATCCGCTGTGATGGACGAGGAGATGTCAGATGATGACGAGATGTCTTCAGCGGATCAGGCGATCTGCCTTTGGGGAAAAGCGGGCCTCCGCGATGGAGCAGGCCGTGGCAAAGACCTCAAATACTTGGCGACCATTACCTTCGGTGAAGTCGTGAAGCTGACGGGTGAGTCCGAAGAGATCGACGATCGCAACTACCTAGAGATGGAACTCTCAGATGGAGAATCAGGCTGGTCCCAAGAGTATTTATTTGCGGTAGGTGGCGAACGTGCAGTGGCTTTTTCCAGCATTGATATTTTCAAGCGTCCCGATATCACGACGATTACCAGCAAGAAGTTGGAGCGTGGACAGATCTTTGCCGTAGTACCTTCGGATGAGGAAGGATGGATGGAAGTATATGGAAAGGAAAAGAAGGTCGAAGGATGGGCGCGTTTGACAGAAGATGCTTACTCTACAGATGAAGTAGATGTAGCCCTTGCCATCAAAATGGACCAAATCGGTGACCTCAAAAGCACGAGCGAAAAGAAAAAAGAGCTAGAAAGTCTAGCAGGAAGTAGCATGTTCTCTTCCTCTCCTTTATTCTCTATGGTAGAAGACCAAATGTTGGATATGGACAAAGCCCGCGACCTCCCTGCCAATCAGTTGATGATCCAAGCGAGCACACTGAATGTGCGTTCTGAACCGCAAAAGCCCGCCGAAGGCGAGGAAGACAACATTGTATTCAAAGTAAGCGAAGGCGATGTCTGCAACATCCTCGAGAAGAGCAATGACAAGGTTCAGATCAGAGACATGAACGACTACTGGTACAAGATCGAGCTCAATGGTCAAGTAGGCTGGGTGTATGGCCACTATACTTCTAAGGCACTGTAATGATTGAAAGCGCTTGATAGGCTTTCAGCTCAGTTTTTGAATATACAAGGAGGCTTCTGCAGAGGTCTCCTTTTTTCATTCGATCCACTCCCTTCCTTTCTCGACGAAAGCCCCCTAAGACTCTTCAAAAAGACCTCAAAATTTTGTTGTTTAGATATTCTGAAATAAAGTATCTGTACAGGCAAAAGCGGATAAATATGGCATAACCGAGCCTGTACGCTTCAACAAAATATGATGCAAAAAACTACTTACTTTCAATCATTCCGCACACTGATCCTGATGGGATTGGTCGCGTTTATGGGGATGATTCAGGCGCAAGAAGTCGATCTGGATCTTCTCAAGAATATGAAAGCCCGTAGCATAGGACCCGCTGGAATGAGTGGGCGTGTGGCGGCGATTGACGCTGTCGTGGCAGAACCCGACATCATTTACGCAGGTACGGCTTCGGGTGGATTGTGGAAAACAGAAAATGGCGGAATCTCCTGGACTGCCCTATTTGATTCACAAAAAGTGACCTCTATCGGTGCTATTTCCATTTACCAAAAAAATCCCAACGTCGTCTGGGTGGGTACAGGAGAAGGAAATCCTCGTAACAGCCAGACCAGTGGATACGGCGTTTATCGCTCCCTCGACGGAGGCCGAAGCTGGAAGTGCATGGGACTGGAAAATACCCGCAACATCCACCGGATTTTTGTTCATCCCGAAGATCCCAACACCGTCTACGTCGGGGCACAAGGTGTAGCATGGGGCGAAAGCACGGACCGTGGACTGTATCGCACCACCGATGGAGGAGAGACTTGGGAGAAGGTCCTTTACATCAACGAAACCACAGGGGTAGGGGACATGGTCATTGACCCTCAAAATCCCAACAAACTCATGGTTGCCATGTGGCAGTTTCGTCGCTGGCCCTGGTTCTTCAAGTCTGGCGGCGAAGGCTCAGGCTTATACATCAGCTATGATGGCGGCGATAGTTTTGAAGAGATTACCGCTAAAAACGGCCTGCCCAAAGGAGAACTCGGTCGTATCGGCCTGGCCATTGCACCCTCCAATACCAAGCGCGTGTATGCTTTGGTGGAGTCGAAGAAGAATGCCTTCTATCGATCGGATGATGGGGGCCATAACTGGACGATGGTCAATAACAAGACAGAAATTGGTGTCCGTCCTTTCTATTTCTGGGATATTTTTGTAGACCCTGTCAATGAAAATCGCATCTACTCCATTTATTCTATGGTATCGATGAGTGAGGATGCAGGCAAATCCTTCAAGGTCATCATCCCTTATTCTGGTGTACACCCCGACCACCACGCATGGTGGATTCATCCCGAAGATCCCAACTATATCATCGAAGGAAATGATGGTGGGATGGCCATCTCAAGAGATCGCGCCAAGTCCTGGCGTTTCATCGAGAACTTGCCGCTTGCCCAGTTCTACCACATCAATGTGGACAATGAAATCCCCTATAATGTCTATGGTGGGATGCAAGACAACGGTTCCTGGAGAGGACCTGCCTATGTCTGGCGCTACGGCGGTATCCGGAATACGTATTGGGAGGAGCTTTCTTTTGGAGACGGATTTGATGTGGTACCTGTTCCCGAAGATGCCCGCTTTGGATACTCTATGGCCCAAGGAGGGAGTCTGGTCAAATATGACTATGAGACAGGAAATACGAAGTTCATCAAGCCGATGCATCCCGATGGAGAAAGGCTGCGCTTCAACTGGAATGCAGCTATAGCTCAAGATCCCTTTGATCAAAATACGGTGTATTACGGCAGCCAGTTTGTCCATAAGTCTACCGATCGCGGCGAAAACTGGACCATGATTTCTCCAGACCTCACAACAAATGATCCCGAGAAGCAGAAGCAAATGGAGAGTGGCGGTCTGACATATGATGTGACCCAGGCAGAAAATTTTACGACGATCCTCGCCATTGCGCCTAGTCCGCTGGACCGCAATGTGATGTGGGTAGGTACAGATGACGGTAACCTGCAACTGACACAAGATGGAGGAAAGTCTTGGACCAATCTTTCGGATCGCTTACCTGATTTCCCTCAAAATGGTTGGATTCCGCAGATCCATCCTTCGGCTACAGAGGCAGGTGAAGCCTATGTCGTCGTCAATAACTATCGTCAGAATGATTGGAAGCCCTATCTTTATCGCACACGCAACTTCGGTAAAAAGTGGGAACGTCTGGTAGACGAGACAAAGGTCGAGGGCCACTGTCTGAGCGTCGTTCAAGATCCTAAAGAGAAGAATCTGATTTTCCTTGGGACCGAATATGGTCTGTACATCTCCTTTGATGAGGGAGTAAATTGGCAGAAGTGGACGCATGGATTCCCGACGGCTTCGACCATCGATATGAAGATCCAGCCGCGTGAGCAGGATTTGGTGATTGGGACATTTGGGCGCGCCGCATTTGTGCTGGATGATATCCGCCCGCTCAGGGCACTGGCTCGCGATCAGAAGTCTGTGATGGATGCATCCTTAGTTGCCTTTGAAGCACCTGACGCCTACATGGTAGACTTCCGTCAAGCAAAAGGAATTCGTTTTGATGCAGATGGGATGTACCGCGGCGAGAACAAGAGAGGGGGGGCTTTGATTTCCTTCATGTGGAATCCTAAGGAGATGAAGAAAGACAAGAAGGAAGAGGGAGATAAGGAAGAAATGAAAAAAGGAAAAGGTAAAGGAAACAAGGCGAAGATAGAGATTGTAGATGGCAGCGGAGACGTGATTCGTACCTTGATGACCAAGGTAGATACAGGTTTGAACCGTGTCACTTGGAGGCTAGATAGCAAGGGAGTTGGTTCATGGAGACGAGCCAATGATAGCGATCGTGAGCCTGGAGGCGGTCCCATCATGCCAGGTACGTATACCGTGCGCATCAGCTATGGTGACGCCATGGACTCCACCTCTGTCAATGTCTTGACAGACCCACGTAAGACCTACAACAAAGACAACTGGGAAGCACAAGTCGCGCTTGAGAAGGAGTATATCAAATACGGCTTGGCAGCGAAGAAAGCCTACATGCAGGTCAAGGACGCCGAAAAATCTCTCGGACAAATTAAGAAAGTCATGGCCATGCAGGGAGATATGCCAGATTCTGTGAAAAAAGATATGGGAGACTACGTCAAGTCTATGAAGAAGGAGCTGAAGCGGCTAGATCTGATGTATCGCTCAGACCCTGACAAGCAGGGCATCGTCCGCAGCCCCGACAACTTAGGGGCTATCGGCGGCATGGCAGGTCGCTACCTGAGTGAGTATTACCATCCCGTAAACGAGACTCAAAAGATCGCTATGGAGATGTATAAGCAAAAGGTAGAAGAGGTACTCAAAGAGGTAAATGCTTTCTTTGAGAAAGACTGGCCCACGTTTAAGCAGGAAGTAGAGAAGGTCGAGATGCCACTGTTTAAGCAGACAGAGGCGATTGAGATAGAATAATAACGAGCAAATATATGCTGAGAGCCCTTGTGCCTGATGGTGCAAGGGCTTTTTAAGTAGATGGGAAAAAGATTTCGAGAGTCGAGAACAGAGACTTAAAGTACTAGTAATTAGGCTGTATTAGGTGTTGTTGTATATTGATTATCAGTATTTTAAGGTCTTGTGGCTTGAGCGAAGTGAAATCTCCTATGGGATGACCTCTTACATCTGTCTACTTAGATGAAATACCCAAAACAAAAAAGGAGGGCCGCTTTGTGGGCGGCCCCCTCCATCCATACACACTAACTAAACTACTACATCTTATGAGGCACCACCCTCATGAGTTTCTATGATTTGATTTTGAACCTTTCTGGAACGTCCAGGACGATGAGTACAAGTGCAACGACTAAGGTATAAATGAGGAGTTCCATCGGTTCAGAGCGTCAATTTTTGTTTGTTTGTTGTTTGCTTACAATAGGTTATACTCCCATCTGCACAAAGAGATTCAGATTCCCTAAGGGATTGATCAAGCGTGCAAAAACCATGGATAGGTGTGTATAGCTGGGCCTATTTACGAGTCGATGGAAGGACTAAAAGCAACTTTTTCGCCTTTTCTCCATAAATGTCTATTGACTGATCGGCCAATTGCTGCAATATGGGCGTGCATTTGCCTCCTGATTCAAGTTCAACGCCTGATAGGTAATGGTCATATAGGCTTACATAGATATTTTTTGATTGATATGAGACTTTTTATTGTTAGGAATGATGCTATTTTTTGTTTTAAATATTTTTAGATTCGTTTATTATTGGTATAAAAAATAAATGATGGCCATTATTTCATTTGACCAAAAAAATATCTACCCACATTTGGATGCTGCGAGTGCTGAGGAATTGGATAAGGCAGAATTTGGAATTGTCAGGCTAGGATCTGGTGGAAGAATAGAATACATGAACAGGTATGAGGCTACGCTGGCCAAGTTGAAGCAAGAGGATACGATGGGGAAGCACTTTTTTACACAAGTCGCTCCTTGCACGAATAACTTCTTAGTTGCAGAAAAATACAAAGCAGAAGCTGGTAGCAGAGATGAAACCATGGATTACATCTTCACTTATCGGGTCAAACCCACAAAGGTCAAGTTACGACTACTAACCAATCCCCAAAACCAATATCAATACCTACTCGTGAAGCGACGTGAGTAGAGGGCTTTAGCCTGAATATGATCCCATTTCTCATGAAATCTTTCTTGCTTATTCCTTCTGCTTAATCGAGAAAGAAATAAATATACATTTAGTATAATATTTTATGTAGGAATATTAATTTTTGAAAAGGTATGAATCTCTCCTACAGATTCCATCAGATGTGCAGATGTATGACTTAGGGAAGCTCGACAGCTACGCATCTTGAAATACAGCATCCAACATAAAGAACAGCCACATTGACTCAACATGTATCTATGCCGACGGAAAATCACAACATAGAACTGGGAAAGTTACTCGAATTCATCAATCTCTGTCCTTTTGGCTTGGTCAAGGCGCAATCAAACGGACAGATCCTCCTTTTGAACGGGGTAGGGAGTCAACTATTAATTCCAGTCTCTATGGAGTCGGACCTAGATTTGAGCAATATCCTGGATATCATCGAGTATTTTGACCCTCCTTTTCGTCATGAGATTGAACATTATCCTGCTGACTTTGGACGAATCTGCTCCAATCGGCGACTAAAAGTCCAATTCAAAGGCCATGCCCACATCCAATATCTATCTTTCACGATCAGTCGCTTGAATGAGGAGATCTTCCAATACGCCTTCAAGGATGTCACCGATATCATAGAGAATGAGGTGCGGATGAAGGAAATCGCCGAGTCTACTGCTTTACAAGCTGGAAAATTAGAAATGGCTTCGGGGATCTTACATGACATCGGCAATGCGGTCACGGCATTTGGAGCGGATGTCGCCAAGCTCTCAGGAGATCTCGATTGGCGAGAGCTAACGGATTTAGGGAAACTGATTCAACTATTCGAGACGAGGAAAAGCCAACTCGATGAGGCGATGGGAGCAGGAAAAGGGGAAGCACTACTCAAGTTTATCTCCGCACTTAGAGAGAGCTTGACCCACCGTCAGGCTGACTATCAGGACATCACCCAGCAAATGGCAGACACGACAAGCCATGTACAAGATATACTAAATATCCAGCGCCACTACGTAAAGGGAAAGACCAGAGGAGAGCGCGCACCCATCGAACTGAGACACGTGATCGACGATGCACTGGCTATGCAAGAGAGGGGAATAGAGAAAAGGGGGATTTTCATCTCCAAAAATCTGCCGATCGATCTTCCTCCTATCAAAGGAGACAAAACGAAGCTCATTCAGGTTTTGGTCAATATTTTTAAGAACGCGGGAGAAGCTTTTGATGAGGTAGAGGAAAAAGGAGAAAAACGGCTAGAGATCAATCTGACACAGGATGAGGCGTCCACACAGTTAGTATTGAGGGTGAAAGATAATGCGATTGGATTTGCGCCCGAGCAAGGAGAGATATTTTTCCAAAAGGGGATCACCTCCAAAAATATGGGGTCAGGATTTGGCTTGCATAACTGTCGGCAGATTGTGGAGACGCACCAGGGAAGTATTTCTATGCACAGTGAAGGAGCAGGTAAGGGCGCAACAGTCATCATGACCTTGCCCTATGAGCTAGAAGAAATGCCATCTACTGTAGAATGGAAATCATAAATCGATCTAGGTGAGGAAGACGACAGATGAAAAGAAGTGTTTGATGCTCCACGACCCAACTACTTATTATTTTTTCAAGAGACTCAAATTATGGACAACACAAGAGTACTGATCGTAGATGATGAAGAGATCGTACGCGATAGTATCCGAGAAATCCTACTCCCTCGCAAAAAAAATCATGAGGCCCTGAATGAGGCTGCCATGGATTTATTTGATGAGATCTCCCCTGTAGTAGAGGAAAAAACGACGGGACTCCATCCCAATTTCAGTTTTGATGAGGCAAATAATGGGAAAGCGGGTCTCATGAAGGTCAAATCTGCGCTGGAAGCAGAGAAGCCGTATGCAGTGATCTTTTTGGATATGCGTATGCCTGGGTGGGACGGGCTAAAGACTTGTGTAGAAATCCGTAAAATCGATCCTAAAGCGCAGATATTTTTTATCACAGCCTATACCGATCGGTCCATCGATGAGATTATCCAACTTGCAGGAGGAGATGTAGGCTATCTCAGCAAACCCTTTGTCCACGAAGAAATCATCCAATTGGCTACCAAAGGCGTCTATGACTGGTACCGACTGACCAATCTGGAACGTTTGTTAGAAATCATCGGACAAATCGGCATAGGAAACTCTCATCTCAGGACCCTCTTGATCAATATTTTGCATCAGATCTCAGATTATGTAGGGACAGAGTATGCAGTATTGGGGAAACTGGATGAACACAACCAATTCGAAGAAATATCCAAAGTGGGGATGGGGGATGATCGCATACAAGTAGACAAACTTTTCAGCCGGATCAATCTCAGAGAGATGACTAAGATAGAATTGGTGGAAGGGGTCTTGGTATGTCCGATTGAGCAATACTGTGTGCTGGCGATCCCCTCATCAGGAGGGATGATCAATCAAGAAAAATCCTATCTATTGCATCTTTTCATCGAAAACGCTGTGCGTGCCATCCGCAATGCCGAACTCAGTGAGCAACTAGTCCAAAAGGAGAAGCTTTCAGCCATCGGGCAAGCCATTTCAATGGTCATGCATGACATCAAGACGCCTATTTCACAGATTTATACGCTGGCACAGTTGATCAAGGATGAACCCGAAGATCAAGAGATGACGCTGGAGATGACAGATCATATCTTAGATGCTACTCGTCATGCCACAGATATTATCTATGATGTGCGGGATTTTGTGCGCAACGCCAAACTCAAAAAAGAACCTATCGAGGTCAGTCCTTACTTGGCGGATATCATCCAAGAACTCAAGCATAAAGAAGAAACAAAGAAAGTACACATTGCGATGGAAGCCTCCCAGAACCTCGTGGGCTCAGCTGACCCACGCAAATTGAAGCGCGTCATCGTCAACCTCATCAACAATGCTGTGGAAGCTATGGACGCACACGGAGTAGTAGATCCCGCTGTCTCCGTCAAAGGCATACAAGTCAATGGACATGTAGAACTCTCCATCCAGGACAATGGCCCAGGAATCCCTGAAAATATCCGTCGAAAGCTTTTCGATCCCTTTGTGACAAGTGGGAAGGAAAACGGAACGGGATTGGGCCTCGCCATCGTCAAGCAGATTGTAGAAGCACACGACGGAAAAATCAAAGTGGATTCCAGCGATGCGGGAGCATGTTTTACCATTTGTCTTCCTCGATCATGAATGCATTCCTCACCAAAGAAGCGATCTATACGCTGTGGCACGAGAAGCTACTCCAACTTGCTCCTAGACTTGCAGAGGAGCATGGGAGTCATCAGAAGCTCATAGAAGGAGACCTTAAGTTAGACTTGGGGTTGGATTCGCTGGAAATCTTTGAGTTGGCTGCTTATTTCCACAGTGTCTTTCATTTGATGTCTGGCCCACTCTCTCAGTATCTTTTGCAATATCAAAGAGTCGAAGAATGGCTGGAAGTAATCGAAGAGGGAGCCAATGATTGGACAAGGCCGATGACCTTTTTTACCTCAGGATCGACAGGTAATCCGAAGCCATGCGTACATCAGAAAAAGTATCTGATTCAGGAAATGGAAGCCTGGAATACCATTTTGAAGCCTCAAGGATTTTTTTGGCGGGCGGTATCTCCTTTACACATCTATGGATTTTTATTCACAGTACTCCTGCCTTCACACATCGGGATAGGCGTAATGGATATGCGAAAAGTACACACGCATCAAGTCTTTTCTTTAGTAAAACCATCGGATTGGATCATAGGTTTCCCCTTACTCTATCGGCAGTGGATTCACTCGGATGTAAGGATTCCTTTGGGCCTAAAATTATTATCTTCTACCTCTCCTCTTCCATTTGAGGTAGCTAGTCAGATGCATGCATATGGTTTGGAGGTTACGGAAATCTATGGAAGTACAGAAACAGCAGGAATAGGCTATCGTGCGCATCCCGAAAATAGTTTTCATCTCCTTCCTTATTGGCAGAGAAAAGAAGACCAGTTGGTTCGCTACCATCCTACGCAAGGGCCTAGCGCACCTTTTGCCCTGATGGATAAGTGCAAATGGGAAACGGACCATCGCTTTACAATCTTAGGTCGTCGAGATCATGCGGTCCAGGTAGGAGGGATCAATGTTTTCCCCAATCAAGTAGCAGAGCAAATAAGAGGCATAGAGGGAGTCGCGAACTGCTGGGTCAAGAAGATGAAACCTTCAGAGGGAGAACGACTCAAATGTTGGGTGTTATTAGCGGATCCTAAAGCTTCGGCATCCAGCTTGAAAAAGATATGCTATCAATGGATAGAGGAGCATCTCTCTGCTGAAGCTCGGCCTCGACATGTGATTGTATCGGATCATCCACCTTTAGACGAAATGGGAAAAGTCAAAGATTGGAGCATCTATCATTCCGCTCCCTTTTTAGCGTAAGGACTAGTCATCGGTAAAAATCCTACTCGCCCCTCCCGATTGTATCTGGAGCAGGTGTTGAACTTTAGTTACAAACTGAAGGAAGTATTGACTCTAATCCCCACTTAATCTATGTCTGAGAAAGTATTGGAAAAGAAAATCGAATGGCATATAGATCACTTCTTGACAATAAAAGATTTGGTGAAATGGGGCGCTTCTGCTCATTCCATTGAATTGTCAGTCGAGTCGTTAGAGAAGGTTGAAAAGGCGCGTTTCATATTTTTGGAAGCCCTCCATTCGGGCCGTTGGATTTATGGCAGTAGCAGTGGTTTTGGGCCATTGGCAGGACAGAAGATCGACCGATCAGAAGGTGCGCTGCATCAGCAGCACCTCTTGTATCATCTAGCGACTGGGGTAGGGGAGCACCTTAGCTCTGTACAGAGTCGGACGATGTGTGTGCTACGCTTGTTTCAGTTGAGTCGTGGGTACGCAGGAATTTCTTATGCGACATTATCTCAGCTATTGAATTTGTACAGCCAGAACGTGACACCTGTTGTACCGAGCTTAGGCTCTGTGGGGGCAAGTGGGGACTTGACACCTTTGGCGCATGCAGCACTGGCAATGAGTGGTGAATATAAAGTAGCGTTCGAGGGGGGAGTTTGGGAGGGGAGTTCTTGGTTTGAGCAAATGGCAGTAACACCGGTTAGATGGAAAGAAGGGGAAGCACTGGCCTATGTAAATGGAACAGCTTGCATGACAGCACTCGCAGCGATCAGTTGTTTTCAGGCGCAAAAAGCGTGGAAGCAGAGTCTACTCCATACATTTATCATGGGAGAAACGCAGGCAGCTTTTCAAGAGGCTTGGAATCCTCTGCTAGGAGAAGCCAAACCTCATCCTGGACAGCAGAGGGTACTGTCTTTCCTGGCATATTGGGGCAAAGGAAGTGATTGGCTGAGCAGCACGACTGACGATCATTGGCAAGAAATTCCACGCTTACCTCAGGACCCATATACGATTCGTTGTGCGCCCCAACTCTTGGGGGCTGTAAGTGATCAGCTCGACTATGTAGAAGAGGTCGTGACGCGCGAGATCAACAGTGCAAGTGGGAATCCAACCATATTTACGGAGACGGAAGAAATCATCCATGGGGGCAACTTTAATGGGCAATCGCTGGCCTTTGCTGCGGATGCATTGACACAGGCTTTGATATACATGGGCGTATATGCTGAGCGGCGCATTGCGCGGATGACAGATCCGCATCTCAACTTAGGGCTTCCAGCTTACATGGTGCGGGGCAAACTCGGATTCCAGAGCGGGCTCATGGGGGCACAGGTCACGGCTTCGGCGTTGGTGGCGCAGCTCCGGAGTTTGGCTACGCCTCTCGCGATTCAGTCGATACCCACCAATAATAATAATCAGGACATCGTCAGCATGGGGACCCTCGCGGCATGGCGTAGCCATCAATGTGTAGAACTATTGATGCAGATTCTTGCGATCGAAGCCATTTTGCTGGCTGAGGCAGTCGAAATTCGTCAAACGCAGTTTTCCCTCAAATCTTTTGCTCAGATCACATGCGATTGGAAGGGAAAATTGAGAAAAAAGTGTCCTGCGATTTTGACGGACCGCCCATTGTCTGATGAAATTCAAGTCATCGCTCAGGAAATCGAGGAAGGCTTACTTCTTCCCTCATAAATGTACTTTTCTTCATAAGTTTTTGACTAAGATTGTATTAGCCAAGAAGTAAGTGAGTTGGGAATTCCTTAATATAGAATAAGTAGGAAATTATGATTGGGCAAAATCATGATATATGAATATTTCGCTAAGTACATAGAATAATCATGTGGTAAAAGGAATTTCCTACACCTTTTGGTTTGTTAAGTATCTATTCCAATTCTTTCCCAAAATGGGCCATACCTACATTTTATCCACGTTTTGACTTTTTTTCTTGCCCCTGATTCGAATAACCTTAATTTTAGGGTTATCATTTTTTTATTTCTACATAAAAATAACATGAATAAAACTCTACTCACCCTGATGTTCTGGGTTGGGTTTGCTATCGCCTTGACGGCGCAGCCTATCCTGACGGAGGACTTCAGTACAGCTACGGGAGCCACACCCCCGGCAGGCTGGACCCAAAATGTAATTGCGGGTGATACAGCCTTTGATGAGTGGCGATTTGACAATCCAGGATCTATTTCAGTGGGAAGCCCTGTTTCTGATCCCTTTGCTATTTTTGACAGCGATGACTATTCTAGTGCAGGAGGCCCCGAAAATGTTGCCCTTGAATCTCCTCCTTTCGATGCTTCCGCATTCACGACAGTTAGCCTCGAGTTTGACCACTTCTTTCTAGAGGGATTTGGTGGAGAATACAATGTAGAGGTATTTGATGGCACAAGCTGGGTATCGGTGCTTTCAAGTACGCTCAGTACAACCAACCCCCAATCAGATTCTATCGATATCTCAGCCCAAGTCGCAGGTGTATCCAATGCACAAGTGCGTTTTCGTTGGGTAGGAGACTTTTCCTTCTACTGGGCAGTAGACAATGTCAACATCTTTGCCCCTGAAGCGAATGATATAGGAGTGGTTTCGATTATTGAGCCTGTCTCTAGTTGCGCGTTTTCTAACGCTGTACCTGTGACGGTCAGAATCTTCAACTTTGGTACGGCTCCTCAAACAGGCTTTCCTGTGGGATATCAAGTTGGACTAACAGGTACTCCAGTCATCGAGACATATACAGGTCCTCCGATTATGCAAGGAATGACCGCTACTTATACCTTCGCTACGGCAGCAGACCTTTCGGCTCCTGGTACATATGATATCGGTGCAGTCACAGGCTTGACTGGAGATGCCGACAATACCAATGATACAGCAACAACCTCAGTTGTCAATATTACGACGACTCCCGTCACGCTTCCTTTTGTGGAGGACTTTGAGACCTTCCCGCTCAATGCAACTTATGCCAATGGCTGGACAGTAGGTCCCAACTCAGATGCAGATTGGTTGGGTAAGACAGGAGCGACAGGGTCTACGGGTACAGGTCCCACAGGTGACAATACCACAGGGAATGGAAACTATTTGTATACAGAGGCCACAGGACCTGTGCCAGGTGATGTCTTCTCGATTATAACGCCCTGTATAGAATTGACAGGAGCCCAAAACCCTGAGCTGAGTTACTTCTACCATATGTATGGCGCAGATATGGGTAATCTGGAAGTCTATGTAATTTCTGATGGACAATTCTTCCTCATCGACACCCTGATCGGAGAACAGCAAATTGCAGGAGCCGATCCTTACTTGGAGTCTCGTGTCGATCTTTCTGCCTTCACAGGGACCATTCAGATTGAGTTTAGAGGAATCCGAGGAGCAGACTTTACGAGTGATATTTCTATTGACGACGTGTCGATCGTAGAGGTAGTCAATACAGACCTTGCAGTTACAGACCTTGTAGCGCCTGCACCTACTTTTGGTTGCTTCGGTAATAATGAGGTAGTCATTGCTTCTGTAGAGAATGTGGGGCTGGACAATGTGGATTTTGCTTCTACAAATGCGACGGTTACGCTTAATGTTTCTGGAGCCAATACAGGAACCTATACAGCTACCCTTAATAATGGGACTTTGACCACTAACCAATCAATCAACGCCCAGTTTGCAGGTGTAGATCTATCTGTCCCTGGATCTTCTGATTTTACGATCACAGTTGCTTTCCCTGGCGATGGCGTCGCAGGAAATGATACATTGATAGATTCTGTCTTCACGCAGCCCACGATTACGAGTTTTCCTTATGTAGAGGACTTCGAGTCAGGATCTGGCGGATGGATAGCAGGAGGCAGTGCTTCGAGCTGGGCCTTTGGTACACCTGCCAAGAACACCATCACAGGTGCCAACTCAGGTGTCAATGCATGGACGACAGGTGGATTGGGCACAGGAAACTACAACGCAGGAGAAAACTCTGCGGTATTGAGTCCTTGCTTCGACTTCACGACGCTCACTACTCCTTCGACGGTCTCCTTGGCTATCTGGTATGAGTCTGAAAATGGTTTTGATGGAGCTGTTTTACAATCTTCCATCGATGGAGGTGTCACATGGGAAAACGTGGGTGCCTTCGGTGATCCTAACAACTGGTACACAGACGACGCCATCGGTGGTAACCCTGGTGGACAGCAAGAAGGATGGACAGGACGCGACAACACCTCCGATGGTTCGGGTGGCTGGGTCCAAGCAGAAAATGTGCTTGATTCCTCGCTGCTTGGTCAAGCAGATGTGCGCTTTCGTATCGCCTTTGGATCAGATGGATCTGTCAATGATGATGGATTTGCCTTTGATGATTTTGCGATCGAGCCTATTCCTGCTGCTGATCCTGGGATTGTAGGATTGGTTCAGCCAGCGGGTTCCTTTGGTTGCTTTGGCAATAATGAAACCCTCGTGCTAGATATCGACAACTCAGGTATTGATACGATTGACTTCAGCATGGATTCCCTTGTGGTCACTTTGGTCGTCTCGGGTGCCAATGCAGGAAGCTATGATACAGTCCTTACGACTGGTACAATTGGTTCTGGACAGGTGTTGGGGATTGATTTGGCAGGTGTAGATCTTTCCAACGTAGGAACCTCTACCCTTGATTTCAGTCTGACCTTTGTGGGAGATGGAGACTCGACAAACAACGATCTCAGTGTGTCGCTTATTACGCAACCTGTCATTGCTTCTTATCCTTACTTTGAAGACTTCGAAGGAGGAGAAGGTGGCTGGGTCAGCACAGGATTCAATAATACCTGGGCATTTGGTACACCCAATAAAGAAACAATTCAAGGCGCAGGATCTGGATCAAACGCTTGGGTAACAGGTGGAATAGATTCGACTTCATATAGCTTCGATGAAAATTCAGCTGTATTCAGTCCTTGTTTTGACATGACCAATGCACCACTAGGGGCCTTTGTCGCCCTCAAAATCTGGTGGCAAAGTGAATCTGGATTTGATGGTGCGGTACTTCAGACGTCTGTGGACTCTGGTGCCACATGGCAAAATGTCGGTGGCTTTGGTGCTCCCAACAATTGGTTCAACGATGATGGTATTAGTGGAGAACCTGGTGGAAGTCTCATCGGATGGACGGGCCGATTCAGTACCTTCTCATCGGATGGCTCTGGTGGCTGGGTACAAGCTTTCCATCCTTTGGATTCTTCGCTCATCGGTGCCGCTGACGTGCGCTTCCGTGTAGCCTTCGGATCGGATGGATCTGTACAGGATGACGGATTTGCCTTTGATGACTTTGGTATTGGCCTTCCGCCTTCTTTGGACTTTGGAGCGGACTCGGCAGGTTTCTGTATTGGAGATAGCCTAGATGCAGGTCCTGATGGTGTATCGTACAGCTGGTCTACAGGCGATTCTGTTCAGCAGATTGCGCTTCTCAATGCCACAGGTACTACCATTGTAGACAGTACCATTAGTGTGGTAGTGGAGAATGAGATCGGCATTTCAGTATCAGATACGGTTGTTGCGACGATCTTCGCAGGTCTGCCTTCCGCGCAGATCAATACAGTTCAAAACGTAGCATGTTTTGGAGACTCTACAGGAGGGGTAGCGATTACTGTTTCGGGAGATGCACCCTTTACCTACCTCTGGAGCAATGGAGATACTACGCAAGATCTGACAGGACTGCTTCCTGGTACCTACGACGGAATCATCACAGATGCCAATGGCTGTACGTCGGATATTCCTGAGGCTACGATCACAGAGCCTGCTGCTACAGTTACAGTGGATTTGGATAGCATCGTGGATGCGGTATGTGCCACGGATTCAGGTACGATCAATATCACCGTCACAGGTGGGACAGCGCCTTATACTTTCCTTTGGGACAATGGCGCGACAGATGAGGATGTCAGGGTTCCTGTAGGTACGTATACAGGTACGATTACAGATGCCAATGGCTGTGTACTGGTGTCACCCGAATTGACAGTAAGCAACACCGATTCTGTGCCTACGACTCTAGCGATCACACAGGCTACGGCTGGCGCAGAGGTAACCTTCACAGGGGACGCATCTGGTGCGACGAGCTTTGCATGGGACTTTGGGGATGGCTCTGGCACTTCGACTGATCAAAATCCTGTCTATATGTACCAGCAAGATGGGCAGTTTATTGTGACGCTGACAGCCACCAATGATTGCGGAAGCACCACGCTGACCGATACCGTCAACATGACGACTGTGACCATTGATCCATCTGACATTGCGTCTGTAGAGGTTTATCCGAATCCTAATGGAGGGACCTTCTCTGTGAAATTTGATGGACTCGTCGGACAAGAGATCAATGTGAAAGTACTTTCTATCGAAGGAAAGGAAATCTATGCTCAGGCACTTGGAAATGTGAATGGCTCGTTGACTCAGCCTATCATGCTTCCTCAAGGGACGGCTCAGGGTATGTATCTGCTACAAATCGAAGTAGATGGTGCAATGATCTATGAGCGTGTGCGTATAGAGTAAGTCTAGCAACAATAGATCATGATTTTTCAAAAGCATTCTCTGCCTATGTGGGGAATGCTTTTGGTTTTTATATGTTCTCATTCGATTACTCAATCATACCATTGAGGCATAGAATGATAAGGAGTACCCATTTTAGGTCTATTTTGATGGCATTAGTAAGTGGACAGAGGAAAATGAGGGATACATTGGACAGCAAATTTCCAGAGCAATATCTTAGACCATGTTTGAAACTTCACATCTGCGAAAAAGTGGTGCTTTCAGAACCTAAAATCTCTGTCTTTTAGCTAGATCTTCATCGTTCCAAACATGGTCTTATGTCCCTTGTCTTGAGTGCAGCGAAATCCCATTTGAGATCGTTTCTCAATACATGGCCTCCTACTTTCATTGAGAATGATGAGAGATGAGGATATATGAGGGTTATATAAGTGGATAAAAATCATTCTTCAAAACTACTCGTATAGCTAATTTGGACATGCACAACCATGGCAGAAATAGCTTAATACATATTTATGCCGACTACGATATTTGATACTACACTCGATATTTACCTGGACCAGATTCAAGCCTCACCTGAGAAGGACAAGGGATTCATCCTCAACCTCAAAGGAGACTGGGAACTACCTACCATACAGGTCTTGGATGCCCGAATCCTGTTTCACTATACCGATAGCACCTTTTGTAGGCAAAAT